>JAZNXU010000001.1:0-25637 GCA_045594065.1 Acutalibacteraceae bacterium
AAAGGACGCTTAAAGAACTTTAAGCGTCCTTTCTTAAACTAGACAGCGATAAGCAAATAAATATAAGGCACCATAGCCAAGTGGTAAGGCAGAGGTCTGCAAAACCTTTATGCCCCGGTTCAAATCCGGGTGGTGCCTCCAAAGCCCCAAGGACGATAAGTTCTTGGTGCTTACTTCTTACCTATTACCTCTTCACTCTTACCTCAAAAACGTTCTTGGGGTTTTGGGAAGTAATAAGTAAGAAGTAAGAGGTAATAAGTATTTTTGCAAGGCTTTGCCTTGCTCTTTTTATTTTATAGTGGTATAATGATATAAAGAAAGGCGGTAACATTATGGCTGATAGTCCGTTGATTATAAAATCTAAAGAATTTGCTTTACAAATTATAAAAGTTTGTAATTTTGTAAAACAAACAAAAAAGGAAAGTGTTTTAACTAACCAACTTATTCGCAGCGGAACAAGCGTCGGCGCGAATATCCGTGAGGCTTTTTACGGACACGGAACTGCCGATTTTATTGCCAAACTTCAAATAGCACTTAAAGAATGCTCTGAAAGTGAATATTGGTTAGAACTTTTACTAGAAAGCGGTTATTATGATAATAATGAGATTTTGGATAAGTGTATTGAGGTAAAGAAATTGTTGGTTACTTCAATAAATACATCAAAAAGTAAATTAAAATAGAACGAAAGGAAAACAATAGCATGAAAAAATTATCCTTAGTTTTGTTTTGTGTTTTATTATTATTTTCTTTTACTGCTTGTGATAATGATAAAAATAGCCTCAACCAAGATAATGTTTGTTCATTAAAACAACAAGAACAACAATATTTTAATTTAGGTGAAACAGCCGAATTACAAAATCTAAGATTTACAGCAGTGAAATATGATGAATCAAACGGAGATCAATACTGCAAACCTAAAGACAATAATATTTTTGTGGGCATTGAATTTGTAGTTGAAAATATTTCACAAGACGAGCTGGCTGTATATAGTGATGTAATGTTTGAATGTTATATTGATGATTTTAAATCACAAGAATCAGATGATGCAAGATATGTTTTAGATGGTGAGCTTCTTGTTGGATCAATTGCAAAGGGCAAAAAAATAAGAGGCTGTTATGCGGTTGAGGCTCCAAAAGATTGGTCTGTAATAGAAATACATACTACAAATTATTTGCATGACAGCAATCAAGAAAAAATAATTTTCAAAATAGAAAAATAATTATTATGCAAGAAAATCCTCGGATTTTAACCGATTCCATTTTGAGTGTCGGTCCCAGAAAAAACGACAGGTTTCGACCTGTCGTTTTTTCAACGAAATAAATCCCTTTCGGGATTTGTGAAATGCACTTCGTGCGTGAAATATTGCTGCGCAATGTGAAATGCCTGCGGGCGTGAGAGGATTTATTTCATTTCACTTGATGCGTAAGCATCAAATTTCACAATTTACGGAGCGAATTATTTCACATTTGCCGTAAGGCAAATATTTCACTAAAATCAAGGCTTTTTGACGGTTTGTATTTTCGTGGAGCAAGCCTAAAAATCCCGTTCTCTTAAGAGGGCGGGATTTTTACTTTTTATTCTTCACTAAATTTCGCATTCCGGATTTTTGGACAGTAATAAGTAAAAAGTAAGAGGTAATAAGCATTTTTGTTGTAAAAGCATTAAAACAGTGCTATAATGCTTTCGGTGATACAATGCAAAATTTGAAAATTATTGATGTGCGTGTGCAATCGGGCGACAGTGCTTTTTTAATTGATACGGGCAAAACTGCAATTCTTTACGACAGCGGCTTTGCCTTTACGGGCTATGCTGTTGCTGAAAAAATTAAAACCTGCTTGGGAAGCAGAAAATTAGACTATATTTTCTTAACACATTCCCACTATGACCACGCTTTAGGCTCGGTTTATGCTTTGAAATATTACCCCGATGCTAAGGTTGTTGCGGGGGAGTATGCCGCAAAAATTTTTGCAAAGCCCACCGCCCGCGCTCTCATGCGCGAGTTGGATAATAAGTTTGCAAGGCGATGCGGTGTCGAGTCTTATGAGGATTTAATTGATGAGTTGCATGTTGATATTGCCGCGTCCGACGGTGATATAATAAAAGCCGGCGAGCTTAAGTTTACCGTAATTAATTTGTCCGGTCACACCAAGTGCTCGGTAGGGTATTATTGTAAAGAGTTAAAGCTGTTGCTCAGCACCGAAACAATCGGCGTTTATGGCGGCGATGGTGTAGTCGTTCCGTCATATCTTGTGGGATACAAAAAGTCGCTTGATTCTATTAAACGCGTAGAGGAACTCGAAATAGAGAATATTTTAGTTCCGCATTACGGTTTGCTGAACTCCGAGCAGACTAGGGAGTATTTAAAACTCGCCAAAATAAGTAACATCGAAACTGCCGAGCAAATAGCCGATATGCTAAGGGCGGGAAAATCGAAGAATGAAATAATGCAGTTTTTTAAAGATAAGTTCTATCACGGTTATATAAAAACCATATACCCGATAGATGCTATGGAACTTAATACGGGCATTACAATAGATTTAATTGAAAGAGAATTAGTTAATAAAAATCAGGACTGAACATTTCGTTCAGTCCTGATTTACTTTACTCCAAGGAAAAGCCGAATAATCGGGCTGGGCTTCAAAGGTAAGGCCCTGCTTAGTTTTCGGGTGATAAAGTGTTATTTTATGTGAGAAAAGCGCTATAGGGCAGTCAAATCTGCTGCCGTATTTTTTATCCCCCATAAGCGGCATTTTGCGGGAGGAGAACTGTATTCGTATTTGATGGGTGCGTCCCGTATGCAAACGGATTTTCAGAAGTGCTATATCACCGTTATCGAGCTGAGCGGTATTAAGCGTTTCATATTCGAGCACCGCGCGTTTTACGCCCTTGCGCTCACGCTTTACAACATAGCTTTTGTTTTTAGCCGAGTCCTTAAACAGTAAATCTTCAAGCCGACCGCTCTCAAGGCAAGGTTTACCGCCAACAACAGCTAAATATTCCTTTATAAATGTGCCGTTTTGTATCTGAGCCGAAATATTTGCTGCGGCAGCCTTTGTTTTAGCATAAACCATAACACCCGAAACGGCGGTGTCAAGTCGGTGCAACACCGCAATATATTCACTGCTCACTTTTCTTCGCAATAATTCGGGCATAGAGCCGTCCCCCGCATCTTGCGAATTAACACCCGCGGGTTTTATACAAGCAACTATTTCATTGTCCTCGAAAATTATCGTCGGCATAGTGTCACCTCAACAATATTAACTATACAATAATTCCATTAAAATGTAAAGAATTTGATTTTATTGTAGAATATTTCTATATAATTGTAAAATAGTGTATAGAATAGATGATTTTATTATGTTGTGATTAGCTTAAATAAAACTCTACAGGAGGAATTTAATAGGTGCATAGCAAAACACCCGAGTGAAAACTCGGGTGTTTTTTGGTTGAAAGATTAGCAGCAGCCGTTGTTGCCACAGCCGTTGTCACAGCCGTTATTACCGCCACAGCAGATGAGAAGAAGGATTACAATAAGAATCCAAGTGCAGTTATTACCGCCGAAAGAATTGCAACACATTTTTTTAACCCCCTTTCAACTACTTCATCCTATGCTAAAACAGAAAGTCTGTTACAAATTTTAAAAAATCAAAAAAGTGTTTGACTTTTCCTGACTTTCGTGTATAATATAATTAAGGTCAGTAAAAGTCAAAAAAGAGGTGCTTTATGAGATTAAGTGATTTAATTACCGAAGAAATAATACGAATGCTCGATGAATCGGGTGATAATGTTGCCGAAATTCAGCGCAACGAGCTCGCGGCACTAATGGGCTGTGTACCGAGCCAAATCAATTATGTACTGTCCTCACGCTTTACCCCAGAGCACGGATATATAATCGAGAGCCGTAGGGGCGGCGGAGGTTACATTAAGATTAAACGCGTAAGGCTTAACCGTTCATCTGCCATAATGCACATAATAAATGCAGTGGGAGAGTCTATCGATGCAATGTCCGCACGTATACTTGTGGAAAACTGTCTGCAATCGGGAATAATCGAAAATGATACTGCCAAGATTTTTAAAGCCGTAATTGGCGAGCCCGTTATGCGCGGACTTCCGCCGGAATACCGCGATAAACTTCGCGCTTCGCTGTTAAAGCAAATGCTTTTAACCCAATTATAAGGAGAGGTTTATATGTTATGTGAAAATTGCGGAAAAAACACCGCAACAGCGTATATAAAAAGAATAATAAACGGTGTGGCAACACAGAAGCATCTGTGTAGTGATTGCGCTGCTAAATATGGCTTTTCGGGCTTTGCAGGGGGCGGTATTGCCAATATGCTATCGAGTATGTTCGGTGATATTGTAAACGAAAATCAACAGCTTAGAGCCAAAACCTGTAACGGTTGCGGAATGACCTTTAGAGATATTGTAAATAGTGGTAAGGTTGGCTGCCCCGATTGCTACAAAGAGTTTTATAATGATTTGTTACCCTATCTTAAAAGGGTGCACGGTAGCACAAAGCATATAGGCAAGGTGCCGAATAATGCGCCACTCGCCGTTGTTCACGATGATAAATTGACCGAGCTTCGCAAAACTCTGCATGAATTAGTGCTAAAAGAGGAGTTTGAAAAAGCAGCTATAATTCGTGATGAAATTAAGGAAATCGAAAGGCAGGTGCAGGATAATGGCTAATTGGTATTCGTCATTAGGTCCCGAATCGGATATTATAGTATCCTCTCGTGTGCGACTTGCCCGCAATATTGAGGGCTTTCCGTTTTGCAGTAAGCTAACGAATGAACAGCGAAAGGATATAAACCACCGTGTTAAAGAAGCTCTTTTAAGTATTAATGAGCCTATAGCACATAGTCTTAAGTATATTGAAATGGATAATGTACCCGAGGCTGAGGTGTATGCTATGGTTGAACGCCATATTATCAGCCCTGCATTTGCAAACAACCGTAAGGGCAGAGCCATAATTTTATCGGACGATGAATCAATCTCGGTAATGATAGGTGAAGAGGACCATTTGCGTATTCAGGTCTTAGCCGCGGGTCTTAACATTAAATCGGCTTATGATACTGCCGAGCGCCTTGATACTCTGCTTTGCGAAAGGCTGCATTTTGCGTTTCATAGCGAGCTCGGTTACCTTACCGAATGCCCCACAAATATCGGCACGGGGCTTAGAGCATCTGTAATGCTGCACCTACCGCTTCTTGATGCCGTTGGCGCTGTTGGCACACTAAGTGACGCGGTAAGTAAAATAGGCTTTACCGTTCGCGGACTTTACGGCGAGGGCAGTGGCTCAGGGGCTAATCTGTATCAGCTTTCCAATCAGATAACGCTTGGAATTAGTGAAAACGATGCCTTGAGCAATCTTCATAATGTTGCAATGCAGTTTGTTGCGCGCGAAAAAGAGGAGCGCGATGCCGCAGACCATGCAAGACTTGAGGATAATATTTTCCGCGCCTATGGCATATTAAAGAATGCCCGAATTTTAAACAGCAAGGAAATGATGGAGCTTGTATCGATGATTAAATTAGGCATTGGTATGGGCATAATAGAAATTGAGCCAACCGTTCCAACAAGGATTTTGGTTGAATGTCAGCCCAATATGTTAATTGCGAAATCGGGCATTACCCATCCGGATGAACGCGATAGAGCAAGGGCTGAAATAGTTAGAAATTTACTATAGTGTGGTGTTTTGAATGAGATACAATTTTAACGGCTTTACCGTTAAGGCGAATGAGGCTCTTAATTTAGCAATCAATTTTGCTGAATTAATGGGTCACACATATATCGGCAGCGAGCATATACTGCTGGGACTTTTAAAGTGCGGAAGCGGTGTAGCCGCCGCAATATTAAATAAAAACGGAATTACCGCCGAAAAGATAGAGGAGCTTATCCGCGAAACGGTAGGCACGGGTAATTCTACAACCCTGTCACCAAGTTATTTTACCGAGAGGGCTAACAGAGCTATAGAGGTTGCAACCACAGGTTGTAAAAATTTGGGTAAAAAGCTTTGCGGTACCGAGCATCTTCTCATAGGAATTTTAAGTGAGGGTGATAATTACGCCATTCGCTTTATTAAAAAGCTTGGGGTAGATGTGGCTTTCCTTACCTCTGAGGCTCTTAATGCCGCTGGGGTGGAAAACGATTATCCCGAAGCAAAGGCACCGAAAGCCGAGCAAAAATCTCAAAAAAACGATACTCCGAATCTTGATAAATACGGCAGGGATTTAACCGTAGCGGCAAAAGAAAACAAGCTTGACCCCGTCATAGGAAGAAGCGATGAGATTGAGCGAGTAATTCAGATACTTTGCCGAAGAACTAAAAACAATCCTTGCTTAATAGGTGAGCCGGGTGTTGGAAAAACCGCTATTGCCGAGGGGCTTGCGCTGAAAATAATAAACGGCGATGTCCCTGAGATTTTAAGGAATAAGCGAGTGGTATCCCTAGACCTGACCGGTATGGTAGCGGGCACTCGCTATCGTGGCGATTTTGAGGAACGAATAAAATCGGTTATCGACGATGTTACAGGTAATGATTCGGTAATACTTTTTATTGACGAAATTCATAATATCGTAGGTGCAGGTGCCGCCGAGGGCGGGGCAGATGCCGCAAATATCTTAAAGCCCTCTCTCGCTCGCGGCGAAATGCAGGTTATCGGCGCTACAACAATTGCCGAGTATCGTAAAAATATTGAAAAGGACGCCGCTTTAGAGCGCCGTTTCCAACCCGTAACCGTCGGCGAGCCCAACAATGCCGACAGCATTCTCATCTTAAACGGACTTCGCGAAAAGTACGAGGCACATCACGGCATTACCATAACCGACGATGCGATTAAAGCGGCGGTGGAATTATCAAGCCGCTATATTACCGACCGCTATCTGCCAGATAAGGCTATCGATTTAATAGACGAGGCAGGCTCACGCGTAAGGCTTCGTGAATCCTCCCCGCCTGCGGATATCAAAAGCCTTGAAAATGAGCTGAGTGAAATTGAAAATAAAAAGAATGAAGCAATTGGTGCTCAGGATTTCGAGGCAGCAGCAGGGCTTCGCGATAAGGCGCGGGAGCTTACCGAAAAGCTAAACGAAAACCGCAAAAATTGGAAGAACGACGGCAAGAACGGTGTGGTTGATGAGGCGGAAATTGCCGCAATCGTTTCTTCTTGGACAGGTGTACCGGTAACCCAGCTTACAAAGACTGAGAGTGAAAGACTGCTTAACTTAGAACAGGTGCTGCACGAGAGAATAGTCGGTCAGCACGAGGCGGTAGAATCGCTCTCACGCGCTATTCGCCGTGGCAGAGTGGGTCTTAAAGACCCGAGCCGCCCGATAGGCTCATTTATATTTCTAGGTCCTACAGGTGTCGGCAAAACCGAACTTTGCAAGGCGCTGGCTGAGGCTATGTTCGGTAGCGAAAATGCTATGATAAGGCTTGATATGTCAGAGTATATGGAGAAGCATACAGTATCGCGACTTATCGGCTCGCCTCCAGGCTATATCGGCTTTGATGAGGGCGGTCAGCTGACCGAAAAGGTCAGAAGAAAGCCCTATTCGGTAGTGCTTTTTGATGAAATTGAAAAAGCACATCCCGATGTTTTTAATATTCTTCTGCAAATTCTTGATGACGGAATTTTAACCGATTCTCAGGGTAGACGCGTTGACTTTAAAAACACCGTTATTGTTATGACCTCAAATATTGGCGCACGCCTTATAACTGAGAAAAAGCAGGCGTTTGGCTTTGGCAGTGAACAAACAGCTGAAACTGATTATAACACCGTTAAGGAAACAGTTTTGGCGGAGCTTAAAAAAGCATTTCGCCCTGAATTTTTAAATCGTATTGACGATACCGTTGTGTTCCACAAGCTGTCAGCCGACGATATTAAGATAATTGCTCAAAAAATGCTGGCAATACTTCAAAAACGGCTTGAGGGACTGAACATTACCGTACAGTTCGATGAATCTGCCGTTAGTGAGATTGCAGGTGTAGGCTATGACCCCGTTTACGGCGCACGACCGCTCAGGCGGGCAATTCAGAATAACATTGAGGATAAACTCAGTGAAAAAATACTTGACGGCACTATAAAAAACGGTGATAGCGTAGTCTGCTGCTTTAAAAACGGCGAATATATTTTCGAATAAATAAAAACCGATTTTTCCATTGGAAGAATCGGTTTTTTACATACTTGAAATATAATACTTTATTTGGTATAATTAATGTATCTTTGTAGCCGATTTTCCAATAATAAAATTGGAGGATTGGTATAATGGAAAAAGAAAACAAAAAAGACAGCGAGTTTTTAGATAAGATAGAGGATTTAGGCACCGTTGAGCTTGAAAATTCCCGCCATAAAATTCAGTGCATAACCATTGTCGGAGAAATTGAGGGTCATACCGTTTTACCCGAGCAAAATAAATCGACAAAATATGAGCATTTAATACCTCTGCTCGTTAGTATTGAGCAGGACGAGAATATTGAGGGACTTTTAATTATTCTTAATACCGTCGGCGGCGATGTTGAGGCAGGCCTTGCTTTGGCTGAGCTCATTTCGGGTATGAAGAAGCCTACGGTATCCTTAGTGCTCGGCGGCGGTCATTCAATCGGCGTGCCGCTTGCGGTATCTGCTAAGCATTCCTTTATAGTACCATCGGCTACTATGACGGTGCATCCCGTAAGAATGAACGGGCTTGTAATAGGTGTACCGCAAATGATGAATCATTTTCAGCGTATGCAGGAAAGAATTACGGCATTTGTAACCGATAATTCGAGTATAACACCCGAAAGATTTACTTCGCTTATGATGAACACAGGCGAGCTGGTTACCGATGTGGGCTCTGTGCTGTGCGGCGAAGCCGCTGTTAGGGAGGGGCTTATCGACAGTCTTGGCGGACTTTCGGATGCTATTGAAAAGCTTTATAATTTGATAGACAATAATTAGGGCTGAGAATTCAGTCTGATACATATAAGGGGTTGTATATATGGCTGCTAAAAAAAGAGGTAGACACAGCGGCAGCGGTGCCGCAAAAAATACAGGAAAAAGCAGGGCTTCAGTGAGCAACGGCAGAAGACAGGTGCTGTCTATCGTGTGGTTTGCGGTGGCAGTGTTTTTGCTGTTCGTTGTATTAATTCCGGGCGAAAATCTGTGGCTTAGCTTACATAATTTCTGCTTTGGTATGTTCGGTGTAACTGCATTTTTCTATCCAATACTTATAGGCTTTATTGCCGTTACCTTTGCGCTTGATAAACTATACGGCGCGTTTTCGGTTAAGGCGGTTGAATCAAGTATTCTTGTTCTGCTTGCAAGCGGCGCAGTAGATATTTTCACTAATGATGAGTCGCTTAAATTTTTAAGACAGTTAACCTATGCCTATGAAACGGGCGCACAGCTTAAAAGCGGAGGCTTTTTAGGTGCGCTTATCGGTCAGCCGATAACTATGATTTTCGGTAAAACAGGGGCAATAATAACCATATTCTTGCTTATATTCGTTATGCTTATGCTGATTACAGGCACAACCTTAATAGCTTTCTTTAAAACGCTTGCAAAGCCTGCAAAGCATATTGGAGAGCACGCTGAGGATGCCTTTGTAAAAAGAGCCGAAAGACAGGCAAACAGCCGTGAGGCTGCAAGAAAATCGGGACGCAAGGTGTCGGTCGATATACCGGTTGATGATATTCCCGAGAGCCGAGATGATGGCAGCCTTTCTGATAAGCAGAAAAAGGTGGTTGCCGCCTATAAGGGTATAGATACTCCTCAAGAGGCGCCTGATGAAAATGAAAAAATCGATGCTGCTTTATTAGGGGCATCAGCCGAAGCCGCCGAGGAAAAGCCACAAAAAATCAAGCATGACCCCGAGGCTGAAAGGGAAATTGAGCAGGAAATTAACGATGCTAAGCAAAACGGTATAGTAATTACCGAAAACGATACATATAAATTCCCGCCGATTTCACTTCTTAAGGCACCTAATTTTGAAAGTGCCGCAGTTACGGGCGCTGACCTTGATTCTACTGCCGCCCACCTTGTTGATACTCTGCGTTCTTTCGGTGTTGAAACAAGAATTGTAGACATCAGCCGCGGTCCTACCGTTACACGCTATGAGCTACAGCCGTGTGCGGGTGTTAAAATAAGCAAAATCACCAACCTTGCCGACGATATTGCTCTTAATCTTGCAACGGCAGGTGTTAGAATTGAAGCACCAATACCTAATAAAGCAGCCGTTGGTATTGAGGTGCCTAATAAGCAAAGCAATGTTGTGGGAGTTCGTGAAATTATTGAATCTCCCGCCTTTACGGGCTCTAAGAGCAAGCTTACAGTAGCACTCGGTCGCGATATCGGCGGCAATGTGGTTGTTACAGATATTTCAAAAATGCCGCACGGTCTTATTGCAGGTGCTACGGGCTCAGGTAAATCGGTTTGCATCAACTCAATTATTATGAGTATTCTTTATAAAGCAACTCCCGATGAAGTTAAGCTGCTAATGATTGACCCTAAGGTGGTTGAGCTCGGTGTTTATAACGGAATTCCGCATCTTCTCGTTCCCGTTGTTACCGACCCACGCAAGGCATCAGGTGCGCTTAGCTGGGCTGTAAGCGAAATGGACAAGCGCTATAATATGCTTGCCGAGGCAGGCGTTAAGGATATTGCAGGCTATAACAAGCTTGCTGAAAAGGATGAGTCGGTAACAAAAATGCCGCACATCGTAATCATTATCGATGAGCTTGCCGACCTTATGATGACAGCCCCCAACGAGGTTGAGGATTCTATTAACCGTATTGCCGCTAAAGCGCGTGCTGCAGGTATGCATCTGCTTATAGCTACACAGCGTCCGTCGGTTGATGTTGTAACGGGTGTTATCAAGGCAAACATTCCAACCCGAATTGCCTTTGCGGTTTCGAGCCAGATTGACAGCCGTACCATAATTGATGCAACAGGTGCCGAAAAGCTGATTGGTCGCGGTGATATGCTCTTTAATCCTATGGGAGCCACCAAGCCGAGCCGTCTGCAGGGCTGCTTTGTCAGTGAGGATGAGGTAGAGGCTGTTGTTGATTACATTAAGGGCGACCATTCGAGCGAATACGACGAGGATGTTATGCACGAAATCGAGCGTCAGGCGGCAATTGAGAAAAAGCAAAAGACAGGACTCGCTGAGGACGGTCCCGATGAAGACCCCATGCTTTCTGCCGCTATTGAAACGGTAGTTGAGCTAGGACAGGCATCAACTTCATTGTTGCAAAGAAAGCTAAAGCTCGGTTATGCCAGAGCCGCAAGACTTGTTGATATGATGGAGGAGCGCGGAGTTGTAGGACCGTATGAGGGCTCTAAGCCGCGTCAGGTATTAATCACAAAGGAACAGCTGCTTGAAAAGCAGGCAGGAGAAGAAAATTGAAGAAATTAAATAAGAAAAAGCTTATTAAAGTTTCAATATCAGTTCTTTGCATTGTTATAATAATTTTGGCCGGTAAATTTTTTACCGGTCAAAATTCTGTGAAATATCTTGATAAGGATTTTGTTGCTGTTTTGGATGTTGACCAAGGTGACAGCATACTTATTTGCAGCAACGGCGAAGCCGCGCTAATAGATACAGGCAAGGAAATGTACTCAAGGGAAATGCTACGCAGTGTGCGAAGCTATGGAGTTGATGAGCTTGATGCGCTGATAATATCACATTCTCACGATGACCATATGGGCGCAGCCGAATATCTGCTTTCGAATATGGAGGTAGAAAATGTTGTAATTCCAGAATTTCGTTCGGATGAAAAAGTAACTGAGCTTAATTCGGCAATTGCCAATTCCGGTGCCGAAATTTTCACCGCTACCGAGGGTATGGTTATAAATATTGGCGACTTTGAGCTTACAGTACTTTATGCCGATAATTCTGATGATGATATAAACAATCGTTCGGTTATATTGATGGCGGAGATGTCGGGCAAGAAATTCCTCTTCACGGGTGACGCCGAGAAGCAGGCAGAGCAGGCGCTAATTGACAGCGGAGTAAACTTTGACTGTGATGTATTAAAGGTTGGTCATCACGGTAGCAATACATCTTCGAGCGATGAATTTTTAAATAAAGCAACGCCCTCGTTTGCCGCAATATCGGTAGGAGATAACAATTCTTACGGACACCCAAGCTCGAGTGTTATAAAGCGCCTTGAAGACTTAGATGTACAGGTGCTCCGCACCGATTATATCGGGGATATACTTTTCTATGTTGAAAACGGTGCAATCGTGAGGTCAAATTAATGAAACAAAACACCTTAAAATCAAATATGTTTTTGCTTGCAGCCGCCGTAATTTGGGGTTTTGCCTTTGTAGCGCAATGCAGCATTCAGGGAAAAATCAATATGTTCTTGTTTATCGGCGCGCGCTATTTATTGGGGGCTGTATCCCTTTTACCGATAATATTTTTGTATGAAAATTGGAATGAAAGAAAGCAAGCAGTCGCACCCAACGCAAAGGCTACATTGTTTTCAGGAATGCTTTGCGGAACACTGCTTTTCATAGCTTCAACTCTACAGCAGTGGGGTATTAATTTAAATCCCAATGCAAGCAAGGCGGGCTTTATTACGGGAATTTATACCGTTTTAGTTCCTATTTTTTATTTTCTGTTTTTCCGTAAAAAAACCGGAATAAATGTATGTATCGGAGCACTGTGCGCCGTTGTAGGGTTGTATTTATTGAGTGTTACAAACGGAATAGGTGGCATAGAAAAATCTGATATTATCATATTCATCGGTGCAATATTCTGGGCGTTCCATATTATCACAATCGATAAATTTATAAATACGGTAAGTCCTATTAAGTTTTCAGCTGTGCAATTTTTGTGGAGCGGCATTTTAGGCACTATAGTCGCCCTTACCTTTGGCGGCGTGGGTGTTAGAGATATTATCCCGCAAATCACCGCCGTAGGTTTTCCGCTTTTATATGTCGGAATTTGCTCTTCCGGTATAGCCTATACCTGTCAGGCGCTCGGTCAACGCGGTGCAGACCCTACATATTCAGCAATAATACTCTCGAGTGAATCGGTTTTCGCCGCCGTGGGCGGTGTGCTTTTCGGAATTGACCAAATGTCAGCGAGAGCTTATATCGGCTGTGCCGTAATATTTGCAGGTATTATAATTTCACAGATTAATCCGTTCCAAAAGAAAGACTCAGGAAATTAATCCTGAGTCTTTTTGTTGTGGTTTACTAAGATGTTTATGTAAAAGCTTATATAAAGTATAAGCGCTGCCAGCATTACCGCCACGCAGAAGCCTATTAGGAACGACGCCATATCGGGTTTTATATTTGGGAAAAAGATGAGCGCCGTCATAACTGCATAGAGCACTACGGTATTTACTTTTCCGTACCAGCGCGCGCTGTTTATGTTGCTTGTTACTTCAAGTGTTATGTATCCGAACAGCAGCATAAAACTTTCTTTAATTATGAAAATTACTATCGGCACCCAAAGCATCGGATATCGTGTAGTTAGGCAGAACATAAGCGCGGCTTGTGTTAATTTGTCGGCTATCGGGTCAAGCACTTTGCCGAAATCCGATACCATATTGAAAGTTCTCGCAATAAAGCCGTCTATTATATCAGTAAGCCCCGAAATTACAGTAATGGCTGCCGTTAAACTGTAATTTTTAAGTCCAACATAAAACCAGATTATAAGCGGAATCATTAACAGCCTTATTAAGCTTAGTAAATTGGGAATTGTAAAAATATCCTTTTTGGTAAATTTAATATTCATTGCTCTTTCGCCACCTTGAAAAGCATTATACCACAATTTTCCGAATAAATCTATAAACAAATTATTAATAAATACATTATATAGTATATTCACCTTGACACTTTACCTTTAAGATGTTAAAATAATTAGGATAAGTTTTATATGTTTCCGTATGGCGAACGGTTAATGATAAATACATATCCGGGCTAATACGACCCCGCTTTTAAGTCGTAATAATATAGAAAAGAGGTGCATTGAAGAATGATGCCATATATTGTTGGCGGCATTGTTGCCGTTGTTTTAGGTGTAATTGGTTTTTTCGGCGGCTCTGCATACAGACAGAAATCCGATAAAACTGCTATAGGCTCTGCTAAAGATGAAGCACGCCGTATTTTAAATGACGCAATTAAAAATGCCGAAACCAAGAAAAAAGAGCTTTTAATCGAAGCTAAGGATGAGGTTTTCCAACTCCGTCAGGAAACTGAAAGGGATCTCCGCGAACGCAGAAGCGATGTTCAGCGCAGTGAAAACCGTCTGCAGCAAAAGGAAGAGGCTCTTGACAGAAAAATTGAAAATTTGGAAGCTAAAGAAGAAAAATTAGCATTAAAAGCCAAGGAAATCGATGCAAAAATCGAAGAATGTGAAGTGATTAAGCGCAGTCAGATAGAAATGCTTGAGAAAATCTCGGGCTTTACAAAGCAGCAGGCTAAAGACCATCTGTTATCTATGCTTGACGGTGAGCTAAATCACGAAAAAGCAGTTAAAATTCTCGAGTACGAGCGCCAGACTAAGGAAGAATCCGAAAAGCTCGCTCGCGAGATAGTAGGTCACGCCATCCAGCGTTGCGCGGCTGACCATACCTCTGAAATCACCGTATCGGTAGTAGAACTTCCAAACGATGAAATGAAGGGTAGAATTATCGGTCGTGAGGGTAGAAATATTCGCGCGCTCGAAACCGCTACAGGAGCCGACCTTATTATCGACGATACTCCTGAGGCTATTACTGTTTCCTGCTTCGACCCTGTAAGGCGTGAAATTGCACGCTTAACCCTTGAAAAATTAATTCAGGACGGTCGAATTCACCCCGCAAGAATTGAGGAAATGATTAATAAAGCTACTGCTGAGGTTGAGGCCACAATCAAGCAGGAGGGTGAACGCGCAATGCTTGAAGCAGGCGTTCGTAATCTTCACCCCGAGCTTATTAAGCTACTCGGTAAGCTTAGGTATCGTACAAGCTACGGTCAAAGCGTGCTGAAACATTCACTTGAGGTTTGTCATTTATCTGGTCTTATCGCTGCCGAAATCGGTGCTAATGTAACACTTGCTAAGCGTGCAGGCTTACTTCACGATATTGGTAAAGCGCTTGACCACGAGCAGGAGGGCTCACATATCCAGCTCGGTGTTGAGGCTGCGCGTAAATACAAAGAGAATGAGGATATTATCCACGCTATCCACGCTCACCACGGTGAAATTGAGGCTAAAACCGTTGTTGCCTGCATTGTTCAGGCAGCAGATGCTATTTCAGCCGCACGTCCGGGTGCTAGAAGAGAAAATATCGAGAACTATATCAAGCGTCTTGAAAAACTTGAGGAAATCGCCAATTCCTTTAAGGGCGTTGAACGTTCATACGCTATTCAGGCAGGTAGAGAGGTTCGCATAATCGTTAAACCCGAAATGGTTAACGATGACCAGATGGTTATTATCGCTCACGATATCGCACAGCGTTTTGAAAATGAGCTTGAATATCCGGGACAAATTAAGGTCAATGTTATCCGCGAAAACCGCGCTGTTGACTACGCTAAATAGTTTATTAAATACGGCACCGACGGTGCCGTATTTTTTCTTTACTTTTGCTTGTTTTTTTGTTAAAATATATATTTGGAATGAGGTGAGATGAATGCCGAAAAGTGTGGCTGTAATAGGCGGCGGCGCCGCAGGTCTTATGGCGGCAATAAATGCGGCGGCGAACGGTAATAAAATTACTGTTTTTGAAAAAATGGAGCGCCCCTGTCGCAAGGTTATGATAACGGGTAAGGGAAGATGCAATGTCACCAACAATTGTTCGAACGACACCCTTATTGCTAATGTCACAAAAAACGGTAAGTTTTTGTATTCGGCGTTCAATTTTTTCTCTTCACGCGATACTATGGAGTTTTTTGAAAATGCGGGTGTGTCCCTTAAAACCGAGCGCGGCAATCGTGTCTTCCCCGTGAGCGATAAATCGGTGGATATTGTCGATGCGCTTGTTAAAAAAGCCAAGCAAGGCGGAGTTAAAATAATTAATACCGCCGTAAAGGATATAGTTGTAAATAACGGCGAAATAAGCGCTGTAAGGCTTCAAAACGGCGAGGAATTTGCGTGTGAAGCCGTGGTGCTTGCCACAGGTGGAAAATCCTATCCCCTAACAGGCTCTACGGGTGATGGGTACCTTATGGCAGAAAAATTAGGTCATACCGTAACCGAGCTTTTACCGTCCCTTGTTCCTCTTAAAATTCACGAGGGCTTTTGCACTTCACTTTCAGGGCTCACTTTAAAAAATGTAACATTTTCTCTATATTTAAAGGATAAGAAAAAGCCTGTATTCTCAGGTCTTGGTGAAATGCTGTTTACACATTTCGGTATTTCGGGCCCCCTTACTTTAAGCGCTTCGGCGCATATGCGAAAAGGGAATATTGATGACTACAGCGTGGTAATCGATTTAAAATCGGGATTAACTCACGAGCAGTTAGATGCCCGAATTCAGCGTGATTTTGCTGACAATAGCGGTAAAATTCTCGCTAATTCACTCGATAAGCTGTTGCCTAAAAGTCTTATACCAATAATAATAAAGCTGTCGGGAACAGCTCCCGATACCCGCGTTAATCAAATAACCAAGGCACAGCGTACCGAGCTAGTAAGGGTTATTAAAGGTCTTACATTACACCCAACCGCTTTTAGGGATATCGAGGAAGCCATTGTCACCAGCGGCGGAGTAAAAGTAAGCGAAATAAACCCCGCTACAATGGAGTCAAAACTTATCAAGGGGCTTTATTTTGCGGGCGAGATAATAGATGTTGATGCCTATACAGGCGGCTTTAATTTACAAATTGCCTTTTCAACGGGCGCATTAGCAGGAGGTAGTATAAATGATAGCAGTAGCAATTGACGGCCCTGCAGGGGCAGGCAAAAGCACCATAGCTAAGGCTGTGGCTAAGAAGCTTGGTTTTTTATATGTTGATACGGGAGCCCTTTATCGCGCAACGGGTCTTAAATTTTCAAGATTGGGAGCATCAACCGAGCTCAATTGCGATATTGAAGCTGTTCTAAAGAAAACGGATGTTGATATTAAATATATCGACGGCACTCAGCATGTATTTTTAGACGGCGCCGATGTTTCAGGGGATATTCGTACCCCCGAAGCCTCAATGATGGCATCTGCCGTGTCGGCAAAGCCGCCAGTACGCGCTTTTTTACTTGAAATGCAACGCAAAATCGCACGGGAGAATAATGTTATTATGGACGGCAGAGATATAGGCACTGTTGTTTTGCCCGATGCAAAAATTAAAATATTCTTAACAGCCTCCCCTGAGGAGCGCGCCAATCGCCGCTATAAAGAGCTTATTGAAAAGGGCGAAAAGGTAAAATACGAGGATGTTTTATCTGATATAATTGAACGCGATTATAACGATTCACATAGGGCAATAGCCCCCTTAAAGCCAGCAGAGGATTCTATTTTAGTTGATACCAGCGATAAAAATTTAGAGCAGTCTATAAGTTGCCTTACCAAAATTATAGAAAAGCACATTTAATTGGAGAAGATGTTTTTGAAGATAACACTTGCAAAAACCGCAGGCTTTTGCTTCGGCGTTGACCGTGCGGTTAATATGGTTTACGACCTTTTAAACCAAAATAAAAAGGTGTCTACCTTAGGTCCCATTATTCATAATCCGCAACTCGTAGATGAGCTCGCGGAGAAAGGTGTAAAAATTGTTGAGAGTCCTGAACAGTGTAATACCGATTTTGTTTTGGTAATTCGCTCACACGGTGTGCCAGAAAGCGTGTATCAGTCAGCTGAAAAACACGGTGTTACAGTGTGTGATGCTACCTGTCCGTTTGTTGCAAAAATTCATAAAATTGTGAAAGAACAATCTGAAAAAGGCGAAGTGATTTTAGTAGCAGGGGACAGTCGTCACCACGAGGTTATAGGAATTATCGGTCATATCAAAGGTGAGTATTATGTTTTTTCGAGTGAAGATGAGCTCGAAAAAATTCTCGGAAATCAGGAAAATTTTGAGAATAAAGCAGTGTCAGTCGTGTCACAAACCACTTTTCGCAAAAAAACCTTTGAAAAATGCTGTAAAATTTTAAAAAAAGTATGTACAAATGCTCATATTTTTGATACAATATGTAATGCTACGTCCGTGCGTCAGCAAGAGGCAGAGCAGCTTGCCCGTACCAATGACATAATGATTGTTATAGGCGGCAGGCACAGCTCAAACACAGCAAAGCTATTTGATGTATGTTCGTCCTTTTGTAAAAACACTTATTTAATAGAAACTGCAGCAGAACTGCAAAAGGAATTTTTAAAAGGTGGAAACAGCGTGGGGGTTATAGCCGGTGCATCTACGCCGGCTGGCATAATAAAGGAGGTAATTTATACCATGGAAAATTTTGAACCGGTTAACGAGCAGATTACCGAGGAACAAGAAATCGCTCAAAAAAGCTTCGATGAAATGACTGATGAGGAGGCATTTGAGGCTTCTCTTAGCAGCCTTAACGACGATAAGAAAGTAGTGGGAACAGTTCTTGCTGTTACCGAGGCTGATGTTCAGGTTGACTACGGTCGCGGTCTTACAGGCTACATAACTCGCGATGAGTTCTCTTTCTCAGAGGTTGATTTGAAAAAGGAAGTAGCTATCGGCGATAAGTTAAATCTTATCATTATGCGCACTAACGACCAAGAGGGTACAGCTTTACTTTCTAAAAAGCGTTACGATGCTATTGCCGGTTGGGATAATATAGTAAATGCTAAAGAGTCGGGCGAAGTATTAACCGGCACTGTAGCAGATGTTATAAAGGGTGGCGTTATCGTTAACACCGAGGGTGCTCGTGTTTTCATTCCTGCTTCTCTTGCAACCCTTTCCCGTAATGAAGCACTTGAAGATTTAAAGGGTAATGAGGTTCAGTTCAGAATTATTGAAATCGGCAGAGGCCGCAGAGCAGTGGGCTCTATTAAGAGCGTTCTTCTTGATGCTAAAAAGGAAGCCGAGGCTAAGGTTTGGGAGTCTATTGCAGTAGGCGACCGCTTTACAGGTACAGTTAAGTCCTTAACATCATACGGTGCATTTGTTGACATCGGCGGTGTTGACGGTATGGTACATATTTCTGAGCTTTCTTGGCAGAGAATTAAAAATCCGTCAGAGGTCGTTTTAGTAGGCGACGAGGTTGAGGTATATGTTAAGGATATCGATTTTGAAAAGAAAAAGATTTCCTTAGGCTACAAAAAATCTGAGGATAATCCGTGGGTTATCTTTAACAACACATATAATCTCGACGATACTGCAGAGGTAACTATCGTAAGCCTTACTTCTTACGGTGCTTTTGCCCGTATTATCCCCGGTGTGGATGGCCTTATTCACATTTCGCAGATTGCTAACAAGCATGTTGCAAAGCCGCAGGATGAGTTAAAGGTTGGCGAAACTGTTACTGTTAAGATTACCGCTATCGATGATGAGAAGAAGAGGGTTAGTCTTTCTATCCGTGCACTTCTTCCCGAAGAGCCTGAGGCAGAGCCGGTTGCTGAAGAAGCTACCGTAGAGGAAGCACCAGCTGTAGAGGTTGCAGAAACAGCAGAAGCCGTGGAAACCGTTGAGGCTACTGAGGCTGAATAATTAATTTTAACGGCAGGATATTCTCCTGCCGTTTTTTTGGGGAAATATTATGAAAATCAAAAACGGACTTGTATTTTCGTCTGACCATACTATGGAACAAAAGGATTTATGCTTCGAAAATGGTATCATTACCGAAGCTTCGTCAGATGGCGAGTATGATGCAACGGGTTGCTATGTTTTACCCGGCTTTATTGATACTCATATACACGGCGCATACGGTGTTGAGTTTTATGAGTGCGATTATTCGGGAGATTTGAAACAATCACTCGACTATTTAACAAAGTGCGGAGTAACAAGTATACTCGTAACCCTTGCCACCGAACAGTATGAAGAATATATTATCGATTGCAAAAAGGTCGTTGAAGCAAACGATGACCGTGTTTTGGGAATACACTGCGAAGGTCCGTTCGTAAACCCCGTAAGAAAAGGCGGACTTCGCCCCTCAGCCATAAAAGCGCCAGATGAAACCCTTCCTGCACTTTTGCAAGAGCATAGCGGTGGCAGACTTAAAATAATGTCGCTTTCCCCCGAGCTTGAGGGAGCCGACAAGGTAATCGCGGCCTGCCTTAAAGAGGGTGTAAAGGTGTCTATGGCACATACCGATGCGTCATATGAGCAGGCAAAGGCTGGTATTGATAAGGGAATAACCAGAGCCACACATACATATAACGCAATGCGCCCATTTAACCACCGTGACGCAGGTCCAATCGGCTGTGCACTAACCGATGACCGTGTTGACTGCGAGCTTATTTGTGACCTGCACCATGTTTCCGCACCTGCTATTAAATTAGCAGTAAAGGCAAAGGGCATTGATAAAATAACTATGATTAGTGATACTTCTTTTTTCTGCGGAGTGCCTGAGGGTAAGTATATGTTAAGCGGCAGAGAACTAATTGTTGAGGGCGGCTTCGCAAAATTGCCTGACGGAACGATTAGCGGCAGCGCCTGCCACTTAGCTGTAGGCGCCAAAAATATGTTTAATCTTGGCTACACACCCGACGAAATCGCTGTTATGGCGTGTGTTAACCCAGCCCGCGCGGCAGGTGCTTATGACCGCGGGGAATTGAAACTCGGATACCGTGCTGATATAATCATACTTGATAAAGACTTTAATGTTAAAGATGTCTTCTTGAAAGGTGAACAGGTTAAATAATTTAAAACGCTTGATTCAAATTTGAATCAAGCGTTTTTTTCTTAAACAGCAATTTTTTAGTTGTAACTTCTGATGATTGAATATATTAAAGTAGTTTGAGGCTTTCTTATAATTTTTCTATATTCAAAATTTCCAAAACATCGAAATTAACCTTAAAATGCACATCAAAATCACCGAAATGCATACTGTAAATGCGGTTTGGGTCGTTTTGGTAAGAGGGCCTTGGGTCTTCGGCTAAACAGCCGAGCAGTGCCGCACGCTTTTCTTTTGGTATTACCGAAAAACAGGCATCATCATATATTACAGTGAGCGGTGGCTTTTCTATATTATCGGTAAAGCCACCGGTCGCATCGGTGTGACAGTCGGCATAGGGCAGATAAGGCTTTATATCAATTATCGGGGTGTTATCAAGTAAATCGGCACCCGCAACAATTAAAACATCACCCTCATTGGCTGTGTGTTCAACGCTGATTAGTTTTACCGATGAGAGCCCTATAGGATTAGGTCTAAATGGAGAACGAGTGGCAAAAACACCGAGCCTTGCATTGCCGCCTAGCCTTGGCGGGCGCACGGTTGGCGACCATTTTTCACGGTGAGCGGCAGAAAAATCAAAAATCAGCCATAGGTGAGAAAAATCCTCAATACCCCTGAGTGCATCGGGGTGTCTGAATTCGGGCTCAAAAACAATTCGCGCTGTTAGTTCATTAACAAGCCCACTCTGCCGCGGAATGCCGAACTTTTCCTTGAAATCGGTTTTAATATATGCTACCGTTTTAATTTCCATATCCTTTAAAGTTTTGAAAGAAATTCGCCAATCGAAGCGTCGCTTTTTGGGTCAAAATCGCAGGGCTTGCGGCATAAACTCCAGCTTTCATCAAGTGCCACGCTGTAATTGGGGGCAAGCTTAGTAAGCTCGCTTAAGCATTCAAGCTCGGTAAAGTGCGAGCAAGAATAGGTTTCAAAGCTTGAGTTGCCGTCGGTATAATTTCCGTAGGGGAAGTTGGGTGAATATTGCTTTTTAAAAACAGTGTCACCATTTACATAATAGGTGTCGCCGTGCTCTAGCTGAAGACCTAATTTCATAGCGGTGTTGGTAGGCTGAACAACGGTTATGTATTTGTTGCCAATGAAAATCGTATCATTAGTAAAGTTAGCGTGACTCCAAAGTGCAATATTCATATTCGGGTTGCCCGGCAAACTCATTGTGTTGCGGCGCAAAATTTCAACACCACCTGTAGCGCACATCGTAATAGACCAAAGCGCCAATTCTTGAGCGCGGCGCGATGTGTTCTTGATTTCCTGATGCAGGTCAATTTCGGTGCCGTCACCGCGAAATGTAACGGTAATAGAGATTTGTATGTTATTTTTAATCTGAATTGGTGATATCAGTTTAACACCGTTTTCAAGCAACTCGTATTCTATGGGGAAGTTATCGGGATAATGGGTCTTCGGGTGTACCTCAGGAGCCTGCCATACACGGTGACCGCCATAGGTGCAGTAATAATGCTCTTCACCGTAATAATCCTTAAGTTCATCGGAGGTCTGGTGGACAATGCACTTGTTTTCTGTATCAGCAATAAAAATATTGTCTTCGCCCACATATCCGTAGCGAAGTATTCGGGGACCAATATCCAGAGATGCTATGATATCAACCACGCCATTTGTCATATAAAGGCACTTGCCGAAGCCTTTGTAGTCTTCTAAAATTTTTGTCTGTACCATTTTTATTTCTCCTTTACTATTTTGTAAAAGTATTCATTACCGCAGTTCTGCGGGTAATTTAAAGATAGAGCCCATAAATCCGTGGCTTTGCATTCAAGCTCGAATATTTCTTTGGCGATGCCGTCAAGCTTCATAGCATCACTTGCTGTGCAGATTATGGGTAGTTTTGTGTGTTTAGCAATCTCTTTTAAAGCGGACATGCCCTTTTCGGTAAAGCCGAGCACCCGTATATACGGTGGATTTGCCGATGCTGTTTTTTCGGTAATTCCAAGGAATGCACAAAGTATAATTCTCCGAATACGCGAGAGTGTATAGCGCTTGGTCTTAATACCTTCGTAAAGCTCGCCGAGGGTTGTCGAGTTTTTAACCGCCTCAACTATTCGGTTTTCAATACCCTCGCTAATGTCAGGCAGCGCTGCATAACGCGCGGGTGTGTTATCTGCTCTTAGACTTGCGAGAATAGCAGTCTCAAGGTGATTAATGCTTGCAAAATTATCGGTGGAAAATTCACTCGGTAAAAACTGCGCTATACCGTTAATATCGCCCGAAATGATTTTCTCGCGAATGTACGAAGCGCTCGCCGTATTTTCGGCTATGGCAGAATCGTGCTCAGCGCCTATTCTTCTAACGGTTTGGAACTGAATACCGCTACTGAGCGTTTTCGCCGCGATAATATATTCCACGCCCAAAATATTATTGGGATTTTTAAGAATTTCGGAATACTCAGGGGAGTATTCATTCAAAATATCGGTGCGGATTTTAGCAAAAGTATCGCCACTTTTTAGGTGCGAGCTTATCTTTTTATTAAATTCATCTGATAAAAGAATATCCGCAATTCTCTCTAATTTTTCTTTATCTCCGCATTCACTGCCAAAGCAGATTTTATCGGTAATACCTAAGCTTTCCAGTAAATAAACACTACTTCTTGCAAACCGTTGTGCGGTACCTAGGGCATAGGGGGAGGGCAGTTCAATAATTAAATCAGCTCCGTTTTTAAGCGCCGCGCGTGCGCGGTCGGCTTTAGAGAGTACCGCAACATCTCCGCGCTGAACAAAATTGCCTGACATAACACAAATTACGGTATCGTTTTTGCCTTTAGTTTTATCTATTAAATACTTGTGACCGGTGTGAAAGGGGTTAAATTCCGCAATAATTCCGATATTTGCCATAAAAACACCCCCACAATAGTAAAAAAGCCTTGAAAAAGAGCTCAAAATGATATATTATATACTATGTATTAAATATATCATACTGAAATTTTAATTGCAACATTATTTTAAGAAACGGGGAACCAATATGAAAATTTTTGTAGTAAATGCAGGCAGTTCAACTCTTAAATATCAGGTTATTGATATGACCGATGAGTCGCTCGTATGTAAGGGTATTTGTGATCGTATCGGAGCTACCGATGGCTCTATCGGTACAATTACACACAAAACACCTGATGGCAAGGTTTACACAGCAGAGGCTCCTATGCCTACCCATTCTGAGGCATTCCAGAGCGTAGTTTATGCTTTAACACAGAGTGATGCAAAGGTTATGGATTCTTTTGATGAGATTTCGGCTATCGGTCACCGCATAGTTCAAGGCGGCAGCATCTTCCCGAAATCCTGCTTAATTAATCCTGAGGTTATAGACCAAATTGAGGCGTTGGGTGAGCTTGCTCCGCTTCATAACCCTGCACATGTTTTGGCTATCCGCGCTTGCGTTAAAACCTTTGGTGATAAGATTCCGCAGGTTGCAGTGTTCGATACCTCTTTCCACCAGACCCTCGAGCCGCGCGCTTATATGTATGCTCTGCCTTATGAGTATTATGAGAAGTACGGCGTTCGTAAATACGGCGCTCACGGTACCTCCCACAAGTATGTAAGCGACCGTTGTGCAGCACTTGAAAACAAGGATAAAAAGGACCTTAAAATTGTTACCTGTCATTTAGGCAGCGGCTGTTCAATTTCTGCTGTTAAAGATGGCGTATGCTTCGATACTTCAATGGGATTTACTCCGCTTGACGGATTTATGATGGGCACCCGTACAGGTACACTTGACCCCTCTGTTCTTACTTATCTTGCCAAGAAAGAGGGTTGGACACCTGATGATATTAACCGCATTTGTAATAAGGAGTCGGGCGTTCTCGGCATTTCTCAGCTTACCAACGACAACCGTGACCTAGTAGATGCAGCAGCAGCGGGCAACGAAAAAGCAAAACTCGCCCTTGATATGCAACAGTATCAGATTGTTAAGTTTATCGGCTCATACATTGCAGCTATGAACGGTGTTGATGCTATTGTATTTGCAGGCGGTATTGGTGAAAACAATCCTGAGCTTCGTCAGGATATCTGCGATAACTTCTCATTCTTAGGCGTAAAGCTTGACGATAAGGCTAACCATGTTCGCGGTGAGGAAATTAAGATTTCCACACCCGATTCACCTGTTCGAGTTTATGTTATTCCCACTAATGAGGAGTTAGCAATCGCACGCGATACCCTCGAGCTTACTAAATAATCAAGGAAGATTTAAATGTTAGTATCAGTATTAAAACAAGCTATATTGAACGGCGAGTTTGATAAAAGCCTTTCGGTTATATATGCAGATGTAAATATTGCCCGTGAGCGTTATGCAAAGGCTTGCGATGAGTTTATAACTCTTTATGGTGAGAGTGACGGTGCTCGCCTTTTCTCTGCCCCCGGAAGAACAGAGGTTGGCGGCAATCATACCGACCATCAGCACGGTTGCGTGCTGGCCGGTAGCGTAAACTTAGACGTTATTGCCGTAGCCTCCCCCAACGATGAAAATATCATCCGTATTAAGTCTGAGGGTTATCCCCAAGACGACGTGCGGGTGCAAGATGTAAATCCGATTCCCGCCGAAGAGGGCAAGGCCATATCCCTGATTCGCGGTATGAGCGCCCTGGTGCAGCAGGCCGGCTACAAAGTAGGCGGGTTTGACGCCTACACCACCTCTAACGTGCTTAAGGGCTCGGGGCTATCCAGCTCGGCCGCCTTTGAGGTTTTGGTGGGTGTAATTTTAAATCATTTGTACTGCGGCGGCAAGCTCACCGCGGTAGACATTGCCAAAATGGCCCAAAAGGCCGAAAATATCTATTTTGGCAAGCCCTGCGGCCTTATGGACCAAACCGCCAGCAGCGTGGGCGGATTTACCGCTATAGATTTTGCCGACCCTGCCAAC
>JAZNXU010000002.1:0-75410 GCA_045594065.1 Acutalibacteraceae bacterium
TACGGAAAGGTAATAAAAATATGTCACGTTACGAAGAGGCAAAAAAAATATATTCGGCGCTCGGAGTCGATACCGAAAAAGCACTTGAAGCACTGAAAAACGTAAGCATATCCGTCCACTGCTGGCAGGGAGATGACGTTATAGGCTTTGACAGCAAGGAGGCACTTTCGGGAGGAATTCAGACAACGGGAAACTACCCCGGAAAGGCAACAACACCTGCAGAGCTTATGGCTGATATCGACAAGGCGTTTTCGCTTATTCCCGGTAAAAAGAAGCTCAATCTTCACGCAAGTTATGCGATTTTTGAAGACGGAGAATATGCAGACAGAGACAAAATAGAGCCGAAGCATTTTACAAAATGGGTTCAGTTTGCAAAGGAGCGCGGACTCGGTATTGATTTTAACCCCACGTATTTTTCCCATCCGATGGTAAAGGACGGACTCACACTTTCTTCACCCGACGAGGAGGTACGTAAATTCTGGATAGAGCACGGTAAGGCTTGTATTAGAATTTCACAGTATTTAGCCGAGGAGTTAGGCAAGCCTTGCGTTATGAATATCTGGACTGGCGATGGCTTTAAGGATATTCCCGCTGACCGTATGGGACCGCGCGTTCGCTATAAAGAATCTATTGATGAAATCCTCTCCGAGCCGTTCGATTTCGAGCTAGTTAAGCCCTGTGTAGAGTCAAAGGTATTTGGCATCGGTGTTGAGGCTTATACCGTTGGCAGCGCTGAGTTTTCTCTGTCCTACGCTGCCGCTAATAAGGATAAGTGCATTCCGCTTATGGATAACGGTCATTACCACCCGACTGAGGTTGTGTCGGATAAAATTCCCGCACTGCTGAGCTTTTTCCCTGAAATTGCGCTTCATGTAACCCGTCCTATCCGTTGGGATTCCGACCATGTAGTACTTCTCGATGATGAAACTAAGGAAATCGCTAAAGAGATTGTTCGTTGCGGTGGACTCTCAGGTAGCGTAAAAATAGCGCTCGATTATTTCGATGCTTCCATTAACCGTATTTCAGCTTGGACTGTAGGTTTCCGTAACCTGCAGAAAGCCCTATTAATGGCTCTGCTTACTCCGAACGCTAAGCTTCGCGAATTGCAGGATGCCGATAATTGGACCGAGCTTATGGTAATGCAAGAAGAAATTAAAACACTCCCGTTTGGCGATGTTTGGGCTGAGTATTGCGCCAAGTGCGGCGTCCCTGCCGACGGCGAGTGGTTTGAAAGCGTAAAGAAATACGAAAACGAAGTTTTATCTAAAAGATAAGGAGAAGAACAAATGAAAGATATTTTAACAGCACCTTTTGTAAAAGAAATGATGGCAACTACCGCTAATATGTACAGACTCGGCTGGGACGAGCGCAACGGCGGCAACATCAGCTATATGCTTGATACTCAGCAGGTAGCCGAGTATTTAGATTTGGATAATGTTATCCGCACCATTCCTACAGGCTTTGACGCTACCGAGCTTATCGGCAAAATCTTCATAGTAACCGGTACGGGCAAATACTTTAAGAATGTTGAGGTTGACCCCGAAACTAACTTAGGCATCATTCGCATAGCTAAAGACGGCACTACCGCCGAGCTTTTATGGGGTTATAAGGATGGCGGTCGCTTCACAAGTGAGCTTCCCGCGCACTTAATGAGCCATATGGTACGCCTTAAAAAGGACCCCAACCACCGTGTTGTAATGCATACACATCCTACATACACCCTTGCTATGACCCATGTTCACGAGCTTGACGATAAAAAATTCACCCATACAATTTGGGAAATGTGCACTGAGTGTATTGTTGTTTTCCCTGACGGTATAGGTGTTCTTCCGTGGATGGTTTGCGGCAATAACGAGATAGGCGAGGCTACCGCTAAAAAGATGAACGATTATCGTCTAGTAGTTTGGGGACTTCACGGTATCTACGGCGCCGGTCGCGATATGGACGAAACCTTTGGACTTATCGAAACCGTTGAAAAGGCAGCTCAGCTTTATATGCTCACCGCCCACATGCCGCATGTAAACACCATTCTCGACCCCGAGCTCAAGGCTGTTGCCGATGCTTTCGGTCTTGACTACCGCAAAGACTTCTTAAATTTATAATTTTAAAAAAAGGAGATATAAAACCATGGCAAACAGATTTGTACTAAACGAAACCAGCTATCACGGCAAAGGCGCTATTGCTGAGATAGCAACCGAGGTTAATGCTCGCGGCTTTAAAAAATGCTTCGTATGCTCTGACCCCGACCTCATTAAATTCGGTGTTACTAAAAAGGTAACAGACATTCTTGACGGTGCTTCTATCGCTTACGAAATTTATAGCGATATTAAGCCCAACCCCACAATTGAGAATGTTCAGAACGGTGTTGCTGCTTTCAAAGCAAGCGGTGCTGACTGCATTATCGCAATCGGCGGCGGCTCTTCTATGGATACCGCTAAGGCTATCGGTATCATCATCGAGAACCCCGAGTTTGCTGATGTTCGCTCATTAGAGGGCGTTGCTCCTACTAAGAATAAGTGCACACCTATTATTGCAGTTCCCACCACCGCCGGCACCGCAGCTGAGGTTACTATTAACTATGTTATTACCGATGCTGAAAAGAACCGCAAAATGGTTTGCGTAGATGTTCACGACATTCCCGTTGTAGCTGTTGTTGACCCCGATATGATGGCTTCTATGCCTAAGGGTCTTACCGCCGCTACCGGTATGGACGCTCTTACCCACGCAATCGAGGGTTACATCACTAAAGGCGCTTGGGAGCTTTCCGATATGTTCCACATTAAGGCTATCGAGATTATTGCTCGCAGCCTACGCGGCGCTGTGGCTAATACAGATGAGGGCAGACTTGATATGGCTCTCGGTCAGTATGTAGCAGGTATGGGCTTCTCGAATGTTGGTCTTGGTATTGTTCACTCCATGGCTCACCCGCTCGGCGCTTTATACGATACTCCTCACGGCGTAGCTAACGCTATCATTCTTCCCACCGTTATGGAGTACAACGCTCCTGCAACAGGCGAGAAATATCGCGATATAGCCGTTGCTATGGGCGTTAAGGAAGCTGCAAATATGAGCATTGAGGATGCCCGCAAGGCAGCAATCGATGCCGTTAAGCAGTTATCTGCCGATGTTGGCATTCCTGCCGACCTTAAGGAGATTGTAAAGGCTGAGGATATCGATTTCTTAGCACAGTCTGCTTTCGACGATGCTTGCCGTCCCGGTAACCCGATGGATACAAGCGTTGAGGAAATCAAGGAGCTTTACTTAAAGCTTTGCTAAATTAAAATGGCGGCTCTATTGAGCCGCCATTTTTACTTACTTTATCAATATTTATACAGCATACCATACTTTTCAAAACAAAAAATCTAAACTCAACCTGAAGAGGTCGAATTTAGATTTTTGGTGCGGGTGACAGGACTTGAACCTGCACGCGTGAGCGCTAGCTCCTAAGGCTAGTGCGTCTGCCAATTCCGCCACACCCGCATATATAAAACGGTTAAATGCCGTTTTACTGACTATATGAAATTTTTAATGACAAGGCAGCCGCACCTGCGTGACTCTTGCGGTGCCCGACGATTCGATGCTGCCGCATCTCACTTGTCGACCGCTGCGCCTTTTGCGCTGTCGCTTTATCATCCGCTGGATGCGCTCGGCGCAAAACTGCCAATTCCGCCACACCCGCATATTTGACTGTCAAATTAATCGGTAATTAATATTTTACTAAAAACGCACTTAAAAGTCAACACTCTTTTTAAAAATAGATATACATATAAAGTGAATTTTTGCTCATCTATATTTTTATTGAAAAATTCATAGAAATAGTTTATAATAAAAACACAAGGTGGTGTTAATATGAATGAAAACATTATAATTACAATAGGCCGCCAGTACGGTAGTGGCGGACATCAGGTTGCGCGCGAATTATCAAAGCTTTTAGGTATTAAAATGTATGATAAAGAGCTTATCGATTTAGCCGCTAAAGAAAGCGGTATAAACGAGGATATTTTAAAGGCATACGATGAGAAGCCGACCAACAGTTTTTTATATTCACTATCTTTAGGGGCTTATTCATTTGAAAATTCATTATTAGGTACGCCCTCAATCCCGCTTGTTGACCGTGTTTTTGCGGCACAAGCCAATATCATCAAGGATATAGCCGAAAAGGAGTCCTGCATATTCGTTGGTCGTTGCGCTAACAGCATTTTGGCTGACCGCCCAAATGTGCTCTCAGTATTTATCCATACGGATATTGAGCGAAGAATTGACCGCATTTGCGAGTACGAGAAAATTTCCCGAGCAGAAGCCTCGTCGATTATCCGTAGTGCTGATAAAAAGAGAGCGAGCTATTATAACTATTTCTCCGATTTAAAGTGGGGAGATGCAACAGCTTATGACCTTTGTATTGACAGCCGCATTGGTATTGAAAATGTTGCCGAAGTTATAAAGCTTTTCATCGAGCATCATAATGCACTTTAATTAATTTAACAAAATCACCCTTTTTCCGTAAAATGTAATACGGAAGAGGGTGTTTTTTTGCGCAAATCAAGAGGAAAAGGCAAATTAAGGCTTGCTTTTATACTTATAATAATTCTTATTTTACTTATCGCTACCTGTGCTTCTTCACTCGCTATTAGAAAAACAGTTTCGGGATATGCCAAGGATCAGGCGACAACCATACTTTTCAATGCCGCCAATAAAGCGGTAGGGGATTATCTTGCCGATAACGGTGTTACTTATGACCAAATTGTAAAGCTCACGCGCAACGGTGAGGGGGACATTTCTTCACTGGAAATTGATGTTGTTAAAATTAACGAGCTAAAAAGTGGAATTACCAATATGATAGCGAACGGAACGGCACTTAGCGAGCAGTATACCATTGGCATACCGATAGGTACGCTGTTCGGTAACGAATATACCTTAGGGCTCGGTCCTCAAATGAGATTTAAAATGCAAATGGTGTCTACTGTTACCACCGATTTCGAGAGTAATTTTTATTCAGCAGGCATTAATCAGGTCTTGCATCAGATTCTCATAAAGGTAAAAATAAGCGGTAATGTTATAATTCCGTGGTGTAAAACGCCGTTTTCTTTAGAAACCACCGTAATTGCGGCGCAAACGGTGCTTGTGGGCGTTACACCCGAGGCTTATACCAATGTTATAGAAAGCTATACATACGGTCAGGATGGCGTTGTAGGCGATATTTTTGATTACGGCGCAATTGTAGATTAATTAAAAAAGCCAAGGTTTTCCTTGGCTTTTTGCTATTTTATATCACATTTATGACGGCATCTACCGTGCAGTTTTTAAGTTCTGCAAGCTTTGCGGTAAGCTCTTTTTCTACCGCGGCATCGGTTATAAACACAACCTCTCTTGCTACGGCGTTATGAAGCAACTGAACATCTCCAAACAGAGCTTTTACGACCGACACAATGCTTTCATCAGCCCCACTCAGCTTTACATAAAGTCGGGTTACAAGGTTTTCCTTTGCCTCAACAAAGTTATCCTTTGAATCCTCCCAATAAAGATACTTGCGCGCTTTTAAGTGTTTAGCACAGTCGATTATATCTGCTACAACGGCGCTCGCTGTAGGTAGCTTGCCTGCACCCTTGCCGTAGAAAAGAGTATCGTCAACGGCGTTTCCGCAAACCATAACGGCGTTATACACATCTCGTACACCCGCTAACATATTGTCCTTGCAAACAAGGGCAGGGTAAACGTTTGCGGCGATTTTTCCATTGTCTAAATCCTGTGCGTGACCGATAAGCTTTATAACATAACCGAGTTTGTCGGCATAATCGACATCGTCAAGTGTAATCTCGGTAATACCCTTAGTGTAAACATTCTCGGGATATACATGTCTGCCGAATGCAAGGGAAGCTAGAATGCAAATTTTGCGGCAGGCATCGTGGCCTAAAACATCGGCGTCGGGAATTCGTTCGGCATAGCCTAAATCCTGTGCGAGCTTAAGTGCATCTTGAAAGCTAAAATTATCGCAAATCATTTTGGTTAAAATGAAATTGGTAGTGCCGTTTAAAATACCGAAAATCTCGGTAATCTTATTTGCAGCAAGGCATTGGGAAAGAGGCCTTAATATCGGAATACCGCCGCCCACACTTGCTTCAAAAAGAAAGTTTACATTGTGCTCAGCTGCTATTTTCAAAAGCTCGGCACCCTTAGCGGCAACCAACTCTTTATTGGAGGTTACAACACTCTTACCTGCCTGTAAGCAGCGTTTAACATAATCGTAAGCGGGGTTGAGTCCACCCATAACCTCGGCTACAATTAAAACTTCTTCATCGTTTATAATATCTTCGAAATTCTTTGTGAATTTATCGCTGTATGTAAGAGAGGGAAACTCACGCAGATCAAGAATATGTTTAATGTTAATTTCGTTTTTTGCGTTTTTGGTAATGGTATCACAGTTGTTTATTAAAACTTCGGCTACACCCGAGCCTACAACACCGTGCCCCATAACGGCAATATTTACCATAGCTGTATCATTCCTTTGCGGTAATATACTTATTTAAGTCTAACATAAAAACAATAATAATTCAATAGATTTTAAATATAAATCCGCAGTTTTCTGCAAACAATTAAAAGGGGGCGATATTATGAATACTAATAATCGCGGACATTTTTTAATTAATGCCGCATATTTTATTTTTATAGCTGCAGTAATTTTCTTGTCTTATAAATACTTGCTTAGTTTTCTACTGCCCTTTTTAATTGCGCTGCTTATCGGTTATTTGGTGCAAAAGCCGTCACAAAAGCTTGCAAAAAAACTCAGGTGTAAGCCCCGAACTGTTGCTCCTGTTATGGCTTTGCTTATTTACCTTGCAGTGGGAGCAGTTATTTTTTCGGTAGTATTCTACCTTTTTTCAAATTTTCAACCTGCAATAACGGGTATTTCCGATACCTTAACGCAGGCAACTAATATTTTTTCGGGGGCATTTAATAAGTATTCTGCTTGGAGCCGTAATCTGCCCGAGGAAATTCGCTATGTTCTTGAAAATTTACCAAAAAATATAGCCGAACGGGCAATGAGTTTTTTAACCTCTGCTGCTTCGGATTTTATATCTTTTGCCGCTAAGAATATACCGTCATTTTTCTTTAGTTCTTTAATAACAGTTATGGCAAGTATTTATTTTGCGCGCGATTTTTCGGCTGTAAAAAGCTTCATTATGTCTGTAATCTCCGAAACACGCCGTGAAAGTCTAACCAGAATTAAAAATATTCTTTTTTCGAATGTTTTCAAAATGGCAAAGGGTTACGGCGTTCTCATTCTAATTACCTTTGCAGAGATTACAGTAGGCTTTCTTATTATCGGTGTAAAAAATGCCGTATTTTATGCTGCTATAATTTCGGTTATCGATGCTCTGCCTGTTCTAGGTGTTGGTATAGTGCTTATCCCTTGGGCAGTGATAAGTATTATTTCTGGTAATTTGACCTTTGGAATAATGCTGGCAATTTTGTATGTTATTACGGCGGTGGTGCGAAATATTCTTGAGCCTAAAATTTTGAGCAGCAAGCTGGGAATTCCGCCGCTGCTCTCCTTGCTTATAATTTTCTGTGGTCTAAAGCTATTCGGATTTTTCGGTATGATAGTAGCATTTATAAGTCTTGTTATATTTATCGATTATTACAGAGAGGAAAAGGTGTAGGAAGAGCCTACACCTTTTAATTTTTCGGGCATAGTATGTAAAAGGCAACCGAATTTAGGATGCTTAAAAGGGGAATACAAATGCACAGATACAGAGTTTCTACCGGCACTGTAACCTATGCAATTAAGGGTAGGGATATTCTACGACGGCACGGATACAGTGCGGCTATTGAGCGTTTATCGGGTGCCGGCAGAATCGGTTGCGGATACGGTATCGTTTTTGGCGGTGACCCCGAAAAGGCTGAAGCATTACTGAGAAATGCTTCGGTAAAAATCTTTGAAATAAAGAAAATAACCTAAGGTCTTTAAACACTTCACAAAAACCTCCGAAAATTCGGGGGTTTTTGGATATTTACAGAAAATTTTGGAGGAAAGTTTTATGATATATTTAGATAACGCCGCAACAAGCGGCGTTAAACCTCAGAGCGTTATTTCAGCGGCGACTGCCGCACTGAGGTTCTATTCGGCGAATCCTGGTAGAAGCGGCTATAAAACCTCAATTGAAGCTTCTCTTAAGATATACGAAACGAGAGCAAAAATTGCAGAATTTTTCGGTGCACAAGGTGCGGAAAATGTTGCATTTACACTTAACTGCACCCATTCGCTTAACTGTATTTTAAAGGGGGTATTATCTGCGGGCGAGCATATAATAGTGTCAGGACTTGAACATAATGCCGTTATGCGCCCACTGCACGCACTTACTGCTAATCGCGGGGTAGAGGTGAGCGTTGCAGAAGTATCAACCGATGATGAAATTACGGTAAGGAATTTTGAAAAGCTTATAAAGCCTAACACAAGGCTAATACTTTGCACCCACGCATCAAATGTTACAGGGCAAATATTACCGATTGAGGAAATCGGTCGTTTATGTGCCGCGCGCGGAATAGGATTTGCTGTTGATGCGGCGCAAACAGCGGGAGTGATAGGCATTAATATGCAAAAAATGAATATTGATTATTTGGCTGTAGCTCCCCATAAGGGACTCTATTCTCCGATGGGTATTGGAATTCTGATTTGCCGCAAACCGCTTAAATACACCGTTTTAGAGGGAGGCACAGGCTCTGCTTCTATCGAGCTTGCACAGCCGGAGGATATGCCCGAAAGAATTGAGAGCGGAACGGTAAATGTATCGGGAATATTGGCGGTATCGGCGGGAATTGATTTTGTTAAAAGGCACGGCTCGGATAATCTCTATAGAAAAGAATTAGGGCTGGTAAAATACCTGTATGCAGGGCTTAAACGCACAAAAAATGCGGTTTTATACACACCCGAGCCTGAGCTTTACAGGTGTGTGCCGGTGCTGCCGTTTAATATAAAAAATACGCCTAGTGACCGTGCGGCGGCATTTTTAGCATCGAAGAATATTGCAACAAGGGCGGGACTTCATTGTGCGCCATCGGCACATAAAATTATGGGAACTCTACCTGACGGCTGTGTACGGGTAAGCACTGCTTTTTTCAATAATTTTGCCGAAATCGATTATCTTCTCGGCGTTATTAAAAAAATCTGAAAAAATTTAAATTTATTTGTTGCTACAACCCCGCAAGTATGTTATTATTAATATATAAAGATAATAGGAGAAAATGTAATGGGAACTATAGCTGCTTTTTGGAGTCAATTGCTGTATGTTGTTTCAAACATCCGCATTTTTGACTTAATTGATATCGCCGTAATAGCATTTATTATCTATAAGGCTATCGAATTTTTTAAGGAGACAAGGGCAGGTCAGCTGATAAAGGGCATTGCCGTTGTTTTTGTTGCCTATTTGCTTGCGAATTGGTTTGATCTTGTAACCGTTAAATGGTTGCTTTTGCGTTTAACCGATTCCTTGATTGTTATTGCAGTTATTGTTTTTCATCCCGAAATTCGCCGAATGCTTGAAAAAATGGGTCACAGCCGTATTACCGAGCTTGGACGCGGTCAAATGACTGATTTGGCATTTCAAGAGCAATTAGAACGCTTGAATGATATCTGCAAGGCTGTAAGCGATATGCAGGATAAAAAAATTGGCGCGCTTATTGTTATTGAACGGAGAACTCCTCTCGGAGAAATTATTGATACAGGTACGGCTATTGATGCCGCTGTTTCAACCGAGCTTATACAGAATATATTTTATCCCAAATCGCCGCTTCACGATGGCGGTATGGTAATCAGGGGCGACAGAATAGCATCGGCGGGTTGTATTTTACCACTCACCTCTAACAATGCGCTCAGCTCTCAACTCGGTACAAGGCACCGTGCGGCAATAGGTATGAGTGAAATGTCAGATGCCGCCGTTGTTGTTGTATCAGAGGAAACAGGTACTATATCCTTAGCACTTAACGGTGTTATTACACGCGGTTATAATTCTGTAACACTCAAGGAAGCGCTTATAAAAGAACTTTATTCTGAGGATGAAACCGAGAAGAAGCCGTTTTACATTGCAGTGTTTGAAAAACTTTTCAAAAAAGTTTCGAAAAAAGATAAGTCGAGTAAATAAAGTCGGGGAATTGTTTTATGAAATTTAATTTAAAATTTTCACTTCGAAAAATACTCAATAACAAAAAGGCTGTTATTGCAATATCGATAGTTCTCGCCTTTGTCTTTTGGCTCGCTATCGTAACAACCGAAACTCCTACAATTGAGCGCACCCTCACAAATGTGCCGATTACACTTGAAACAGAGGGCTCTATTGCCGGCGAATTAGCGCTTGATGAGTTTAGTGGACTTACTCAGCAAACTGTATCTGTAAAGCTGAGCGGACCTGCCTATGTCTTAAATCAGTTATCAACAGAGGATATTGTGATTTCTGCTTCGGTGGCAGAGGTTACAAAGCCGGGAGAATATGAATTAACCCTTTTTGCAAATAAAAAGGCCTTTGGCAGCGAATATACCGTGGTTTCGATTACCCCCGGCGTGGTTACGGGTGTTTTCGATAAAACCGTAAAGAATAAGGAGTTTACTGTAGTACCCAGAATTACGGGCGTTACACCGATAACGGGACTTGTAGTAGGTGAGCCTATTATCAGCGATGCAGGCAGTAATGTTGTATATATCAGCGGACCGCAAACCGAGATTAATAAGATAGCAAAGGTTGAGGCTCTGGTAGAAACTAACGAGGAACTTTCCGAAACCAAAACATATGACGGTACCATAATTCTCTATGATGAATCGGGTAAAAAACTGGATAACGGAAAATACACCTTAAGTGCCACAACGGTTAAAATTTCACAGCCTATTTTAAAAAGTAAGACTGTGCCGATAAAACCGACATTTTTAAATGCGCCTTCGGGTTATGTATCAGAGCCTATTAGCAGCTCACTGTCGATAAAGGAAGTAAATATTGCAGGCTCTGCTGCGACTATCGATACCATAACCGCTATTGAACTCTCCCCAATAGATTTTAACGAAATAACCAAAAGTAATAATACTTTCGATGAAACCTTGGTAATTCCGAGCGGAGTGAAAGTGGTGGATAATATCGAAACCGTTACTGTTAAAATCAATACTGACAATATCAGCGAAAAAAGCTTTAATGTATCTAAAATTGTAACAACAGGTGATGCATCGGGGCACAATGTAAAGCTTAATTATTCAATCAAAAATGTTAAAATATGCGGACCGTCAGCAATAATCAGGACATTAAAGGCAGAGGATTTATATGCAGTGGTTGATTTGACTGATAAGGGCAAGGGTGAATATATGCCGTCGGTTACAATCAGAAGTGATAAATATCCAACTGTATGGGCGGTAGGCACCTATCAGGCGAGCATTAGGGTAGAATAATTTTTAAATATTAAAAGGGGGGTCCGCTCGACCTCCCTTGTTACATAAATTGCACCTTAAACATAGAATAATCTGAGGTGGTTTTTTATGTTAGAAGCATTTATTTTTACTTTAATTATTTTTTTAGCGATTATCGGCATCAGCGAGGTTTTACACCTCTTAGCGCAATTTATAGTAAAACCTAAGAAAAGGGCAAATAAATATTTGATAATACCGCTTGACAGCAGTGATGCCGAGCAACAAATATTATCAGTTCTGTGCGAATTTAAATGGTCGGGTAAAAAATTAGCCGATAAGGTAATATTTTTAACCGACGCACTTGAAGCCAATACAGCACAGCGATTGGAAAATAATTATAAAAGCAGTATAGCTGAGTTCAAAAACGGAGTTTTTTATGGATGAGAATAAAAAAACAGAATCCTTTAGCGGAACTGTAGAGCGAATTACATATAAAAACGAAAGCAACGGATACACCGTATTAACCCTTTCTAACGGCAGTGAAGATATTACTGCCGTTGGCATTATGCCGTTTGTGAGCGAGGGTGAGTACATCAATTGCACAGGTGAGTATGTTTTTCACCCAACCTACGGTGAGCAACTTAAGGTGGAGTTTTTTGAGCGTATTATAAAGGAAGATTCCGCTTCAATTTTAAAGTATCTTTCAAGCGGCTCAATTAAGGGAATAGGACCCGCAACGGCTCGGCGCATTGTCGAGGCTTATGGTGAGGAAAGCCTTGATATAATTGAAAACTTTCCCGAAAGGCTTGTGTCAATCAAGGGCATTTCTTACGAAAAAGCATTGGCTATTTCCGAGTCCTACAAAAATCAGTTCGGTATGCGCGAAATTATGTTAAAGCTTGCTGCTTTTAATGTCACCCCGCCTGAGGCTCTCCGTATTTTCAGGAGATTTGGTACATCGGCAATTGAAAGAATAGAGCAAAATCCGTATTTACTGTGCTTTGAGGGGATTAATTTCGCTTTTGACAGGGTAGAGGAAATTGCAGCCGCTTATAAAATAGACAGCAATTCGACCGACCGAATTTTTGCGGGAGTAAAATTTGTCCTCGCTAAAAATACTCTGAATTCGCATACCTGCCTGCCACACGATAAGCTGTGCTCCGTGGCGGCAGAGTTGCTTGATGTTTCATGCGATTCAGTAGAGGCGGTTATAGACGATGCAACTCGCAGCCTTAATTTAATTGCCGAGAAAATTGACGGCAGACTTTTTGTCTTCCTGCCTGAATATTATAAAAGTGAGAAATTTTCCGCATCACGAATTAAAATATTATCGGAGTATGCCGAAAAACTCTTCCCGCTGGATGAGCTTGAAATTGATAGGGTAGAGGGAATGCTATCTTTAGAATTTGCTGAGCTTCAGCGTGCAGCCGTTAAAGCTGCGGTTGATAACGGCGTCTTTATTCTAACCGGTGGACCAGGTACAGGCAAAACCACTACACTAAATGCTATGATAAAGGTGTTCGAGCATCGCGAGCTTGATATTGTATTGGCGGCGCCCACAGGCAGAGCGGCACGCCGCATTACCGAGCTTACGGGGCTTCCCGCCAAAACCATTCACCGTTTGTTAGAAGCTGATTACGGCGGTGAAGACGAAGAAAAGCGTAGCTTTTGCCGAAACGAAAAAAATCCGCTTGATTGCGATGTTTTAATAGTCGATGAAATGTCTATGGTAGATACATTTCTGTTTGAGGGAATTTTGAGAGCATTGCGGGTCGGCTCACGCCTTATAATGGTAGGTGACGCAGATCAGCTGCCGAGTGTAGGCGCGGGCAATGTGCTTAATGATTTGCTCCAATTTTCAGACATTCCGAATATAAGGCTTAAAACCATATTTCGTCAGGCAGAGCTTAGCCGTATTGTAACTAACGCCCATAAAATTGTCGGCGGCGAATATCCGGAGTTTGATAATTCGAAAAATTCCGATTGCTTTTTGTTGCGCTCTGTGTCGGCAGATGATACTATAAACGAGGTCGCTCGTCTCGTTACCGAGCGCTTGCCTAAGGCATACGGATTTTCACCGATAGAGGATATTCAGGTGCTTTGTCCGTCAAGGCGGTTTAATACAGGCAGTGCTAATCTTAATATGGTACTTCAGGACGCAATTAATCCTAAGACAAAAAACACCGAGGAAATGTATTTCAAAGGTGGAGCTATCCGCACGGGCGATAAGGTTATGCAGATAAAGAATAACTATGATATCCTGTGGGAAAAGGATGACGGCGAAACAGGTAACGGCGTATTTAACGGGGATATTGGTTTTGTAACTAAGGTGGACAAGCGCTTTAGCAGTGTAACCGTAGATTTTGACGGGAAGAAGACTATTTATTCGGGCGAGGAGTTAGCTCAATTAGAGCTGGCGTATGCTGTGACCGTACATAAAAGTCAGGGTAGTGAATTTGAGTGTATTGTAATGCCGCTTTTTGAAGTGCCCTCACGTCTTCGTTACCGCAACCTGCTTTATACAGCCGTTACGAGAGCTAAAAAGATGCTTGTCATAATCGGTAGCAGCACGGTGCTCGCCCAAATGGTAGATAACGATAAAAAAACACTTCGTTACACAGGCCTTGGACATTTTTTAAGGAATAACGACTAATGAGGATTATTAAGTATTTGCTTTGGCTGTTCTTTCCAAGCCGTTGTGCTTGCTGTAATAGGCTGATAAAAAGGAATATGCAGCTATGCTCGGAGTGCTTTGATAAGCTAGAGCGCATAGGTAAAATTTGCACCGTGTGCGGGTGTGAGAAGACTTCTTGTGAATGTAAGAGGCGGGTGTTCCATTTTGCAGGAGCGGTGGCACCGTTCAGTCACGGTGAATATTCTAAAGAGGTAGTTTATAACTTTAAATTCAGGAATAATATTGAAATAGCTAATTTCCTTTGTTCTAATATGGCAAACAGCGTTAATGAGCATTTTGGGAATATAAAGTTTCAGTGCATAACAAATGTCCCTATGCATCCTCTTAAAAGGTTTATTAAAGGCTATGACCATAGCAGGGTATTGGCAAAAAGACTATCGAGAGCGCTTGATATACCGTATATAAATTGTCTGCACAAAATTAAGCTTAATACTGCACAGCATAAAACACCCTATAAACAGCGCTTCGGCAATGTTAAGAATATATTAAGGTGCGATAAAATTTCGGCGCAAAATGTACTGCTTGTTGATGATATCAAGACAACCGGCGCTACGCTTGACGAGTCTGCAAGGCAGTTATTGTTTGCCGGAGCCGAAAAAGTTTATTGTGTTACAGCAATTTCTAATAATTACAAGAAATCAACAGTTGAAAAATGAAGAAATATAAAATATAATATAATCGGTGATATAAATGACTACTGATATTGGGGTAGATATAGGCTCCTCTAAAACGGTGATATTTTCAAGCTCGAAAATTGTGCTTGAAAAGCCGAGTGTCGTAACGGTTGATGCCGACACTTGGCAGCCTTTATATTTCGGAGAGAAAGCATTACAGACTTTTGGCAGAACGCCGGACAGTCTTGTTTGCGTGCACCCTATAGAGCATGGTACTATAGCTGATTTGGATATTGCTGAAGCAATGCTTAAAAATTATATGGACGAGGCTTTTGGTCGTAAAATTTTCAAGCCCCGAGTTATGGCGGCATTACCTACAGGCGTTACCGAACTTCAACACCACTCTATGGCACAGGTTGTAGAGGCAGGCGGGGGCAGAAATGTATCGGTAATTGAAAATCCCATAGCCGTTGCAATTGGCTTAGGGTTGGATTTCACTCAGCCGCGCGGCAGTCTTATTGTTGATATGGGCGCAGGAACAACCGATATTGCAACAATATCTTTAGGCGGTATCGCGCAGTGCGATTCTTTCAAGGTTGCAGGTAACACCTTCGATGAGCTTATAATTAAATATATCCGTAAAGAGTACGGCGTTGAAATAGGTCCTCTTACTGCTGAAAACCTAAAAAAGCAGTTAAGCACAGTAGTTAAACGCCCTGTTGAAATAGGTGTTGTTGCTAAGGGTAGAAATGTTTTTACAGGTCTCCCCCAAACTCTCGATGTTACATCTACCGAAATTCACAAGGTTATAATTGATGCGGCGCTGTCAATTTGTAACGCCATTCGCAAGGTGCTTGAAAAAACCGACCCTGATATTGTCGCTGATGTTATGAACGATGGCATCTATCTAACCGGCGGCACCTCACTTATGAACGGAATGCCTGAACTTATACAGCAGTATTTCGGAACAAAGGTACATATCGATTCAGACCCGACGCACAGCGTTGTTCGAGGTGCGGCAATAGCACTTAAAAATCCGTCATTACTCGAAAATGTAGACTTTCAATATCGCTCAATTAAAGAATTGGCGGTTGAATAAAAATTTTTGGAGGTAACCTTAATGAAAAAGCTTTTATGTATTATTTTCGCACTCTGTTTAGTATTAACACTTTCCGCATGCAAAAAGGAGTCTAATGAAAACTCTGACAGTAATGGTGGTTCGAATTCCGGCTCATCTTCTGAGAACGCTGAAAATAAAGGCTCTTCGTCTGATAAAGACCTTATTGACTCGGATATACCAGCTGATGATGAAAATTCATTTGAGTTTGGCAATTCTACGCCGAGTAATAACGGCAATTCTTCAGGCAATAATGGGAACGCTGGAACAGGAAATGGCACCACAGGTAGCGGAAACGGCACTGGCTCTAACAGCGGCAGCAACACAGGCTCGGGCGAGAGTGACGGAGGAAATACCGAAACTGATAATAGTGGCGGCTCGGGTGAAAATGGTAGTAACGGTGATAATACCGATTCTAATGATCCGGACGATAAAACAAGCGTTGATGATGGCTCGGACGGCTTTAAAGGTGGAAAAATTCATTTTTAACTAACAAAAATAAAGCACCGCCACATGTCGGTGCTTTAGTTATTGGGTGATACTATGCGAATGCGTAAAAAGAAAAATCTAGAGGGTAGGCTTGAAAATTGTCGGGATAATCTGATAATTATTGATAGGGTTGACCGAAATTTCAATACTGCAAAAACTCAAAAGGAATACATAGATTTTACCGAGATTTTCGGTAATGATAACCCTCTGCACCTCGAAATCGGTTGTGGAAAGGGCCAGTTTGCCTGTGAAATTGCAAAGCGACATCCTGATATTAATTTCATTGCGGTTGAAAAAACTGCCAATGTAATAGTTTCGGCATGTGAAAGTGCAAAAAAGCAGGGTATAAATAATTTGGTGTTCATAAAATGCGGGGCAGAGTATATCCCGTCGATAATACAGCCTGAAACTATTAGCCGTATTTACCTTAATTTTTCCTGTCCGTTCCCCAAAAAGAAATATGCAAATCACCGCTTAACGGCACAACCTTTTCTTGAAATCTATTCCGAAATTATGAAAAACGGTGCTGAAATTCATCAGAAAACCGATAATAAGGGGCTTTTTGAGTTTTCAATCGAGCAGCTATCAGCCTTTGGCTTTAAACTTAAAAACATTTCACTCGACTTGCACAACAGTGATTTTGAGGGTAATATCGTTACCGAGTACGAGTCGAAATTTGTAGCTCAGGGTCTGCCGATTTATCGCCTTGAAGCTTATCTTGAAAGTGGGAAGTAAAATGATTAAAAATTTAATTTTCGATTTTGGTAATGTAGTCATCAAATTCGACCCATATTATATGGCATCTGCCATTACCGAAAGCGAAGAAGAAAAACAGATACTTATAAAAACAGTATTTAATCCCATAACCTTTGAGCTTACCGACAGAGGATATGTTACATTGGAAAAGCATATTGCAATGGTCCTGCCTGAGGTACCTACAGCACTTCACGAAAAAGCGGTAAAGCTCTTAAAAGAGTGGTATTTGCATCTTCCCGTAATGGACGGTATGGAAGAGTTACTTAAAAGTGCAAAAAAAGCAGGCTACAAGCTATATCTACTTTCAAATATAAATGTGCATTTTGGTAATCATCGTGATGAGGTGGAGATTTTAAAGCTTTTTGATGGCATGGTGCTTTCGAGCGATATACATTTTATAAAACCAGAGCCTGAAATTTACGAACACTTAATAAGTAAATACGGTCTAAAAAAACAAGAATGTCTTTTTATTGACGACCGTCAGGTTAATATATGCGGTGCAGAGGCTATAGGCATTAAGGGCTATCTGTTCGAGAATGCTGACAAGCTTTGTGAGTATATAAAGGCGAATTAATATTGATATTTCACAAAAATCTTTAAATTAAGGATTATCAGTGGAAAAATATGCCTGTTTTTAGGGGTAAATGCGTGCGCTTTCTAGAATTTGCGCGGGTTAGATGCTTTCTCCGGTATTTTCCGTGGCGCACTTGATGCAAAAGCCGCCTATATAAATAAAGAAATGCAGGTAGCTGCAACCTACGCCATAGCAGGAGTATTAGACGAAGATGAATTAAGCACCGAGAAAATTCTTCCAAAAGCCTTTGATAAGCGTATAGCTTCTGCAGTGGCAAAGGCGGTAAAGCAGACGGCTATAAATACAGGAGGAGCAAGAATATGAAACGGTTAATTAGTGTTTGTTTAGCTTTTATACTAGCTATATCCTTTACGGCCTGCAAAGCGGAAAACGCAAATAGCGTTCAAAATGGCAGCACTAACATTACCAATAGCGATAATACCTTTAAAGCTTTAGCAACCGATATTAACCCCACCGTTCAGGGTATGTTTTACCGAAATGTTGTGGGCGTTGATAAGCGCTCAAGCGACCCTGCTGTAAAAGCGGTTGATGAAAAGTCAGATGCCTTACTTAAAACTATCGAGGAATATCCCGATACTCTAAAGGCTAAAGAGGGCTGTAAAACTTATTACATATCTAACGACGGCGATGATAAAAACGACGGCCTTACTCCCGAAACTGCAAGAGCTACATATCTGTCGGTTAAAACCTTTTTGCAATCCGGTGATGTAGTGTTATTTCGCCGCGGTGACCTTTGGCGCGGACAAATGCATCTTATCTCAGGTGTTTCCTACGGCGCATACGGCGAGGGTATCAAGCCCCGTTTCTACGGTAGTGTTGACGGCTCCAAAAACGGCATCGGCGAATGGAAAACTACTGAATATGAAGATGTTTATATGTTCAGCCGAGTAATTTCTAATTATTCGAGCATTTTCTTCAATAACGGCGAAGCCTACGGTCGACCCGTTCAAAGTTTTGATGATATAAGCAGCAGAAAATATAATGTTATATATAAGTCCGGCAAGGTGTATTTGTACAGTCCCGATGGCAATCCCCAAGACCTTTTTGAGGTGATCGAGATTGTAGAGGGCTATGACCTTATTACAGCAAGTAAAACCACGCCCGAAAATCCCACCTCAGATGTGGTTATTCAAAACCTAACGGTTATGTACGCCGGTCGCCACGGAATTGCCCCAGGAAACAGTAAAAATATTGAAATTTCGGGTTGCATCATAGGTTATATGGGCGGTTTGAATCTTTATTTGGGCGGCACATCAATCGGCAACGGAATTGAGTTTTGGGGTAATGTAAAAAATGTAAGCTGCCACCATAATTATGTGTTCCAATGCTTTGACGACGGTATTACCCATCAATCAAACTCAGGTATGAAATACTCGGTAGTAGAAGAAGAGGTTTCCTATTGCGATAATCTTATAGAATACTGTATTGCGGGATTAAATTCTTTTATTCCACAGATAAATACAGGCACTTCCTACGATGCTACTGAATACTTTAAAAATTACACTGCCGAATACGGTAATGTTTATTTAAAAAATAATATTTGCCGTTACGGTGGCTATGGCTGGGGCTATCCGGACCGACCAGATAAGGCATCTACCGAGGATATTAAATATCGCCCCGCAATGCATAAAGGCGTGCTGGTAATCGAGGGTAATATATTCGACCGTGCTAAACACGGCGCATTGATTTTCAGCACCTACGGCGATAAAAAAGACCTGCTCTCTTTCACAAACAATACAATTTTACAGGAAGAAAACCGCCGCGTTATGAATGTGGTAGGAGATAAAATATATGCAGGCGACGCAACCGATGAATATTTAGGCAAGTATTTTAGTAATTATTCTGGCAATACTTTTACTGTAGTTGAATAACTAAATCCCCTTATAAGCTACCGCTTATAAGGGGATTTTTTAATTAATCTTAATAAGTAAATTAAATAATTGCAAATATCAAAATCGGCAGGAAAATGGCGGGCAAATAGTTCATAACCTTAATTTTGGTAAGATGTAACATATTCAGTGCTATTGCCACTATTAATAGCGAGCCGATAGTCGACATATTAACTATTATTTCTTCAGTCAGCACGGGGGCAAGCCATACCGCCGCGAGCGTAATTCCGCCCTCAATTATAAGCACTGCAACGCTCGATAGCATTACACCAAAGCCGAAAGAGGCTGTAAGCGGAATTGCGGCAACACAGTCAATTAGGCTTTTTGAATAAAGCGTTATGTTATCGCCCGATATACCGCTATCTATTGAGCCTACCACAGTCATAGCGCCTACACAGAAAAGCATAGTAGCAGACACAAAGCCCTCGGAAATTCTTTGATTTCCGCCGTTTTTGTTAAAGCCATTTTCAATCTTGTGAGCTAAGCGGTTAACCCATTTGTCAATATCTATAAGCTCTCCGATTATTGCACCAATGGCTATCGAAATTATTATAACAAGAATGTTGTTTTGCTCGTTTAACATTCCGTCAATGCCAATTAGCAGTACGCAGAACGCCATTCCTGAAAAGAGTGCAGAGCGCACGCGTTCGGGAATGCCCTTTTTAAAAAGCATTCCCACGGCACTACCTAAAATCACTAAAAAGAAATTTACTACAGCGCCGCTTTTTAGAATATTAAGGATTATTTCCATATGTCTATCACACTACGCTTTTGCTAGTATCATCAAGAATTTATGCGAAATAATTCTGCTTAAAAACCTGTACAATTTATAGAAAAATCGACCTGTGTAAATGGCTCTGCGTTTTTTAGATGCCTTTAAAGATTTTTTCGCAATCATTTCGGGGTTAACCCTCGGCAGAATATCAAAAGTGAGGCTCGTACCCTTAGCTATATTGGCAACGGGTAAAAACTCGGTGTCCATAGGTCCGGGGCATACTGCAAGTACATTTATTTTCTTTCTTTTAAGCTCGTAGCGCAGCGCCCTCGAAAAACTTGTAACATAGGCTTTTGTAGAGCAGTAAACCGCCATTTTTGCGTTAGGTACAAACGAGGCAATTGAGCTTATGTTAATAATTTCAGCACCGTTTTCCATATAGGGGATAGTGGTGTGAGTAAAGGCGGTTAACGCCTCGCAGTTAAGGCGTATCATACCCGTGGTTGAGAGAGCATCAATATCTTCAAAATATCCGTGCTTGCCAAAGCCTGCGTTGTTAATAAGCATTTTAACATTGGGCTTCAGGTCGGCAAGTAAAGCAGCGTAGGTATCAATAGCGCCGTCAACCGTCATATCAAGCGGAATTACTCTGCACTCGGTTTTGCATTTTGCGGCTATTTCTTTAAGCCGATCCTCGCGCCTTGCAATAATCCACAGCTCGTCAAAGCTGCCACCGTCTAAGCACTTTATATATTCGGTTCCAAGTCCGGCAGAAGCACCGGTTATTATAGCAATGTTCATAAAAGTCCCTCCATTAATTTAATTATACAATAATTACCTCAAAAATCAATAATTCATTGACAAAATTTAAAAATCTGATATAATAGTGTTACAATCTTTTGAAAGGGAATACACTAATGGACGACGGCGTCAGTAGCGTGTTTATCATTAATATCATATAATTTAAGGCATATTTGCACTCTCAGTGCAGGTATGCTTTTTTGTGTTTGAAAAGGAGTTATTTTAAAAATTATGGACCCAAGTACGGTAATTTCTATTTTAATTATGGCAGTATTAGTAATGTTTTCGGCTTACTTCTCTGCCACCGAAACCGCGTTTTCAACCCTTAATAAAACAAGAATTAAAACCCTTGCCGAGGCAGGCAACAAAAAAGCCGAGCTAACGCTGGAGCTTTCCGAAAGCTATGATAAGCTTATTTCCACCATACTTATCGGCAACAATATCGTGAATATCGCGCTGGCTTCAATCGGCACAATGCTTTTTGTAAAGCTGTATGGTGATATAGGTGCTACAATTTCCACAGCCGTTATAACGGTAGTGGTGCTCATTTTCGGTGAAATTTCGCCTAAGAGCCTAGCTAAAGACTTCCCCGAAAAATTTGCAATGTTTTCATCACCCTTTATAAAAGCTTTAATTTTTGTTTTAACCCCGCTCAATTTTATTTTTTCGGGCTGGAAAAAACTGCTGTCACGAATGTTTAAAAATGAGGGTGAGCAGAAAATGTCTCAAGAAGAGCTGCTTATGCTCGTTCAAGAGGTTGAGGAAGAGGGCAGTATCGATAACGATGAGGGTACTCTGCTTCGCAATGTTATCGAGTTCACCGACCGCCGCGCAGAGGATATTTTAACCCATCGCGGCGATGTTGAGGCTGTACCGATTGATACTTCAAAAAAAGAGATTGCACGCATTTTCTCTGATACCAAGTTTTCTCGTTTGCTTGTGTATGATGAGTCTATCGATGATATTGTGGGCGTTATCCACCAAAAGGATTTTTATAATGCAGGCAGCATCTTCACTGGGGACATCAGAGATATTCTCTCCGAGCCTGTGTTTGTTCCCCAGTCGTTAAAGGTTGATGCCCTCTTAAAAGAGCTGCAGAAAGCCAAATCGCATATTGCGGTTGTTGTAGATGAATATGGTGGTATGGTCGGTATTGTCACAATGGAGGATATTCTCGAAGAGCTTGTTGGCGAAATCTGGGACGAGCACGACGATGTTATCGAGGATTTCAAGGAGATGGCACCGAACACTTATCGCATTAACGGCCTTACAAACCTTGAAGATTTCAATGAGTTCTTTGGTATTCAGATTGAGGGTGAGGGTGTATCTTTTGGCGGTTGGGTAATGGAAATGCTTGATAAAATACCCGAGGTGGGCGATAAGTTTGAGTTTGATAACTTAGAGTTTACCGTAACTGAGACCGATGCCCGCCGTGCATCGCTGATAGATGTTGTAATGCATCCTGCAGAAGAAACCGAAAATGAGGAAGAACAATGATATATGATATAGCTGTTGTAGGCGGCGGTGCGGCGGGTCTTTTTGCTGCTATACACGCCAAAAAACTGGACAGTAGTCTTAATATTGTGGTGTTTGAGGCGCTTGACCGTGTGGGCAAAAAATTGATAACCACGGGTAATGGGCAATGCAATATTACAAACCAAAATGCAGCGCCAAGGTTTTACCACTCTGAAACACCCCACTTATTAAGTGAGGTGTTATCGGCATTTACGGTTAAGGATACTGTAGCGGAGTTCAATAAAATGGGGGTCGAAATAGTTTTTGAGCCCGATGGCAGAGCCTATCCAGCATCTTATCAGGCTGGCTCGGTAGTAGATGCATTACGCTTTACTGCTGAGGAATTAGGTGTTGAAATCATAAATGGCGTAAAAATCGATTCCTTAAAAAAAGAGGATAACTATAAGCTTATTTCCCAAAGTGATGAAATCAGCGCCCGTAAGGTAATTTTTGCTTGTGGTCTGCTTTCAGGCGGTGCAAAGCTCGGTAGCTTTGGCGATACACTCCGCATGTTTAAAAATTTAGGGTATCAAATCTCAAAAACCACCCCCGCAATAGTACAGATTAAAACGGAAACCGATATTGTAAAACAATTAAAGGGAATTAAATTTAACGGCACCGCCACACTTTTTATAAACGGTAAAAAATCAAAGGCTCAGGCAGGGGAGATACTCTTTACAGATTACGGCTTGTCAGGTCCTGCAATACTTGGTATCTCGCGTGAAGCCTCAAGAAACAGCGGTAGAATAGAAATAAGTCTTGATATAACTCCTAATATGGCTGAAACTCATCTTAAAAAGTTGCTTTCAGAGCGTAAGTGCAATTTACAAACGCGTTCAAGCGATAACTTTTTAACCGGTTTTATAAACAAGCGACTTGGTCAGGTGTTAATAAAATGTGCCGAAATTCCGCTTAATACCACCGTTGCAGAGATTACAGATAAGCAAATTGCAAAGCTTACCCGCCTTATAAAAAGCTTCACATTTACTGTTACGGGTAATACCGGTTTTAATAATTCACAGGTAACAGCAGGCGGAATTAGTCTTAACGAAGTTAATATAAACACCCTTGAATCTAAAAGGCATAAGGGACTTTATATTATCGGCGAGCTTTTGGATGTTGATGGCGATTGCGGAGGATATAATCTGCAATGGGCTTGGAGCTCGGCGGCGGTTGCGGCAAGGAGCGCTATAAAGTAATGATACTTTTACAAAACATTAATTTGCCGCTCTCAACCGATTTCTCTGATATTCCCACTATTGTTGCGCCATTGCTTAAAATACCAAAAAGCGAAATTAAAGGCGCAAGGATTTATAAAAAATCGGTCGATGCAAGGCATAAAAACAACATTGTTTTCTGTTGTGCTTTTCTTATTGAAGCCGCTAACGAAAACAAAATAATTGCAAAAAATAAAAAGGCAAGCCTTTATTTAAAAAAACCTTACGAATGGAAAAGGGCGGGAAATACGCAGGTGCGTCCCATAATTATCGGCTTTGGTCCCGCGGGAATTTTTGCGGCTTTGGCATTAGCCAAGGCAGGGCTTAAACCAATCATTATTGAACGCGGAACAGATGTTGATACAAGGCAAACCGATGTTAATTCGTTTTTTAGCGGCGGCAAATTAAACCCCGAATCTAATATTCAGTTCGGCGAGGGCGGCGCAGGCACGTTTTCCGACGGAAAGCTTAACACAGGCATTAAAGACGCCCGCATTTCAGTGGTGCTTGAAACCCTCAGTAAATTCGGCGCACCCGATAAGATTTTGTATGACTCTAAGCCCCATATCGGCACCGATATTCTAAGGGTTGTTGTCAAGAATATCCGCAATGAAATTATATCACTCGGCGGTGAAGTGCGTTTTAATTCAAGGCTTGATAATATTGAAATTATAAATAACCAATTAACACGCATAAAAGTTACAAGCGGTAAAAAAAGCGAATGGATAGCATGTAGCCATTTAGTGTTGGCAACGGGTCATTCAGCCCGCGATACATATAAGATGCTAAAGGCTGCAGGTGTCGAGCTTGTCCGCAAGCCTTTTTCTGTAGGAGCTAGAATTGAGCATCTGCAAAGCGATATTAATAGAGCGCTTTACGGTGACTTTGCAAATCATCCCGCGCTAGGCGCTGCCGATTATAAAATGGCGGTGCATCTGCCCTCAGGTCGCGGTGTTTATACCTTTTGTATGTGCCCTGGCGGTGAGGTAATTAATGCTTCAAGCGAAGAGAATATGACCTGTGTTAACGGTATGAGTAATTCCGTCCGTGACGGTGTTAATGCTAACAGCGCACTGCTTGTTGATATTCGCCCCGAGGATTTAATGGGTGACGATGTGCTTGCAGGAATTGAACTGCAACGCGAAATAGAAAGTCGCGCTTTTTCACCCGACGGTGTTCCTTTTTGTTATGTAGGTGACCTTATCGGTGAGAAAGTGACCGACCCGCAAAGAATAAACCCAACCGTAAAACCAAAGGCAAAACACACCAATATAGAATCGGTATTGCCCGATTTTGCGGTAAACTCTTTACGGGAGGCTCTGCCGCTTTTTGGCCAAAAAATAAGCGGTTTTGATAATGCCAATGCGGTACTAACTTTTCCTGAAACCCGAAGCTCAGCCCCTGTGCGCATTTTGCGGAATGAAAGCTATACTGCTACCGATGTTTCGGGGCTTTACCCTTGTGGAGAGGGTGCAGGCTATGCAGGCGGTATAACCTCTGCCGCGGTGGACGGACTCAGAATTGCCGAGGCTCTTATAGACAGTATTAATAAACATTAAAAACCGAGTATTTATCAAACAGGTAGTAGGCTTCGCTTTTTAAGCGCATTTTACTGCCTGTTTTACATTCTATTGGAATAATAATTTTCGCCGATGCATCTTTGCAGTTTTCAAGTTTAAAGGCATTCATATGTTTTAAAACGGTATTCAAATAAATGCTTTCAGGCATTTTGTTCATGGCTACCGAAAAACTGTTTTTTGTAATTTGTATTTTAATTTTGCCCTGTGTGTACTTAGTTATAAGTGATAATAATATTTCGAAAAGTCGCAAATTCACAAAATATGTGTTGCTGTTACCTATAATTTTCGCACTTTGAATTTTACCCGCTAAATATGCTGTACCGCAAATAATATCGGTAAGCTCTGCAAGTGGAATACAGCACATAAAATTTTCTTTAAAGGCTAATCCCTCAAATAGATAAAGCTTTTTCAGAATTTCGATATTTTCGTATGAAAAATTGCCCTCAATTTCATCACGAAAAATTCTGTTGCGTAGGGTTTCACAGAGTTTGTTTTGCTTTTTAAGGTCATTTTGAATAATTTTTTCGTCCATATTACATTTATTATATGCGGAAATGATGAAAAATTAAATTTCAACTAAATTTTGTTAAAATTTAGTCAAAACATCTTGAAAAAAATTGTTTTTTGGGGTACAATATATGTAAATAATTTTTAGGAGGAATTTCCAATGGTTAAAGTTGCTATTAACGGATTCGGCCGTATCGGTCGTCTCGCATTCCGTCAGATGTTTGGTGCTGAGGGCTACGATGTAGTAGCTATCAACGACCTTACAAAACCCTCTATGCTTGCCAACCTTTTAAAGTATGACACAGCACAGGGCGGTTACTGCGGTACAATCGGTGAAAATCTTCACACAGTTTCTGCTGATGATGAAGCCGGTACTATCACAGTTGACGGCAAAACCCTTAAGATCTATGCTGAGAAAGACGCTAAGGACCTTCCTTGTGGTGAAATCGGCGTAGACGTAGTTCTCGAGTGCACAGGCTTCTACTGCTCTAAAGAGAAGAGTCAGGCTCATATTGATGCCGGCGCTAAAAAGGTAGTTATTTCTGCTCCTGCAGGTAACGATCTTCCCACTATCGTATTCAGCGTTAACGAGAATACTCTCACTGCTGATGACAAAATCATTTCTGCAGCTTCCTGCACAACTAACTGCTTAGCTCCTATGGCTAAGGCTCTTAACGATTACGCTCCTATCCAGAGCGGTATTATGAGCACTATCCACGCTTACACAGGCGACCAGATGATTCTTGACGGTCCTCACAGAAAGGGTGACCTCCGTCGTGCTCGTGCCGGTGCTGCTAACATTGTTCCTAACTCTACAGGTGCTGCTAAGGCTATCGGTCTTGTAATTCCTGAACTCAACGGCAAGCTTATCGGCTCTGCTCAGCGTGTTCCGGTTCCGACCGGTTCTACCACCATCCTTACCGCTGTTGTTAAGGGTGCTGACGTTACTAAAGAGGGCATCAATGCTGCTATGAAGGCTGCTGCTTGTGAGTCCTTTGGCTACAATGAGGATCAGATCGTTTCTTCCGATGTTATCGGTATGCGTTACGGCTCACTCTTCTATGCTACTCAGACAATGGTTTGCAAAATCGCTGACGACCTTTATGAGGTACAGGTTGTTTCTTGGTATGATAACGAGAACTCCTACACAAGCCAGATGGTACGCACCATTAAGTACTTCGCTGAAATCTAATTTAAGTTAGATAAATTAAACTCCCAACTTCAAATGAAGTCGGGAGTTTTTTGTTTTGTCAAATTTTTACGGCTCAACAACTTTCCCAATGAAGAGCGGTATATTTGTGTTTGCCTCAATTATTGCGTATACAAACGGGCGGTCAAGCGTAACCGTTACGGGGCGATCTTCAAGTGAGGTCTTGGCGGCTATTTCAGCCTTTGTAACAGCGCCTGCCTTGGTGCCTTTTTCGTCAACCGTTATATAGGTCTTCTGCATAATGTCAGCTAAATAAAGGTTAGCACCCTGATAGGCTCCTATACCTGTGAAATCGGCATCATCTGCGTCAAATGCAGTTGTTACTCCAAGATTTTTAAGAGTGTCAATTAGCGTCATTTCAAAGGTGGTTTCAAATTTAGGCATAACAGATATTACCGGCCGTTCAGTAGCATCTTTAATTATATTGCTGATGCTGTTGCTTTGAAGCTCGGATATAAATTTATTAATATCGGTACCCTCGTTAGGCAGCAGTGCTACAAAGCGGTAATCACCATTTTTATATTCTTTAATGAAGCCAGTTGAGTTATGGGTGTTAATGTAATAATTTTCTTTGCCGCGCATCATTTCTACCTGTACTGCACCGGTAAAGGTGTTAAATGTACCGCTTGAAATATCGCTTTTTGCGTAAGGTGTGTGCCATTCGGCATCAAAGGTTAACGCATTAATAAGGTAAAGGCAGGTTTCGCGGTCAATCTTGTTTACAATGCTGTCAATTTCGCCGTTAGTAGCATTTTTAACCCAATCGTTAATTGTTGTTTTTGCGTTATCATCAAAGGGCATTTTGAAAATATCGGCGGCGTAAAAATCGGCATTGTTTTGTAAAAATGATTTTTTAACACTAAGCTTATTATCATCTTTAATCCACACCGAATTTGTATTTGCTATTTTACTCGTGGTGGGTAATGAATCAAAAAAAGTGTGAAGATTATGGTTAGTTTTTTCAGCGGTAGCAGATAACAGCGTACTCAGTTCCGCTGCGGTATCTCCGTTAGCTCCCGACAGTAACATTCCTAAAATATTTGTTAAAGAAATAGGGGATACAAGAATGTTTTTATCCGCGTTTTGTTTGTTTATTTCTGCAAAGACCTGCACAGCAAGCTTGTTTTGGGCAAGTGTGAAATCGCTACCGTAGTCGTTATACTCGGTGATGTTGCTTTCATATCCTTCGCTTAGCTTAACCGCCCTTACATTTGCAGTGCCTGAACTGCCGCAAGCGCAAAGGGAAAGAGTAAGCAGTAAAACTAAAAGTAAAGCAATTAATTTTTTCATAAGAAGCTCCTTTCGTATTACATACTCTGCGGGGCGTCAATCTTCATCATATTAAGAACATTTTTAATAACAATTCCCGTAGCCTTGCAAAGCTTAATTCTTGCCATCATTAATGGCTCTTCAATTCCGCGAACGCGGCAGGCGTTATAGAACTTGTGGAACTTGGTTGCAAGGTCGCTTACATAGTGGGTCATTCTTGCGGGGTCGTAAGATTTAGCCGCAACAATAATTTCCTCTGTTAGGTGTGATAAATGAACTATCAAATCGCGCTCTTCGGCGGTGCTTAATAATTCGAGTTCAGCCTTTGTAGGCTCGCGTACCTCAATACCGTCTTCGCTGAGATTTCGCATAATGCTGCAAATTCTCGCATGGGCGTACTGTACATAGTAAACGGGGTTTTGGCTAGACTCTTCAACCGCTAAATCAAGGTCAAAGTCGAAGTGGCTGTTGGCTTCACGGAGGTTGAAGAAAAATCTTGCCGCGTCAATCGGCACTTCGTCAAGCAGAGTTACAAGCGTAATGGCTTTACCCGAACGCTTAGATGCCTTGATTACTTCACCGTCTTTAACAAGACGCACCATCTGCATAAGCACAACATCGAGTCGGTCAGCATCGACACCTAGGGCTATAAGCGCACTTTTCAAGCGCGGAACATACCCGTGGTGGTCAGCGCCTAAAATATCAATTGCCTTGTCAAAACCGCGGGTTACTAATTTATTATAGTGGTAGGCAATATCGGGTACAATGTAGGTCGGCACACCGTTCGAGCGCACAAGAACAAAATCGTCCGAGAGGAAATCGCTACCCTTAAACCATAGTGCACCCTCGTTTTCATAGGTGTGACCGCTCTGCTTTAAAAGCTCAACAATGCGGGTGGTTTCTCCGCTTGCGTGGAGTGTGCTTTCTCTAAACCAAGTGTTGTATTCAATTCGGTATTTAAGCAGGTCGTCGTGAAGACCCTGAATGTTTTTAGGCAGCGCAAAATCAACTAGAGCCTTTCTTCGAATTTCCTCGGTCTCACTTAAATATTTATTGCCGTGAATAGCTGCAAATGCCTCAGCGTGGGCAATAATATCTGCACCGTGGTAGCTGTCCTCAGGCATTTCTACACTGCTGTCATATATCTGCTTATATCTTAAATCAAGGGAAAGCCCAAATTTGTTAATCTGATTTCCAGCATCGTTAATGTAGAACTCGCGCTCAACATTATAGCCCGCCTTTTCGAGTACCGCCGCCAAACAGTCGCCAAGTGCGCCGCCGCGAGCGTTACCAATATGCATCGGTCCTGTAGGATTAGCCGAAACAAACTCTACAAGTGCTTTTTTACCACCGCCGAAATTACTCTTACCGTAGTTGTCCCCCAAAGTGTCAACATCAGCTACAATGTCGGCATAGTAGCCGTCGGATAAAAAGAAATTAATAAAGCCCGGACCTGCAATTTCATATTTGCCAATGTATGTGCCGCCAAAATCAGCATTAGCCATTAATGCTTCGGCTATTTTGCGGGGAGCATTTCTGAAAAGCTTAGACCACGCAAGCGCCGCATTAACGGCATAGTCGCCGTGCTCGCGGTTAGAGGGCACTTCAATTATAAAGTCGGTAAGCTCTACACTAGGCAGCTCACCATTATCCATTGCAGTCTTAGCGGCGTTTAAAACTATATTTTTAATCTGTTCCTTTGCTGTGTTTACTATCTGTGACATCTTTATACCTCTTTTACCGAAATTTCTACTGTGTTGCGGCTGAGCACGCTGTTTTCAATATCAATTGTATAACTCATTCTAACTCTGCCGCCGTTAGCGCCTAATGTATTTTCAATTGTTTCACCGAAAATTCCAAGAACAAGCTCACCTTGCGGAATGGAATAAAAGCAGGTGTTTCGTCGCCCTTTTTCAATAACCAATCGGCTGTCAATTCCGCCCGAGCGTATCATAGTTATTTTGCTGTTTCCCTCGGTCTTCACAAGGGTTTTAACATTGTCGGTTTTAAGTGTTTCATTTTCCTCGTAGGAAATCAGGTATTTGCCGTCTTTTTCGCAGAGCGTGCCAACGGTTGAAAGCTCTATAACATCGCTTTCGCCGTCAATGCCTTGAGTTCCCCTAATATCAATTATTACATTTTTCATAGCTTACTTATATCCACCTGTTTTGCGTTGTCTGCGTGTATTTTTTCACCCATTAATTTTTCCGTAGTGCTTTCAAACGAGCCTGTCATATCGCTAACAAAGTAGCTGTGCTTGCCGCCATTTGAATTAAGGAGCCTTTTTTTCTCTAAATAGCTCTTTAGGTTTTGGCTTAATTCCTCACCGGGATTTATAAGGGTTACACTGCTTCCCATAACCTCGGCAATTACACCGCTAAGCAGCGGATAATGCGTGCAACCGAGAATAAGCGTGTCAATGCCTTTTTCTTTAAGCGGTAAAAGATATCTCTTAACCGTTTCAAGCACTATTATGCTGTCCTTTGAAGTAAGTCCCTCTTCTACTAACGGCACAAACAGCGGGCAGGCGGCGGCATAAATTTCGGCAGAGGGTAAAAGCTCTAAAATTCTTTTTTTGTGCTCACCGCTCTTAACTGTTGCGGGGGTGCCTATAATGCCAATTTTTCCGCTTCTTGTGGCTTTAACAGCTGCAGTCGCAGCTGGGGTAATCATTTCAAAAAAAGGAACAGGCAGAATATCTGCCGTGTCAGCCGCTACCGCACTAACAGTTCCACAGGCGGCAACAATAGCCTTAACATTATGGCTGAGTAAAAACTTCGCGTCCTCAGCGGCGTATTTTTTTATGGTGTCGCGGCTTCGTGTGCCGTATGGTACTCTGCCTGTATCACCAAAGTATACAATGTCCTCGTTGGGCAAAAGCTTTATAATTTCTTTCATAACAGTCAGCCCGCCGAGCCCCGAGTCGAATATTCCTATTGGGTGTTTAAACACAACATTCACCCCTATAATACATATTAATTCAATTTATAATAACATATTTTAAAAGAATGTGCAACACAAAAGGAGAACTAAAATAAAAAATTTGCAAAAGGTATTGACAAACTGGTATGTTGGTGGTAAAATAACCCTACAACAAAGCAGAACAATTATGTCGTTCTCACCCCGAGGTCATGTCCTACAGGGTCAATAAGTTAAAAGAGTAACGCTCTTATTATGCTTATTTGCACGGATGACATTGTTGTTATCCGTGCTTTTTTGAATTATTTTCTGTCGGAGGTGCTTTAACATTAGCAGCAAAGAAATTTTAATCAATGAAAGTATTAAGTTCAAAGAGGTTCGCGTAATCGATACCGATGGCTCACAGCTCGGCATTATGCCAATTAAAGAGGCTCTGTCAGCCGCCGCAAAAAAGGACCTTGACCTTGTTAATCTGTCCCCGAATGCCAATCCGCCTGTTTGCAAGATAATGGATTTCGGTAAATACCGTTTCGAGCAGGCTAAACGCGAAAAGGAAGCCAGAAAGAATCAAAAGGTTGTGGAAATTAAAGAAATCCGCTTAGGACTTAGCATTGATAAACACGATTTCGAAACCAAGGGTAATCACGCTATCAAGTTTTTAAAGGATGGCGACAAGGTAAAGGTTTCAATCCGCTTCCGTGGCCGCGAATTCGGTCATCCGGAAATTGGTTTGGAGATTATGCAACGCTTTGCCGAATATTGCTCAGAGGTTGCAAACGTGGAAAAGCCTGCTAAAATGGAAGGCAGAAATATGCTTATGTTTTTAGCTCCGAAGCCCGTTAAGTAATTCGTAAAATTTAAAGGAGGATTTATAAATGCCTAAGATTAAGACACACAGCGGTGCAAAAAAGCGCTTTAAGCTGACCAAAACCGGTCTTGTTAAGCGTGGACACGCATACAAATCACACATTTTAAATAAGAAGACAACCAAGCGTAAGAGAAATCTCCGCAAGGTAGTAGTAGCCGATGTAACTAACGTTGCAAAGGTTAAGAAAATGATTCCTTACAAGTAAAAAGAAGGAAAGAGAGGTTAGTTACAAATGGCACGAGTAAAAGGTGCGTTAGCAACACGCAAAAGAAGAAATAAAACTTTAAAGCTCGCTAAGGGCTATTTCGGAGCAAAATCAAAGCTCTTTAAAACAGCAAAAGAGGCTGTAATGAAATCAGGCAACTATGCTTATATTGGCAGAAGACTTAAAAAGCGTGATTTCCGTCGCCTCTGGATTACCAGAATTTCAGCTGCAGCTAAAATTAACGGTATGAACTATTCTACCTTTATGAACGGTCTTAAAAAGGCAGGAGTTCAGATTAACCGTAAAATGTTGGCAGACCTCGCTGTAAACGATGCTGCCGGCTTTGCCACCCTTGCGAAAAATGCAAAGAAAGCATTAGACAAATAATTATCACGCCCGAGATTACTCTCGGGCGACTTTCTTTTAAAGGAATAGGAAAATTATGAATTTTAAAGCTATTACCAGCCGCGAAAATCCACTTATTAAGGCGATTTTCAAGCTTAAAACAAGCAGTAAGGAAAGAAAAACTCAAGGTAAATTTATAGTTGAGGGACTTCGTGTTTGCAGCGATTGCAGAGATAACGGGGTTAAATTCAGCACACTTATTTTAACCGAAAATTTCCTAGAAAAGAACGCTCAAGCAGCGCATCTTTTTGCCGAAAACTCAGAAGAAACGGCGGTTGTGCCCGAGTTTGTTTTCGAAAAGATTGCCGACACCGATACCCCTCAGGGTGTTTTGGCGGTAGTGAAAATGCCCGAAAGAAAAGCTGAAATCGAGAAAACGGGCAGATACATAGCTTTAGAAAATCTTTCCGACCCTACTAATTTAGGTGCAATTTCCCGTACTGCAGAGGCTTTAGGTATTAGCGGCATCATAATTTCCAACAATTCTTGCGACCCATATTCACCTAAGGTTATTCGCGCTTCTATGGGCACAATTTTGCGTTTGCCGCTTATTATTACCAATGATTTTTTGGGTAAATTGAAGAAAAGCGGGCTAACGCTTTATGCCTGTGTAGTAAATGGTGGTAAAAGAATTACCGATGTTACTTTTTCAGACGGTACAGCAGTGCTTATCGGCAACGAGGCAAACGGGCTCACACCCGATACTGCCGCAGCGTGTGAAAAGATAACAATTCCGATGTCCGGCAGGGCCGAGTCGCTTAATGCATCGGTTGCCGCCGCAATTGCTATGTGGGAGTTAAAACGATGAATTTGCACTATTGGGTATGGTTGCAGCAGGCACTCGGTTACGGCAGTAAATATACGAGTCGGCTGCTAGAGCATTTTGGCTCTGCCGAAGAGATATTCAAGGCAAAGCAAAGCGATATAGCCGCTCTAGGTATTAAGAATAAAAAGATAATTGAAAATCTAAATACCAAAAGGCTTAATAAAGCCACCGAAATAATAAAAGATTGCAAGAAAAACGGGATTTTAATAATACAGTATAATTCAGAGTCTTATCCCGATGCTTTAAGAGAGATTCCGGCACCTCCCATAGTACTATATGCTAAAGGGGATATTTCTCTTTTAAAGGAAGAAACCACTGTTTGCATTGTAGGTCCGAGAAAGGTTTCGGTATACGGCAAGAAAGCGGCATTTTCGCTTTCAGCCCGCCTTGCTCTTTGCGGCTTTACGGTTGTAAGTGGTGGGGCTCTCGGCTGTGATACTGCCGCACATAAGGGTGCGCTTTTAGTTGATGGAAAAACAGTGTGCTTTCTGGGCTCGGGTATAGCATCAGATTATCTGCCGATAAACAAACCGCTTCGGGATAAAATAGCCGAGAAAGGATTACTTGTAAGCGAATACCCGCCATATTACGCGGCTTCAAAATATACTTTTCCGGTTAGAAACCGCCTAATGGCTGGATTTACTCTCGGCACTGTTATAGTTGAAGCGGGAGAGAAGAGCGGCGCATTAATTACCGCTAACGCCGCGGTAGAGCAAAGCCGTGATGTTTTTGTTATCCCCGGAAACCCAACCGACCCGAATTATAAGGGGTCAAATAAATTATTGCGCGACGGGGCCAAGCCGCTTTTAGAGCTAGGAGATATTATTACTGAATATCTACCGCTTTACCCGCATAAAATTAATCCCGAAAAGGCTTATTCGAAAGCACTCTCTATGAATTCAGAGCAAAAAAGTGTAAAAGCCACAGAAAAAGAGAAAAACACTAAAAAAACCAAAAAAATTATAAAAGAAAATCTTTCAAATAATGCAAAAATAGTGTATAATCAATTAGATAAGCAAATTTTCTATTTAGATGAGCTTGACCGTTCGGTTTTATCAGATTCCCAAATTCTGGCAGCCATTACCGAACTTGAAATTTTCGGATATATAAAAGCACTCCCCGGCGGCAAGTACGGTCTTGAAAATGAGTAATTTGAATTTTAAGGAGATATAAAATGTCAAAGCTTATAATTGTTGAGTCACCCTCAAAAATTAAAAGTATTAAGAAAATCCTCGGCGCTGATTACGAGGTTATGGCTTCTGTCGGTCATATACGCGACCTGCCTAAATCTAAACTCGGCGTTGATGTTGATAATGATTTTGAACTCAAATACGAAACTATTGCGGGCAAAAAGGATACTATCAAAAAGCTCAGAGAGGCAGCCGCTCAGGCAGACTTTGTCTACCTTGCAACCGACCCCGACCGCGAGGGTGAGGCAATCTCTTGGCATTTAGCAACACTTTTGGCACTTGATATGAATGCTGAAAACCGTGTTGGTTTTAACGAAATTACCAAAACGGGTGTTGAAAACGGTATGGCAAATCCAAGACGACTTGATTTGGATTTAGTTGATGCTCAGCAGGCTCGCCGTGCGCTTGACCGCGTTGTGGGTTATAAATTAAGCCCGTTCTTATGGAAAAAGGTTAAGCGCGGATTGTCTGCAGGCCGTGTACAGAGCGTGGCTTTAAAGCTTATTGTAGACAGGGAAAAGAAAATAGAGGCATTCGTTCCTGAGGAATATTGGACCCTTGATGCAAAGCTGCTTTCGGGTAAAAAATCTTTCATTGCAAAGTTCTACGGTGATGATAACGGCAATAAAATTGAAATTCCAAACGAGGAAACCGCCAATAAAATCAAGAGCGATTTAGAGGGTGCTAAGTACACCGTTCAAAAGATAAAAAAGGGTACACGCAACCGTCAGCCCGCACCTCCGTTTATTACCTCCAGCCTTATGCAGGAGGCTTCACGCAAGCTTAATTATACAGGTCAGAAAACTATGCGTATTGCGCAACAGCTTTACGAGGGCGTTGATATTGAAGGAAAGGGCACTATAGGTCTTATTACCTATATGCGTACCGATTCCTTGCGTATTTCGGGTGAGGCAAGAGCCGCTGCGAAAAATTATATTGCCTCGGCTTTCGGTGATAAATATTTGCCGAAAACCGACCGTTTCTATAAAACCGACGCATCTGCTCAGGATGCTCACGAGGCTATTCGTCCTACAGATGTGTTCTTAACACCTGACAGTATTAAGGGCAGCCTTACTGCCGAGCAGTACAAGGTTTATCGCCTTATCTGGTGCCGCTTTGTGGCATCTTTAATGGCTAATTGTGTTCACGATACTGTTGCAGCCGATATAACCGCGGGCGGTTATATGTTTAAAGCATCGGGTTATTCGGTTAAATTCGATGGCTTCACCGCTTTATATGAAGAGGGTAGAGATGAAGAAAGCACCGATAACTGTGTAATTCCTAAAGATATGCAGGAAAATGATGTTTTGGGTCTTAAAGAACTTATTTCCGAACAGCATTTCACCAATCCTCCCGCGCGCTATACCGAGCCTACACTTATTCAGGTGCTTAAAGAAAACGGTATTGGCAGACCGTCAACCTATGCTACCATTATGGGTAACATTATGCAACGCGAGTATATCGAGCGTGAGAAGAAGTCGCTGAAACCTACTGCACTCGGCGTAGTTGTTTCCGATTTAATGGCTAAACACTTTAAAAATATTGTTGATGTGAAATTCACCGCTAATGTTGAAACCGACCTTGACCATATCGCATCCGGTGAGCTTAATTGGGTAGCGGCAATGAAAAACTTTTACAAGGATTTTGAGGTTGAACTTAAAAAAGCCGAAACCGAGCTTAACGGTCAGCGCGTAAAGGTGCCGGTGGTTGAGAGTGATGTTGTTTGCGATAAATGTGGCAGAACAATGGTTGTAAAATCAAGCCGCTTCGGTAAATTCTTAGCCTGTCCAGGATATCCTGAATGTAAAAACACCAAGCCAATGCCTGAAGATGAAATTAAAGAGCCCTGTCCAAAATGCGGCGGAAAGCTTGTAAAACGCGTTTCAAAGAAAACGGGTAAATCTTTCTACGGCTGTACAGCGTATCCAAAGTGCGATTTTGCAGCCCCTGGACTTCCCACAGGCAAAACCTGTGAAATTTGCGGTGGCTATATGATAAAGGGCAGAGGCAAGACCTCATACTGCATTAATTCCGAGTGTGAAAGCCGTAAGGTTAAATCTGCTAAGAAGGATAAATAATAAATGGAAAAACGAATTACCGTTATTGGCGCAGGTTTAGCCGGCGTTGAGGCGGCAAATCAGATTGCAAAAAGGGGTATAAAGGTCGATTTATTCGAAATGAAGCCTTTGAAAAAATCCCCTGCGCATAAAACAGATAATTTTGCAGAGCTTGTTTGCTCAAACTCTTTAAAAGCCGCGCGTGTGGATTCCGCCGCAGGACTTTTAAAGGAGGAAATGCGCCGTTTCGGCTCAGTGTGCTTGAATGCTGCCGATAAATCGGCTGTAGCGGCAGGTGGAGCTTTGGCGGTTGATAGGGATATTTTTTCTTCCCTTATAACCGAAGAGATTAAGAATAATCCCAACATTACCGTACACAACGAGATTGTTGAAAAAATACCCGAGGGTATAACTGTTGTAGCTTCCGGTCCTCTTACCGACAGTGCTTTAGCCGAGAATATAAAAAGCGTTACGGGCAGCGAGCATTTAAGATTTTACGATGCCGCCGCACCCATTGTTACGGCAGAAAGCATTGATTTTACCAAAGCCTTTTTCGCCGCACGCTACGGCAAAGGTGACGACGATTATATCAACTGCCCGATGAATAAAGAGGAGTATGAGGCTTTTCACGCGGCTTTAATTACGGCTGAGTCTGCCATTACTCACGAGTTTGATGTGTATGAGGGCTGTATGCCGGTTGAGGTGCTGGCAAAGCGTGGTGTAGATTCAATTCGTTTCGGTCCGTTAAAGCCCGTAGGGCTTCGCGACCCACGCACAGGTCATAGACCTTGGGCGGTAGTGCAGTTAAGAAAAGAAAACTCGGCGGGCACTATGTACAACCTTGTCGGTTTTCAGACAAATCTTAAATTCGGCGAGCAAAAAAGGGTGTTTTCATTAATACCCGGACTTGAGAATGCCGAGTTTGTGCGCTTTGGTGTTATGCACCGCAACACCTTTATAAATTCACCAAAACTTTTAAATAGAAATTTATCGTTAAAGCAAAACGGTAATATCTTTTTTGCAGGGCAGCTGTCGGGTGTTGAGGGTTATATGGAATCTGCGGCTTCGGGTATAATTGCGGGAATTAACGCCGCAAATCATTTGCTTTCTTTAGAGCCTATAGTTTTACCCGAATACACAATGATTGGAGCACTGCTAAAATATATTTGTGACGAATCGGTAACAGATTTTCAGCCGATGGGGGCAAATTTTGGTGTTATACCGCCGCTTCCCGATAAAATTAGGGACAAGCGTGAGCGCTACGGCGCGCTTTCTTCACGCTCGCTCAAATGGTTTGAAACTATGAATATGGGGGTAATGAAATGAAAATAGTAGTTGACGCTTTTGGCGGAGATAATGCGCCGCTTGAAATAGTTAAGGGCGCCGCTTTAGCGCAGGCTGAATACGGCGTGGATATAATTCTTACAGGCGACGAGGAAGCTATTAATAAATGCATTAACAATAACGGAATAACCTTTAAAAATTTAGAGGTTGTACATACTACCGATGTTATCTCTATGCATGATGATCCAACCTCACTTTTAAAAGCTCATAAGGATTCTTCAATGGCAGTTGCCTTTAAGCTGTTGGCAGAGGGCAGAGCCGATGCATTTGTGTCGGCAGGCAGTACGGGCGCTGTTGTTGTTGGCGGTACGCTTATTGTCAAACGAATTAAGGGAGTTAAGCGCCCAGCGCTCGGCAGTATGATTCCGTCACCAGATTCTTCCTATTTTCTTATGGATATGGGCGCTAATGCCGAGTGCCGACCCGAAACGCTCTGTCAGTTTGGTATAATGGCGTCAGCCTATTTAGAGGGCGTTGAGGGAAGAGAAAATCCTACAATAGGTCTTCTTAATATCGGCACTGAGGATTCTAAGGGCGGCGAGCTTCAAAAAGAGGCTTATAAGCTGCTTAGCGACGCTCCGATTAATTTTGTTGGAAATGTAGAGTCCCGCGAAATGCCTAAAGGAGTTTGCGACGGCGTTGTTACCGACGGATTTACGGGAAACATCGCCTTAAAGCTTATTGAGGGTACAGCCTCTACAATGTTTAAAATGATTAAGGGTGTTTTATACAAAAACATTATAAATAAAATTTGCGCCCTTATTTTAAAGAAAGACCTTTATTCTATAAAAGGTAAAATGGATGCCTCCGAGGTTGGTGGCGCACCGCTTTTAGGTGTTGCTAAACCTGTTATTAAGGCGCACGGCTCGTCGGACGCAAGAGTAATAAAAAATGCTATCCGTCAGGCAATTAAATTCACCGAAAATGATGTAATCGGTAAAATAACAAATTCATTAAGCAGGATAAAGGAATAAAAATGAAAGATTTGCAGAAAAGATTAGGCTATAAATTTAATAATGAAGCCCTACTCGAAAATGCGCTTACTCATTCTTCATATGCTAACGAAACCCACCCCGCATACGGCTCTAACGAGCGCCTTGAGTTTTTGGGCGACGCTGTGCTATCGGTTATTGTTGCGGATTATATTTACAAAAACTTTAAAATGCCAGAGGGTGAGCTTACAAAGCTTAGGGCATCGCTAGTGTGCGAAAAATCTCTTTGCAGATTTTCTCGCGAGCTAGGTGTCGGCAGCTGTTTAAAACTCGGCAAAGGGGAGGCGGCTAACGGAGGAGCAGAGCGCCCGTCACTTCTTGCAGATGCATTTGAGGCTATTCTTGCCGCAATTTATCTTGACAGCGGTATGGAGTGTGCAAGACAGCTTGTTATGCGCTTTGTACTAAAGGAACTCGACCATACTGATGATGAGGTATTTAAAGATTATAAGACACAACTTCAAGAAGTGATTCAGCGCAATCCCGAGGAGCGGCTCAGTTATGTTCTTATTGGTGAGAGCGGCCCCGACCACGATAAGCGCTTTACCGTTGAAGTACATCTTAATTCCAATGTTTTGGGAACAGGTGAGGGTAAGAGCAAGAAACTTGCTGAGCAGTCGGCTGCCAAACAAGCGCTTGAGCTTATGGGCATTATTGTATGAAAAAACATGCTAATATATCAATTTTTGTGCCGCATTTGGGCTGTCCACAGCAGTGCAGCTTTTGCAATCAGCGCTATATTGCACGCACTGAAAAGCAGCCTGACACTAAGGATATAGATGATGCTGTAAAAATAGCGGTATTATCTAAAAATTATAACCCTGAAACCACCGAGCTTGCTTTCTTTGGTGGCAGCTTTACAGCAATAGATAGGGATTATATGCTATCCCTTTTAGCCGCCGCTTATAAATATAAGAAAAGCGGCGTTATAAGCGGAATTCGTGTGTCTACTCGACCCGATGCCATAAACCCTGAGGTTTTGAACATTTTAAAGCAGTTCGGCGTAACTTCGATTGAACTCGGGGCACAAAGTATGTGTGACGATGTATTGAAACTAAACCACCGTGGGCACACGGCAGCAGATGTGGAGAATGCCTCAAAATTAATAAAAGATTACGGCTTTCAGCTTGGTCTTCAAATGATGACGGGACTTTTGGGCGATACCGACAAAAAGGCTACGGAAACTGCAGAGAGGATAATAAAACTGCGCCCCGATACCGTTCGTATTTATCCCACAATTGTGCTTGAAGATACATATTTAGGCGAGCTTTTTAAAACGGGAAAATACCTTCCCCAAACCCTTGACAGTGCAGTATTTCTCACCGCAAAATTGCTTACAATGTTCTATGAAAACGATATTTCGGTTATCCGCATAGGGCTTCATACCGTCGATGAAGCAAAATATCTTTCGGGTCCGTGGCATCCTGCATTTCGCGAGCTGTGCGAGGCTGAAATATATTTGGAAAAGGTAAAAAACGCTTTAACAGTTAAAGGCGATTATATAATTTATGTAAAAAAAGGCTCACTTTCAAAGATGAATGGGCAAAAGCGAAAAAATATAGAGGTTTTAAAAAATCTCGGCTATAACTGCAGGGTTGCCGAGGATGAAACCTTGCAAGAATTTCAAATAAAAACAGAAAGGGTAGAATAAGTCAATGATATTAAGTTCCATAACAATTCAGGGATTTAAGTCCTTTGCCGATAAAACTACACTTAAATTCGGAAAGGGTATTACGGGTATCGTTGGTCCTAACGGCAGCGGTAAGAGTAATATTTCCGATGCTGTTCGCTGGGTGCTCGGCGAGCAATCAACCAAAAGTCTTCGCGGACAGTCTATGGAGGATGTTATCTTCGGCGGTACTGCTACCCGCCGCCCCCACGGCTTTTGTGAGGTAACGCTAAATATCGATAACTCTGACAGAAGCCTTAATTTTGATGGCGACTCGGTGTCGATAACTCGCCGTTATTACCGCTCGCACGAGAGCGAGTATTTAATAAATAATGTATCTGTTCGCCTTAAAGATATTAACGAGCTCTTTATGGATACAGGTATAGGCCGTGACGGCTATTCTATGGTCGGTCAAGGTAAGATTGATGCTATTATCAGCACTAAATCAAACGAACGCCGCGACATCTTCGAAGAGGCATCGGGTATTTCAAAATACCGCTACCGCAAAATTGAGAGTGAGCGAAAGCTTGCCGCGGCAGACGAGAATTTATTGCGCCTTAAAGACATTATGCAGGAGCTTGAATCTCGTGTAGGTCCGCTTAAAACACAGAGCGAAAAGGCTGAAAAGTTTTTAGAGCTTGCAGGTGAGAAAAAGGAGCTCGAAATAGGTTTATGGCTTAATACTCTTGAAAATTTCAAGGAGAATTTGCGCAATCAAGAGGCGAAAATCACCGCTTGTGAGGTGCTTTATAAGGAAATAGAGGATAGTTTATCCGAATTCGATTTAACTACCGAGAAAAACTCTGAATTGTTTACCGAAATTTCCTGTAAAATCGATGAAGCAAGACAAACAATATCAAATTTAAACGAAAAAATTGCCGTTTTATCGGGCGAAATCTCGGTAAAGGAAAACGATATTGCACATAATAATTCCACAATAGAACGCTTAAAAAGTGAAATTGAGGAGTTAAGGGGCTCCGAAGAGAGCACAAGGAGCGAGATTGATAAAAATAAGGCATTAAGCGCCGAAAAATTGCATAAAAAAGAGGAATTAAATGCCGCGCTTCTCAAAGCTGAGCAGGATTTAACAGACCTGCTTACAAACAGCGAGAGCTTCTCCCGCAAAATTGAGGAATTGGCGAGCACACTTAATACACTTACTTCACGCGGTGCCGATTTAAAGGTTGCCGTACTCACATCAGAAACCTCAGCTGAGGAATTAACCGCGCGCAATGTGACGCTTGATGAATTAATTGCGGCGAAATCTGCCGAAAAACAGGAGCTCGACAATGAATTCAGCGAAACCGAAAAGCTGGTTGATGCGCTGGAGGATACCGTAAACGAGTGCGAAAATTCAATTAAAGGCTATGAAATGCGCCTTAATACCCGCAAGGATAAGGCAAATGAGCTTAAATTAAAGCTTGATGATATGCGCCTTGATATTGAGTCGAAAAAGCGCCGCGTTCAAATGCTTTCCGACCTTGAGAAGAATATGGAGGGCTTTGCACACTCGGTAAAAGCCGTTATGAAGGAGTCGCAAAGCGGAGTGCTACGCGGTGTTCACGGTCCCGTTTCGCACATTATTAATGTTAAAAAAGAGTATTCCGTCGCGGTTGAAACTGCCCTCGGTAATGCTTTACAGAATATTATAGTTGATACCGAAGCCGATGCTAAGCGTGCTATTAATTCCTTAAAGAATTCAAATTCGGGAAGAGCTACATTCCTGCCCGTAAATTCGGTTAAGGCTCGCCCCTTTACCGAAAAGGGTTATGAGGATATGTTTGGCTATGTAGGCAGAGCTAATGAAATAGTCGAGTGCGATGCTAAGTTCCGAGAGATTATCGATTATTTGCTTGGTGCCGTTGTTATCACTGAGGATATCGATTCTGCTGTTACCATTGCTAAAAAGTTCCATTACCACTTTAAGGTGGTATCTTTAGACGGTCAGGTTATTAATGCCGGCGGCTCGCTTACAGGCGGCTCGCTTATTAAAAATGCGGGAATTTTAAGCCGTAAGGACGACATTGCCAAAATCAATAATCAGATTGAAAGTCTGACCGATAAGGAAAAGACCCTCTCAGGTCTTTATGATGAGGCTGTTGCCGATTTAGCCAAGGTAGAAGCGGATATCGTAAATGCCAGAGCTACGCTTACCACCGCTAATGAGGATAAAATCAGAGCCTTAGCAGAGCTTAAGCGTATAGGCGATTTGGTTTCAGCAGCAAATGCCACAATTAATGGGCATAATGCCGAAAAATCAGCTAATACCGAGAAAATTGCCGCGTTCAAGTCTACTGCAGAGAATTCAGGCAAAGAGGCAGCCGAAGTTGAGGCTAAAAAAGCAGAAATTCAGGCTGAAATTGATAGTATTTCGGGCGGTAGAGATGAGCTTTCTACCAAGCGCGAAGAATATTCAGAGAAAATAACCGAAATTAAGCTTCAAATAATTGAATGTGCTAAGGATGCCGAGAACTTTGCCGCTATGGCGCTCTCACTTGAAAATGCAATTTCCAACCGTGATGAGAGAATTGCAGAACTCAATAGCGAGATTGAGGCTAATGTTGCCGCAAACGGCGGCAGACAGGATGATATTAACGCCGTTCTTGCAGCCATTGAGGAGATAAAGAAAAACATCACCCTTAATGAGGAAAACATTGCTAAGTTTATAGAGCAGCGTAACGATATTGAAAAGCAAAACTCAGAGCTTCGTTCGACCGAAAGGGAGAAAACAAGCGAGAGAGAAAAAATAAGCGGCGAACTCGCACGCCTTTCTGAGCGCAAGGAAAATATGCTTGCTGAGTACGATAATGTTATTAAGCAATTATATGAAGAATATCAGTTAACCCGTAGTGAAGCCGAAAATATGGGCATTGTTATCGATAAGCCGGCAGAGGCAAAGCGCAGGCTAACTGACATTAAATCTTCCATTCGTTCGCTCGGTAGCGTAAATGTTGCCGCAATTGAGGAATATAAGGAAGTAAGCGAGCGCTATGAATTTATGTCGGCTCAGATTGCCGATGTTGAGAAATCCCGTGCAGAGCTTGGTAAGCTTATTAATCAGCTAACCAAGCAGATGCAGGAGATGTTTACAGAGGGCTTTGCTAAAATTAACGAGAGCTTTACTAAAACCTTTACCGAGCTTTTCGGCGGCGGTCACGCAGAGCTTGTGCTCACAGACCCCGACAATGTGCTTGAGAGCGGTATTGATATTAACGCAAAACTACCAGGTAAAAATGTACCGAGTCTTGACGGATTATCGGGTGGAGAAAAGGCGCTTGTTGCCTTATCTATCTACTTCTCAATTATGCGCGTTAATGCGCCTCCGTTCTGCTTCCTTGATGAAGTTGATACAGCGCTTGACGATATCAATGTTGACCGATTTGCGCAGTATATGAAATCGAGCGATTTCGGTACTCAGTTTATCTGTGTAACCCACCGCCGCGGTACAATGGAGGCCGCCGATATGCTATACGGCGTTACAATGCAGGAAAAGGGTATCACAAAGCTTTTACAGCTTAATGTATCAGAGCTTGAAAAGAAACTTCTTAAAGGAGAGCTATAATGGGCTTTTTCGATAAAATTAAGGCGGGTTTAACCAAAAGCCGCAACTCTATAATTAATAATATAAACTCCGTTATCAACAGCTTTACTAAAATTGACGAAGAGTTTTTTGAGGAGCTTCAGGAAATTTTAATCACCGCAGATATCGGTGTTAAGACCTCTGAGGATATTTGTGACAGGCTTCGAGCCAAGGTTAAAGCTGACGGAATTAAAGACCCCGCTGTTATTAAAACCGAGCTTAAAAACATTGTAAGCGAAATGATTACGGGCGATGCTGAGCTAAAGCTTAAGGGCAGTCCCGCAATAGTTATGGTAATCGGTGTAAACGGGGTGGGTAAAACAACAACTATCGGAAAGCTTGCAGCTATTTTAACGCGTGACGGCAAAAAGGTAGTGCTTGGTGCTGCCGATACTTTTCGTGCCGCCGCAATTGAGCAGTTAGGTGTTTGGGGCGAGCGTTCAGGCGCACAGGTCATAAGCTCTGTTCAGGGCACTGATCCTGCAAGTGTTGTGTTCGATACCATCGCTTCGGCAAAGGCTAAACACGCCGATGTTATTATCTGCGATACTGCAGGCAGACTTCACAACAAGAAAAACCTTATGGATGAGCTTGCTAAAATGAATAGGGTAATTGCCCGCGAGCTGCCCGACAGCACCCCTGAAGTACTACTTGTGCTTGATGCCGCTACGGGACAAAACGCCGTAAATCAGGCAAGAGAATTCAGTAATGTTACAAACATTACGGGTATTGTGCTCACTAAACTTGACGGTACCGCTAAGGGCGGCGTTGTAATACCAATTTATAACGAACTCGGCATTCCGGTTAAATTTATCGGCGTGGGTGAGGGAATTGACGATTTACAGCCCTTTGATGCCACGGCTTATGCTGAAAGCCTACTTTCAACAGAGGAATAGTAATGAAATTTTTTATAGCAACTAAAAACGCGCATAAAATTGCCGAGTTTTCTGCAATATTTGAAAATCTTAATATAAAGCTTTTATCTGAGCGTGATTTAGAAAAGCCGCTTCCTGAAATTGAAGAAAACGGCACCACCTTTGAAGAAAATTCACTTATTAAAGCACGCTTTGCCGCGAGCTTTACGGGACTTCCAACACTCGCTGATGATTCGGGACTTTGCGTAGATGCCTTGGGCGGTGAGCCGGGTATTTACTCTGCCCGCTATGCAGGTGAGCACGGCGACAGTGCGGCGAATAATGAGAAGCTACTCAAAAATATGGAGAATGAAACTAACCGAACAGCGCGCTTTGTTTGCGTTATTGCCTGTGTTTTTCCTGACGGTAGGGAATTTACCGTTCGCGGAGAGTGTAAGGGTAGAATAGACACCTGTCTTCGCGGCAACGGTGGCTTCGGTTATGACCCACTGTTCATATCGGACGAGCGTGGCAGTTTCGGGCTTATCTCAGCCGAAGAAAAAAACAGTATCAGCCACCGCGGCAATGCTGTTAAGAAATTTAAAGAAGAAATAATCAAATACATTTAAAAGGGGAATATTAATGCTTACAAGTAAGCAAAGAGCTCAGCTTAGAGGCTTGGCTAACACAATGGAAACTATTTTACAAATCGGCAAAACAGGCATTTCCGACCAAACTATAAAGCAGGTTGACGATGCTTTAACCGCTCGCGAGCTTATAAAAATTCGCACACTTGAAACTTCTCCCACAACCAGTCGCGAGAGCGCAGATTTAATTGCCGAAAAAACAGGGGCGGATGTTGTTCAGGTTATCGGCTCAAAAATAGTGCTTTACCGTGAAAGCAAAGATAACAAGCAGATTTATCTGGTAAAATAAAATGAAAAATACTGTAATTTTCGGCGGTACCTTTAATCCAATTCATTTAGGGCATATTGAAATAATAAATAATGTTCTTGCGCTTTCCTCAACACAAAATGTTATCGTAATGCCTACAGCAGTGCCGCCGCATAAAGTAAGCAGCGACCTCGCATGTGATGCCGATAGATTTGAAATGTGTAAGCTTGCTACCGAGCATATAGAGGGCGTAGAGGTAAGTGATTTAGAGCTTATCCGCGGTGGTAAAAGCTACACCTACGAAACCCTAAAACGGATAAAAAGCGATAATACCGATATAAAATTATCGTTCGTTTGCGGCGGGGATATGATTGTTACCTTTAAAGAGTGGTACCGCTTTCAAGATATTTTAAAGCTTGCTGAGATTATTGCCGTCCGCCGTGTGGGTGTTGATAATGTGGAATTTGATAACGCCGTAAGTGAGCTTGTAACATTGGGCGGCGTTGTAAATGTCTTAAAAGGGGAAATTACCGATATTTCCTCTACAGAAATAAAAAAACATATCACTAATAAGGATTATCTTTTAAAATTCCTACCTGAAAAGGTTTATAATTATATTAAAGACAATAATTTGTATTTCGGAGAAAATAATGGATTATAATAAATATAAAGAAATTCTAAAAACGCGCCTTAAAGAGAATCGCTATTATCATTCGCTTTGTGTTGCCGATGAGGCTAAGCGACTCGCTATTAAATACGGTGCTGACAGTGAAAAAGCCTACCTTGCAGGACTGCTTCACGATATTACCAAGAACACCGATAAAGATGAGCAGTTGCAAATGTTCAAAGATTTTGATATAATTTTAGATAGGATAACAAAAAACAGTTTGAAATTATGGCACGCTGTAACAGGTGCGGCGTATATCGAAAATGTTTTAGGTATTAAAGATAGTGATGTTTTATCCGCCGTGAGATACCACACAACAGCGAAAAAGGATATGACTTTACTTGAAAAAATCCTCTATCTTGCAGATTTCACATCGGCTGACCGCGATTATGATGATGTTGATATAATGCGTAAAAAGGTAGATGAATCACTAAGCAGCGCCATGCGCTATGCGCTGAGTTATACTATAACAGAGCTTGTAGAAAAACAAGCGCCAATACACCCAGATACTATGGCGGCATATAACCAAATTATGGAGGAAAAAGATTAATGGAATCTAAAGAGATATTAGCTGTAGCGGCAAACGCGCTGAATGAAAAAAAGGCGCTCGATTTAGCGGCACTGAGGGTAGATGACCTAACAGTACTTACCGAGTATTTCCTGCTGTGTACCGCAACCTCTTCTACACATGTAAGAGCGCTTGCTGATGAGGTCGAGTTTAAATTATCCGAAGCGGGAGTCAACCCCCACCATATCGAGGGTAAATCTACAGGCTGGATATTGCTCGATTACGGCAGCGTTATAGTGCATGTTATGAGCAGGGAAGCCAGAGAGTTTTATAACCTAGATAAAATGTGGAGTGACGGCGAGCCCGCCGATTTAGGTAGCATATTACTAAGCGAACAGGAGCAATAGTTTATGAAATACAATTACAGTGAAATTGAAAAGAAATGGCAAAAAATATGGGACGATAACGGCACCTTTTATGCAACTGAGGATTATTCAAAACCAAAATTCTTCGGCCTTGTAGAGTTCCCGTATCCGTCGGGTCAGGGTCTTCATGTAGGTCATCCGCGTTCCTATACAGCACTCGATATCGTAGCCCGTAAAAAAAGATTACAGGGCTTTAATGTGCTTTACCCTATGGGCTGGGATGCATTCGGTCTGCCAACAGAAAACTTTGCAATAAAAAATCACATTCATCCCGAAACAGTTACTAAGCAGAATATTGCCAACTTTAAAAAGCAGTTAAAATCTCTTGGTTTCTCGTTCGATTGGAGCAGAGAGGTTAATACAACCGACCCATCTTACTATAAGTGGACTCAGTGGATTTTCTTACAGCTTTATAAAAATGGTCTTGCATATAAAAAGGAGATGTCGGTTAACTGGTGTACCTCCTGTAAGTGCGTTCTTGCTAACGAAGAGGTTGTTAACGGCGTTTGCGAGCGTTGCGGCAGTGAAGTTGTACATAAAGTAAAAAGCCAATGGATGCTTAAAATCACCGAGTATGCCGATAAGCTTTTAGACGGTCTTGAAACGGTTGATTTTATCGACCGTGTTAAAACACAGCAGCGCAACTGGATTGGTCGTTCTTACGGTACTCAGGTTAAATTCAATACCACAATTGGCGATGAGTTTGAAATTTACACCACCCGCGCCGATACTCTATTCGGTGTTACCTATATGGTAATGTCACCCGAGCATCCCTTAATCGAAAAATGGGCGGATAAGATTGAGAATATCAGCGAGATTCGCGAATATCAAGCATCAGCCGCCAAGAAGTCCGACTTCGAGCGTACCGAGCTCGCTAAGGATAAAACTGGTGTAAGGCTCTGCGGAGTTAAAGCAATTAACCCCGTAAACAACACCGAAATCCCGATTTTCATTTCCGATTATGTACTTATTTCTTACGGTACAGGCGCCATTATGGCAGTACCTGGTCACGATACCCGCGACTGGGAGTTTGCCAAGAAATTCGATTTACCGATTATTGAGGTAGTTGCAGGCGGCGATGTTACTAAAGAGGCTTATACCGATTGCAACGAGGGTGTAATGGTAAATTCGGGCTTCCTTACAGGGCTTAGCGTTGAAGAGGCTAAAAAGGCAATGCAGAAGTGGCTTACTGAAAAAGAGCTCGGCTTTGTTAAAACCAACTTCAAACTGCGCGATTGGGTTTTCTCACGCCAGCGTTATTGGGGCGAGCCTATTCCTATGGTTTGCTGCGAAAAGTGTGGCTATGTTCCGCTACCCGAGAGCGAGCTTCCGCTGTTACTGCCTAATGTAGACTCTTACGAGCCCACCGATAACGGCGAATCACCCCTTGCTAAGATTACCGATTGGGTTAATACTAAGTGTCCTTGTTGCGGAGGTGACGCTAAGAGAGAAACCGACACAATGCCTCAGTGGGCAGGCTCTTCATGGTATTTCTTGCGTTATTGCGATCCGCATAACGATAATGCTCTCGCATCTAAAGAAGCGCTCGAGTATTGGGGACCGGTTGATTGGTATAACGGCGGTATGGAGCATACAACTCTCCACCTGCTTTACAGCCGCTTCTGGCATAAATTTCTTTATGATATCGGCGTAGTTCCTAATCCAGAGCCTTATGCTAAGCGTACGAGTCACGGTATGATTTTGGGCGAGAACGGCGAAAAAATGTCAAAATCTCGCGGTAATGTTGTTAACCCCGATGATATAGTTCGCGATTACGGTGCCGACACTATGCGCCTTTATGAAATGTTTATAGGTGATTTTGAAAAGGCAGCGCCTTGGAGCTCAGCTTCCATTAAGGGCTGTAAGCGCTTCTTAGAGCGTGTATGGGCACTTTCAGAAATTATGACCGATGAAGACTGCTACCGCCCCGAAATTGAGACTGAAATGCATCGAACAATCAAAAAGGTTACCGAGGATATCGAGGGTCTTAAAATGAATACCGCTATTGCGGCTATGATGGCTTTACTTAATGTGATTGCAGGTAGCGGCAAAATCACTAAGGGAGAATTAAAAACTCTTATTATTCTCTTAAATCCTTTTGCTCCGCATATTACCGAAGAAATGTGGGCGAATGCAGGCTTTGACGGAATGCTCAATCAAACTGCTTGGCCCGAATATGACGAGGCTAAGTGTGTTGACAGTGCCGTAGAAATCGTAGTACAGATTAACGGTAAAATCAGGGCTCGCATTAATGTTCCTGTTGATATTGCCGCCGATGATGCTATCGCACTCGCGAAGAACGAAGCGGCAGTTGCGGCAGAAATTGACGGCAAGAATATTATCAAAGAAATTTATATTCCCAAAAAGCTTATAAATATAGTAGTAAAATAAATTTTGGAGGTTAATAGTATGAAGAAGAGGTATTTGAAAACAACAATTTCCCTCTTACTTTTAGTTGCTTTGGTAGCAACCGCTTTCGTAGGCTGTGGTGGCAAAGAGTAAAACGGAGGTACTGCAACTAACGGAAACAGCACAAGTCAAGGCGATGGCAGCAATAAAACCGAGGGTATACCTGCCGAAGTAGGTGCTACCGAAACCGAGTCTGCCCTTTCAAATACAGTAAAGCTTCTGCAAACTGAAAAAAAGCTTACTATAGGTTATATCGGCGGCTCCATAACACTTGGCACTTCGGCTTCTAACTATATGAGTAACAGTGACCTTAACAAAGAGGCAAACTTAATGAACTCGTGAGTTAACCGAATGTCAACCTATTTTGCCGAGCAATATCCCGATGCTACTATAGAAACCGTAAACGCAGGTATTTCTAATACCCAGACCAACTTCGGTATTTACCGTCTGTCTAAGCATTTAATGAACACCGACGGTCACGATATGCCCGACCTTGTGTTTGTTGAGTTCACTACTAACGACTGGATTAGCGGCGACGACCTTAAAATTGAAATTGAGTCATTAATCCGTAATATATACGCGGCTAATCCCTATGCCGAAATAGTTGTGATTTCTACAAATGTAAATTCTGCTAACAGCTCTCGCAAGCTTTACCGCGAGATTTGCACTAAATATGGTATTCCGTATGTAGATGTCGGCACCAGACTACGCAGCTCTATCCGTGAAAAATTTGGTACTACAAGCGAAAACGGCCCATATTTCTACACTGTTGATAACCTTCACCCGAGTGCTGAGGGATATAAGGTTTATACCGATTTAATCATTGAAACTATCGAGCCGCTGCTTAAAGTGGAACTTAAGAGTAAAAAGATTTATAATAATTATGAAAATCTGCGCAAGCCTGTTTGCAGTAATTTAATAACCAACCCGAAAATCACACAGATTAAGAATTTAACCGCAACCGGTAACGCAAAGCTCATAGAAGAGCCCCTTACTACAAATTTTTACGGCACCGATTTAACCGTTGATACCGTGCCTGTTGTAGATGCGTATCTTGAAATGAACACTGGTAGTACCGTAAAACACAGCTTCAGCGGCAATACCTTTGGTCTGCTTGTGGGCTTTACCAAAAACGCCTTTAAGGTTCGTTACAGAATAGATGGAGGCGAGTGGCAGACCTACGAAGTCACTTCGCACCTATATGAACATACTCAGGTTAAAATACTTGAGCATACCTTATCAGATGGTGCACATACCGTTGAAATTGAAGCTCAATCAGACGGCTTCCGTTTAGGCGCTGTTCTTACCAACGAAAAATAAGAATGAATTTTCCCTGCGGCTAATAATTACCGCAGGGTATTTTTTCAAAAAATAACGGAAATAATAAAGAAAAGTGTTGACAAGCCGCTATATTAGTGGTAAAATATTTAGGCTTTCAAAAAATGATCCATTAGCTCAGCTGGCAGAGCACTTGACTTTTAATCAAGGTGTCCGGAGTTCGAATCTCCGATGGGTCACCAAAATCCCAAATTACCGCAACGCGGCGATTTGGGATTTTTTGATGCAATCAAACGGAGAAATGAACTCCGCAGTAGTTCGTCGAAGCAGCCGCGAGTGTCGAACTCGCGGACTGTGAAGTCTCGAGCAGTGAAGTTTTTTCGCAACCGCCCGAGGCGGTCGATAAAACAAGTAGCGCAGAGTATCTCAAAAAAGGTCACCAAAATCCCAAATTACCGCAACGCGGTGATTTGGGATTTTTTGATGCAATCAAACGGAGAATTGAAGTCCTCGTATAAAGTGAAAAAGCAACCGAAAGCTCGGTTGCTTTTTCACTAATCGGAAATAACTGAATTTCGCTCTCTGAAAAGTAAGGATATACACCAAATACCTGCCAGAGCTACAACTGTGTAAATAATTCTTGCAACTATCGAAGCGCTTGAGCCGCAAATCCAAGCTACCGTGTCGAATTGGAATAATCCGATACCGCCCCAGTTAAGAGCACCGATAATTACGAGAATAAGACAAATTCGGTCTAACATCAAAATCAACTCCTTTGTGTATTTAGTTTTAACAACTATAATGGTTTTTATACTTAGCTTTCGAAAAAAAGAGTGCCCCTGTTGGGACACTCCTTTTTCTGCATTGGATTTAACTATTTCATGCTGTTCTCGTAAGATTCGATCATCTTTTTAACCATCTGACCACCGATAGATCCGGCCTGCTTAGAGGTAAGGTCACCGTTGTAACCCTGCTTAAGATTTACGCCTACTTCGTTAGCAGCTTCCATCTTAAAACGGTTGAGAGCTTCTTTAGCCTCGGGTACTACATTTTTCTTAGACATCGTATTCACCCCTTAATTTTGAATTTTATTGCGTTTGTAATATTATTTTGAGAAAAATATTTCATTTTATAAAAGGTAAAATAAAGCAAAAAACTGCATTCAAATAAAAATGAATACAGTTTTTTATAATTAAATTATTTTGATTTTAACGGGAAAGTTATTTTCTGTTTAAGCGGGGAAGTTCCAACCTGAGATTTTACTCGACCGGATTTGTTATATCACATTCCGTGACATAATAATCTAGAAGCGTATAAATTCAGTATTACCTTGAGGAGCGCTAACAGTGTATTCTTTACCCTCGCAAACTAGCGTTGCCTTTTCTTCAAAGCCTAAAACCACAGAAATTTCGGTGGCTTTACCATTTTCCCATTTAACACTAACAGTGTGACCTCCTGGAATTTTAATACCGCGAAGGTAGCCGTCTTTCCAAGCGGCAGGCAGGGCGGGGAGAATGTGTGCCTTTTCGTCGTAATAACCCACAATTGCTTCAACCACAGCTGCAACTCCTCCGAAGTTTCCGTCAATCTGGAAAATTCTCGGCGGATGCAGGTCGAGAAGGGTTTCGGCTGCAAATTCCTTAATGAGCGATGTGTAATGCTCATAGAAATCGGCTGGTCTCTTTATTCTGGCATACAAGCAAGCGCACCACGCTCTGCTCCAGCCTGTATGACCGCCACCATGCTTCATTCGGTATTCGAGTGAACGAATAGCTGCATTATACTGTTCTTTACGAGTTTCGGGGGTGAAAAGATTTGAGGGATACAGTCCGTAAAGGTGAGATAAGTGCCTGTGTCCCGCTTCTCGCTCAGGATATTCCTTATCCCATTCCATAAGTCTGCCGTCTGAGCCTATTTTAAATTCGGGCAGGTTATCGATTATCTCTTGCCAGCGTTCAATTTTTTGTGAATCAACACCTAAAATTTTTGCGGTCTTAATTGCATAATTAAGGCTATCAAATATAAGTTGAATGTCCATTGAAGCATCGGTGCAGATGCCAACGGGCAACGAGGGCTGATCGGCTATGGGACACTCAGGTGAATAACTCGGGCAAATATGGTAAATACCCTCTTCGTCTTTTTCGAGAAAATCCTCATAGAACTCAGCTACCTGAACGAAATAATCATATGCCTCGTTCTTTAAAAATTCTTTATCACCTGAATATATATAATGCCACCATATATGCTGAGCCAGCCATGCGGCGGCACCTGTCCATGCAGTCCAGCCATATGAGCCGCAGTGCTTACCCCAAATATCAGTGGAAAGCGGATAATGAATTCCGCGGCACCCAAACAAATTTTGAGCACTTTCCTTACCCGCATCTTTAACTGAGTTAAGGTATTTTATAAGTCCTTTAGCAGCCTCGGGCATATTTATTGATTCGGCTGCCCAATAGTTCATTTCTAAATTAACATCAAGGTGGTAGTCGCTGTCCCATGCGGGTTGAAGCATATTATTCCATTTGCCTTGCAGATGTGTGGGCAACTCACCGTTAAGGGTGGCAGATACCATCAAGTAACGACCAAAATCAAAGTACATTTCGCAAACAGCATTATCGTCTGCGCCGTCTTTCATTTTCTTTACGCGCTCGCTTGTGGTAAGTGTGTTAAGCGCCGAATTTTTACCACCTAAATCTAATTTAACGCGGTTCATAATATTGCTAAATTTAGCAATATGCTGCTCTTTTGCTGCTTGCCAGTCTTCGGGTATATTGCAGGTATTGTCATCTAATATAAGCTCGGCACTATCGCGTGAGGTTGCAATATTTACAACGGCGTAAACATAAGTAGCGTCAGTGATTTTTATACCGTCTTCGCTTTGAGCCACTGTACCGTCGGTTTTATATACAAGCTTATTTTGAAATCTTTGGGTATCTGTGCCGTTTTTGTCGGTCAAAATACCCTCAAGAATCAGGGCGTTATCCTCAAAAGAAAGCGGGGAGAGCTTGCAGCAATCGTCATTGCATTTTCTCGGAGCCACAAAGCAGGAATACTCGGGCATTCTTGTAAGTGTTAACTCACCTGAAAATTTATCATTCGCCGTCCATTCGAAACTTAAAAGACCGCTTTCACTGTTTGCAAAGTAACGGCTTGTTACTTCTACACCGTCAATTTCGCGTTTAATAGATGCAATACCGTCTGTGAGATTCAGGCGCCGCTCAATATATTTGTTGCTTTCACAGGTGTAGCTGAAATTAACTTCACCTGCCATTGCGGGACGCTGCAGGGTTTGAGGATTTTCTAATTGAAGTCCTATATCACCCGAAAATAAGAAATTGGTAAAAAGCGCACCCTCATAAGTTTTGCCGTCTTTAAACAGTTTACGCACAAAGGGCAGATATTTGGCATTTTTGTTTGCCGTGCGCTCTTTTATGCCTGCTTCATACAGCCATTCGTGATTCATAGTTATTGCGTCAATATTCTCATTTTCCTGTATCATAGCGGCAAGTCTGCCATTACCTATGGGCAGGCCGTTAATCCATTCGTTTGCAGGTGAGGTGTAATAAAATTCCATAATATCCTCCTAATATACATTATTTAAATACAGTTTATCATAATGTACCGACTTTTTCTAGTAGAAAAATACAAAATATTTATCAGATATTCGCATTGTTTTTAGGCAGCGTTGACAATTAAAAAGGAGAGGATTATAATTAGGGAAAAGAGCTTTGGAGGTTTAAATTATGCGTATTTTATTTCAGGGAGATTCAATTACCGATGCCGATAGAACTAGAGTGCGTCGTGATGAATATGTGGGTAACGGTTATCCGCTGCTTGTAAAATCAGCTCTGGGATTAGAGTTCCCCGACCGTGATTCCTTTTATAATAGAGGAGAAAGTGGCAATAGAATTGTTAATTTATACTCCCGCATTAAAAGGGATATTATTAACTTGAAGCCTGATGTTATGAGTATTCTCATCGGTGTTAACGATGTTTGGCACGAGTTTGAAGAAAGCCCCAACGGCGTTGATGCAGATAAGTTTTACAAAATTTACGATATGTTAATTGAAGAGGTTTTAGAGGCTCTGCCCGATATTAAAATTATGATTATGGAGCCGTTTGTTTTAAGGGGACTCGGTACCGAGGCTCATTGGGACGAGTTTGACCGTGAAGTTAAAAAGCGTGCCGCAATGTCGCGCAAAATTGCCGAAAAATACAATCTAACATTCATACCGCTTCAGGCAGGTTTTGATGAACTGAGCAAAAAGGCACCCAACGGTTTCTGGCTTATGGACGGTGTTCACCCGAATCCCGCAGGTCACGAGTTTATTAAAGAACAGTGGTTGAAAGCTTTCAGAACACTATAAAAGGTGATACTATGATAAGTTTTAAAAACAATGAGGTTATTCTTTTTCAGGGCGATTCTATTACCGACGGACTTCGCGGCAGAAATTACTCCGACCTTAATCATGTTTTAGGTCATGGCTATCAGTACATATTAGGCTCTGAGTTTTACGCCGATAATATAAGCAAGAACATTCAGGTAATAAACAGAGGTGTAGGCGGAAATCGAATTGCCGACCTTTACGGACGCTGGAATGAGGATTGCCTTGACCTGAATCCGACGGTACTCAGCGTGCTTGTAGGTGTTAATGATGTGTGGTTTTCATATGATAATCGCGGCGGATCAACACCCGATAGATACGAAAAGATTTTCCATTATATGCTCGACGAAGTGCTCGAGAAAAATCCTAACACTAAAATTGTTGTTATGGAGCCGTTTTGTGGCATATCAAAAAATCAGCCTTTCAGCGAATACATTAACGCAAATGTGCCGTTTTATGCCGAAAAGGCAAGAAAGGTAGCCGAGGATTATAAGGCTATATTCGTGCCGCTTCAGGATATGTTCAATGAAAAGGCTAAAGAAACCGATATTTTCGAGCTTATATGGGACGGTGTTCATCCCACGGCTCTCGGTCATCAGCTCATAGCACGCCGTTGGAAAGAGAGCTTTATAAAGGAGTAGAATATGGAAATCAAAATGAATATGCAGTTTTCGTCAGCCGATGAAAACGGAAAAATGAATTATGCGGTTTATTATCCCGATGATTATACAGATTTACCCTTAATGATTTATCTTCACGGTGCAGGCGAGAGAGGCACAAATTTCGAGCATATCTACCGTTGCGGTCTGCCAATGCACTTAGCAAAGGGTCGCACATATCCCGCCGTTATTTTGGTGCCGCAGTGTCCTGCGAAATATGTGTGGGATAATGTTGTAGAAGATGTAAAATCGATTATAGATGAAACGGTTGTGAAGTTTGATATTAAGCCTGACCGTATCTGCCTTACGGGCAGCAGTATGGGTGGCTTTGGTACTTGGATGATGGGACTTACCTATCGTAACTTCTTTTCAGCTATTGCCCCGATAGCAGGCGGCGGAATGTCGTGGCGTGCATCGAATCTTTGTACAACTCCTGTATATGCAGTGCACGGCACCGAGGACAAATTAGTGTTACCCGTTTGTTCTCAGATGATGTGCGATGCCGTAAATGCTACGGGTGGCAATGCAAAGCTTGTGCTTATGGAAAATGCAGGACACGGTGAGCCTATCAACGAGGCTTACGGTAGTATGGATGTTGTGGATTGGTTACTCTCTCAACGCCGTACTGATTTTAGAGAAGTTCCCGAGATGTATTCTTTTATCTTTTAATAGGAGGCAAATTATGAAAAAAATTATTGCTTTAATATTGGCTATACTTATGGTGTTAACCCTTACTGCTTGCGGCGGTACCAAAAACAACGGAGAAAATAATGGTGAACCAGTAGGCAATGTTTCAGGCGAAAAGGGTCAAGGCACACCTGCTGAAGTAGGTGCTATCGAAACCGAGTCTGCCCTTGCTAATGCGGCAAAACTGCTGAAAACCGAGAAAAAATTAACTATCGGTTATATCGGCGGTTCAATTACTCACGGTAGCTCTGCAGCACAACCTATGGGTAACAGTGAACTTAATAAAGAGGGCAAACTTACGAACAATTGGGTTAACCGCACCTCAACTTATTTTACAGAAAAATATCCTGATGCCATAATAGAAACAGTAAATGTCGGCGTTTCCAACACACAAACCAATTTCGCTATTTACAGATTGACCTCCCAGCTTATGAATACTAACGGTCACGATATGCCAGACCTTGTGTTTATTGAGTTTACTACTAACGACTGGATTAGCGGTGACGACCTGAAAATCGAAATTGAGTCTTTAATCCGCAACATTTATGCAGCTAATCCCTATGTCGAAATTGTAGTAGTTTCAACCAATGTAAGTCCTGCCAGCCCATCGCGTAAGCTTTACCGTGAAATCTGTACCGAATACGGTATTCCGTTTGTGGATGTGGGTCAGAAATTGCGCAGCGCAATCCGCGAAAAACACGGAACAAGTGATGAATCGAACGCGAAATTCTATACTACAGATAATTTGCATCCAAGTGCAGAAGGCTATAAGCTTTACTATGATTTAATTATCGAAACCATTGAGCCGCTTTTAACAGCAGAGCTTAAAAGCAATAAGCTTTATAATAATTACGAAAATCTTCGTGAGCCTGTTTGCAGTAATTTAATATCAAATCCAAAAATTACACTCGCTAAAGAATTAACTGCGAGCGGCAGTACATCATTTGTTGAATCGCCGCTTACCGTGGTTTATTACGACACCGACCTTATCGATGATGTAATAACCGTTGTTCCGAGTTATTTAGAAATGAATATAGGCAGCACTGTTAAATGTAGTTTCACCGGTAACACTTTTGGCATACTGTTAGGCTTCACCAGAAACCCGTTTAAAATCGAGTACAGAGTTGACGGCGGTGAATGGAAAACCTATGAAATGAACTCACACCTTGTTGAGCACACGCAGGTAAAAATACTTGAGCATACTCTGTCTGATGGTGCACACACTGCTGAGATAAAGGTGGCAACCGATGGCTTCCGTTTAGGCGCCATTCTTACAAATGAAAAATAAGGTGAAATTATGATACTCTCTAGTGAGCAATTAAAATCAATAGTTTTCGGTGCTTATTATTTTTGGGAAACCGACGACGGATATCTTCACCCGATACAGCACACCGAAAAGCAGGTTGAATATTTTAAAAATCTTTTAGAGTTTTATTATGTCAGAAGCATTGCGGGCAATGCTAAAACCATAGAATTTTCTACTACAGCCACCGAGATTTCTTTCGATTATAAAATACCGTGGTTTGGCGGACTTGATACCGTTGAACTTATGGTAGACGGAATTATAATCCAAAAAATCGATGCCGAAGCTTTAAAAAGTGGCAGTAATATTGCCTTTACTCTCCCTGAGGGTGAAAAGCAGGTAGTGATTTATTTGCCGACCGATGCGCAGATGGTTATTAAAAACTTTTCAATTAATGCGCCGTTTAAACCCGCGCAAAAAGGGGATAAGGTGCTATGGATTGGCGATTCTATAACTCAAGGCTACGGTCCGCACCGTTCTGCCTGCACATATGTAAGTGTTGCAAACCGCCTGCTTAATTACGATATTGTGAATCAGGGCATAGGTGGGTATTATTACGATAAAAACTCACTGGATAAAATGGCTGGTTATCAGCCCGATAAAATCATTATTGCGCTCGGTACTAATCAATATAGTGACCCTGAGGCTCCGAGAAAAGTTACCGAATATTATGAGCTTTTACACGAGCTTTACGGTGACACCCCCGTACTTTGTATAACTCCGCTCTGGCGCCCCGATTTAAAGGACGAAAATTATGAAGCATTTGTTGCCTTTTGCGGAAAGATTGCGGAGATTTGTAAACAGTACGATAATATAACGGTGGTTGATGGTTTAAAGCTTATCCCGCACTTGAACGACTATATCTTCGACAATGTTCATCCCAACGCTTTAGGCTGCGAAGTCTACGGCAGAAATTTAGTTGAGGAAATAAGAAAAATAGGATTTTAAATTGATTTCATAAATTTTAGTTGTAATAAAAAATCCGCCTCTTTTTGAAGTGAACCCCTTTTGTTAGATAAAAGAGTCTAATGAAAGGGGTTAATTCTATGTCAAAAAAGAAGTATAGTGATGAACTGAAACTTGAAATAGTAGAGAGATATTTTAAAGAAGATATCAGCGCAAAACAATTAGCAAAAGAATATTACATAGGTTCAGAAGCAGACATAAAGAAATGGATTGCAATGTATGAACACCATGGTGTTCGCGGCTTGTGTACTGTAAACGGTAGTTATGCTGGTAATTTTAAAGTGTCTGTGGTAGAATATATGCAGAATACAGGAGCCTCAATAAGACAAACTGCTGCATATTTCAATATTCCTTCTCCTCAAACCGTTGCCTTATGGCAACGCATCTACAACACTGAGGGTAAAGAGGCTCTGTGTGAAGAACGTAGAGGCAGGGCAAACAAGATGAATTCTAAAAAAGGCAAAAAACCACAAGATAATAAAAAAGAAAACGAAGACATATTAGCTGAATTAAAACGTCTTCGTATGGAGAATGAATATTTAAAAAAATTGAATGCCTTAATTCAAGAGCGAGAAAAATCTCAGCATACGACAAAGTAGCTGTCATTGAAGAATTAAGGCATAAATACAAGTTGGCAGCTCTTTTGAAAATAGCAAATATACCTCACAGTACATATTACTACTATCTTAAGCAATCTAAGAAAGAGGATAAATATGCAGTTATTAAAGAAGAAATAATTTCAATTTATCACGAAAATCAAGGCAGATATGGTTATCGGCGAATCACAATGGAATTACATAACCGAGGTTATGTAATAAACCATAAAACAGTTCAACGCTTAATGAATGTATTAAACCTCAAGTGTATGGTTAGGGTTAAAAAGTATCATTCATACAAAGGTGAGATTGGTAAAATTGCACCCAACATAATTGAACGAAATTTTAATGCAGAAGCTCCAAACCAAAAATGGACTACCGATATAACCGAGTTCGAACTGTTTGGAGAAAAGATATATTTATCTCCAATTTTAGATATGTACAACGGAGAAATAGTTAGTTACAACATCAGCGAAAGACCAGTGTTAAATCAAGTATTAAAAATGCTTGATTCTGCATTTGAAAAGATACCGAATAATACAGGTTTAATTTTTCATTCAGACCAAGGTTGGCAATACCAACATAAGAAATACCAAAAGAAGCTATTGGATAAAGGCATTATTCAAAGCATGTCAAGAAAAGGTAATTGCTTAGATAATTCAATTATGGAAAACTTCTTTGGTCTGTTGAAATCAGAGTTATTTTATCTAAGAAAGTTTGAATCAATGGACGAATTCAAGCTTGAATTAGAAAAATACATAGATTACTATAATAATAAAAGAATCAAGAGCAAACTAAAAGGACTGAGTCCTGTTCAATACAGGATTCAATCCTCGTTAGTTGCCTAATTAAATTTTTGTCTAACTTTTTGGGGTCAGTACAATAGCGGGTGGTTTTTCATTTTCGGGCATATCCCTAACCGATACTGGCGACGCACATTTTGGTTTTTAAGTCTGCGTAAAATACTTTTTGTCTGTATTTTGGCGCAAATACTATATAATAATGGCAATTCCATTTTTTGTGTGTTAAACTATTTATACTGATTTATTCTTTTTTCATTTATAAACCTCTTTTGAATCACGCGACTATCGCGTGGTTTTCGTTATACAATCAGAGAGCCACCTATGCAAATTTTTGCGCATTTTGCTTTAAGAAACGAAAAAATAATGTAATCATGACTACCGGCTTAGCCGGTAGTTTGCTCTGCGCCCATAAGCCGCTGTTACTGGCGGGACTGAAAGTCCACCGAATGATTTACCACTTACAAGTGGAGCCGCACGCTGCGGCGGGATTACCTTTAAAATTCAAGACCAGTTGGATTTCCCCGCACATTTGCATGACAATATTGAACTGGCTTATGTGGAGCGCGGAGAGGGTGTAGCCATATGTGACGATAAGATAGTAAATTTAAAATCGGGCGATTTCTTCATTGCTTTTCCAAATCAGGTACACAAATACGAAGGTTTTCCTAAAGGCGGTGTTTATTATATGCTTATAATAAAGCCCTCACATCTCAGCTACTATGAAAGTGTTTTCTTTGACCTTAAGCCTACCACCCCCAAATGTCACCCTGACCCCGACAGTAATATTTTTGAGCTGTTGAAAATAGCAACATCAGAATATAAAAAAGGAACCAGCATTAATATTTTGGAATCGCTTTTTACAACAATTTTCGGAATGCTACTAAAGCATTATGAGTTGTTGCGCAACAAAAATCCAGCCGACAAGCTTTCGGAAATACTCGCGTACTGCAACGCGCACTATAAAGAGGATATTTCGGTAGAGCAGGTTTGCAAGGCTCTATATATAAGCCGCTCCCACCTTTCACATTCTTTTAATGGCAAAATGAACATTACATTTAACGACTACATAAACTCACTAAGAATTACAGAGGCTGTAAGGCTTTTAAGTAGCGGTAAATATTCAGTTACCGAAGCCGCACTTCTTTCAGGCATTTCAACACCTCGCACCTTTTACCGCGCCTTTCGGAAAATCCACGGCGTAACACCAAGTGAATTTATCAAACAGTATTAAGGTATCCGCCATTTAATTCACATTCTTCTTGTAATTTTTCTTCAATTTATCTTTTATAACTTTTGAAATTTGCCGCAAAATAATATAACAAACGAAAAAAGTCGCAAATAAGCGCTGCTATTGAAAAAATTCACAGCAACTTTACAGATAACGAATTATCAATAGCAGAGTTCGCCCAAATGTCGGGCACTACCTAGGCATACAGGTGTCTCCACATCAAAATTCAAACAACAAAAGAAAAAGCCGTATTTCAGAGTATAGACCCTGAAATGCGGCTTAAAAACATTTATTGGAACAGTTAAACATTGCAGCTTATTTGTCCTTATTTTATACCTCTCGGCTGAAAATGCGAATAGCATTTACTATTCCTCATAAAAACTGCATTTTGGAAAATATTAACAAATGTAATGAACATTAAAACATAAAAAATTTCGGCTCCCTTAGACTATTAATCAGTCTGTGGGAGCCGATTATGCATCTATATTCTATTATATCTCGAAATAAAATCCTCTTCAAAGATATACGACACTATATATACTGATAAATTTATACCGTTCCAAGACCTAACGCCTTGAAATAACATACTATCATATGTGTGAGCATTGAATGTAAATCCTCAATTTGCTCATAAGAATCTGATGGGATGTTTACATTGATATCGGAAAGTTCTTTCAGTTTACCGCCCTCAAAGCCTGTAAATCCAACAACTGTTCCATTGCGCGACTTTACATACTCGGCAGCACGGACAACATTAGGTGAATTACCGCTAGCAGAAATAAGCAGTATAGTGTCACCATCATTCATAAGATTTTTAAGCTGTTCAACAAAAACATCTGCATAACAAAAATCATTACCAAGGGCGGTTAAAACCTCAATATTTGCAGAAAGAGAAATTATTTTTGGGCGGTTAGTTTCACTTTTAACGGCGTTCTTACCAAAATCACAACAAAAATGATTAGATGTTCCTGCGCTACCGCCATTGCCTGCAACAAAAATCTGATGACCCGATTTATAGCTTTCTAACAGTGCCTTGCAAACATTTTCTATTTCCTCGGCATCAAGTGTTTCGGCAAGCTTTTCAATATTATTAATATAGTTTTTAATTACTTCTAACATATTATATCTCCTTTTAAATTATCTAATACCAAAGCTGCACATCCCTTTAACGCAGCATAGCTACCAAGGGAAGAATGCATTATTTTTACATTTGGGTTAGCTCGTATAAATAAAAAATCTCCTAACGCCTTTTCGGCAGACACTTTAAGTAAATCAAACGCCTCTGCCGCACCACCGCCTAAAACAACGGTATCTATTCCTAAAAGATTAACCGCCATGGCAGATGCTTTGCCGATATAATATCCTGCATCATACCATACCCTATTGGCGGTTTCATCGCCATTTCGGGCATTTTCGGCTATCTGTTTGGCAGAATAGCTCTTACCTGTTTTTTCACGGTAAATAGCAGAAATTGAAGCACCTGAAGCCATCGCCTCTAAACATCCGCATCTTCCGCAACCACAAAGGCGAGCACTATTTTCTTCTACAATAAAATGACCTATTTCGCCCGCAGTGAAATTTTTTCCGCAGTAAAGTTTACCATTTAAAAAGAGTCCACCGCCAATGCCGTTACTAACGGTCATCCAAAGAAAATCTTCGGTTTGTTTGCATATACCGAAATACTTTTCCGCTAACGCAGATATATTTACATCATTATCGCAAAAAGTAGGCAGTGAAGTTATTTCGCTGATGATTTTAACTATTTGGACATCTGCTATACCCGAAAACGGAGAATACATCCACTCCCCGCTTTGAGGATTCGCAAGCCCAGGTATTGCTACACCACACCACTTACAATTACTTGTATCAAGCTTTTCATAGCCTTCAGTTATTAATGCTATAACAGTATCTAAAGAATATTCCTTTGGATATTCGGCTCTGTGCATATCCAAAACATTGCCGTTTGCATCAAGCACTCCGCAAATTAGTTTCGAACCGCCTATATCAACCGAAAATATATTCTCACTCATAAAGGGCTCCTTTATCTCAAATTTGCAAAATTATTGTAACATATCATTTCGATAATATCAAGCGCTAAAAACCGGGCGGATAATATCCGCCCATACATTATGCTTTAAAGTTTAATAATAGGTTCAAATGAACTGTCATCTTTTTCGAGCATTAAATATTCGTTATCTCCAAAAATTCCACTTTCTATGAATTTATTCAAGTTTTCGTCGGTTGGCTCGTAATTTTTAAAATTACCGCAACCGAACTTTAACTCGCTTGAAGTGGTGGCAATTAATGCGTTTGAATAAATTTTATTGTTATAAAACTTCAATGCCTCATTGCCCAAATTAAAACCGCGGAAATTCGTTATACGTCCGTTAAAGAAAACATTATCGGTAATATGACAGTTTTCGTATTCGCAATTGGTGGTTGCAAAGCCACCACTGTAAATAAAGCAGTCGTCGCGGTCACCGCGTGTATTGCCGTGTCCGTAGCCATTATTAAGGCAAATATTACCGCTTAAATCGACATTACGCATAGCAGCACGGTATTTAGTGCTCTTTTCTCTCGGGCAAAGCCATAATTCAAAAGAATAATGACATTTATCAAACAAATTATTTCTCCATACAACACCATTCATAATGCTGTCTTCGGTTAATTCCGCTATATGCACCTGAGAAGTGATGGCAGCATCATAAATCTGATAAAAATAACAATTTTCGACCACCATATTTTCACAAACGCCGTAAATCTCTATAGCATTACCGTAGCGAGTTACATCGTGGCTGTTATATGGCGACGGGCGCTTTTGCTTACTTGCCTCAACAAACATTGACGAGCCGCCTATGCAACCAAACACACAGTTACGCACCGTTAAATTATATGTTGTGCTGAGACCTATTCCAAAATTGGAATATTTAAAGCAGATATTATCAAATGTTATATCTCTTGGAGGACGCACAGCAGCGTTTACAATTGCCTGTCTTAGTGACAACTCAATTTTGCCGAACACCTTTGCAGGATTACCCTCTGCACAATACAAATACAAAAACTCATCGTGAATGCAGTGCAGATACTCAAGGTCTCCCTTAAGGTCCTGCGGACCGTTCCATTTACCGCGCTCGCGGTGAACAACCTGTCGACCGTTAAATGCTTCGCAGTTTTTGTTATTGCCCATATCACAACGCTCTTGCTCTGCGGTGTTTTCACAAACCTTAACACCCCAAAGGTCATCATTTTCGCCAAAGAAAATGTTTCCTACATCGTGAACATACGCAATTTTATCGCGGAATTTCCACACATTTTCCCATCTTGTAGGCACCCACAGGTGCGGATCGGAAGCGTTTATAGAACCATAGAGGCACGGTTTTTCGCCCTCGCCATAGGCAGAATATGTAACGCCATTTACGGCATCCATATGTCCGCGGAAAACACAGCCGCGCCTGAACAGCACAACATCACCGTATTTCAGGTCCGCTGTGCCCACCATTGAAAGGCTGCGCCATGCGGTATTTGGAGATTTTCCGTCGTTTTCATCGCATCCGTTTTGCGAATCAACATAATATGTATTCTTGCCCTCATAGTGGCTTGATTCTGTATTTAAAATTTCCGCCAACCTGTTTTTAGCTAAAATTTCAATTTCTTTTATTTGCTTTTCATTTGCTAATTTCATAATAAATAAGTCCTTTTAAATAATTAATGTGGCAGAGGTTTAATCTGCCACATTAATTTTATACAAGTTCAAATGTTTTGTGGTCTTCTACTCTGCTATCGTGACCGATGTATACCCAGATTTCACCTGGCTCCCATACATAATCCATTTCTACATTGTGGAAACGGCACATATCGGGATTTATTTCAAATTCGACTTCTACCGTCTCACCGGCTTTAATGTCAACACGCTTAAAGCCTTTGAGCTCTTTATAGGGGCGTGAAACACTTGCCCAGCGGTCGCGAATATAAAGCTGTACTGTTTCGGTACCGTCGCGATCACCTATGTTCTTAACGGTGATGCTGGCTTTTAAACTTTCGCCCTCGCCTATCTTTTCTTTATTAAGTTTCAATTCACCGTATTCGAATTCAGTGTATGTAAGACCCTCACCAAACTTATAAAGCGGCACCATAGGACCGTCAATATATTTAGTGATGAAGTCATTCAAAAACTCGGCCGAATGATCGGTAGGCAGGTTATTATAATATATCGGACACTGACCTACTGCATACGGGAAACTCATTGTGAGTCTGCCTGTGGGGGCGGTGGTGCCGAAAAGCATATCGGTAATACCCTCTGCACCCATAAGGCCCGGATACCAAACGCTGAGAATTGCCTTAGCCTTTTCGGAAATTTTACGCAAATCAAGCGGACGATGATTAAAGAGTACTACAATAATATTATCGTTAACAGCACTTACAGCCTCAAACAGTTCTATCTGAATTGCGGGGATTTTGAGGAAAAGCTTTGAGCAAAGCTCACCGCCGGTAGCCGGGTGTTCGCCCAAGAACATAACAACTTTATCAGCATTTTTAGCTGCCTCTACTGCCTCAGCAATCTCCGCCTTGCGCTTTTCTTCATCGGTCTGAACGCTGCTGCCGAAAACTCTGTGAACAATCGCTTCGGAAGAATTTTCAAGACCAAGCATCCAACTACCCTTTGTGAAGCTAAAATCAGCATCAGGATAACGCTCTCTTATTGCTTGAGAAACGCTCTTAGTGGGTATACGCTCAACATTACGGGTGGTCCAACCTCCGAGTGTTTGAGTGTTATCTAAAAACGGACCAATTAATGCAATCTTACCACCTTTGGCATCGAGCGGTAAAATCTTATCATCATTCTTAAGCAGTACCGAGCATTCACTTACAGCCTTGCGAGCTAAATCAAGATACTCTTTACAGTTGATAAGCTCTTTTGCCTTTTCAGGATCGGCAAAACGGTAGGGGTTTTCGAACAAACCTAAACGGTTTTTAAGGGTAAGTACACGCCAAACCGCTTTATCTATCTGCTCCATTGTGATTTCGCCGCTCTCAAGAAGCTTGGGCAAGCCTTTTCTGTAACGGTCTACACACATTTCAACATCAATTGTAGCATCCATCGCAAGTTTTGATAAATGCTCGTCTTTGTAGCCAATGCAATGACCCTGCATTGTGTTGATTGAGCCGTAATCTGTAACTACAACGCCCTCGTATCCCCATTCATCACGAAGAACATCTTTAATCAGCCATTTATTACCCGTTGCAGGAACACCGCCAATAGACATAAATGCCGACATAACCATACCTGCTTTTGCATCGCACGCAGCCTTATAAGACGGGAAATGGTACTGACGAAGCGTTCTTTCTGAAACGTCAACGCTGTTGTATTCGCGGCCCGATTCTACTGCACCGTAACCAGCGAAATGCTTAACACAAGCAGTGATAGTTCCCTCTTTTGTGAGATCGTCACCTTGATAACCCTTAACAACGGTTTCTGCCATAACAGAATTCAGATATGTGTCCTCACCGTAGCCCTCCATAACGCGTCCCCAACGGGCATCGCGGCAAAGGTCTACCATAGGTGAAAAGGTTAAATGTAAACCCGAAGCGCAGGCTTCCGCCGCGGTGGCTCTCGCCATATCCCCTACAAGTTCCGTATCAAACGAGCAGGCTTGGGCTAGCGGAATGGGCCAAATTGTTCCATAACCATGGATAATGTCAAGCATAAACATCATCGGGATATGATGCGGATGACGCTCTATATGCTCTTTTTGAATTTTGATGATTCGCTCGGGGTCCTGAACATTGATTGCCGAACCGATAACATCAATTTCATTTTGGCTTAACTGTAATTTAGCATTTATGCCTGTAACAGGACTAGTGTCGCTATAAAACTGACCGGGCATTTGATGAAGCTCGCCAATTTTTTCTTCAAGCGACATATCTTCTAATAGCTTTCTTAAATCTTTTTCTAACATTTGGAACACCTATTTCTATTTTGAAGACTTTTATTAAATTTACTTATTCATATTAGCAAGAACATCGTTGTGCTTGGCTAAAGCATCCTGACACAAATACTCGTAAGTTTGAATATAACCGGTAATTTGTGAAGAAGCTGCATGGGTGAAAAGACTCCATATAAATCCATCATTGGCTTCAAAAACAAACAATGATTCTGACATACTTAGAAAACGGTTTGGCTCTGATACTAAAGCTTCAAAAACTTCGCACGACTGCTCGTTGTAGAAATAAGTATCCATATCATATTTACCAAGGTTGCCGTACCAAGAAATGAAGTAAGGTACAGCTTTCGGGTTTTTGGCGCCAATCGGCATACCAAAACCTACAAGCTCGGTAACACCTGCGTAATAATCCTTGCCCTCAAATTTCGGCATTGGAGCCACGCCGAATACACCGCGTCTTTTAATTTTCTCATTATATACAGAAGAAGCCTCAAGACCGGTTGAATCGGTATATGCGAACAGCGCTTTGTGCTTAGTAGCATCAAATGTGGTATTCGTACCCTGAACATAATAACGGTTATCTCTACCCTCTAAGGTAAATCTCCAAATGTCCAGCAAATCAGCATCGTAGAGGTTTGCACTCCACTTACTTCCATCATATTTCATAAAATCAAGTCCTGCGGATTCGGCTATCATACCGTAGTGGCCTGTCGCAACGCCGTAGTAATCAGGACCCTGTTTTATCCATGCGGAACACATTTTTTCTAATTCTTGCCAGGTCCATTCACCTTTCTTGTAGAGCTCCCATGGATCTTCAAAACCGAACTCCTCCATAGTGTCTGTATGATATACCATAGTTTGGAACAACACAAAAGGTGTGTAAGAAAGGTTAGCAGCATATTGAATACCGCCTACAGAATATAAATCCTTAACATCTGTGCTCCAAGCATCATCAGAAAAGTCATAGCCTGAGTTTGTAATAGGCTGCAGATATTTCATCCAAGCCATCTGAGGCTCCGACATACGAATAATATCGGGTGCACTGCCTGTTGCTACAAGTCCTGCAAGTTTATCGTTATATTCCTTTCCGTAAGCGGTGTTAATAACCTCTACATTAATACCGCTGGCGCTTTCGAAAGCCTCTATATTTGCTTTTTCGGCAGCACGATCATCGGGGTTATACCAGTTTAAAAAAGTGAGCGTTGTACCCCTTAATTCAGCGGGCACGGAAGCAATAAACGCATCAGAATCAAAGGTAGCTACATTTGTGTACTTATTTGTACTTGCAGCACCGTCATTATTTGCCGGCTCTCCGCCACCGTTACAGGCAGCAAGAGATAAAACCATAACGGCAGCCAAAACGGCAGCAATAATTCTCTTTAAATTGTTTTTCATAACAATATCTCCTATTGATATTATTCGGCGTCGCTGCTATTTTCTTCTACAGCTTGCTCTGTTTCAGCAACTGCCTCTTCTTGCGTTTCTTTTAATAATTTAGCGCGAATTTCTTCCTCAAGCTTTATTTTTGCTCGTATTTCATCTTCGGTACTCGCGGCATTTTTAGCAGGTTTTTTGCTTTTTGATAAATAAATCACCATAGCAATAATCACTGCGATAATGATAACAGCTACAGCTGCAATTACAACTATAAGAATGGTTGTTAAGCTGTTGTCACCATTAACTCCATTATTATTATTTGTGTTTGTATTATTTTGAGTGGTGCCATTTTGGCTACCAGTGCTGCCGCCGGGTGTTGTGTCGGTGGGATTTTCACCTGTTGAGGGGTCCTCAGTGCCTGTCTGAACGGGCTTCTGAATGCCGAAATCCTTCTGGTTTTCAGGCAGCTCATCAAAGAAAGACTGATCTTCATCGTGAATTCTTAAAATATCGTCCTGTGCGCCGCCTGTGTCGGCTGCCATCCAAGCCTTACCCTTTTCCTCTAATGTTTTATGAGCTTTAGAATCCTTTACAACATAAACATTGAAAACAGCTTCATGTACTGTGTTGTGTGACCAAGGAGTCACTTCCTTATCCCAAGCGCCTTTTTTAACATTGTCAATATTATCAGAAGCTACACCGATTTCGCAATCAGGGTTACAAATATAAACTTCAATTCTGCCTACAGAAGCATCTTTACAAAGAGTCATGGAATGTCCGCAAATTACCTCAACGGTTTCGGGGAATACTATTTTTTGAATTGAATTAGTATTGAATGCACCGGTCCAAACTTCTTTAACACCGTAAGAAAGCTTAACATCCTTTAAAAGTGAAGAACCGGAAAAACAGCCATAAGGCACATAGTCAACATTTCCGGGGATAGTAACTTCGGTAAGTGCGGTTTGTGAAAATGCGTGTGTACCTATTTCATAAAGCGAATAAGGTAAGGTTAGCTTTTCTAAGTTTTTACAAGCGTAAAAACAGAAACTACCTATTGCCTCAACACCCTCGGGTATTACTAAAGACACAATGTCTTCATTTTCATAAAAAGCTCTTTCACCAATTTCTACAATACCTAATGACGCAGGAATTACAACATCTCCGCCTGCGCCCACATACTCTTCAAGCATACCATCGTACACAAGAAAATCCTCTTCGGGGCTCTCTTCAGCAGCAGAAGCTACTGTACCAATGCCCATAACCGTGCAGGAAAGCACTAAGGCTAAAACTGCTAAAAGTGATAAAAATTTTTTCATAATAATTCTCCTTTTGAAATTTTATTTTAAGGCATAACGCCTGTTTTCACATAAAATATCTTGCTGTATTAAATATTTAACGGTATATTTTACTGAACCGCTTCCTGTTCGCGCTTTTTAGTGATGATAATCATAAACATAAATCCGCCTATAACTAACAGCATAAGTCCAAGCATTGCGATAGTGATTATCAGTAACATTGTGATATTCGAATTGTGGATCACAGATACCGTATTGTCAGGTGCTTCCTTATCGGGTACCGGATCAAGTGGATCACCAACAAATTTATCGGGGTCTTTTTCATCTGTTATGGGATCTTCGGTAGCAGGACCACCGTCGAGATACACAAATGCTATATTGTTACTCTCTGCGTACGCTTCGGCTGTAGAATCAGTGTAACCGTAGAGCGTAAAGGATTTAACACCATTGGGGAAAGCAGCTGATTTAATTACGCAAGCTTTATTCTCCACCGTAATCGACGAAAGATAATTACAGCCCTTGAACGCCATCATACCAATACTGCTTACATTTTTACCTAATACAATGTCGCCAACGAGTGTTGTATCCTGAAATGCACTTCTTCCAATTGTTGTGATACTTTCAGGTAAAGATACATAAGTAAGTTTCAGCGCAGTCTGGAACGCATAATCACCGATTGTTGCAATACCCTCGGAAATTACAACCGCATAAACTGAACTTAGCTCTGCACCTTTTTCGAAGATATTCTCGCCAATACCTGTAACGGTGACACCGTTAACGGTTGCAGGAATTGTTACTTTTAAGCTATAGGGTTTGGTGCTATCCTTACGCTCATAGCCGGTAATGATTCCGTCTGTTACGGTAAATGTATAGTTTCCGTTATCGGTAACTTCCTCCGGTGTCGGAGCATCAATCTCCACAAAGGTAAGGTTGTTAGTGTTAGCATAGGTCTGGGCTGTTGAGCCTGCAATACCGTAAATCGTGACACCCTTAGGAATCGAACCCGCAGTAATAACGGTATTCGCATTCATAAAGTAAACCTCTGTAATTTCATCACAGCCAACAAAAGCATCTCTGCCAATGCTTATAACATTTTGCGGTATTGTGAGTGTGCCTGTAATGCCGCTGTTTAAGAAAGCTTCTTTACCGATGATTTTCAAGGAGTTTGGCAAGATAAGCTTCTTCATATTTACAGCACTTGAAAAAGCAGCTTCATCGATTACGGCAATACCCTCTGAGATTGTGAGCGAGGAAATATTACTTGCCGATGTTTTAAACGCCGACGAAGAAATAGAATATATCGGCATTAAAGTTTGCGTGCCGGTATTTCCGTTTGCGGGAATAATAAGGTCGCCGCCTATGCCGTTGTAGCCTGTTAACGAATAATAGTTACCGTCTATATCTGAAACAATATAATTGTTGATGTTGTTAGACGGGTCGCTACCAGCATAGAACACTATTCCCATAATGCCGTTTTCTTTATAGCCGCCTACAGCATAGGACGATAAATCATAAATACCGTCAGCATTGGCTGTTAGCTTTTTACCGTTCAAGTATGGTGTCATACCCGAGGAATTTGCCGAAAGCTTAAATCCAACAAGAACACTAGAGGTAGAGTCACCCGCGACTTTTTCCTTAAATACAGGCTGCGCCTTACCGTTTGTTACAGTAATGAAATAATCAAGATAATCCTGAACATTATAGTTGTTACCAATTATCACCTTGCCTGATTCGTAGTTGTTAACAACCATCATAAATACTTTATCACTTGAAACTTTCTCTATATACTCGAAAGACTCCTGAACATTTACCGATGCAGGTGCATTTTTCTCATTATCAAGGTCTGCCGAGTTAATAACTAAGGCAAGGTTGCCCATTTGAGCTTTGCGATCAAGCGTTTTATAGGATTTAACTTGCGGTTGCGCGAACAAAATATTTTTAAAGGTACCGCCGTTAACGGTATATGTAACATCTCCTTTAATATTGAGAATTCCCGAATAAGCGTAGTTACCTATAAACAATCTTTCGATATTACCACCGTTTATTGTATAGTTAACTTTTCCGTTTATATTATTTATACCGTCTGTAGACCATTCGTAGCCGAGGCCTATATTGCCAATGGTACCGCCGTTAACGGTTAAATCGATATTAAAATCACCGTAATCGTGGTTATAGGGTGCCGATTGAGAAGTAATATGAATCCTATCCCATGTTCCGCCATTTACAATATTGTTCATTGTATTGATACCTTTAAAGCGGGTACCAATATACAGGCCTTTACCGCTGTAAGCAGAATCGGTGGTTTTTTGAACGCCCTCGCCATAGGTTACGGTGTAGCCGTCGAAAGCGAAAGACCTATAATTGCTATTATTAAGACCAAGACCAATATTTTCAAATTCAATTTCACCGCGCAGCGCCACTATGCCCTCAATGGCGTTTATAACCGAGGCATTTTCGGCTTTATCACCGTAAGCGGTAATTGTGATTTTTCCGCGTTCTTTAACGCTACCCTCGAAATTGTTAACAGAGATTAAATTAGTACCGTAAGCATAAACAGTTCCGCCAGCCTTGCCTAAATAGTTAATAGCCTCACTGAATGAAGTGAACACCATTTCATTATCTTTAGGCACAAAGCTTGAATCGGTGGTTACAACAGGAATTTTAAGCTCTCCAAATGTAATGGAAATAACTCCATTCTCTTTATAGCCCTTTAAAGCAGATAAATCATAAAGTCCGTTACTCTCAGGCTCTATAACATCACCATTTACTCTCACAGCAGCACCGCTAGCATCAGGTGTAATTTTGAAGCCCTGAAGCGTGCTTGTGGTATTGTCGCCCTCGGTAGTTTCTGCAAATACAGGCTCTGCCTTACCGCCTGTTACTGTAATTGCATAGTCAAGATAATCTTGATTATGATATGAAGTACCAAATACCGCTTTTCCTGATTCATAGTTGTTAATTATAGCGGTATAAACCTTGCTGTCATCTACCTTTTCGGCGTATTTAAACTCACTGTTTACATTAACACCCACAACCGATTCATTACTAATTCCCTTAGAGTTTACTATTAAAGTAATGTTTCCTGTTTTATAAGTGCCACCGTAGGTTAATGCGTTTGATTCTCTAGTATAAGCGGTTATACCACTTTCACTAAACTGAATTTGATTTTTAGTGAAGTTACCACCGTTTACGGTATATGTAATATCACCCTTTATATTAAGAATGCCTGAATAAGCATAGTTACCAATGTAAAGTCTTTCAATATTACCACCGTTTATAGTATAGTTAACTTTTCCGTTTATAGTATTTATACCGTTGGTAGTCCATTCGTAACCCAAACCTATGGCGCCTATTGTGCCGCCGTTAACGGTTAAATCAATATCAAAATCGCCGTAATCGTGGTTATAGGGTGCCGATTGAGATGTAATATAAATCCTGCTCCAAGTACCGCTATTTATAACGTTACTCATTTTTGTTATGCCGGCAAAGCGGGTACCAATATATATGCCGTTGCCGCTGTAAGACGAATCGGTGGTTAAGCTGGTACCTGTACCATAGGTTACGGTGTAGCCGTTGAAAGCAAACGATCTGTAAGCAGAGGAATTTACACCAAGACCGATGTTTTGAAACTCAAGCTCGCCTTTAAGAGGTACAATACCCTCAATACCATTAATAAATGAGCCTTTTGCAGCATCGTTATCATAGCCGGCAATTATTATTTTGCCACGATTATCAACTGTACCCTCAAAATTATTATCCGAAGTAACTGAATTGGAATAGTTAGAGGTTTCAACAAAGCTGCCGTAAACATAAATTGTTCCACCATCCTCGCCTAAATAGTTGATAGCCGACTTAAAATCATTAAATCTTATTTCATCACTTCTGGGAGTGAAACTAGAATTTGTTGTAACAACTGGTTTCTTTATCGAGCCTACAACAACCGAAATCATATCGGAGGCCTTTTCGCCTCCCTTTGCGTAAGCCGATAAATCGTAAATGCCGTTTTCATCGGGCTTAACTTCATCACCATTTACTAAAACCTTTATATCTACACCTGTTTCATCGGGAGTGATAGTAAAGCCTTTAAGTGTGCTGGTTGTATGGTCACCAGCAGTAGTGTCCTCGAACACAGGTGTTGCACTACCATTTGTTACTGCAATTATATAATCAAGATATTGAGGGTAATAATACTGAGAGAAGCCTACCTTGCCGGTTTCCCAGTTGTTAATAACGGCAATAAACTTTTTATCTTCGCTATATTTGCCTGCATACTTAAACTGCTCGGGAACTCCAAAGGTTGCTTTGCTCTCTAAGCCCTTAGAGTTAATAATTAATGCCATATTACCGTTTTTATAGGTCTGACCTACAGTAAGGGTGCTGGAAGCTCTGGTATATGCCATTGTGCTGGTTTCATGGAACTGAATGTTTGTTATATTACCGCCGTTAACGGTGTAAATAACATCACCCTTAATGTTCATAGAGCTTTCATAAGCATAGTTACCAATAATAAGGTTTTTGATAGTACCGCCGTTAACGGTATAATTTACGTCACCATCAATATTAAGGAAGCCTTTATTACTCTGTCCATAATGTAGACCGATTGTACCAATAGTACCGCCGTTAACCTCTAAATTAACGTTCATCTTGCCAAAGTCGTAGGAATCTGTCATATACTGTGAAGTAATGAAAATACGATCCCAGGTACCACTGTTTACAACATTGTTAATATT
>JAZNXU010000003.1:0-1911 GCA_045594065.1 Acutalibacteraceae bacterium
GCTTGGCCTCCGACTTACTGTGAAAAGCCTTTTCCTGTTTCAGCTAATGCATCTGCACCTGCAGCACCGGCCTTGCCTTGAAAAACAGCCGAAAAAGCCATAGCTACACCGGATGCAATTCCAAGACCGAGCAAAAAGGCAGGGTCAGCAGAGGAACCCTTCATCTGCTGCATCAAAAGAAAGCCGTAAATGGTCTGTGTAAGAGGCGCACCTGCAAAAACAGTAAGAATAAACGGCGCCGCCTTATTGCTCATGTAGCACTTTTTCCAAGCACCAATTGAAGCCTGACCCGCAATACCGATACCAATAGCCGAGCCGATTGCGGCAATACCCATTGCCAATGCTGTTGCTAATAATCCTAAATTCATGATGATTCTCCTTTTAATCAATTTGTTCTTTAAATGGTTTAAATTTATGCCCACTCCACGACATATCTAAATGCGAGGAGAACTCCAAGGTGTTAAGTCTGATTCCGTGAACGATAACGGAAAGAATGTTTAAGATCATATTCAGTCCGTGTCCAAACACCAATAGAATGATGGCAAGTATCATAAACATAAAGTTACCAAGTAACGGTCCTGCGAGCTCATTAACGGTAGCAGAAATTGCGGCACCTGCAAGGCCGACAGCCCAAAGTCGTATATACGAAACGATATCCGAAAACACGTTTACCACGCCAAGCAAAACCGATACAATATTGGTAAGGCTTGAAAGTATGGATTTAATAATGCTTCCTTCATAGTTTGAAAATACGAAACTCAGAACAAAGCCCAAACCTATCAGTGCAATAGCCACTGTTCCTATGGGAACGCCGCCGATAACCAGTCCAAAGCTAAACACCTCGGCGTTTACAACAAGGCTTAGCACTAAATAGTAGATACCTAAAAGTTGTAATATCGAGCCGATATCACCAAGCATTTTGATGGAACCCTTATGTCGTATGACACCTTTTATATGTGCCACCGTAAGCTGTATCAGAGCCAGAGAGAAGCAGAATATCTGTAGATTTTGAGCTGTGGTAAGTCCCACACCATCGGGAGTCCAAGGTAGGCTCCAAATCTTATCCGCATACACGTTTGAAATGACCGGTATGGATAAACTTTTTAACCAATCGGGCAACTGCTCCGAAGCGAGTCCAAACCAGGTGCAAGTAAGCGTTCCCCACAGAACAGTTGAGAGCCCGAATAGTCCCACAAGCAAAAACATAGGCGAAATCTGCTTTTTAGCAATAAGCGATTTAATAATAGGGATTGCCGCTATACCGCAAATGAGCAATCCGTACCCTCCGTCACCGAAAATAATTCCGAAGAATATAAGTATAAACGCCAAGAACCAACTCGAAATATCGTACTCAAAATATCCGGGAACGGTGCCCAAAAAGTCGGTCAGCGGATAAATGAGACTAACAAACTTGTTGTTTTTAAGCTTGGTGGGAACGTTGTCTTCTTCCTTGGGTTCTTCCGCGAGGAGTCCCCACGAATTGCTTTCAGCTGTTTGCTTGAGCCTATCAAGATTTTCAGCCTCAATATACCCTGTGAAATAGGAAATGGAAAGCGGCTCCTTGCTTTCGGGTGATAAATTTTCATCTACCATACCCGTAGCGTAGGTTTCAAATTCGATTTCCTTTTCGGTAGCTTGAACGGATCTCTTAATGCTCTCAATATAGCAAGCGTTAGAGGCAATCGTTTCGTCAATTGCATCTATGCGAGCGCTAAGCTCCAAGAGTTGTTGCTTCATCTCACTTGTAGAAAGTTGTGGTAATGCCAAACGGTATACATTCAGCGATGAAACAGCTTCATCAAGATCTTCCTTATTGGATTTGAGCAGCATAAATCTAACAGTCGATTTTGTTGCATCAATCCGAACGGTTTTAATGCTTTCGGAGAGCAGCTCATATTCGGCCTTCGGCAT
>JAZNXU010000004.1:0-94742 GCA_045594065.1 Acutalibacteraceae bacterium
TTTTTGTGTTTGTGTCCGCTGGACACAACATCGTTTTGCAACTTTAAGTGAATCAATAATATCCACTGCAGCAGAGCCACACACTCTGCTGCGTTTTTTAATTGTAAATTTTTTGGAGCAACTTACTGTTTTCATCAAGAAGCATTCAGAACAGCAAAGGCATATGATATAATTGTATTAGTGCAAAAGCGTGTGCAAGCTATGATTGCAGGGGCGCTGAACCGCCGAAAAGAAACAACCGATACTTTTAGACCGGAGGCTTCAATATGAATAAGAAATTCTTCGTGAAAAGAATGATTGCGGTTGTCTTGGGCATCGTTATGGTGCTGGAAAGAACACGCAGACGAAGATAACAACGGCAAGTGCGATACCTGCGATTACACTCACCGTAGTCGATAGAAAGAGAAGATCTGCAGCTGACAAGTAATTTAATCCCAATAAACCACGCCGCATTTTTATAAATATTTTTCTTTTATGTAGAAATATATATTATTTTATGTTAAAATAAATTATCAAAGGGGATGGATTTATGTTCAGCGTTATTTTCGATATGGATGGCACTCTGCTTGATACCCAACGAATTGCCGTACCCGCGTGGGATTACGCAGGTCAGCTTCAGGGGTACGAAAACCTAGGCAGACTTATACCATCGGTCTGCGGTATGAACGAGGCAGGCTGGAATAAGGTGTTAGCCGAGAATGCACCCGATATTGATGTTGCGCTCTTTAACGAAACAGCACGCCAATACTCCCATAAACACCGCGTTATGAAGGAAAAAGAGGGTATGTTCGAGCTGCTCGATTTTTTGAGAGCTCACGGCGTTAAAATGGCGGTGGCATCGGGCTCAAAAACCTCCTCGATAGAACGGAATTTCGGTCAACTTAACGCCCTTGACTATTTCGAAGCCACTGTTGGCGGAGAAATGGTAGTAAACGGTAAGCCAGCGCCCGATATTTTTCTGCTGGCGGCAGAAAAAATCGGTGCAGACCCCAAAGACTGTATTGTTTTTGAAGATTCCGAGAATGGGCTTCGCGCCGCGCTTGCGGCAGGAATGCGGGCGATTTCTGTGCCTGATGTTGGAATAATTTCAGATGAAATAAAGGCGCAGCTCTTAGCAAGTGTCGATAAATTATCCGATGCGATTAAAATTTTGGAAAAACTTTTGTAGAGGATTGTTATGAAAAATAAATCTTTCTGGCAAGCAGTTAAATTTACACTGTTTTCGGTGTCGGCGGGTATTATTCAGGTGGGCTCTTTCACGCTGCTTAATGAGCTTGTTAAATTAAAATATTGGCCCGCATACTTGATTTCATTAATACTTTCAATTTTATGGAATTTCACACTCAACCGCCGTTATACCTTTAAATCGGCGGCAAATGTGCCCGTAGCAATGCTAAAGGTGGGGCTTTTCTATTTGGTTTTCACACCCGTTTCCACCATTCTCGGCAACATAGCTGAGGGCAGCGGGATTAATGAATACATAGTTTTAGCCGTTACAATGCTCTCAAACTTTGTGCTTGAATTCCTTTTCTGCAAATTTATAGTTTACCGCGGTCAAGAGGATACAAGAAAAGAGTAAATATAGAAATTTATCGGAGGAAAATGAAATGGTAAAGTTATCACCCTCGGTATTAACTGCCGACTTTTTAACCCTTAAAGAAGATATTAAAAGACTTGAGGATGCGGGTGTGGATATGCTCCACCTCGATGTTATGGACGGTATTTTTGTGCCGAATATTTCTTTTGGAGTACCCGTTATAAGCTCAATCAAAAAGCACTCAACCGTACCGCTCGATGTACATTTAATGATTGACCGTCCCCACCGCTACATAAAGGAATTTGCCGCCGTTTCGGACTATTTAGGCTTTCATTACGAGGCAGGCAGCGATGTTGCCGCAACTTTAAAAGAGATAAGGCAGCTCGGTTGTAAATCCTGCCTTACAATTAAGCCCTGCACAAGCCCCGAAGAAATCTATGAGTTTTTACCCCTTTGTGATATGGTGCTTGTAATGAGCGTTGAGCCCGGCTTTGGCGGACAGAAGTTTATGCCGAGCGCGCTTGATAAGCTTACAAAGCTTAAAAACAAGGCTGCCGAATTAGGGCTCAACATTGAGCTTGAGGTAGATGGCGGCATAAATAAAGAAACTGCCCCCTTAGCAGTAGAGGCGGGTGCCACTGTGCTTGTGGCAGGCAACTACATTTTCTCTGCAGAAGATATGAAAGCTACGGCTAAGGAAATTAAAAATTTGGGATAATCACTCTTATAGTCCTGCGGGCGGATGAGCGCATTCGCCCTTACATTATCTAGCAGCTGCTTAAAATCAAATCCCCATACTCAACCGTTTTAAAAAATTCAAGGTAGGTGCTTTTCTTGCCCGAAAAATCAAGCCTTAAATTTGCGGGGGAGTGGATAACAAGGCGGTATTTGCCTAGGTATTCATACAAATCGGCATGAAATTTCCCACGCGTTTTGCGAAAGGAAATAAGGGCGCGCATAAGTGTGCGAGAATCTTCAAATTCCGCAACAGATATTTTTTGAATTTTGCAAAGCATAAAACCACCTCTGTATGTATTTTCTCCAAACTGTGCATAATAGGTTTGGAGTTGATAATATGAAAATAACCGAAAACAAATCAAAAACCGCTAAAACCGTGTTTATAAAAACGGTAATTATTACTGCCTGCGCGCTGATTTTAATAGCTATCGGCTATTTCGCGGCGGCATACTTTAGCGGTATGATTAGATAGGAGATTATTATGAATTACAATGAGCTGAAAAGCGGTACCGACATTCGCGGTGTTGCCTGTGACCTTGGCGGTAAAGCCGTAAATCTTACCGATGCTGCCGTTAAGGATATCACCGCCGCTTTTATTCTATGGGTAGCCGAAAAGACGGGCAAAAAGCCGAGCGAGCTGAGCGTTGCCATCGGTCACGACTCCCGCATTTCAGCCGAGCGCATTAAAACGGCGGCATTATCAGAGCTTATTTTAGCGGGAGTAAAGGTGTACGATTGTGCGCTATCCTCCACACCTGCTATGTTTATGACTACGGTAGAACTTGGGGTTGATGCCGCAATTCAGATAACCGCTTCGCATCATCCGTTTGATAGAAACGGTCTTAAATTTTTCACCCGCGACGGCGGACTTGATTCTTCCGATATTGCAGATATCGTAGTCGCCGCTCATGAGGGTAAACGCGGCCCCGTTGCCGACGGAAGTGTGGAAAAAATCGATTTTATGACTACATACGCGGGAATTTTACGCAAGAACATCTGTGACTCGCTCGGCGTAACCGAAGAGTCCCAGCCGCTAAAGGGCAAGAAAATAATAGTAGATGCGGGCAATGGTGCAGGCGGCTTTTATGCCGAAAAGGTTTTAAAGCCTTTGGGCGCTGATACCTGTGGCAGCCAGTTCTTAGAGCCTGACGGTATGTTCCCAAACCACATTCCCAACCCCGAAAACAAAGAAGCAATGGAGAGCATTTGCTCGGCTGTTAAGGCGGTAGGAGCCGACCTCGGTATTATATTCGATACCGATGTTGACAGGGCAGGCTGTGTTGATAAAAGCGGTAATGAAATTAACCGCAACCGCCTTATAGCTTTAGCGGCAATTATAGCATTAAAGGGTAATGAGGGCGGTACTATTGTTACCGACTCTGTTACGAGCGACGGCTTAAAGAAGTTTATAAATAATGATTTAGGCGGTAGCCACTACCGCTACAAGCGCGGCTATAAAAATGTAATCAATAAGGCTATTGAGCTAAATGCTCAGGGCGTTAACTGCCCGTTGGCTATTGAAACGAGTGGTCACGCAGCGCTAAGGGAAAACTATTTTCTTGATGACGGCGCATATCTTGCAACAAAAATTGTTATTGAGGTTGCCCGCGGAAATGAAATTGACGCAATGTTAGAAAACCTTGAAATGCCCGCCGAGGAAAGAGAAATTCGACTGAATATTAAGGCACAGGATTTCAAAGCCTATGGCAGCAATGTTATAGCCGAGCTTGAAAAATTTGCGGAGAATAACCCCGATTGCGTAATTGCCGATGATAACCGCGAGGGTGTGCGCATAACCACGCCGTATGGTTGGATGCTGCTGCGACTGAGCGTTCACGACCCCGTAATGCCTGTAAATTTCGAGAGTAATGAGATTGGTGGCGTTCAAAAAATCATAGATTTCTTTAAAGACTTTTATAATCAGTTCTCACAGCTCGATTTATCAGCCTATAAATAAATTTAAAGGACGAAGAATTTTCTTCGTCCTTTTGATTTAAAACCTATTCCTCAGTGCAACCGCAACCGCAGCCGTCGGAAATATCGGCGGGGCGGGGCGGGAAGAAGTCGTCGGTGGGGAATTTAATGCGACGGAACACATCGCACGGCTGGTCGCTTGAGTCGGTGCATTGTTTTTCGGGTATGCAGAAGTCGTATACGGGAACGAGCATCTGTACCTGACGGATTAGCTGAACAACCGTGAAAAGTCCTAGTGTTACATAAACTGTGGGGGTGCAGGCGGGAACATCGGTCTGAACATTGCCGCCGAGTATGTCGGTTACGGCTTTCGGGAATACGCAAATGCTCTCATAACAGTCGCGAACAACACCCATACGGCTTGAAAGGGCTATGGGCGGGGCACTCTGAACTACGCAACGCGGCATATTAGAGGTAGAATCGGCGGTATCGTTACAGCCGCAGCTGCGGGCATTTATGGCGCTTGTAAACACCTTAACATTACCGTCGCTGCCAAATAAAATCACGCGCTTGTTAAAACAGGTAGCACCCTTAACAATTGTGGGACAACACTGCCCCGATGTACAAACTTCGAGCTCAACCACAAAATAGAAAGCGATATTGCAGGAATAAAAGCCGCGATTGAAGTTTACAGGCTCAACATCAATTGATGCGCTTACAACCTCGGCACTTCTAAGCTTTACGCTTGCGGCATTATTAATCTTTGCCTGAGCCTCGGCTGTGAAAAAGCAGCGCAAATCTTCAAGACAGTCGCGGTCACAGCAGGAATCGTAAACTCTGCCGGCATCAATGCAGCAGGCTTCTCTGAAGTCACAGCCGGCATTATTTGTTTCATTAAAATCTGCCATAGAATTTCCTCCGTTTATAATATTTTGACGAGTGTTTTTTCACACTTAGTTGTCGTTAATATAATATGCGGGGGTTAAATTTGTGTGAAAAAAGAGCAGTAAACCTTACTGCTCTTTTAAATATTTGTAAATATCGGCGTACATATAAAGTGAGCCTAAGCAGATAAGCGGGGCGCCGCTTTTTTTGCTTTCGCTTATTGCCCTTTGCATAGCGGTGGGAATATTCTCATACGGCTCGGCGTTAGCACCGCACTCTTTAAAGGTAGCGGCGTAATCGTGGGCGCTCAGCGCGCGCGGGTTGGGGGCTGTTACACAGTAAATCTTAGCGGCGATTTCGCTTACAGCTTTCGCTATAAATGTATAGTCCTTATCCGCCATAACTCCGCTTAAAACATTAACCTTTCGGTTGCCGAAATACTGCTTTATGCTATCTACCGTCGCCTTAACTCCCTGCGGGTTATGCGAGCCGTCAAAAATTATAACGGGGTCGGTGCTCAAGCATTCAAAGCGCGCCTGCCAACGGGTGCTTTTCAAGCCCTCGGCAATACTTTCCTCGGTAATATTAAAGCCGTTATTTTTCAATTCTTCCGCCGCCGCACAGGCGTTTGCGGCATTTTTCGGCTGATATGAGCCGAGCAGTGGAATAAACACATTTTTGTGCTTTTTAATGTTTAAATGAGAGCCCGATAAATCGGCGCTTAAAAGCTCGGTTTCGCCGTGATTTACGGTGATTAACGGTGCGCCTTTTTCGTCGGCTTCCTTTTTTATAACGCTCAGTGCCGTGTCGTTATCTCCGCACCAAAGGCAGGGAACACCCTTTTTAATAATGCCCGCCTTTTCATTTGCAATCTCTTTTATTGTATTGCCTAAGAAATTTTGGTGGTCGAAATCAATGCCCGTAATAACCGAAAGCTCGGGCGTTTTTATAATGTTGGTGGCATCAAGCCTACCGCCAAGTCCGCATTCAAGCACTACAATATCGCATTTTTGCCTTTTAAAATATTCAAAACCGATTGCCGTTATAAGCTCAAATTCTGTGGGCTTATCCTCCATACCGTCGCAGGCATTCTTTACTTCCTCGCAAATTTCAGCTAAAGCGGTGTCACTAATCGGCTCACCGTTTACGGCAATGCGCTCATTAAAGCGGAGAATATAGGGCGAAGTGTAGGTGCCTACGGTGTAACCCGCACTTCTCAGAATGCTCGATAAAAAGGCGCAGAAAGAGCCTTTGCCGTTAGTTCCCGCAACATGAACAAAACGGAGAGAGTTCTGCGGGTTGCCGAGCGCATTACATAATGCGGTTATACGGCTGAGCCCCGGTTTGCAGAAGTAGTTGCTCACCGAATGTATAAATGTTATAGCCTCGTTATAATTCATTGTGCGCTCCCAAGGTTTTCATAAATGATTTGTTTTTAAACAGTATCTCCAAAACTGCAAATTCGGCTAAAGCCACTATAATATAGTTAATAACCCTCTGTATAAGGGTCAGCGCAAAGGGGTAGCCGAGAATAATACTCAGCCCTATTGTTTTGATAATAACTGAGCCTACTAAATGGCAGATAACCACTGCAATTATAATGCGCAAATGCACATTCGCTTTTTTAAGCAGTGAGAACACGGCGCCCGAAGTAAAGCCGATAAACACGCTCGCCACCGTTATTATCGGGTTTATGGCGTAGCCCCGCAATATACAGCCGACAATATCTGCTACAAGCCCTGTTATGGCGCCTACTGTCGGTCCGAACAGAAAGCCTGCAAGCAATAGCGGCAGATTTTCAATACTGAAACGCATTGTTTCGCCAATAGGAAATGCCAAAAACTTGCCGCAAACAATGCTTATTGCGGCAAATACCGCAGCGGTAATCATAATTTTAAGGTTACCTAAGTTTTTCGCTTTTAAAAATTTTTGCATATAAAAAACCCTCCTTGTAGCTACAAGCAGGGTTAGATTTACAAAATATTTGTACCTTGTTTGTAGCAGCGGGATGCGGAAGCGGTATCGCGAAAATTCATTCGTCCTATCGGCAACTCCCCGTCCGACAGGCACTAACGCACAGCTTCCTACTCTGCTACAACTAATTATACAATTAATATTTTATTTGTCAATATTTCCGACCAAAAAATCCCTTATTTCTTTTTCATTCGCCATAACAGTGCCCTGAATCATACGGTCACCGCCGCCTCCACCGCCTGCAAAGCGGCTCAGCTTTTCTAAAAATGCCCGCATATTTTCTCCCGCGCAAAGGTAGGTGTATCCGCCTTTTTCTGATACGGAAAACATATAAACCGCGGGGCGCTTTTGTATTACCTTATTTGCAAAGGCGCGCATATCGGCAACACTCATTCCGTTTTCGAATACTATGAGCGGCTCGTCCGATTTTTCAACCGCATCTGCTTTGAGCGTATTTAAGCGGCGCTTTAAATCTGTAATCTCGTGCGATAATGCCTGCTTTTCGGCTAAAAGGTCATTCACTGCTTTGGCGGTTTGGTTTGGGCTTGCGCAAAGCAGAGCCGAAATAGCGGCAACATTGCGGAATTTCTCACGGTAGTCAAGCAGCGCATCGCGGGCGCAAAGCATAGTAATTCGGGTGCCGTTTTTGTGTTTTTCAAAATGGGTAAGCTTTATAATACCCACTTCGCCTGTGAAGCTCACATGCGGCGCACAGCAGGCGCAGGTGTCATACCCTTTAATTTCCACAATACGAACAGCGTTTTCAAGCTCCTTTTTGCTGCGGTAGGCTATGCTTTTAAGCTCAGCCTTGCTTGGATAATAGCACCGAACGGGAACATTTTTGTAAATAATCTCATTAGCGGCGGTTTCTACCTTGTCTAATTGCTCTCTGTTTAGTATGGCATCGAAATCAAGGGTAACTTCACTGTCACCTAAATGAAAGCCGACATTGCTAAGCCCGAGCATATTGTGCATAACGCCCGATACTATGTGCTCGCCTGTGTGAATCTGCATTTTTTTATAGCGCTCGTCAAAATTAATTTTACAGTTTACGGCACTGCCCACAGGTACAGGCTTGTCGGTATAGTGGTAAATAATCTCATTTTCAATCTGAGTGTCCACCACAGCCGCCTCGCCAATAAATCCGGTATCTGCCTTTTGACCGCCCGCTTCGGGGAAGAATGCGGTTTTATCGAGAACTATTATATATGTGTCATTTTGCTTCTCACAGGATAAAACTCTCGCCGAGAACTCGGCAAGATAGGCGTTTTCATCATATAGCTTAACAGTTTGCATTAACAATCACCGCAACCATTATACACTTTTATAAAAAATTTTTCAATACTGTTGAAATTGTGATAAAAAAGCAATATAATATTTAGGTAAATTCAAGGAGGCGCATATTATGAGCATTCGTATAGGTATTATGGGCTACGGAAACCTCGGCCGCGGCATTGAGTGCGCGGTAAAGGCTAACCCCGATTTAGAGCTTGTGGCAGTCTTCACACGCCGTCCGCCTGAAACCGTTAAGGTTTTAAGCGGGGTAGAGGTAAAGCACTGCGACGATATATTAAATTTTAAGGATAAAATTGATGTGTTAATTCTTTGCGGCGGCTCCGCTACCGACCTGCCCAAACAGACTCCGCAGTATGCCGAGCATTTTAATGTTGTGGATAGCTTCGATACCCACGCTAAAATTCCCGAGCATTTCGAGAATGTGGATGCGGCGGCTAAAAGTGGCGGCAAGGTGGCAATAATTTCGAGCGGCTGGGACCCCGGTATGTTCTCGCTCAACCGCCTTTATGCATCTGCCGTGCTTCCAAACGGTAAGGATTATACATTTTGGGGCAAGGGCGTCAGCCAAGGCCACAGCGATGCCATTCGCCGAATTGAGGGCGTTGTAGACGCTAAGCAGTATACAATCCCGATAGATGAGGCGCTAGAGGCTGTGCGCAGCGGCGCTGAGCCTGAGCTTACTACACGCGAAAAGCATCTTCGCGAGTGTTTTGTTGTAGCGGCAGAGGGCGCAGATAAGGCAAGAATTGAGCAGGAAATCAAAACAATGCCCAACTATTTTGCCGATTACGATACGGTTGTGCATTTTATCACGAAGCAAGAGCTCGACCGCGACCATTCGGGAATTCCTCACGGCGGATTTGTTATCCGCTCGGGCAAAACGGGTATGAACAATGAAAACACACATATTATTGAATATAGCCTAAAGCTCGATTCCAACCCCGAGTTTACTGCAAGCGTAATAGCCGCCTATGCCCGCGCGGCATATCGACTGAGTATAAAAGGTGAGAGCGGCTGTAAGACCGTTTTCGATATTGCCCCCGCGCTGTTATCACCAAAATCGAATGAAGAATTAAGAAGAACAATGCTTTAAAAAGCAATTATATTGCCCAACTTATCAAAGATAAGTTGGGCAATTTTATTTCAGGTGCGACAATGAGCCCAAAGACACCTTAAAACCGCCTTTTTAGGCTGGTTCGGGTTTAAATGCTTTGGCTAACCGAAACCTCGCCGGCGAAAAGGCGCTCGGTTTTATTGTCGGCTGTTTTAACAACCAAATGCGCGTTATCGTCAATAGCCTCTACAGTGGCGAAAATTTCATTTCCGTTCTGTATATATTTAATCTTTTTACCTATAAGATTTGACTTCTCGCGATAGATACTTAAAAATTCTTTTTTCATTAAATTCTTATAAAAGAAATTGAATTTATCAATAATTGCTGCAATTAATTTTTTTCGTGTTTCTTCACCGCAGGGCGCATTATACACCGCGCCCGCAATATCCTTTATCTCCTCGGGGAAGTCGTTTTCGGGGGAGTAGAGATTAATGCCGATACCAAGCACACTGAAGTAGCCGTCGGCTGTAAAAGTGCTCTCGGTGAGAATTCCGCAAACCTTTTTATTCTTTATAAAAATATCATTCACCCATTTAATCTTTGTGTCGGTGCCGCAAATGCTATCAAGTGCCTCGCTGACAGCCACCGCCGCCGCCACCGTTATAAAAAGCGTGTCTTCGGGAGAAAATTTTGGGCGAAGTAAAATGCTCATATAAACGCCGCTTTGCTCAGGTGAAAAGAACTGCCGTCCCATTCTGCCCCTGCCCGCGGTCTGTGTTTTGGCTATAACCACAGTATTTTCCCGCGCGTTTTTGAGCCCTAATTCCTTTACCTTATCATTGGTAGAGCCGAGTGTATCAAACTCCAAAATATCGCAGTCGGTCATTAAATAATCATTTATACTCATTTTATCACCAAAATTATTTTATATTAAAACTTAACTAAAGTCAAATCTATTGAAAAATTTTTAAAATATGGTATTATATTATGGGTGATAATATGATTAATGTAAATTTCGTCTGCCACGGCAAGAATTGAACACCCCAAGCTATGCAACCTTATACCACGAAATGCAAAGATTTTTTGCATTTCATACTACCAACGTACTACTTTTGAAGAAATCACCTAAAGCTTTGAATATGACATAAGAGAAACTGCTCACACCGATTAAGTGTGAGCAGTTTTTATGTAGCATAAGAAACTATTTGTCTTGCGGTTGGTCTTCTTTGGTTTCTTGCATTTTGTTTTTGACAATTGGAATCAAATGCTTGATAGGCAAAACAAAACAAAGCTTTACCATCCAATAACACATTTGCCACATCAACCAAAACACACCATAAATCATCCACCAGCAGAGTTTCAGTGGCCAAACGATTAAAATTGTAACACAACCAGAACCACCAGATTTATCACTAACATGAGAAATTCCAGTTCCAGGAATTGAAAAAGTAGTTCGTGTGCCGCCATCGGCCTTTTTTGTCACACGAAAACCTTTTGTTCCCCAACTAAAACCAGCACCTGATTTGCTGAAAGTGGTTCTGAAACCACCACCTAAATTAACACTCTTTCTGAATCTGAATCCCATAGAAACCCCTCCATAATAATAAAAAAGTGTGTGCAACGCGAAGTCGCACACACCGAAAAACGCGAAACTCCGTTTTGCTACCACACAAAAACTCTTTTCTACATTCACTAGAAATGCGAAAATTGAAGTTCGCATTTTTACCGAAGTAAAAATACGACTTCTAGTGAATTAGAATTTTGAGTTTAAGTGTGGTACAATCATTATATCACGAATGGGTTTAAATGTAAAGACCGTTTGCGATATGGTCTATATTATTTTGATGAAAAATAATATCGTGGGTGCAGGGGTTACCCTTGCTACAACGAACAAATATAAAAAGGTTGAAAGTAATCTTGAAAAATGTTATATTATATTAGTGGAAATTTTGCCTCCATCTGATAAGGGAGGTGGCAAAACAACGTTTTGTCGGAGGGAGAGAAATGAAGGAATACAACAAATCTAACATTCCTCTTGCGAAAACTCTCCGAAAAAATATGACACCTTGGGAACGGAAACTTTGGTATGAGTTTTTGCGAACTTACCCTATTCGATTCCAAAGGCAAAAGGCGATAGGGAATTATATCGTGGATTTTTATTGCGCTAAAGCAAGATTGGTCCTTGAACTTGACGGCGGTGGACATTATACCGCCGAACAAATAGAAAAAGATGAAGATCGCACAAAAGAGTTAGAGGGTATGAATTTAACGGTATTAAGAATTTGTAATTTGGATATCGACCGTAATTTCGGTGGTGTATGTGAATATGTAGATTTAGCTGTTAAAAAACTCTCTCCCTCAGTCAGCTTTGCTGACAGCTCCCTCATCAGAGGGAGCCAAAAAGTAAACTCAGATAAAAGGTGATAATATGATTAATGTAAATTTCGTCTGCCACGGCAATATTTGCCGCAGCCCTATGGCAGAGTATGTGTTTAAGGATTTAGTAAAAAAGGCGGGGCGGGAGAATGATTTTTATATCACCTCATCTGCCGTCAGCAGTGAAGAAATCGGCAACGGTGTGCATTACGGAACACGCCGCATTTTGCGTGAAAAGGGAATACCTTTTGGTGATCACCGCGCCACTAAGTTCACAAAGGCAGATTACGATAAATTTGATTACATAATAATTATGGATTCGAGCAACAGCCGCCTTATAAATCGCATAATAGGCGAAGATAATCCCGAAAAGGTGCATTTGTTTTTATCCTTTGCGGGGGAGAGCCGAGATATTGCTGACCCGTGGTATACGGGCAATTTTGAAGAAACCTACCGCGATGTTGTTTTAGCCTCGAAAGCATTTTTAGAATATATTGAAAGGAACGGTAAATAATGAAAGCAATAAAGCATTTTATAACTATTACACGCCACCGTCACGCCGTTATCCGCCACTGCTTCCGCGCGGGCATCGGCTTTCAGGGGCTTTTTCACGACCTTTCTAAGTATAGCCCAACCGAGTTTTCTTCGGGCGCTAAGTATTATCAGGGCACGCGTAGCCCTAACGATATGCAGCGCGAGCTGTTTGGCTATTCTGCGGCTTGGATGCACCACAAGGGCAGAAACAAGCACCATTTCGAGTTTTGGACCGATTACGACCCCGTAACACACATTGTCGGCCCCGTGAAAATGCCGATGAAGTATGTAATCGAAATGTTTTGCGACCGCGTAGCCGCCTGCAAAATATATAAGGGCGATAATTATAACGACGCATCGGCGCTCGATTATTTTATGAACGCCAAAAAGCGCCGTGTAATAAACCCTGAAACTTCGGATTTTTTAGAGAGCCTGCTTAGAATGCTCGCCGAAAATGGCGAAGAAAAAACCTTTGCCTATATAAAGAATTTAGTTAAAACCAAAAAGGATTATTAGTATGAAAGTTTATAATTCACTTATCGAGCTAGTAGGAAATACCCCGCTTTTAAAAATTTCTAATTACTGCAGACTAAAGGGAATTAGCGCAAACATTTTCGCAAAGCTTGAATATTTTAACCCCGCAAGCAGCGCTAAGGATAGAGTTGCTAAGAATATAATTGAAACTGCCGAGAAAAATGGGCAGCTCAGAGAAGATGCGGTTATTATCGAGGCAACCTCGGGCAATACGGGTATTGGTATAGCCGCGGTTGCTGCCGCTCGCGGCTACCGCGTAATCATTGTTATGCCCGAAAATATGAGTGAAGAGCGCAAAAAGCTAATGAGCGGCTTTGGTGCCGAATTAATTCTTACTGATAAGGCACTCGGTATGAAAGGCGCTACGCAAAAGGCAGAGCAGTTAAAGAAAGAAATACCTAATGCCGTTATTGCGGGTCAGTTTGTAAACCCCGCCAACCCCGAGGCTCATTATAAAACCACAGGTCCCGAAATTTGGCGCGATATGGGCGGTGAAATTGATATATTTGTTGCAGGTATCGGCACAGGCGGCACAATAACAGGTGTCGGAAAATATCTGTTAGAGCAGAACCCCGATATTAAGATTATCGGTGCAGAGCCGCTTGAATCCCCGCTTTTATCAAAAGGCTGCGCAGGACCCCATAAAATTCAGGGCATAGGCGCTAATTTTGTACCCGATATACTCGATAAAACCATTATCACCGAAATTGTTCCCGTGCCGTCTGACAGCGCCATTCAAACCGCGCGTTTTCTTGCTAAAGCAGAGGGTACACTCGTGGGAATTTCGTCGGGTGCGGCGCTGTACGCCGCCGAAATCATTGCAAAAAGACCCGAAAATGAGGGTAAGAATATTGTTGTTTTATTGCCTGATACAGGCGAAAGATACCTCTCAACCGAGCTTTTTGCATAAATATTGCATAATATGCACAAGTTTATGCATAAAATCTAAAAAATATTGAAAAAATATTAATTTTTATGCAAAAAAGTGTTGACATATCGAATATTCGGTTGTATAATGGTCAAGGTTTTTAAAAATCAGCTTCAGGAGGCAAATTAAAATGGATAAAAAAGATATTAAAAAGGTAGTGCTTGCCTATTCGGGCGGTCTTGATACTTCAATCATTATTCCGTGGCTTAAGGAAAATTACAATAACTGTGAGGTTATTGCAGTATCGGGTAATGTTGGTCAGGCAGATGAATTAGAGGGCCTTGAAGAAAAGGCAATTAAAACAGGCGCATCTAAGCTTTATGTGCTCGACCTTACCGAAGAGTATGTTGATGATTACATAATCCCCACAATGAAAGCAGGCGCTGTGTATGAAGAGTATTTACTCGGCACCTCACACGCTCGTCCCTGCATTGCAAAGGGTCTTGTTGAAATAGCCATTAAAGAGGGGGCAGATGCTATCTGCCACGGCTGCACAGGTAAGGGTAACGACCAAGTTCGTTTTGAGCTTGCTATTAAGCACTTTGCACCGAATATGCCCATTATCGCTCCTTGGCGTGAGTGGGATATTAAGTCCCGTGAAGAGGAAATCGAGTATGCCGAGGCTCACAATATTCCGCTGAAAATTAACAGAGAAACCAACTACTCAAAGGATAAGAACCTTTGGCACTTATCTCACGAGGGTATGGATTTAGAGGATACCGGCAACGAGCCTATGTATGAAAAAGAGGGCTTTTTGGAAATGGGCGTTTCTCCCATTGCCGCACCCGATAAGCCTACATATGTTACAATTGATTTCGAAAAGGGTATTCCCACCGCTTTAGACGGTGAGAAAATGACCGCTAAGGAAATTATATTAAAGTTAAACGAAATTGGCGGCGCAAACGGTATCGGTATAATTGATATTGTTGAAAACCGTCTTGTTGGTATGAAATGCCGCGGCGTATATGAAACCCCTGGCGGTACCATTCTTTATAAGGCACACAGCGTTTTAGAAACACTCTGCCTTGATAAAATGACAATGCACGAAAAGCAAAGACTTTCCATCACCTTTGCAGAGCTTGTTTATAACGGTCAGTGGTTTACACCGCTTAGAGAAGCTCTTTCGGCTTTTGTTGATAAAACTCAGGAGAGAGTTACCGGTACTGTAAAGCTCAAGCTCTATAAAGGCAATATGATTAATGCAGGCGTTTGGAGCCCCTATTCACTCTACAGTGAGGAAATCGCTACCTTTGGTGAGAGCGACTATGACCAGAAAGACTCTGCCGGATTTATCAACCTTTACGGTCTGCCGATAAAGGTTCAGGCAATTGTAGACGGAAAAGATAAATAATAAACTATAGTCCTGCACCCACTGTGCAGGACTACATCTGTTTTTTTAAGGAGCAAAAAAATGGCTAAAATGTGGGCAGGCAGAACCTCGGGAGTTACCGATTCTGTTGCAGACGATTTCAATTCTTCCATACAAATTGACTGCCGTATGTTCGAGCAGGATATTAAAGGTAGTATGGCGCATGCGGCAATGCTTTCGGCGCAAAACATAATACCTAAAACCGATGCTGATAAAATAATCGATGAGCTATCAAATATCCTAGACGATATTAAAAGTGGAAAGCTCGAAATTGATATGTCGGCTGAGGATATCCATATGTTTGTTGAGCAGGAATTAACCGCAAGACTTGGCGACATTGGCAAAAAACTGCATACCGCTCGAAGTCGTAATGACCAAGTAGCACTTGATATTCGTATGTATTTGCGCGATGAAATCGAAGAGATAAGCGCCCTTTTAAAGGAACTTATTACCGCTATTACGGGTAAAGCAGAAATACATAAGGGCACTATTTTACCGGGATACACCCATCTTCAGCGTGCCCAACCAATCACATTCGGTCATCACCTAATGGCGTACGCTTTTATGCTGTTGCGTGATTTGGATAGACTTGCCGACACCGCAAAAAGAATGAATTTAAGCCCCATAGGCAGTTGTGCCCTTGCAGGCACAACATATAATACCGACCGCTGTTTTGAAGCTGAAAAGCTCGGGTTTGACGGTATTGTTATGAACTCAATCGACGGTGTTTCCGACCGTGATTTTTGCGCTGAGCTGTTATCGGGCATTGCAATTCTTATGATGCACCTATCCCGCTTTTCTGAGGAGATTATTCTTTGGTCGAGCTGGGAGTTCAAGTTTATTGAGCTCAGCGATAATTACACTACAGGCTCATCTATTATGCCACAGAAGAAAAATCCCGATATGGCAGAGCTTGTGCGCGGTAAAACGGGTAGGGTGTACGGCGATTTAATGGCACTCCTCACCGTTTTAAAGGGCTTGCCGCTTGCATACAACAAGGATATGCAGGAGGATAAAGAGAGCGTGTTCGATGCGGTTGATACCGTAAAGATGTGCCTTAAAGTATTCACCCCAATGATTGATACAATGTGTGTGTTACCTGAGAATATGATGGCAGCCGCGCAAAAGGGCTTCATAAACGCTACCGACCTTGCCGACTACCTTGCCCGCAAGGGTATGCCGTTTAGAAGCGCATACAAAATTTCGGGTGAGATAGTAGCAAAATGCATTAAGGAGAATAAGGTGCTCGAAACCCTTACACTCGAAGAATATCGCGCATTCAGCGATTTAATTGAAGAGGATTTGTTCGGTGAAATCGACCTTGTTGCTTGCGCTGAAAAGCGAACAAGCGAGGGCGGCACGAGCGTTAAATCGGTAGAAAAACAGATAGAATTTGTAAAAGGAAAATTAGGCAATGACTAAGGTTTTTATTGACGGCTCGGCAGGAACTACGGGACTTAGAATTTTCGACCGCTTAGCCGCCCGTGATGATATAGAGCTTCTCACTTTACCTGAGGAGCTTAGAAAAGACGATAATGCCCGCCGCGAAATTATAAATAAGGCTGATATAGTTTATCTGTGTCTGCCCGATGATGCGGCAAGGCAGGCGGTATCATTTGTAAACGGCAACACCCGCATAATTGACACTTCAACCGCCCACCGTACCGACTCAAAGTTTGTTTACGGTATGCCCGAGCTTTCAGGACTTCGCGAAAGAATTAAAAATGCACAGTTTGTGGCGAACCCCGGCTGCCACGCAAGCGGCTTTATAGCGCTTGTAGCACCGCTTGTAGAGAACGGAATCGTGGGTAAAGACGCTCTGCTTTCCTGCACTTCACTCACAGGTTATTCGGGCGGCGGCAAGAAAATGATTGCCGAGTATGAAGCTGAAAATCGTGATTTACTGCTTAACGCTCCCCGCCATTATGCGCTTTCGGGCACACACAAGCATCAAAAGGAAATGACGGTGCTCTCCCACCTTGAAAACGTCCCCGCATTCAGCCCCATTGTGGCGCCGTTTTATAGCGGAATGCTCGTTACAGTACCGCTTTTTGGCTCTCAGATTAAGGGCAGTATTGAGGATATAAAGAATACATATAAAAACTATTATAGCGGCAAAATTATCCGTTTTGCCGATGAAAAAAGTGAAAACGGCTTCTTGTCAGCCGTAGGCCTTGGCGGTCGCGATGATATGGAAATATCGGTTTTCGGAAATAATGAGAGAATTATGCTTGCCGCACGCTATGATAACCTAGGTAAGGGCGCTTCGGGCGCGGCAATACAGAATATGAACATAATGCTCGGCGTTAACGAGTGTTCAGGACTTCAGTTTTAAAGGATAGAGGTATTTATGAAGATAATTTCGGGCGGCGTATGTGCCGCAAACGGTTTTAAGGCAAACGGAGTTCATTGCGGCATTCGCAAAAACCGTACTAAAAAGGATTTAGCATTAATTGTGAGTGAAACTCCCGCCTCCTGTGCGGCGGTTTATACCACCAACCTTGTTAAAGGTGCGCCCTTAACGGTCACGAAAAATAATATTGAAAACGGTATTGCTCAGGCGGTAATTTGCAACAGCGGCAACGCCAATACCTGTAATGCAAACGGCATTGAAATTGCCACCGATATGTGTAAATTAGTGGAAGCCGCTACGGGCATAAAGGCTGATGATGTTGTTGTAGCATCAACGGGCGTTATCGGTCAGCCGCTTAATATTGAGCCCATAAAAAATGCTATGGGCGCGCTTGCAAGCGGGCTCTCAGCTGACGGCTCAGCCGATGCCGCTCAGGCTATTATGACCACCGATACAATAGAAAAGGAAATTGCAGTTGAATTTACCCTTTCGGGTAAAACCTGTAGAATGGGCGGTATTGCAAAGGGTAGCGGTATGATTCACCCGAATATGGCAACAATGCTTGTATTCTTAACAACCGACGCCGCAATTTCCCCAAAAATGCTTAAAAAAGCGCTGTCCACCGACATTGCAAATACCTTTAATATGTTAAGTATAGACGGCGATACTTCAACTAACGATATGGTTGCCGTGCTTGCTAACGGTAAAGCGGGCAACCCCGAAATTACCGAGGATAACGATGATTTCAAGAAGTTTATGAAAGCACTTAATACCGTAACAGTACACCTTTGCCGCACCATTGCGGGCGACGGCGAGGGCGCAACAAAGCTGCTTGAATGCAAGGTTACGGGTGCCGATGATAAGTTAACAGCCCAAACGGTTGCTAAAAGCGTTATTTGCTCAAGCCTTTTAAAGGCGGCAATGTTCGGTGCCGATGCTAATTGGGGCAGGGTGCTGTGCGCAATCGGCTATAGCGGTGCCGATGTCGATGTTACTAAGGTTGATGTTGCTTTTGCCTCGAACAAAGGCTCGGTTTGCGTTTGCAAAAACGGCGCGGGCGTAGAATTTTCTGAGGAAAAGGCAAAAGAAATTCTGCTTGAAAAGGAAATTGAAATTCTTGTAAGTCTTGGTAAGGGTGAATTTGCTGCTACCGCGTGGGGCTGCGACCTTACCTACGATTATGTAAAAATTAACGGAGATTACAGAACCTAAAGGAGTATCTTTTATGTTAGATAATCATTTTTCAAATATGGAGCGTGCCGAGGTGCTCACTCAGGCGCTGCCCTATATAAAGCGCTATAACGGCAAAATTGTGGTTATTAAATACGGCGGCAACGCTATGATAAACGAGCAACTAAAGCAGCAGGTTATGGAGGATATTGTTCTTCTGTGGCTTATCGGCGTTAAGGTAGTGCTCGTTCACGGTGGAGGCCCCGAAATTAATGAGGTTATGTCAAAGCTTGGCAAAAAGGCAGAGTTTGTTGACGGACTTCGTGTTACCGATAAAGAAACCGTTGATATTGTTCAAATGGTGCTTGCGGGTAAGGTTAATAAAACCCTTGTAAATCTGCTTGAGATGAAAGGCGGTAAAGCAATGGGTATTTCGGGTATGGATGGCAGACTTATCGAGGCAAAAATTAAGGATGAACGCTTAGGCTTTGTCGGTCAAATCACAAAGGTGCACATCAACCCGATTTTAGATTTACTTGAAAAAGGCTATATTCCCGTTGTTTCAACCATCGGTTGCGATAAGCAGGGTAATGCCTATAATATTAACGGCGATACCGCCGCCGCATTTATTGCGGGCGCGCTGGATGCCGACCGCCTTATTATGATGACCGATATTGCCGGTATTCTTCGTGATAAGGATGACCCATCAACCCTTATCCCCGAGGTTACCGTTGCCGATGCTAAGAAGCTTTATGAAGAGGGCGTTATCTCGGGCGGTATGATACCTAAGGTAGATTGCTGTATTGAGGCGATTGAAAAGGGCGTTAAATGTGTAACTATAATGGACGGACGCGTGCCGCACTCAATCCTTATGGAAATCTTAACCGATGAGGGTGCAGGTACAATGGTGATGAGAGATTAAAATGTTAGAAATTCAGCAAAAAGATAAGCAATATATTGCAAATACATATAATCGCTTCCCCGTAGAAATAGTATCGGGTAAGGGCTCGGTTGCAATTGACACAAACGGTAAGGAATATATAGATTTAGGCTCGGGCATCGGCGTTACGGCTTTCGGCTTTGCCGATGAACGCTGGATAAATGCTGTGACTGAGCAAATAAATCTTGTTCAGCATACTTCAAACCTTTACTATACAAAGCCGTGCGTAGAGCTTGCCGAAATGCTCTGCAAAAAAACGGGTATGAGCAAGGTGTTCTTTAGCAATTCGGGCGCGGAAGCGAATGAATGTGCAATTAAGGTTGCAAGAAAGTATGCCGCCGAAAAAAAGGGAAACGACTATAATGTTATAGTAACCCTTTGTAACAGCTTCCACGGCAGAACACTCACAACCCTTGCCGCCACAGGGCAGGAGCATTATCACGAGCTTTATAACCCCTTAACCCCTGGCTTTGTGCACACCCCCGCAAACGATATTGAGGCACTGCGCAAAACCTTAAAGGAAAATAAGGTTGCAGGCATTCTCTTTGAGTGTATTCAGGGCGAGGGCGGCGTTAATAATTTGGAAACGGATTTCGTTCTCGAAATGGAAAAACTCGCCCGTGATAACGATATAGTTTTAATGGTTGACGAGGTGCAAACGGGCAACGGCAGAACGGGCAAGATGTATGCATATATGAACTACGGCATAAGCCCCGATGTTGTAACCACCGCTAAGGGTCTTGGCGGCGGACTGCCGATAGGTGCCGCAATTTTATCGAAAAAGGTAGAAAGCGTGCTCGGCTTTGGCGACCACGGCTCAACCTACGGCGGAAACCCCATAGCCTGTGCCGCGGCAATCTCGGTTGTTGAGCGTATCGACGATGAGCTACTTAGCGAAGTAGCAAAAAAAGGCGACTATATCCGCTCAGAGCTTGAAAACTGTGACGGCGTAGAATCCGTTTCGGGTATGGGACTTATGGTTGGCATTAAAACCGTAAAGCCTGCCGCAGAGGTAGTTAAAGCCTGTATGGAAAAGGGCGTGCTGTGTTTAACCGCTAAGGATAAGGTTCGGCTTCTTCCCGCGCTTAATATCGAGTGGGAAACCCTTAAAAAAGCCATTAATATTATTAAAGAAAGTTTGTAGGTGATTTTATGAACTTAAAGGGCAGACATTTTTTAAAGCTGTTAGATTTTACTCCCGATGAAATTATGTATTTAATTGATAAATCGGCTGAGTTTAAAGCAAAAAAGAAAGCGGGCATACCGCATAAAATCTGCGAGGGCAAGAATATAGCGCTCGTGTTCGAGAAAACAAGCACCCGTACGCGTTGCGCCTTTGAGGTAGCGGCGGCAGACCTCGGTATGCACCCTGTATATTTAGACCCATCAGCCTCGCAAATCGGCAAGAAAGAAAGCATTGCCGATACAGCCCGTGTACTCGGTCGTATGTTCGACGGTATTGAATACCGCGGCTTCGGTCAGGAAAGGGTAGAGGAGCTTGCAAAATATGCAGGTGTTCCGGTTTGGAACGGCCTTACTAACGAATTCCACCCCACCCAGATTTTAGCCGACTTTTTAACAATTAAAGAGCAGCTCGGCTCTCTTGCAGGCAAAAAGCTTGTTTATATGGGTGATGCCCGTTATAATATGGGCAACTCCTTAATGGTGGGCTGTGCTAAAATGGGTATGCATTTTGTAGCTTGTACTAATAAAAAATATTTCCCCGATGCCGATTTAATTGCGCAGTGTGAGGAAATTGCAAAAACCACAGGCGCTACACTCGAGTTTTCTGAGGATGTAGCGGCAGCAACTAAGAACGCCGATGTTATCTACACCGATGTTTGGGTATCTATGGGCGAGCCCGATAGCGTGTGGAAAGAGAGAATTGACGATTTAACACCCTATCGCGTTACAAATGATGTTATGAAAAACGCAGGGGAGAATTCAATCTTTATGCACTGCCTGCCCGCTTTCCACGACCTTAACACAACTGTTGGTAAAGAAATTTACGATAAGTTCTCAATTGACTGTATGGAGGTTACCGACGAGGTTATTGAGGGCAAGCATTCGGTAGTGTTCGATGAAGCCGAAAACCGTATGCATACAATTAAAGCCGTAATGGCAGAAACACTTTAAAATGCAAAACACCGTAGAATTTTCTACGGTGTTTTTTCTATGTTTATTCTGCAGTAGGTTTCGGTCAAATCATAAACTATCTGCGCTAACCAGTCGTTTATGCAGCCACTATCAATTCGCCATTGCCAATTATCACCGAGGGTAGAGGGGGTGTTAATTCTAGCGCTCGAATCAGCGCCTATTAAATCGGGCATCATAATAATTGCGGTATCGGCAACCGAAGCGAGAGCTGTGCGAATCATAGCAAAATTAAAGCCGTTATCGCGCTTGCAACCAAGATACTTTTCGGCGAATTTCACATCGGCCGCAGGGGCGGACTCTACCCAACCGTTAATGGTATCGTTATCGTGTGTGCCTGTGTAAACCACACAGTTTTTCTCGTAATTATGGGGCAAATAATCGCTTTCCTCACGCGAGTCAAAGGCAAATTGCAGCACTTTCATTCCGGGGAAGCCACTAAGTTTTAACATTTTGCGAACTTGTGGGGTCAAAAAGCCTAAATCCTCTGCAATTATGGGTAAATCTTCGCCGAATTCTTTTTTCATTTCTTTAAAGAACGCTATGTCGGGACCTTTCATCCATTTGCCGTTTTTAGCAGTTTCATCGGCAGCGGGGATAGCGTAATAGGCTTCAAAACCTCTGAAATGGTCAATGCGAACTGTGTCGTACATTTTAAGCGCGGCACCAAGTCTGCGCTTCCACCAGCGGTAGCCGTCGGCTTTCATTTTTTTCCAGTCGTAAAGCGGGTTGCCCCATAACTGACCGTCCTCAGTAAAGGCATCGGGTGGGCAGCCCGCAACTAAACTTGGTTTATGCCTATCAAGCAAAAATTGCGACTTGTCCGACCATACATCGGCACTGTCAAGCGCCACATAAATCGGAATATCACCAATTATTTTAATGCCGTTTTCATTGGCGTAATTCTTTAAATTATGCCATTGGGTGAAGAACTTGAATTGTAAAAACTTGTGAAATAAAATTTCCGCTTTATCGGTGATTTCTTCGGTGCAGTCATCATATTCTGCGCCAACCTTAAAATCCTGCCACGCTACAAAACCGTTTTCACTTTTAAGCGCCATAAACAAGGCGTAATCGTTAAGCCAATAGGCATTTTCCTTGCAAAACTCGTCAAATTTTGCGGTCTTTTCAAAACGCGAAAATGCAATTTTTAATAGCGGCAGGCGGCTTTCATAAAGCTTGCCGTAATCAATTTTATTTTTACTTTTTCCAAAATCAAAGCTATCTGCCTCTGCCTTTGTTAAGAGCCCCTCATTTATCAGCAACTCAATGTCAATAAAATACGGGTTTCCTGCAAAGGAGGAAAACGATTGATAAGGAGAGTCGCCATAGTTTGTGGGGTTTAGCGGTAAAATCTGCCAATAAGATTGCCCCGCCGCTTTCAAAAAATCAACAAAGCGGTAAGCCTCCGCCCCCAAAGAGCCTATACCGTAGGGCGAGGGTAGGGAAAATATCGGCATTAAAATTCCGCTTGTACGCATAAAATCACCAACTGTAAAAAAATATATACGGTAATAGTATTACACTAAATTATTTAATAATTATGTCGAAAGAAACGCTTTTTTCTTCATTAGGTTTAAAGCGAAGCATATCCTGCATTGCTTCAAGGTCGGCATATGCGCCTGCTCTTGCGGGTGAGCCGCACCACGGCTCAATGCAAACATAGGGCGCATCGGTCTTAGGTGCGTGCCAAACGCCGATATACTTCATATCAGGGTAGTTGACTGTCACTGAACGGCTGCTCTTATCAGATTTCAGAGTAACAGCATCGGCGGCGCCAACAAGGAAGAATGAATCGTTATCGAAAAGTGAGTGCTTTAAATCGATAAACTTATTATCACGAATTGGGAACGGTACAGTAGTGCTGTTTGCAAAAATCATCTTGCGCGGCTCACACTTCTCGCTGAATTCGAGATAGTAGTCATCAAAATTACCGTTATCAAGCGGTACATTAAAGCCAGGATGACCGCCAAAGTTTGCGTACATATCGGTGTTACCTGTGTTCACCGCGGTGTATTTTGTGGTTAGCTTATTGCCGTCTAAAATGAACTCTGCAAAATACTTAAACTCAAACGGGTAAATCTTGCGGGTTTCATCGTTGCTTTCTAAAATGAAAACAATTCGGTCGTCGGTATGCTCGTACACCTTACACACCGAGTATCTTACAATTCCGTGAATTTTAAGGTCGTAAAGCTGATCTTTGTAGGTGTATTTTCCCTCATACATTCTGCCGCAGGTTGGGAAAAGGTTATATGCACGACCGCTCCAATAAGTAGGGTCGCCCTGCCAGATATATTCGGCGCCGTCTTTCACAACCGACATAAGCTCTGCACCCTCGTCGGAAATTTGCACGGTTAAAATATCATTTTTAATAGTGTAATTCATAAAATCAACTCCTTAATATTATTTTAACATAAAGATTAAAAAACACAATAGATTTTTAAATATTGACATTATCTTTTTATCGTGGTAAAATTATTTTAACAAATAATTCAGAGGAGGCAATTATAATGAAAAGAATTAAAACCGTTGCTACTAAAGATATTACCAAAACCGTAAAGAACGGCGGTTGCGGCGAGTGCCAGACTTCTTGCCAGTCTGCTTGCAAAACTTCCTGCGGCGTTGCTAACCAGAAGTGCGAAAACAAAAACAACTAATTTTTGTTATCAAAAGGCCGTCTTTTAAGGCGGCTTTATTTTTTGGAGTGAATTATGGTACACCAGTATAAATTAAACGGATATAATATCGTAATGGATACAGCCTCGGGTAGCGTACACACCGTTGATGATGTAGCCTATGACATAATCGAAATGTATAAACAAAAATCCCGCGAGGATATAATTGCCGAGCTTTTAGAAAAATATAAAGCTCAGCCCGATGTCACTCGCGAGGAGCTTGAAATCTGCCTTAGCGATATTGAAGAGCTCGAAAAGGACGGTAAGCTATGGTCAAGTGACCCCTATGAAGAGCTTGCCTATACATATAAAAACAACAGCAAGGTTGTAAAGGCGCTGTGCCTGCACATTGCCCACACCTGCAATCTTAACTGCTCTTATTGCTTTGCTTCTCAGGGTAAATATCAGGGTGAGCGCGCGCTTATGAGCTTTGAAGTAGGCAAGCAGGCGTTCGATTTTCTTATTGCCAATTCGGGAAGTCGCCGCAACCTAGAAGTTGACTTTTTCGGCGGCGAGCCGCTTATGAATTTCGAGGTTGTAAAACAGCTTGTTGAATATGCAAGAAGTGTCGAAAAACAGTACAACAAAAACTTCCGCTTCACATTAACCACTAACGGAATGCTAATTGACGATGAGGTTATAGATTTTGCCAACCGTGAGATGAGCAATGTGGTCTTAAGTCTTGACGGCAGACCCGAAGTTCATAACCATTTCCGTGTTGACTATAACGGCAAGGGAAGCTATGAAAAAATAGTACCCAAGTTTAAAAAATTAGTAGAGGCACGCGGCGGAAAGGACTACTATATGCGCGGCACCTTTACCCACAATAATACCGATTTTACTAACGATATTTTCCATATGGCAGATTTAGGCTTTAGTGAGCTTAGTATGGAGCCCGTTGTCTGCCCGCCCGATGACCCCTATGCCTTAACTAACGAGGATTTACCTAAGATTAAAGAGCAGTATGAAATACTCGCCCGTGAAATGATACGCCGTAAAAAGGCTGGTAACGGCTTTACCTTTTATCACTATATGCTCGACCTTAAAAACGGACCCTGCATATATAAGCGCATAACGGGCTGTGGCTCGGGCACCGAGTATATGGCGGTAACACCTTGGGGTGAATTATACCCCTGCCACCAATTTGTGGGCGACCCGAAATATAGCTTAGGCGATGTTTGGCAGGGTGTTACTAAGCCTGCCGTTCAGAATGAGTTTCGCTCTTGCAATGCATATGCCAGACCCGAGTGCCGCGAATGCTGGGCAAAGCTTTATTGCTCGGGCGGCTGTGCGGCAAATTCCTACCACGCAACAGGTAGCATAAACGGCGTTTATGAATACGGTTGCGAGCTGTTTAAAAAGCGAATTGAGTGCGCTGTTATGATGCAGGTTGCACTCTCGGAGGAAGAATGAACACACCTATAACTGATTTTGTAAAAAAATACAGATATCGCGGCGTTTCAAGGCTTCATATGCCCGGTCACAAGGGCAAAAAAATGCTCGGGGCAGAGCCGTTTGATATTACAGAAATTGACGGTGCAGATGTGCTCTATAGCGGCAACGGTATTATAGATGAGAGTCAGCAAAATGCGGCATCACTTTTCGGCACAGCGGCGAGCCTTTACTCTACCGAGGGCTCAACACTCAGCATTAAAGCAATGCTCGCTACAGTAACCGACGGTGTTTCCTGCCGTCAACCCTATATTTTAGCGGCACGAAATGTCCATAAAGCATTTGTGTATGCCTGCGCAATGCTCGATATTGATGTAGAGTGGCTGTACGGAAGCTCGGGCAGCTTGTGCGAATGTGAAATTACTGCCGAAATGCTCGAAAGTTCGCTTAAAAGCGCCACGCTAAAGCCCGATGCCGTATATGTGACCTCGCCCGATTATCTCGGCAATATGCTTGATATTGCGGCGTTATCAAAGGTTTGCAAGACCTACGGCGTTCCGCTTTTGGTGGATAACGCCCACGGCGCCTATTTAAAGTTTTTAAAACCGTCACGCCACCCTATAGATTTAGGTGCGGCTATGTGTGCTGATTCGGCGCATAAAACACTTCCGGTGCTCACGGGCGGCGGGTATCTGCATATAAGTAAAGATTACTCTGAGTATGCCGAAATTGCGGCTAAAAAGCTGCCGATTTTTGCGTCCACAAGCCCCTCTTACCTTATTTTGCAGTCGCTCGATTTGTGTAATAAATATTTATCCGCAGGCTATGAGAAGAAACTCGAAAACTGCATAAAAAGGGTGGAAAGGTTAAAGAAAATTCTTGCGGTAGATAATTCCGAGCCGCTTAAAATTACCTTAAACACCGCGCAAAGGGGCTATACGGGCGAAGAGCTTGTTAGTATATTAAGGCAAAATAAAATCGAGCCCGAGTTTTACGATAATTCGCACATTGTTCTAATGGTCACCCCCGAAAACACCGCACGCGATTTCGTGCGACTAAGAAGTCTTGTGCGAAAAATAACCGCGAAACCGCTACTTTCGCCCGAGGATATAAGCCTGCCAACACCAAAAAAGGTAATGACTATTCGCTCGGCGGTTTTGGCTAAGAGCGAAACCGTAGCGGTGGAAGAGGCTATCGGAAAAATTTGCGCCGCACCCACAGTTTCCTGCCCACCCGCAATTCCCGTTGTTATAAGCGGCGAAAAAATAACAAAACATGCAGCGGAGATAATGAAAAAATACGGTATTAATAATATTGAAGTGATAAAGGACGCGAAATAAGCGTCCTTTATTCATTTTATAAGCTCTTTTATCATATCTATTAAAGAAAGGGTTGATAAAATGGACAGTATTATTAAAAACACAGAATATGATTACAGCGAACTGCGAAACGCGATAAATGAGCTGTGCGGCGAGTATCCGTTTTTGCAAAGCGGAATTTTAGGCAGATCCTGTGCGGGCAGAAATATTCCGTATTTAAAAATCGGCAGGGCAGAGGAGTATGTGCTGTTTGTCGCCACCGTCCACGGCAGCGAGCATATAACCACAAACATTCTTTTAATGTTCTTAGAGGAGCTGTGCCGAGCGCTCAAAAGCGGTGGATATATCGAGGGACTTAATGCTAAAAAGGCAATGCAGGGCAGAGCGGTTATTATTGTGCCCTGCGTTAATCCCGACGGCGCCGAAATCTCCATTCACGGTGCTGCCGCGGCGGGTAATATGGCGCCCAAAATAGAAAAGCTTTGCAAGGGTGATTTTACGCATTGGAATGCCAATCTTCGCGGCGTTGACATAAATCATAATTTCGATGCGGGCTGGCAGGTGCTCTCAAACCGTGAAAAGCAGGCGGGAATTTACGGTCCCGCAATGTCACGCTTCGGCGGTTTTTCGGCTATGAGCGAGCCCGAAACGCTGGCGCTTTCAGAGCTTTGCAATACATATGTTATCCGCCATGTGGTTGCACTTCATTCCCAAGGCGAGGTTATATATTGGAATTACGGCTCAAAGCCAATACCCAGAGCACAGAAGATGGCGGAAATTATGGCAACCTCTTCGGGCTATGCGCTCGATGTTCCAACGGGTCTTGCTTTAGGCGGCGGATTTAAGGATTGGTTTATTAAAACCTATTCCCGCCCCGGCTTTACTATAGAGGTTGGAAAGGGTGTAAACCCGCTCCCCATAAGTGATGCGTGTGAAATTTACCTAAAAATTCGCGAAATGCTAATGCTGAGTGCAATAATGTGACGAAATCGAAAAAAATTTCAAAAAAATCGCTCTTTTTTGTAGACAAAGGAGCGATTTTTGATATAATAATATATTATAGGGAAAATGTTTTTGTTTTTAGGACAAGCTGTTTTCTCTAAGGCATTCTGAATTTGTTATTTTGCGAGTTCGATTTTGCCGCGTTTTTCGCGACTTTACCGAGCGGAAAGGAATATTTTATGGAAACAAAAGAAAGAAAAGTCGGTACCGTTTCAAGGGGTATTCGTTGCCCTATTATCCGCGAGGGTGATAACCTTGCTGAAATCGTATCTGCAAGCGTGCTCGAAGCAGCAGAAAGCGAGGGCTTCGCTCTTCGTGACCGTGATGTTATCTCGCTTACAGAGTCTATTGTGGCTCGCGCTCAGGGTAACTATGCTCATGTTGACGATATTGCAAGTGATGTTAAGGCAAAATTCGGCGGAGATACTATCGGTGTTATTTTCCCCATTCTTTCGCGCAACCGTTTTGCAATCTGCTTAAAGGGTATTGCTAAGGGTGCTAAGAAAATTGTTCTTATGCTTTCTTACCCGTCAGACGAGGTTGGCAACTCACTCGCAACCTACGATTTAATCGATGAAGCAGGTATTAATCCCTATTCCGATGTTTTAACTCTAGAGCGTTATCGCGAGGTATTTGGAGTACAAAAGCTTGAGTTTACAGGCGTTGATTATGTTGAATACTATCAGAATCTTATTAAAGAGTGTGGTGCTGAGGTTGAAATTATTTTCGCTAACCAGCCCAAGGCAATTCTCGATTATACCGATAAGGTGCTGTGCTGTGATATCCATACTCGCGCCCGCACCAAGCGTCTTTTAAAGGCAGCAGGCGCAAAGGTTGTTTACGGTCTTGATGAAATCTTGAATGCGCCCGTAAACGGCAGCGGCTGCAACGAAAAATACGGCCTTTTAGGCTCTAATAAATCTACTGAGGATAAGGTTAAGCTGTTCCCCCGCGAGTGTAAGGATTTAGTGCTTGATATTCAGGCTCGCATTCTTGCCGCAACAGGTAAGCGAGTAGAAGTAATGGTTTACGGCGACGGTGCTTTCAAAGACCCGCAGGGTAAAATTTGGGAGCTTGCCGACCCTGTTGTTTCCCCAGCATTTACCGACGGTCTTATCGGTACACCCAACGAATTAAAGCTGAAATATCTCGCCGATAACGATTTTAAAGATTTATCGGGTGACGAACTTAAAAAGGCTATTTCCGACAGTATTAAGGCTAAGGACGGCAGTCTTGTAGGCAATATGGCGGCTCAGGGCACAACACCCCGTCAGCTTACCGACCTTATTGGCTCGCTTTGTGACCTCACCAGCGGTTCGGGCGATAAGGGCACACCCGTAGTTTTAATTCAGGGATATTTCGATAACTATACCAATAACTAATAGGAGGATTTTTCAATGAGTTCAAATGTAAGACCCGAATCAATGGAAAGAATTACTACCATAGATTTCGCTAATAAGTTTATTGATGAGCAGGTAGCAGAAATCAGAGCTCAGGTTGGCGATAAAAAGGTGCTTTTAGCTTTATCGGGCGGCGTAGATTCCTCTGTTGTAGCGGCACTTCTTATAAAGGCTATAGGCAAGCAGTTAGTTTGCGTTCATGTTAACCACGGTCTTATGCGTAAGGGAGAAAGCGAACAGGTTATCGAGGTTTTCGGTAAAGAGCTCGATGCTAACCTTATTTATGTTGACGCTACCGACCGCTTCCTAGATTTACTCGCAGGCGTATCTGCGCCCGAGCAGAAAAGAAAGATTATCGGCAACGAGTTTATTAAGGTTTTCGATGAGGAAGCAAGTAAGCTTGAGGGTATTTCTTTCTTAGCACAGGGTACAATTTACCCCGATATTTTAGAATCGGACGGTGTTAAAGCTCACCATAATGTTGGCGGACTTCCCGAAGATATGGAGTTCGAGCTTGTTGAGCCCGTAAAGCTGCTTTACAAGGACGAGGTTCGCGTTGTAGGTGACGCTTTAGGACTTCCACACGGTATGGTTTACCGTCAGCCGTTCCCCGGACCGGGACTCGGCGTTCGTTGCCTTGGTGCTATCACCCGCGACCGCCTGCACGCTCTCAGAGAGGCAGACGCAATCCTCAGAGAAGAGTTCGATAATAACGGTCTTGCAGGCAAGGTATGGCAGTATTTCATCGCCGTTCCCGATTTTAAGAGCGTTGGTGTTAGAGATAGCAAGCGCTATGAGGGCTGGATGGCTATTATCCGTGCCGTAAACACTACCGATGCTATGACCGCCACTATCGAGGAAATTCCTTATGAGCTTCTTCACAAAATTACCGACCGCATCACCCACGAGGTTGAGGGCATTAATAGGGTAGTTTTAGATTTAACACCCAAGCCCGTTGGTACAATAGAATTCGAATAGAACAATACTTAAACGGCCCGAAGCTTCGGGCCGTTATTTTTTTATTTTACACTGATTTTACTTTACTTTGCTTTTGGATTTTACTGTAAATGGGTACAATATAGATGTAGCAAAAAACGAAAGGAGAAAAAATATGAAGAAAATAGTTAGTTTATTAATTGCTGCAATTTTAATTTGTACATCATTTGTTGGTTGCTCAGGCTCTTCGGGTGTTTCTACCGACGGCTCAACCTCTATGGAAAAGGTTATCGGCGGTTTGGGCGAAGCGTTCGAGCAAAAAGAGGGCATTACCGTTACTTACAATCCTACAGGCTCAGGCTCGGGCATTAAGGCGGTGCTTGAGGGTCGCTGTGATATAGGGCTTTCCAGCCGCGACTTAAAGGATGAGGAAAAGGCTCAGGGACTTTATGCTACCGTGCTTGCCTATGACGGTATTGCAATTATTGTAAATCCCGAAAATCCCGTAAACGACCTTGACCTTGAAACCATAGCAAAAATTTATACAGGTCAAATCACCAATTGGAAAGATGTTGGTGGAAGTGATGCTGAAATAGTTTTAATCGGTCGTGAGGCAGGCAGTGGAACAAGAGATGGCTTTGAGTCGATTACAAAAACCGAGGATAAATGCAAGTACCGTCAAGAGCCTACATCTACAGGTGATGTAATAACAACGGTATCAAGCAATCCTGCTGCTATTGGCTATGCTTCGGTGGCTTCGGTTAAAGATAGCGTTAAAAAGCTAAGCGTTGGCGGTGTAGCCCCCAGCGAGGAAACCATTAAAAACGGCAGCTATGTTGTACAACGCCCGTTCATTCTTGTAACCAAAAAGGATACTGCGCTTTCAGCTGAAGCACAAAAATTCTTCGATTATATCACATCGCCCGAGGCTGTAGAGATTATAGCATCAGCAGGCGTTGTAGCAGCACAGTAAAATTACACAAGCGACAGCCGTTTTCGACTGTCGCTTATTGAGGTATAATATAATGAAAAAAAGATTATTTGAAAATATTGTGCACGGTATTTTCTTAGTGCTGGGCTTAATAACTGTGGGCTGTGTGCTGCTCATAACAGTGTACCTTATCATTTCAGGTATTCCTGCCATTAAAGAAATCGGTCTTTTTAATTTCCTTTTCGGCAAGGAATGGGCATCTACCGCCGCCCAGCCTAAATACGGAATTCTGCCGTTTATTTTAACCAGCGTATATGGCACCGCAGGCGCAATACTTATAGGTGTTCCGATAGGCTTTTTTACAGCGGTTTACCTTTCAAAGATGGCATCTTCGCGGGTAAGAGCCGTTATAGAGGCGGCTGTTAATCTGCTTGCGGGCATACCGTCGGTAGTGTACGGTCTTGTAGGAATGCTGGTGCTGGTTACGGGAATAAGAAAGATTTTTAATATTCCCGACGGCGCCAGCCTGCTTGCGGCAATTATAGTGTTGGCGATAATGATACTGCCATCTATTATTAAGGTTTCAATTACCGCGCTTGATGCCGTGCCTAAGGAATATGAGGATGCTTCGCTAGCACTCGGAGCCACCCCCACCGAAACCTTTTTTAAGGTGTCAGTTCCCGCTGCCAAAAGCGGTATTGCCGCGGCGGTGGTGCTCGGTGTTGGGCGCGCAATCGGCGAGGCTATGGCGGTTATTATGGTGTCGGGTAATGTGCCTAATATGCCGTCGCTTTTCGAGAGCGTGCGCTTTCTTACCACCGCCGTTGCGAGTGAAATGGCTTATTCAAGCGGACTTCAGCAGCAGGCACTTTTTTCAATAGCGCTTGTACTGTTTTTATTTATTATGCTTATTAACGCAACGCTCAATTTCTTCTTAAAAAGGGAAAGGCAGGGGTAAAATGCTGAAAACTAAATTAAGCGTCAAACGCAAGACATATATTTCGGTAATGCGCGCTGTTATGCTTCTTTCAACCGTGCTTACCGCCGCCCTTACTCTTTTTTTGTTGGGCTATGTTTTAATAAAGGGTATTCCGAATATTACTGTAGAACTACTTACTACTAAGCCAAGCTACCTAACCGAGAGAATAGGCATTCTTCCCGACATTTTAAACACCGTTTATATAATGCTTGCAACGCTTATAATTGTGCTGCCGCTTGGTGTTGGTGCGGCAATTTACCTTACCGAATATGCTAAAAACAAGCACATTGTAGGCATAATCGAATACGCCGCCGAAACCCTGTCGGGCATACCGTCAATTATATATGGACTTGTGGGTATGCTGTTTTTCTGCCAATTTCTTAATATGAAAACCTCGCTGTTAGCAGGTGCACTTACCTTGGTTATTATGAATTTGCCAACCGTTATGCGAACAACTCAGGAAAGCCTTAAAACCGTACCGCAAAGCTATCGTGAGGGCGCTTTCGGCTTAGGTGCGGGCAAATGGCGCGTTATTCGCACTGTAGTGCTCCCCGGTTGTATCGACGGTGTTATTACAGGCTGTATTTTATCGGTAGGCAGAATTTTAGGCGAGTCGGCGGCGCTGTTGTTTACCGCGGGCTTTGCTCACGCACTCAACGGTATTATCGATGGACTCGCATCCCCAGGTGCTACTCTTACGGTCGCGCTTTATGTGTACGCTAAAGAGCAGGGTGAATTTGGAGTGGCGTTTGCAATTGCCGCAATTTTAATGGTACTAACACTGCTGATTAATCTTTCTGCCACACTTGTAGGTAAATATTTTGCAAAAAGGAGAAAAGTATGAGTGAAATAATAACTGCTAAAGACCTGTGCCTATGGTATGGAAATGCTCAGGCACTTAAAAATGTAAATATAAGCATTCCCGAAAAAAGTATTACCGCGCTTATAGGTCCGTCAGGCTGCGGTAAATCTACCTTTTTAAAAACCCTTAACCGTATGAACGATTTAATACCCGAAGTGAAAATTACGGGCGAGGTAGAGTATAAGGGTACCAATATTTTTGATTCAGGTGTTGATGTGAACGAGCTTCGCCGCGAGGTTGGAATGGTGTTCCAAAAGCCCAACCCGTTCCCAATGAGCATTTACGATAATATTGCTTACGGTCCGCGCACTCACGGAATTAAAAACAAAGCAAGGCTCGATGAAATTGTTGAACGCTCACTTCGCGATGCCGCCATTTGGGACGAGGTTAAGGATAGGCTTAAAAAGAACGCTTTAGGTCTATCAGGCGGCCAGCAACAGCGCCTTTGTATTGCCCGCGCCCTTGCGGTGCAGCCCGATGTTTTACTTATGGATGAGCCTACAAGCGCACTTGACCCAATTTCTACCTCACGAATAGAAGAACTTGCATTGCAATTGAAAGAAAAATATACTATAATAATAGTAACCCACAATATGCAGCAGGCAGTTCGTATTTCCGATAATACCGCCTTTTTCCTCTTAGGTGAGCTTGTAGAGTTTGATAAAACCGAGCAGCTGTTCTCACAGCCACGCGATAAACGCACCGAAGATTATATTACAGGAAGGTTTGGATAATATGAGAACTAAATTTGATGAACAGTTAAGCCTGCTTAATAAAAAAATGACCCAAATGGGAGCTATGTGTGAAAATATGATAGCTATGTCGGCCAAGGCGCTTTTAGAGGGAAATGTTAAAACTGCCGAAAAGGTGATTGCAAGCGGAAATAAAGTAGATGAGATAGAAAGGGAAATAGAGTCTATTTGCCTAAAGCTACTCTTACAGCAACAGCCCGTTGCTCGCGATCTGCGCCAAATTTCTGCGGCACTTAAAATGATTACCGATATGGAGCGTATAGGTGATCAGGCAGAGGATATTGCCGAAATTATAACATTCCTCGGCGGAAGAACGGGTGAAGAATGCCACGGAATTCGCAAAATGGCAGAGGCAACTATTAAAATGGTTACCGACAGTATCGATGCTTATGTTAAGCAGGATTTAAAGCTTGCAGAATCTGTATCAGAGTACGATGATGTGGTGGACGATTGCTTCGATAAGGTTAAAAACACCCTTATTGAAATGATTTCCGAAAACACTGCCAACGGTGAGTATGCTATAGACCTAATTATGATAGCAAAATATTTCGAGCGCATAGGCGACCATGCTACCAACATTGCAGAGTGGGTTGAATTTTCAGTAACGGGAGTTCATAAGGGAGAGTAATTGTATGATTTTCTGTGTTGACGACGATAATACTATCCGCGATATAGAGGTATACACCTTAGAGTCGGTAGGCTTTAAGGCTAAGGGCTTTATTAACGGCTACACTCTGCTTGAGGCTATGAAATCCGAAACCCCACAGCTTATTATTCTTGATATTATGCTACCCGGTGAGGATGGCATAGAAATTCTTAAAAGAATAAAAGCCAACCCCGAAACCCGAAAAATACCGATTATTATGGCAACCGCAAAGGGCACCGAAATTGATAAAATAACAGGTCTTGATTCGGGCGCCGATGATTATCTTGTAAAGCCGTTCGGCGTTATGGAAATGGTTTCCCGCGTTAAAGCGGTGCTTAGGCGTTGCGAGCCTAAGGAAAAACAGGTGCTCGCTAAAGATGATATAACGCTTAGTGAGAATGAGCGTACTGTGACAGTAGCGGGCAGTAAAATACCTCTTACTTATAAGGAATTTGAACTGCTGCGGCTGTTTTTGAAGAATCAGGGAACGGTGTTCTCAAGGGAAGATCTGCTTTCTCAAATTTGGGGAGTGGATTATTTAGGCGAGTCGAGAACTGTGGATATGCATATTAAAACTCTGCGCCACAAGCTCGGTAACTCAGGCAAGCTAATCGAAACCGTTATAGGCGTAGGGTATAGGCTGGGGGAGAATAAATGACAGGGAAAATAATACGGTCTATATTAGCCGTAGCTGTTACTGTACTTATTGCCGCTGTAGTGGTAATTACAGGGGTGCTCTACCCATACTTTAACAATATGCAGGCAAAGCAATTAAGGGATGAGCTGAACATTGCTGCAGCTGCTACAGAGCAGCTGGGAAGTGAGTATATTACAAAACTAAATTTGGAAAATTACCGCATAACCTTAATTGCCCCCGACGGTACAGTGCTATATGACACTAAGGCAAATGCAGGTGAAATGGAAAATCACCTTGACCGTGAAGAGGTAAGGCAGGCGCTCGAAATAGGGCGGGGCAGCAGCTCGCGGTATTCCTCTACTTTAATAGAGAATACATTATACGAGGCTGTTCGCTTATCCGACGGCACAGTACTTAGACTATCGGTAAGCCAAAAAACTGCCGCCGTAATGATAGTTGGAATGCTGCAGCCAATAGCGCTTATAACCCTTGTGGCAATATTGCTTTCAATTGTTCTTGCTCATAGCGTATCAAAGCGGATTACCGAGCCCTTAAATAAGCTCGACCTTGAGAATCCACTTGAAAATGAGGTGTACGAGGAATTATCACCGTTGCTTACCCGTATTCATCACCAGAATGGGCAGATAGAGTGGCACCTGCGGCAGTTAAAGCAAAGAAAAAAAGAATTTCGCGCGGTTACCGAAAATATGCAAGAGGGTCTTGTGCTGCTTGACAGCGAGGGGCGTGTTTTAAGCATTAATCCCGCAGCGGCAAGGCTGTTGCAGACCGATGAAAATTGCGTTGGCGAAGATTTTGTAACCGTTGACCGCAGGCAGGATTTAAACAATGCAATAAAATTGGCATATGATTCCGGTCACGGTAAGCTTCGCGCCGAACGCGGCGGCAGAGAATGTCAGTTTGATATAAGCCGAATTGAAACGGGCGGAAAAACTGTGGGCGCGGTTATACTTTGCACCGATGTTACCGAAAGCGCCTTTGCCGAGCGTAACCGTCAGGAATTTACGGCTAATGTTTCCCACGAATTAAAAACCCCGCTGCAGTCAATTATAGGTAGCGCCGAGCTTTTGGAAAACGGGCTTGTAAAGCCCGAGGATATGCAGCGCTTTGTAGGGCATATCAGAAACGAGGCTGAAAGGCTTGTAACCCTGATAAACGATATTATCCGTCTTTCACAGCTTGATGAAAACGGCGAGTCGCCGCACGAATTGGTGAGCCTATATGAGGTTGCCGCAGAGGTGCTTGAGGTGCTATCACCCGCGGCTGAAAAAGCAGGGGTTACAATGAGCCTTAGCGGTGAACACCTTAGCATAAGCGGCGAGCGCAGGTATATTTATGAAATCATTTATAATCTTTGCGATAATGCAATTCGTTACAATATAAAGAACGGAAAAGTTAATGTAGATATTACAAAGAACGGCAATAGCACCGTTTTAACCGTAGCTGATACAGGTATTGGTATTCCGCCGGAGCATCAGTCGCGTGTATTTGAACGATTTTATAGGGTCGATAAAAGTCACTCTAAGCAAACAGGCGGTACGGGGCTCGGTCTTTCAATTGTTAAGCACACAGTAGCATACCACGGCGGCAGAATTGAGCTTAACAGCACCGTTGGCAAAGGAACAACAATTAAAATCATATTTTAAAAACGCCCACTTAAAAAAGAAGCCTTATATTTTTGGCTTATAAAGTGAAGTTAAGGTTGTTATGTGGGGAAAACTAAAATGAGGCACACTTTGCAAAGTGTGCCCCGTTTTTTGATTTATACTTTTCAAACCGATATTTTTGTTGTATAATTAATAAAATCAAATAGCTTTTTTTAAAGCAGTATGTTTAACAGTTCTTCTATATTATAAGCGATTTTTATAGCCCCTGCTTTAAGCATTTCTTCGGGCTTACCGAAGCCCCAACCAACCCCGACGGTAGGTATGCCGAGCGCGCTCGCGCCCTCAACATCGAAAACGGTGTCACCAACCATTATGATTTCGCTTTCACACTTGTAGGTATCTAAAAGATACGCAATAACCGCCTGTTTAGAGTCGCGGCTTGTATCAAAGGTTGCGCCGCAAACACCGTCGAAATACTTTGTAAGACCGAAATGGTCGAGAATTTCGTTTGAGGTTTCCTCAGGCTTAGAGGTGGCAACGAAAAGTTGGTGCCCCGCCTTTTTTAGTGACGCAAGGGCATCCTCAATACCGTCATAGGGGCGGTTTTCAAATTTGCCAATACTGATATACCGTTCGCGATAGCGTGTCAGTGCATTCTCGATTTCAGTTTCAGGTATGCCGTATTTTTTAAACGAGTAGCGTAGCGGCGGACCTATTAGGGTGTTTTGCTCACTTTCGGGTATTTTTATTCCATAGTGCGAGAAAGTGTGTATGCAGGATTTTATAATACCCTCAGAAGAATCGGTAAGGGTACCGTCAAGGTCAAAAAGTATTGCTTTTTGCATATTTATCATTCCTTTAAGTGGTATTATACACTAAAATTTAAAATAATTCAATAAGGTGATGTTATGGTACATATAGGTAACGATTGGGACAATATTTTAAAGGATGAGTGGGAAAAGCCGTACTACTTAAACCTCCGCGAATTCTTGAAAAAGGAGTACCAAACCCATACAATTTATCCCAAAATGCAGGATATTTTCAATGCCCTTAAGTATACCTCATTCGAAGATACAAAGGTTGTAATAATAGGGCAGGACCCATACCACGGCGCGGGGCAGGCGCATGGGCTTTGCTTTTCGGTGCTGCCGAGTGTAAAACAGCCGCCGTCACTTAAAAATATATTTAAAGAGCTTGAAACCGATATTGAGGGCTTTAAAGCACCCGAGTCGGGCGAGCTTACTGCTTGGGCTAAGCAGGGAATACTTATGCTCAACAATGTGCTAACCGTTCGTGAGGGTACGCCTAACAGCCACAAGGGAATAGGTTGGGAAAATGTGACCGACCGCATAATTTCGGAACTAAATAAGAAAACCACACCTGTTGTATTTTTGCTTTGGGGCAACAACGCCATAACCAAGGCACGCATTATAACAAACCCCATTCACACAAAGCTGACTTCCGTTCACCCGAGTCCGCTTTCCGCTTACGGCGGCTTTTTCGGTTGCAAGCATTTTTCTAAAACCAATGAAATACTGTCCGCTGCAGGACTTGACCAGATAGATTGGAGATTGTAGCCAAAGCATTCAAACCCGTTCGCATAACCTTAATGGTGGTGATGACGGCTATTTTCCTTGCCTTTATCGGCTTTTTGATTTATTTGTGCGTTGAAGCTCAAGGCAAGCTTTTAACCGCCGCCTTTATACTCTATGTTTTAAGAAAAATAGATAAAATAAAGACCGTTCAGTAATGAACGGTCTTTTGCTTATTTTGTAATTATACATTTCATTGGGCAGTTGCGCTGGCATTCGCCGCAGCCCGTGCATTTATCGGGGTCTATAAAGGCAAGGTTGTCGTTCACCGTAATGGCGGCAGATGGGCATACTTTTTCGCACTTTTTGCAACCAATGCAGGCGGCGGTGCACTCCTTGCGGGAGACAGCACCCTTATTTTTATTTGAACAGGCAATATAAACGGGAGCGTTTACAGGCTCAACGGTAATAATGCCTTTAGGGCAGGCAAGAGCGCATTTTCCGCAGCCCCCGCACTTTTCCTTATCTATCACAATGTTGCCGTCAGAAATGCTCAACGCGCCGAAATCGCACGCCTTAATGCAGTCGCCAAAGCCTAAGCAGCCATATTTGCACTCGAGCGGACCGCCGTATAAAAGACTCGCTGCCGCGCAAGAGGCGGCGCCTGTGTAGGCGTAATTTGAAACTGCCTTGTCGAGCCCGTGGTGGCAGTGGATAACTGCTGCTTTCTTTATAGCACTAACCTCTACGCCCAATATGTCGGATAATGCCTTAGCGGTGGTCTCTCCGCCCGGTGTACAGAGGTTTGGCTCGGCATCACCCTTAGATAACGCATCGGCGTAGCCGTCACAGCCCGAAAATCCGCAGGCACCGCAGTTAGCGCCCGGCAGACATTCACGGATTTGTTCTGTACGCTCGTCAGTTGGAACGAAAAAGAATTTTGAAGCAAAGCTTAATACTGTGCCTAAAATAAGACCTGTACCGCCAACGATTAAAACGGTGTATAAAAATCCCATAGTCCTAACCTCCTATTCCGGTGAAGCCTAAGAAGGACAGCGCCACAATGGATGCGGCTATGAGCGTAATCGGCAGTCCCTTTAAAAATTCAGGTACATCGGAGCTTTCAAGCCGCTTTCTTACCCCTGCAAAGATGATTAGAGCCAGCATAAAGCCAAGACCCGCGGCAAGCGCGTTGATTAGTGACTCTACATAATTATAGCCCTTAGTGAAGTTAAGGATTGTAATGCCGAGCACCGCACAGTTGGTGGTTATAAGCGGCAGGTATATGCCGAGGGAATTGTAGATTGCCTTTGAATACTTTTTAAGTACAATTTCCAAAAGCTGTACCAAAGCGGCAATTACCAAAATGAATACTATCGTTTGCAGGTAATCAAGACCCAGCGGAACGAGCAAATAGGCATAAAGCGGATATGTAACAGCGGTGGCAATAACCATAACGGCTGTAACCGCCAAGCTCATACTAAATGCGGTGCCTACCTTTTTAGAGGTACCTAAAAACGGGCAGATACCAAGGAATTTTGCAAGCACCATATTCTCAGTGAGAATGCCTGCAAGCAGAATTGAAACAATATTAGTTATCATACTGCTGCCACCTCCTCTTTATGGGGCTCTGAGCAGCTATCTTTCATCGGGCACTCTCCACAGCCTGTGCAGGTAACCTTTTCCTTGCCGAATTTTTCGGCTAATTTGTTAGAAATTGCAACTAAAATACCAAACACGAAGAATCCACCCGGTGGCAGAAGCATTACCACCATGGGGTCGATATACTGAGCGGTTACGGTTAGTCCGAAAATTGTACCCGCACCGATAAGCTCGCGTATAGCGCCCATTAAGGTAAGTGTAGCAGTAAAGCCTATGCCCATACCAATAGCATCAAGAATGCTCGGTACTATCGGGTTTTTAGAGGCAAACATTTCAGCTCTGCCGAGTATTATACAGTTAACAACTATCAGCGGCAGATAAATTCCGAGCGCCGAGTCAATAGCGGGCAGAAATGCTTTAACTAACATCTGAACTATTGTTACAAAGCCCGCTATAACGGTTATGTAGGCAGGAATTCTAACCTTATCGGGAATAATGTTGCGAAGAAGTGAAATTACAATGTTTGAGCCGAGCAGCACTATCGTTGCCGCAACACCCATTCCAATACCGTTTATTGCGGCAGTAGTAACTGCAAGGGTGGGGCAGGTACCGAGTACCAGTCGCAAAACAGGGTTTTCTTTAATAATACCATTGGTTAGGTACTGTAAATTCTTACTGGTTTTCAATTACTCCACCTCCTGCTTGGGTTGCGGTATCAGCCGTGTCGGTCTGTTCGGGTTGTTCGGTTATTTCTTCCTTTGTGGTTTCTTCGGGCATCTGTACGGATTCTGCCGTAAATGCCGCAAGCGCTGTTCGGGCTTCGTTTACGGCGGTTACCACTGCACGCGAAGAAATAGTAGCACCCGTCCAAGCATCAATTTCGCCTTTTGAGGCATCGGCTGAATTTTTAACTACCGTGGCACTTTGTGCAAGTCCCGAAAAGCGGGACAGAAAACTTTCCTTTTTAACATTTTGACCGAGTCCCGGTGTTTCATCGTCGGCACTTATAATGCTGACGCCTTTAATTTCACCGTTTGGCATAAAAGCGGTCATAACAACGATATCTCCGCCATAGCCCTTAGCAGATGTAGTAACTATGTAGCCCTTGAGAGTATCGTCCTTAGTGGCTTTGTAAAAGGAGAAACTACGGTCGCTTTCGTATCCGCTTACCGATTGTTCAAGGTAATCATCGGCAGGCAGTAATGCTGACATTTCACGCTGTTTGTTTTCAAGGTTTATTGCCTCGATTTTATTAACTGTCAGAGCGTTTGTGATTGATAACGCCGCGGCAATAACAAGGCAGATGACTGTAAGCACGAAAATCGGATTAAATATTTCCCAATGCTTTTTAATGAAGCGGGTTACAGGTGATAAAAACTTATGTATTTTACCCAATATCGGCTTTATTTTTTGGAGGAAGCTATTCATCATTCTTTACCTCCTTAAAAAACGGCTTGGGTGCCGTAAGAGAATTAATATAGGGCACAAACAAATTCATAAGCAGTATCGCATAAGAAACGCCCTCAGGCAACGCCGCGTAAAGACGGATAACCACGGTAATTATACCGCAACCAATACCGAAAATTAACTTGCCAAGTCTAAAGGTAGGACTTGTTACATAGTCGGTAGCCATAAATATAGCACCTAAGAGAAGTCCGCCGCTGAGTACTGCCGATATAGGATTGGCGCCCAACACCCACGACATTAGGAATACAGTGCCAATAAATGAAGCGGGAATAATGGGGGATATTACTTTTCGTGAAATAAGGTAAAGCCCGCCGATAATGAGCAATAGCGCGTTTACTTCACCAATTGCACCGCTGTGCTCGCCTAGCAGTAGGTTTCTAAAGGTAAAACCTGCAGGGTCGGCTAAAGGTGTTGCCTCGGTTTGGGCCCCTACAATCGGCTCTAAATACTTAGTCATAGCCGCGGGGAAAGAAACCATAAGCACTATTCTGGCTGTCATTGCGGGGTTAGCAAAGTTATGGCCTAAGCCGCCGAACATCTGCTTAACAATGATTATCGCTATTGCACTGCCAAGCGCTGCCATCCAAACAGGTAGGGTAGAGGGTACATTAAGCGCCAATAAAAGTCCTGTTACAACGGCTGATAAATCACCGAGCGAATTTTCCTTTTTCGTTATTTTATTACAGATAAATTCACTGATTATGGCTGAAAGCACGCTCACTGCAATTATGAGTGCCGCGCGCCAACCGAAAAGAATAACACCGTAAATGCTGGCGGGCATAAGTGCTATAATCACATCAAGCATAATGCTAGATGTTGTATCAGGTCCGTGTATATGCGGGGAGGAGGAAACGATTAATTTTTTCATTTATTTGCTCCTCCTTAAAATTGATTTTGCGGTACGCATTTGCTGTGTCAGCGGGATTCCCGCAGGGCAGGAGTAGCTGCAACAGCCGCATTCAATACATTGGTTTATATTAAGTGTACCGAGCGCTTCTATGTTGTTTTTCCTTACTGCCGCATTAACATTAGCAGGGGTAAGCAGCATCGGGCAGGCAGCCGCGCATCTGCCGCATTTAATACAGGGCGTGGTTTTTTGAGGTGTCACATTGCTGAAAAACAAAATTGCATTGTTTTGCTTCATAACGGGAGCCTCTTCACTGTCAATCGCAACACCCATCATCGGTCCACCGTAAATGATTTTCTCAACATCCTCACTAGCAGAACAAAATTCGGCAATATCCTTTATCGGCGTGCCTATTGGAACGCGTAAATTTTGCGGTTTCTCAATTCCGTTGCCGTCTACGGTTATACGCTTTGATACAAGCGGCATACCCGTGCGAATGTATCTATTAAGCGCCGCAACGGTTGTAATATTTATTACAACACAGCCTACATCTTTAGGTAGCTTTCCTGCGGGCACCTTTCTGCCTGTGGTTGTATAAACGAGCATCTTTTCAGCACCCTGCGGATAACGAGTGGAAAGCTTCATAAGCCTCACGGTGTTAAGTGTGTCGCGTCGGTCAGCGGCTATCTCATATAAATGCTTTATGGCAATTGGCTTGTTAGCCTCAACCGCTATTATAATGTCTTTAAACTGAAAATGCTCCTTTAAAAGGTATAGCCCGTCAAACAGGTCATCATAATCCTCAATACAGGTGCGGTAATCGCTTGTGATGTACGGCTCGCACTCGGCGGCGTTGATAATCAGCGTGTCAATATCCTCGCTTATAGCGGGGGCGAGCTTTATGTGCGTCGGAAAGCCTGCTCCGCCAAGACCGACAAGTCCCGAATCGCGCGCAGCTTTCACAATGTCTTCGGGTGAGTTAATTTCAGGCGGGTTAAGCTCAGCCTCGGTCATATCACCGTCCGATTCAATAACAATAGCCCGAACGCTCTCGCCAGAGGAGGTTTTAATCTCTGTAATTTCCTTAACCGTTCCCGAAACGCTCGAATGTATCGGCGCCGAAAACGCGTTTTCTGAGCTTGCAATAAGCGTGCCTACATAGACCCTGTCGTTAGGTGCAACCAACGGCTCACACTCAGCACCTATATGCTGCTTGAGCGGAATTATCACCTTTTTTGGAACGGGCAAATCGGTAGTTTCACTGCCGGCGGTGTGTTTAAAGTGCGGTAAATCCACTCCGCCTGCAATTTTGGCTACGGGTTTTAAAATTGCTTCAGTAATATATTTCATTTTTTACCTCCTGGTAAACTATATATACTTATTTATATTATACAATAAGTATATCACTATTACAAGAGTTTTTCGGCATTGTTAATAAAATAACGGACTTTAGCTTATAAACTAAAGTCCGTTTGATATTACTTTTTTGCGTAGCCTAAGTCTTCAATAAGTTTTATAATTTTTTCAGAGTAGCTGTCACAGGTTTTCTGTGAATCGCTTTCTACCATAACACGGATAACCGGCTCGGTTCCGCTTTCTCTCAGCAGTATCCGTCCGCTACCGTTAAGGGTGTTGTTAATTTTGTCAACCGCGGCAAGAATTGTTTTATCAGAGGCGGCTGCCGCTTTATCGGTAACCGTAATGTTCTTAACCGTTTGCGGATACATCCTAACAGGGGCGGCAAGGTGGCTTAAGGAGGTTTTGTTATCAACCATACATTCAGCAAGCAGTATTGCGGTTAAAATTCCGTCACCTGTTGAAGCGTATTTGCGAACGATAGTGTGTCCGCTCTGCTCACCGCCAATGCTTACATCGTTTTCCATCATAGCGGCGTGAACAAATCGGTCGCCAACGGTGGTCTGAATGCAGTCAATACCTGCTTCTTCAAGGGCTTTGAAAAGTCCGAGATTAGACATTACAGTAGCCACAACACGGTTGCCGTGCAAAAGCCCGCGCTTTTTAAGCATATTGGCAAGAATGTAAATAACATGGTCGCCGTTTACAATATCGCCGTTTTCGTCAACCGCTATAAGGCGGTCGGCATCACCGTCAAAAGCGAAGCCTACATCGCAATGGTTTTCTCTTACATATTTGCGCAGCGCCCCTATGTTTGTTGAGCCTGCTTGCAGGTTAATGTTTATTCCGTCAGGCTCGGCATTAATAACATGAGCCTTGGCACCTAGTGCATTGAAAACCGACTGCGCTATCATCCACGCGGAGCCGTTGGCGCAGTCAAGCGCAATATTAAGGCGCTTGTATGAATTAGAGGCTACCGAAATAAGATAGCCGACATATCGGTTTCTGCCTGCGGTGTAGTCGATAATTTTACCGATGTTTTCCCGCTTTGCATAGGGCAGGTCATTATCAAAGCCGAAAAATTCAATATCGCCGTCAAGATATTTTTCAATGAGCGAAAGGGTATAGTCGTCCATCTTCTCGCCAAATGAGTTTATAAGCTTAATTCCGTTATCGTAGAACGGATTGTGTGACGCCGAAATCATAATTCCGCAATCGAATCCGTCCTGAATTGCAACATATGATACACTCGGCGTTGTGGTAACATGCAGCATATAAGCATCGGCACCCGAGGCTGTAAGACCTGCAACAATGGAATATTCAAACATATAGCTTGAACGGCGGGTGTCTTTACCAATAACGATTCTTGTGCGTTTGCCGTTTTCTCGCTTGCCGTTATAGAACAAGGAGGTATAATACCAACCTAAAAATCTACCTATTTTAAAGGCGTGCTCAGCGGTTAAAACTTCACCTGCCTCACCTCGGAAACCGTCGGTACCAAAGTACTTAAGGTCGTAGTTAACCGATTCCTTTGGTCGGAACAAAGGCTCTGTGTAGGTTGGGGGCAGTGGTGTTTCATCGTGTAATAAATCATCGGTTGTAATTCCGAAAATTTTTGAAAGCTCTAATACAGTGCCGATTTCGGGCAACGATTTGTCAGATTCCCATTTTGATACCGATTGGCGAGAAACCGAAAGCTTTTCAGCTAACTGCTCTTGTGACATTTTTTCAGCCGTTCTCAGTATCGAGATTTTTTGTCCGATTGTCAAAAAAATCACTCCTTAAAAAACGCGGTATAATCCCGCTATGTAACAAAGTTTACTAAAGAAACACGGGTTTGTCTATCAACTTATGTTTCCTCATTTGCGGCAACTCTTGGTTGCTCACCGCTTAAAACTGCATAATAGAGCGCTTTTCTTACTGCAATCAAACATAACAAATTTTATATTTTTAAAATACCGATTAGTTCGTTAAGTGCGTCAATTTCAAAATCGGCACGCGCAATTTCGGGGCACGGCCAAAAACCTGAGGCATTTATCCAAGCCGTTTTATATTCTGCCCGTCTTGCACCGTCAACATCGTTAATCGGGTCATCGCCTACGAAAAGTATTTCTTTCGGTGCAATATTCAATCGCTTAGCCATAATATCGAATAAAGCACGGTCGGGCTTATCGGTATTATAATCTCTCGAAATTATTATTTGTTGGAAATATTCCGTAATACCCAACATTTCAATTTTTCTCATTTGCAATTCGTGTTTGCCGTTGGTTATTATGCCGAGCTTTATACCCGCCTTTTTAAGATGCTCAAGGGTGGAAACCGTATCGGGGTAGAGTATTGCGGTTTTCGAAAACAGCCGAGCTATGTTATCGGCAAAAAAGTTTTCTTTCGGAATATTATCGCAAATTAAATCTTTAGACTTTAAATGGTCATAAACACAGTCCCAATGCTTTGCACCTAGGTGAATGAATTGTTTATCAGCAAAAGTCCATTCTTTAAGTATTGCGTCAGCGCCCTTTTCAGCCTTAAAAACAGTATATGCAATATCGGTTTTCAAAATACTTTTAAAGGTGGCGTAACGGTCAAATAATGTACGGTCTAAATCAAAAACAACTGCCTTAAACATAATTTATTTTCTAAACTTCCTTGATTTTTCTTTAATTATAAATCTCTGTCTTAGTACGGCATTTCTTATCTGAGAGTATTTAGGTAGCTTGGGCATTATTTTTTTGTAAAGAGCGGGCTTTTTCATTTTGATAATTTTCAGTGCAACAATACTCCAGCAAATAACAAGAACTACCGAAGTCCAAATTATAAGCTCGGTAAGGGATATACTCTCTAATAGAGAATTGCGGGAAGCCCCTGCATCAAAGCCTGTCTTGCAAATGGCATAATGTCCTGTATCTACTAACTTAATGGTGGCTTTTGTACCGTCCTCACTTAAGGTTGCGGAGAGCTTCTTAACCGCACCATTTTCGTTTATGTAGTAAAAGGAGGCGGATTTTCCGTATTTCTCGGGTATGTTAAAGGTTACCGTAACCTCACCGTCCGGATGAACTTCAGAGCCGCGATGGGTTGTTTCTATGTTATAGCCGATAAATCGGTTGGTGATGTGAGCCAAGGAGTTTCTGACAAAATTATAGTCAGAACTATCAGTGCCAACGCTTTCAATTTTCACCTTTGTACCCTCAGGGAAAACGCCGTAGGTTGTATCAAGCCTTATTCCTGTCGCACTATCGGTGTGTGCGCAGGGCACCTCGGCGGTGGTAGTGTCACTGCAGCGGGTGCAGTAGCCGGTTTTTATTCCGTTGGTGCTAATAGTAGGCTCGGTGGTAATAACCGCCTCTTGGAATTCGTGACCTATCGGGTCGGTTTTACGGGATTCGGTGTGGTCGCAACTTTGACATTTAGATTGTTCAAGACCGTTTTTTACGCAACTGGGCTTTTTAACGGTAGTCCACTCACCCATAGTGTGACCTTTAGCAGGAATTTCCTGTAAAAGCTTTTGGTTGCAGCGTGAACAAAAGCCGCGCTCGTAACCCTTTTCAATACAGGTAGCAGGGCGCAAAATTTCCATATTTGAAAAATCGTGACCGTAGGCTTCAATTACCTGAGTTTCTCTGAATTCACAAACGGTACATTTTCGGGTCTGCTCGCCTGCATTTTCACAGTCGGCAGATTTGGTAGTTTCAAAGCGGGTAAAGCTGTGCTCACGGCATATAATTTTCAATGTCAAGCTGGTGGTGCGGGAAAATAACTGTGTGCTGCCGTTTTTCGCTACTACAGTAACCCTTGCAACAGGGTCATTGGCTATGCTTAAGCCCTTAAGTTGGAATTTAAAAATATCGCCGCTTATATTTTTGCTTTGCTCGTAAGAAATTGAAGCGGTACGCCCCTTAATATCTATCGATTGCTCTGCACCCTCGGTCTGCAAAAACTCGCCTGAAATCAGTTCGAACTGGCTGCTATAATTTACCCGAATGTCAATTTTGTCGGCAGTCCATCCGTTTACATTCTCGCCGAGCTTTACTGTAAGCGTTACTAAGCCGTCCACAGTAACCGTGTCAGCTTCGGGTGTAAGGGTGACCTCTGTTGTAGCGGCAGAGGCTGTTACAGTAAGGCAGGTGATTATCAGTATTACAGATAATAAAAGCGATAAAAATCTCTTCAATTTTTACTCCTCTTTTCAAAAAGTACAGGCTTCTTTATAACTTTATTTGCATACACAGTTAAGTATACCATAAAAAACCAAAAAAAGCCACATAAAAATGCGGCTTTTTTAGCTATTTTCTGATATTTTTAATTCCGTTTAAAATGAATTGCTTGGCTTTAATTGCACTCTCAAGCGGTAGTGCGGGGACACCCTCAAGCGGATAGTCTAGACCTAATTCCTTATACTTATGAATACCCATTGTATGGTAGGGCAGAACATCGAGCGCTTTAAGGTTTGAAAGAGCACCAATAAACTCGCCCAAACGCTCTAAATCTTCGGGATTATCGGTGTAGCCCTCAACAATTATATGGCGTATCCAAACGGGTATATTTTTGGCTTCAAGGTGCCTTGCAAAGGCGAGAATTCCGTCGTTTCCGTGACCTGTCAGCGCCCTGTGCTGTTTGTTATCAATATGCTTAATGTCAAGCATAACAAGGTCGGTAAGGTCAAGCAGTTTATCGAGTTTTTCGGTGTTATCGGGGTTAAAGGTAATACCGGAAGTATCAATACAGGTGTGAATTCCGTGGAATTTGGCGAGTGAAAACAATTCAATTAAAAAATCAAGCTGTAAAAGCGGCTCGCCTCCCGTAACCGTAATTCCGCCGCCCGAATAAAACGAGCGGTTTTTTGTGTACTGCTCGATTATTTCTTCGGCAGTTATCTCATTACCGCCCGATATATCCCAAGTATCGGGATTGTGGCAGTAAAGACAGCGCATAGGGCAGCCCTGCAAAAACACAACAAGGCGAATACCCGGACCGTCAACCGTGCCGAAAGACTCAACCGAATGAACGCGACCGGTCATTATATTTTATCGTGGAAGGTACGGGAAATAACCTCGTCCTGCTGCTCTTTGGTGAGCTTTATGAAGTTAACGGCATAACCGCTTACACGAACGGTTAATTGAGGATATTTCTCGGGGTGAGCCTGAGCGTCAAGCAGGGTTTCCTTTGTGAAAACATTTACATTCAGGTGATGACCGCCTTTTTCGCAGTAACCGTCAAGTAAAGATACTAAGTTATCAATCTGATTTTCTTTTGCTGACATATATAAACTCCTTTTAAATTTATTGTTGCTCGGTGTCTAGTCCCTCAAAAAGGGTAGGGGTGGAGCAGGCGCCTGTAGAGCAATCAAGGTCAACCTCGATATCTCCCGCAAAAATGCGGTCATCCTTACCGAGCGCTCCTGGGATAATAGAAAATGTATTTGAAATACCGTCCTGTGCATCACGGAAAGGCAGCTTTGCAACACTTGAGAGCGAAGCTACAGCACCGTGTGTATCGCGGCGGTGCATTGGGTTGGCACCCGGCGCAAAGGCAATACCTTTTTTGCGTCCGTCAGGTGTAGCGCCTGTGTTCTTACCGTAAACAACATTTGAAGTAATGGTGAGAATTGAGGTTGTTGGAATACCGTCACGGTAGGTGTGGTTTTTGCGGATATGCTCCATAAATTTATGAACAATCGCGTAGGCAATAGAGTCAACACGGTCGTCATCGTTGCCGTATTTCGGGAAATCACCCTCAACCTCATAATCGGTGGCAATACCCTCCTCGTTGCGGATAACCCTTACCTTTGCATACTTAATGGCGGAAAGCGAGTCGGCAACAACCGAAAGACCTGCCATACCTGTAGCAAACCAACGGGTAACCTCTTTATCGTGTAGCGCCATTTGCAGCTTTTCATAGCAATATTTATCGTGCATATAATGAATAACATTTAAGGTATTAACATAAACCTCAGCCAGCCATTCCATCATAGCATCGTATTTTTCCATAACCTCGTCATAGTCTAAATACTCGCTTGTTATCGGGCGGTATGCAGGACCTACCTGCTTGCCCGAAATTTCATCGATACCGCCGTTGATAGCGTAGAGCAGGCATTTTGCAAGGTTTGCGCGCGCGCCGAAGAACTGCATCTCTTTGCCAAGTCGCATTGAAGATACACAGCAGGCAATGGCATAGTCATCACCGTGGTGGAAACGCATAAGGTCATCATTTTCATACTGAACAGATGAAGTTTCAATAGAAATCTTTGCGCAGAAGCGCTTAAAGTTCATTGGAAGCCTTGTAGACCAGAGCACCGTAAGATTAGGCTCGGGTGCGGCACCTAAATTCTCAAGCGTGTGCAGATAACGGTATGAGGTTTTGGTAACCATATGTCTGCCGTCAACCGCTACACCGCCGATAGACTCAGTAACCCACTGCGGGTCACCTGAAAACAGAGCGTTGTACTCAGGTGTTCTTGCAAATTTTATAAGGCGAAGCTTCATAATAAAATGGTCAATCATTTCCTGAAGCTCTATTTCGGTGTATTTACCTGTCTTTAAATCGCGCTCAGCGTAAATATCAATAAAAGTAGAGGTACGGCCGAGTGACATTGCGGCACCGTTCTGCTCTTTAACCGCGGCAAGGTAGCCAAAGTACAGCCACTGAATAGCCTCTTTAGTGTCGCGTGCGGGTAAGGAAATATCATATCCGTAGCTTGCAGCCATTTTCTTAAGGTCTTCAAGGGCGCGAATCTGCTCAGAAAGCTCTTCGCGGTCACGGATAACATCGGCATACATAGCCGAGCGAGTAGTGATTTTCTGCTCGCTTTTGTCTTCGATAAGTCGGTCAACACCGTAGAGTGCTACTCGGCGGTAGTCACCGATAATTCTGCCGCGACCGTAAGCATCGGGCAGACCCGTAATGATGTGGCTTGAACGGCAAGCGCGCATTTCGGGGGTGTAAGCGTCAAATACGCCAGCGTTATGAGTCTTTCTGTGAACGGTGAAAAACTCCTTAACCTCGGGGTCGAGCTCGTAGCCGTTATCCTTGCAGGCCTTTTCAGCCATACGGATACCGCCATAGGGCATTAAGGCGCGCTTAAAGGGCTTATCGGTTTGGAAACCTACAATTCTTTCCTTTTCTTTATCAAGATATGCGGGGCCGTGTGAGGTTATGGTTGAAATAACCTTTGTATCCATATCGAGTACTCCGCCCGCTTCTCTTTCTTGCTTTGTGAGTTCTAAAACCTGCTCCCATAATGAGAGAGTATCGTCGGTAGGACCAACTAAAAAGCTTTCGTCCCCGTCGTAGGGTGTGAAGTTATGCTTAATAAAGCTTCTGACATTAATTTCTTTTGTCCAGGTTCCGTCTTCGAAACCATACCAGCCTTCGTAATTACGAATCATTTACAGGATCTCCCTTTCTCTTATTCACATTCCTTAATATAATATCATATTTTATTAAATAGGTCAACCAAACTGTTAAAAAAATAACGCAAATTTTGCTGTAAAATATTGAAAAAATGTGTTGAAATTGTAAAAAATCAGTCTGCCGTTTAGGCAGACTGATTTTTCTAATTCATATTTTGTTTTTTCCGAAAAATCACTTTATATACAAGTATATAAAATATTATCGAATACGGAACGGCAATAATGACATCTAAAATAGAATGCTGTTTAATAAATACGGTTGAAATGCTTATCAGTACGGCAATAAAGTAGAGGAAAGCAATCAGCCAAGGCTTTTTAAGACTCTTGCAGTTCTGTGCCGCAAAGGGTACGGCAAACGAGCCTACAACATGCAGACTAGGCAGAACATTAGTGTTTGTATCGGCTGTGTAAAGCCCCGCAATAGCCCTTGTGAAAATATTATTCCTTGGGAATGCTTCGGGGCGAAGGTCTTGACCGTTTGGAAAAACAAGAAAAATTACAATCGCCGTCATAAAGCTCAGCCCTATAAAGCTCATAAATTTCTTGAATGCTTCACCGTCGCGAAACAAAAGGTAGACCCCCAGAATTCCCATAAAGGGATACCACATATAGTAGGGGATTAAAAAGCCCTCAAGAAACGGTATATGACTGTCAAGGCTCATATACGAAACCCAATAATTTTCGGTAACAATAGCTTCGACAGTGAAGAATGAAATTAAATACAGCGGTAAAATCAAGACATACAAAGCGTGCGAAAAATCCTTTTTTTCGGGATGCCTTTTAGGCGTAAGTGTATATTCCTTGCATTTACTGATTATTGACTTCATTAAATATCATCTCTATTCTGTTCTCAGTGCTACAACGGGGTCTTTCTTAGCGGCAACGGATGACGGGAACAAGCCTGCGATAAAAGTAAGCAGCATACTGATAGCAACTAGTATAATAGCGGCTACAGGCGGCAGCTGTGCCGAAGCTGAAATATCGGCAAGCGACTGAATTATAGCGTTTATCGGGATAATAAGCAACAGCGTGCCACCTATACCGATAAGTCCCGCAACCAAACCGACTATCAGTGTTTCGGCATTGAAAACGCGGGAAATATCGCGTTTAGAAGCGCCGATTGCCCTGAGTATTCCGATTTCCTTAGTGCGCTCAAGAACTGAAATATAGGTTATAATTCCTATCATTATTGAGGATACAACAAGGGAGATGGCAACAAAGGCTATGAGTATATAGCTTATAGCCGAAATAATGGTTGTAACAGAAGACATCATTATTCCAACATAATCTGTGTAGGTAATGCGGTCGGTCTCGGCGACAGAATTGTTATAGGCTTCAATAATAGCTGTGATTTCTTCCTTAGCTTCGAAATCCTTGGGATAAATATTAATGGTTGAGGGCTCATCTAGGCTCGCAACTCCAAGCTTTTTAAGGTTATCCTCAAGGGTTGAATCGGAGCTCTTAAAAAGGCTTGAAGCCAGCGCCTCGGCAATTCGTTCATCACTCATACCACTTTGCTGCATCTGTGCAATATATCCTGCAAGCTGCATCTGCTCTTGGGCGGGTAGGCTTGCGGCATATCCCGTTATATCATCGAGTGTATACTTCTTTTCCTCCTCGTTCGGGAAAGGAAGTCCTGTGAAAATATCGGTATCGGGATTGGCGTTTTGCTGCTTTACTATTTCACTCTCATTAACCTTGCCTATTAAATACTCGGTAAGCTCTTTTGTAAAGCCGACTCTGCCGCCCGAAGATGAGGTTGATGTATCTTCATTAGGCTTTAAAATACCTACAACCTTCATCTCGGTTGCAGAGTTAAGCTTGTTTAACATATAGATATCGTCTTTGGATTTATCCTCCCAGATATCCCCGTTTTGTGAGTAATAGTCGGTATTGATTAACAACTTAAATTTAAGGCTTAAAAGGTCGTCGTAGGTGTATGAGGTAACGGTAGATTCAAATTCTTCACCTGCTAAAATAGCCTTTGCCATAGCTTCAAGCTCAGCCTCGTCACGAAGACCTAAGGTGAAAAGTGTGTAGTCGCTTATGGTGTTGTCCTTATCCGCAATTATAACTACTTCGTCGAAATTCTCAGGCATTTTACCTGCCAGAACTTCGTATTGGCTTTTGAGTAATTCGTCATTTCCTATAAGCTCGTGCCAAACATCAGTGTTGGTCATAGTGCTTTGCGCGTTGCCCATAAGCGAGTTTTCATCGCCTCCGGCAGCACCTCCAAAGCCTAAGGTTTCAAAAACCTTACCTGGGTTTACTTGGTATATACCGTTCGAGGTGTCGGCCTTATAAAGGTTCATCTGTGTTGAGTAGCCGTATTTAATATCGGTAACGAGCTTTTCAATGCCTGAGTTTCCGCTCTCTAAATACACTTTAAAATCGGCAAGATTGTTCTCGGTCGAGCCCTTTGATACTGCGCTTAGCATATCGGTCATAATGTTGTTGGAGTAAATTGTGTCAGGCTTCTTGTCGGTCGAGTTTTCGGCATTGCCGACCATAGCGGTCATCATTCCCGCCATATCGAGGGTTGTTTCCTGAAGAGTTAGGGGATAGGAGGAAAGTGTGTCCTCCTGTACCTTGTCGATATACAGCTGAATACCGTTGGATAAAGAGAGAATCAGCGCAATACCGATTATACCTATACTACCTGCAAAGGAGGTCATAAAGGTGCGTGCTTTCTTGGTCATAAGATTGTTAAAGGATAACGACAGCGCGGTAATAAACGACATTGAGGTGCCTTTTACTTTTTTGCGCTTTTTCTTTTCCTTTTCAGCTTTTTCGAGTGCCTCGGCGGCTTTCAGCTCTTCTTCGGTAAGCGGCATAGAATCGCTTATAATCTCACCGTCAAGCAGCCTTATAATTCGTGTTGAATACTGTTCGGCAAGCTCGGGGTTGTGGGTAACCATTATTACAAGGCGGTCATTAGCAATTTCCTTTAAAAGCTCCATTACCTGCAAGCTTGTGGCGGAATCGAGTGCGCCTGTGGGCTCGTCAGCCAAAAGAATATCAGGGTTGTTAACAAGCGCTCTGGCAATGGCTACACGCTGCATTTGTCCGCCCGACATCTGGTTTGGCTTTTTGTGTATCTGGTCGGCAAGACCGACGGTAGTCAGTGCTTCAATTGCCCTGCGCCTACGCTCCTTTTTCGATACGCCCGAAAGGGTAAGCGCAAGTTCCACATTTCTCAGCACACTCTGGTGGGGAATAAGGTTATAGCTTTGGAAAATAAAGCCTACGCGGTGGTTGCGGTAGGTATCCCAATCGTGGTCCTTATATTTTTTTGTTGAAACACCGTTAATAACGAGGTCGCCGCCCGAATATCCGTCAAGTCCGCCGATAATATTGAGTAGAGTTGTTTTGCCGCAACCCGACTGACCCAGCACCGATACAAATTCATTTTCTCTGAAATCAATGCTGACACCTTTAAGCGCAGAAACGGTGGTGTTTGCTATCTTATAATCTTTCTTAATGTTTTTGAGTCTTAACATAAAATTACCTCTTTTAGTTCAGTTACATAATAGTATAACAGAAAATTATGAACTATTGGTTAAAAATAGTAAAAAATTTTAAAAACTGTATTTTTTTATTTATTAATTTGTGGTATACTTTATTTGACGAATAAATCTGGAGGCTTTTGTATGGAAAAGAGAGCGAGAATTGAAGAGCTTGTAGCATACTTAAATAAATGCTCGGATGAGTATTATAATAAGAATAATCCGAGCATATCCGATGCACAGTTTGATGCTCTTTTTGATGAGCTTAGTCTTCTTGAAAAGGAAACGGGCTATATTCTCAGTAACTCTCCCACACAGCGTGCGGGCTATGAGGTTTTAAGCGGACTGCAAAAAACCATTCACTCAATACCGTTGCTTAGCCTTGCTAAAACTAAGAATGCTGCAGATGTTCTCGAAATGGCTCAGCGAGCCGACGGTTATTTGGCACTCAAGCTTGACGGTCTTACCGTAAAAATCACATACAAAAACGGCGTGATTTATGAAGCGGCTACCCGCGGTGACGGAAGCGAGGGCGAGGTTATAACCCATAACGCCAAGGTTTTTTCTAATATACCTAAAAAAATTCCGTATGAAAGTGTTCTCACCGTCAGCGGTGAAGCCTTTATTGATATTGATACATTTGAGCGTATCAATGAGAGTATTGATAATGATGAGGAAAAATATTCAACCCCCAGAAATTTAGCGGCAGGCTCTGTTCGTCAGCTTGATTCTGCCGTATGTGCCGCGCGCGGCGTTAGGTTTATTCCCTTTAATGTGCTTAGTGGATTTGAGAATATTCCGCTTAAAACCGAAAGACTACGCAAGTTGAGCGAATACGGCTTTGAGCTTATAGATGCCGAGTATTTAACCTCTGTCGATACTTTAGAGTCTACCCGTGAAAAAATATTTTCTCTTAAAGATAAGGCAAATGAAAAGGGCTACCCGATAGACGGTATTGTGTTTTCGTTTGACAATGTTGCTTTTTGTGCCGCTCAGGGCAAAACAAGCCACCATTTTAAGGACGGTATTGCCTTTAAGTTCGGCGACCCCCAGTTTAAAACCACTCTAAAGGATATTATCTGGAATATTTCCCGTACAGGGCAGCTCACCCCCATTGCCGAATTCGAAGCGGTTGAAATAGATAATACGATTGTAGAGCGTGCGAGCCTGCATAATATGACCTTTGTAGAAAATTTAAGGCTTAATGTAGGGGATGAAATCCTCGTTTCAAAGCGCAATATGATTATTCCGCATGTTGAGCAGAATTTATCATTTGATAAAGAAAATGATAAATATACCGTTAATTACCCGTCCTGCTGTCCAGTGTGTGGCAATAAAACGAGCATTAAAACTACCGAAAATTCCGACGGTGTTATTAAGGTGCTCTATTGCGATAACGATTCCTGCGCGGGCAAGCAGATAAAGAAATATACGCATTTTGTAAGTAAAAGTGCTATGAATATTGAGGGGCTGAGCGAGTCTACACTCGAAAAATTCGTAGCCCTCGGGTTTATTAAAAGCTTAACCGATATTTTCGCTTTACCGCAGTACCGCGAGCAGATTGTAGCGCTTGAGGGCTTTGGCGAGAAATCTTATAACAATTTATGTGACTCGTTGGAAAAAGCACGGAAAACAACCCTTGCTAACCTGCTTGTGGCGGTAAATATTCCGCTTGTGGGAAAAAATGCCGCAAGGCTTATCGAAAATGAGTTTTCGGGCTCTGCAGAGAAATTTAAAAATGCGATAAGCGAGAATTATGATTTCGGCTCGCTTTCGGGCTTTGGCAATTCTATTAACACCGAAATTTATAAATGGTTCAGTAACCCTGAAAATTCTGCCGAGTTTGATGAACTGTGCAAGATTTTAGAGTTTAAAGAAGCCGCGCCGTCGGCTGTGAGTGACAGTGAGTTTTCGGGCAAAACCGTAGTTATTACAGGCACCTTTGCCGATTATTCGCGTGATGAACTCAGCGATAAAATGCGCTCACTGGGCGCTAAGGTTACGGGCTCTGTATCAAAAAAGACCGACCTTGTGCTGTGCGGCGAAAATGCTGGCAGTAAGCTTACAAAGGCGCGTGATTTAGGTGTCAGGGTAATCACTGAGGAAGATCTTAAAAATATGATATAAAAAAGACCGCGATGCGGTCTTTTATATATTACAGCTCAATCTACCCAATTCCTTAAATCCCTCAATAAAATAAAGCCCTGCCGCGACTAAGTACGGGTCACAGTAATCGGGAATTGCACTTTTTAGATTATCGGGTAAGTTTAACGAAATCGGCACACGCCCTCCCACACCGTAAACGGGGCAATGAAAGGCTGTGGGCAGAGCCTCGGTGGTGAAGACAGCGCGGGCGTTTTTTAGGGCGTTAATGCCGTCGCTGAGTATTATCGGCGTACCAAAGGTGCGGTATATTTCATCGCATTTTTCGGTATACTTTTCTTTGCATTTTGTGAAGATGAATATACATCCGCAATATGCACTGATGTGCGGTAATAAAAAGGGCAGAGCAGCGGAGATGTCATATATTCCTAATATATCAATGCCTTTCTTTTCGCGAAAAACCGTATTGGCAATGGTTATGTAACGAAACCTGAAAACCTCAGCCGAATTTTCGGAAATAATCGGCATATCGGCACGCGAGGCAAATTTTTCAATACTTTGCGTGTTATCGCCCGCGTAGCTTATAAGCCGTGTTGTGTAAAAGCCGCAATTTCGGTATTCGTTATACTCGGAAATATATCTCCGCTTTCTAATAAAATGCAGTCTTTCGGCAAAGGTTTTTCGCTTTCCTTTAATAACGGTGAGCGTTGTGAACATCGGTAACCCCCACTTGACAAAACATACCCATATTATATATACTTAATGTGTGCGCCATAGCGGCGCGGATATTAATTAATATAAAGTAAAAGCCGTTAGTATGACGGTAGAGGATAAAATGGATACTTTTATTAAATTCCGTAAAAGCATAATGTTTATAATGAAGCTGCTTTTGATTTTCGCAATGCTTTCTTCATTTATAAGCGTCTGGCAGAGCTTTTATTCCTTTTCGCTGTTTAATGAAATGGGTAACTATTTAATAGTTATTTCATATGTAGTGGTGCTCATAACCTTTAATGTGTTATACGGCGGATATTTAATCGGTATAAACCGACTGCACGAAATAATATACAGTCAGGCTTTGGCTGTGGTTTTTACAAATTTCGTTGCATATTTTGAGATATGTCTTCTCACCCGTAAAATGGTTGCGGTTTCCCCAATGCTTTTGGCGGTGTTTTTGCAAATCACTATAGCGTTTGTGGGCGCGTTTTGCGCTAACATTACGTATTTTAAGCTATATCCTGCACGCAAAATTATTGCCGTGTTTGGTGATGAAGCTTCGGGTGGCAACCTTATTCGCAAAATGTCTAAAATTCCCGAGCGCTTCGAGCTTTCTCGCGGTGTGTCGTTACTTCGCTACAGTGTAGACGAAATAAAGGCGCTGATTAACGATTATGACGGAGTTATAATCTGTGATATTGATAAAAACGCTAAGCACGATATTCTGCGTTACTGCTATACCCATATGAAGCGCGTTTATGTTCTGCCATCGAGCACCGATATAATACTCGGTAGCAGCTATCATATTCAGATTACAGATACCCCAGTGCTTATGTGCCGCAACCGCGGACTTACCGCCGAGCAGGAGGGGGTTAAGCGCCTTTTCGATATTATAGTTTCAGCCTTAGGACTGATAATAGCGTCGCCTGTAATGCTGATAATTGCTGTTTCCATAAAGCTTTGCGATGGCGGTCCTATATTTTTTAAGCAAAACCGTGTTACTAAAAACGGTAAGATTTTTAATGTTTTAAAATTCCGCTCAATGATTGTCGATGCCGATAAGGATGGCGCTGTTAAGGCTACTGTTAACGATAGCCGCATAACCGCGATCGGCAAAATTATAAGGCCATTAAGGCTTGATGAGCTGCCACAGCTAATTAATATTCTTTTGGGTAGTATGTCGTTTGTAGGCCCAAGACCCGAAAGAATAGAAAATGTGTATGAATATACAAGCCGTTTCCCAGATTTTAATTTGCGGCACAGGGTAAAAAGCGGACTTACGGGCTTTGCCCAAATTTACGGTAAATATAACACAGGCCCTGAGGATAAACTCAAAATGGACCTGCTTTATATTGAACGGTACTCATTTTTCCTAGATATTAAACTGATTTTAATGACCATTAAAATTCTTTTTATGAAGGAAAGCACCGAGGGCTTTAAGGATGAAAGCCAAACCGTTCAAAAAAACAAACTTGCCACCGAGATTAAGGAGAATGATAATGAGTAATTTTAATGCAACACTTGTAGTAATGGCAGCAGGTATGGGCAGCCGCTTTGGCGGACTTAAGCAGATTGCACCCGTAGGTAAAAACGGCGAAGCAATTCTTGACTTTTCGGTTTACGATGCCGTTGAGGCAGGCTTTAACAAGGTTGTTTTTGTAATCAATCACCGAATAGAGAAAGATTTTAAAGACCTTGTTGGTAAGAGAATCGAAAAAAGAGTAAGGGTTGAGTATGTTTTTCAGGAGAAAGAGTATCTGCCAAAGGGCTACACCTGCCCTGAAAACAGAGAAAAGCCTTGGGGAACAGGCCACGCAATTCTTTGCTGTGACGGTGTTATAAATGAGCCTTTTGCCGTTATAAATGCCGATGATTTTTACGGCAAAACCGCGTTCCAAAAGATTTACGATTACCTAAAGCAGCAAACCGAGAACTACTGTATGGTAGGCTTCCGCCTTGCAAATACCCTAACAGAGAACGGCTATGTTTCGCGCGGCGTGTGCGAAACCGAAGACGGCTTTTTAACCAATATTACCGAGCGCACCAAAATTGTCGACTGCAAATATACCGAGGATGACGGCAAGAGTTGGACTGAATTATCGCCCGATACCGTGGTGTCTATGAATATGTGGGGCTTCACTCCCGATATTTTTAGGTTTTTAAAGCGAGAGTTCGATAAATTTTTAGAAGAAAAATTAACGGTAGAAAAATCTGAGTTTTATTTACCGAGCGTTGTCGATATACTTATTAAATCGGGCGAAAAGAAAGCTCGGGTGCTGGTAGCCGAGGATAAATGGTACGGCGTTACATATAAAGAGGATAAGGACGCAGTAGTCGCCGCAATCGGCGAGAAAATTGATAACGGAGAATACCCGAATATGTAGTAAAAATCAGGGTTCATATTGAACCCTGATTTTTTATTTTTTCTTATCCTTATCCATCGGAATGTATTTTACCTTTCGGTGGCTTTTTTTACCGTAGTTAAGCTTAATTATCATACCGATGTAAACGAGTATTCCAAGAACGATTACCGCAACCACTATCTTAAAGGCGGTGGAGGTAAAAATATTTTTAATAACCTTTGCGATTTGTAGTATAGCGCTAGCCTCAACAGTTTCGCCCGCCACGAGATTAACCGTACCGATAACCTGCTCGGAATAGATAACCTCAGCAGTGCCCAGCACCGTGCCCGCCTTTACGGGAGCATCGATTTCCTCGTATTTAAGTGTCGGTTTAATAGTAACGGTGGAGGAGTCGGCGGTTTTTGGGAAAATCTGTGTGAGATTATTCTCGGCATAAAGCGGGATATGGTCTGTTTCAAGCGACAGGTTAACCCTCATTTCGGTGACCGGTTTTGTGGTATCAAGAATTGATTTATATTCAAAATTATTAAAAGCCCAGCGGTAGAGGTTAGCGCTGTCAATAAACTCATTTCGTCTGCCGTCGGCGTTTTTACAGCCCATTATAACGCATAAATAGTTGTATCCGCCGTTGCTTGCCGTACTTACAACACAGCGACCCGCCTCATCTGTGAATCCTGTTTTAACACCCGATGCATATTTATAATAACAGTCGGTGTTGGGGTTTATTAAATAGTTGGTGGTGGTGAAATAACGGGGACCCGACATATTGGTGGCGGGCAGTGTGTATTTAACGCTGTTTGTAACCTCTTTGAATATATCGTATTGCAGCGCGTAGCGGGCAAGAAGTGATATATCGGTGCCTGTTGTGTAGGTTTGGCTGTCGTGCAGTCCTACAGGGTTGCCGAAATGGGAGTTTTTAAGACCAATCTCAGCCGCTTTTGCGTTCATCATCTCCGTAAAGCCCTCGGTATTGCCGCCATAGTGGTGGGCTATAGCGTAAGCAACATCGCCGCCCGACGATACAAGCAGGCAGTAGAGCGCGTCGCGAGCGGTAAGCTGTTCACCGATTTTAAGACCGATAACTACCGAGCCTGTACCTAAAATTTCATTGTTGGCGTCATTAGTATAGGTTATAATTTCAGTGTCCAGATTTTCGGTGTTTTCTATCAGCACAATCGCTGTAAGCATTTTGGTAAGGGAGGCAGGATACACCTTATCATCGGCGTTTTTGGTGTACAAAATCTCGCCTGTATCAAGGCTTAGCAGAATAGCCGTGTGCGCGTCAAGCGTGAAACCGTTTATCTGATAAGCGTGTGCCGTGCAAGAAAGTATTGAAATTATCAAAAGAAATGTTAAAATATACTTAGCAAGTTTTTTAAACATATTATTACTCCAAAAATTTAGTACAATATAATTATACAATATGTTTTGGCAAAAATAAAGAGAAAACTATAATGAGTGGTGAAAATTTTTGATTTATATTACAGGTGATATGCACGGAGCCGAAGAACGGCTTTACGATAAGGAATGGAGAAAGCTTAAAAAAGGAGATGTGCTTATTGTTTGCGGAGATTTTGGATATCTTTGGGCGGGAGGTAAGCAGGAGAGAGAGTATATAAAATATTTAGGCTCGCGCAAGTTTACCGTAGCTTTCTTAGACGGCACTCACGATAATCTTGATAAAATAAACGCCTGCCGCACCACCTATTGGAAAGGTGGAATGGTGCATCGCATAAGCGATAACCTGCTTCATTTAATGCGCGGTCAGGTGTTCGATATTGACGGCACTAAAATTTTCACCTTTGGCGGGGGAGAGAGCACCGATAAGGATATGAGGCTTCCGAATAATCTTTGGTGGCGCGAAGAAATGCCTACACCCGCGCAAATGACCGATGCCGCAAAGCGTCTTGATGAGCTTAACTGTAATGTCGATTATATATTAACCCACGAGCCACCCTCGCTTGTTAAAAGCGCAATGCTGCTAAGGCGTAGTCAGATGGACCGAGTTAATAAGCTTAACGGCTTTTTTGAGGAAATAAATTCAAGCTGTACCTATAAGCATTGGTTTTTCGGCTCAATGCACGAGGACCGCTTGGTAACCCCTAAGCACACCTGTGTGTTCAAAAAAATATTGCCTATTAACTACAGCGAAAATGGCGACGAAATTTAAAACTGTACAATTCGTATGTTTTATGGTATAATAAATAAATAATCCAATTAAACGGAGGTAGTTATGCTTAACACAGAAAGATTATGCGTTGGATGTATGAACGATAACGGCGGCGAAAAGATTTGCTCTATTTGCGGCTATGATTCAGGCATACAAAACGCGGAAGAGTATCTTCCTACACGCTATTGGCTTAAAGACAGATATTTAATAGGTAGAGTAACCGAGTCTAACGGCGAGGGTGTTACATATATCGGTTGGGATAATAAAGAGGATCAAATAGTAAATATCCGTGAGTATTATCCGTCTGATGCGGCACGCCGCAATACCGATAAAACCGTTAAAATAATGGAGGGTAACGCGTTCGTTTTCAACGAGGGTATTATGAATTTCCTCGAGCTTCACAGAAAGCTTGCTACCCTTACAGAGCTTCCGTCACTTTTACCCGTGGTTGAGGTGTTTGAGGATAACGGTACTGCCTACAGTATAACCAAATCAGTATCGGGTATAACTCTTCGCGAATTTTTAATTCGTAACGGCGGAAATCTTAATTGGGAGCAGGCGCGTCCGCTCTTCTTACCGCTTATAACCACCGTTCAGGGTCTTCACGCGGCAGGCATTCTGCACCGCGGAATTTCACCCGAAACAGTAATTGTCGGCAGGGACGGTAAGCTTCGTTTAACAGGCATTTGTGTAAGGGATGTAAGAATGTCTAAAAGCAGTCTGTCTGTACAGCTTTTCCCCGGTTTCTCGGCTACCGAGCAGTACGGCTTTGATTTAGAGCTTAAAGACGGAAAGTACACCGATGTTTACGGCGTTGCAGCAACGCTTTTCCGCGTGCTTATGGGTGCCGCTCCAACAGATGCGAGCGAGCGTATTTCTAACGATAATCTTCAAATTCCGGCACGCTTTGTGGAAAGTCTTCCGAAATATGTGCTCTCAGCATTGGCTAACGGACTTCAAATAATGCCGAAAAACCGTATTACCGATATGGAGGCTTTCAGAATTGCTTTAACTCCGATTACGAGCGATTCTACAATCGCTTTCACAGCCCCCGCTAAAAAGGCAGAGCCTAAGCCTGCGCCCGCAAATGCTAAAAAAGCAGAAACGGCGGTTAAAGAAAAGAATAATTCTGCTAGAAAGTATGCAATAATTTCATCTGCTGTTACAGCGGCTGTATTTATAGTGCTTGCAATAATTTTCTTTATTGTAACAAAAGAGCCGGAGAAAAATAACGGAAATAACAATACTCAGACGGGAAATAACAATCCCTCTCAGAGTGTTGAACAACCGTCTAAAGAAGATGATAATCCATCTATTGTTCCTCCTCCTGATGCGGAAGCGAGCATTACTGTTCCGAATTTTGTTTACGATGCTTCAAAACCCATAGATGAACAAATGTATGGAGCAATCACCAACAATGTTCAATTCAAACAGGAATGGGAATTCACATTCGAGATTGAGGACGAAGAATACAGCGATACCGTGCCTATAGGCTGTGTTATTTCACAAACACCTGAGGCGGGTCAAACGGTTAAAAAGGGTGCTGTAATAAAGCTGGTTTTAAGTCAGGGACCAAGCAAAATAGAGGTGCCCAATGTTATAGGAAAAACCAAGGATGAAGCAATACAAATCCTTGAAAGAGCAGGATTTGTTGATATTGCTGAGGACGATAGGTATAAAGCCAATATTAAACCAAATGTAGTATACGCTGTTACGCCTAATGAGGGCACTAAGATTGATAGATACACTAAAATAACCATCTTGTATCATACCGAGGAAGAAACTCCTACCGATAACAGCACAACGGGGGATACAACTGACGGTAATACACAAAAAACGCAATAGTTAAAATTTGGAGGATTAAATGGAGAGAGAACGCTTAGGCAGCCGTCTTGGCTTTATATTGCTGAGTGCAGGTTGCGCTATTGGTCTTGGAAATGTTTGGAAGTTTCCGTATATTGCCGGTCAGAACGGCGGTGCAATATTTGTTCTGATTTATCTTTTCTTCTTAGTTGTAATGGGTGTTCCCGTTATGACAATGGAGTTTTCCCTTGGTCGTGCAAGCCAGAAAAGCCCTGCTAAAATGTATAAAGAGCTAGAGCCTGCAGGCACAAAGTGGCATTGGCATTCATATTTAGCAGTGACAGGTAACTTTATACTTATGATGTTCTACACAACCGTTGCAGGTTGGTTGCTTAAATATTTTGTAGATACTGCAAGAGGTAACTTTACAGGTCTTGACAGCAATGGCGTTAAAGCGGCATATTCCAGTATGCTTTCCGACCCCGTAACTATGGTTATTTATATGGCGATAGTGGTAGCGGTTGGCTTTGTTGTATGCTCGTTCAGCCTGCAAAAGGGGCTTGAAAGAATTACAAAGTATATGATGCTTGCGCTTCTTGCGATAATGGTAGCGCTTGCAGTAAACAGCGCCTTTCTAGAGGGCAGCAGTGAGGGACTTAAGTTCTATTTACTGCCAAGCATAGAAAACTTTAAGGCTGCAGGACCTTGGAATGTAATAGTAGCGGCTATGAACCAGTCGTTCTTTACATTAAGTCTAGGTATTGGCTCAATGGCTATTTTCGGAAGCTACCTTTCAAAAGAACGCTCGCTTATGGGTGAGGCTGTAAATGTCGGCATACTCGATACATTTGTGGCACTCTGCTCGGGTCTTATAATTTTCCCCGCTTGTTCAGCCTTTGGCGTTCAGGCCGATGCCGGTCCAAACCTAATATTCATAACATTGCCCAATATTTTCATTAATATGCCGCTCGGCAGACTGTGGGGAAGTCTTTTCTTCCTGTTCCTTTCCTTTGCGGCGCTTTCAACTGTGTTTGCAGTGTTCGAGAATATTAATGCTTCAATCATCGATTTAACTGGCTGGTCAAAGAAAAAAGCCTGCATTATTAACGGCATTGCAATGTTCTTTTTATCCCTGCCGTGCGTGCTCGGCTTTAATGTATTGTCGGGCTTCCAGCCGCTTAAAGCGGGCAACACCTTTATGGATTTAGAGGACTTCATAGTAAGTAATGTTCTTCTTCCTGTCGGTTCGCTTATTTTTGTGCTTTTCTGCACAAGTAAACGCGGTTGGGGCTTTAAGAACTTTATGGAAGAGGCTAATACAGGTAAAGGCTTTAAGGTTAAGAAATGGATGAGCTTTTATTTGACCTATATTTTACCTGTAATAATTATCGCGTTATTCATTATCGGATTATATAATTATTTTAAATAAAACTTGAAAATACCGTTTTAATGTGGTATTATACTCTTGTTTAAATGCTATGACAAAGTAAAGTAGGTTTTACAGTAGCTACAGAGAGAATGTGTCACCGGCTGAAAGCACATTCAGCAATACATAAAACCGAAGTTCCCTTTAGAGCAGCGGCGCCGAACAAAGCAGTAAGCGCTGTCGGGTAGGGTCCGTTAAAGCCTTAAAAGTGTTCACCGAAAGGTGAAAATGCGGGTGGTACCGCGGAGTTTTGAATTTTAAAGCTTCGTCCCTATTTTTGGGGCGAAGCTTATTTTTTTGTGGAGGAATGTATGAAACAGCAGTTAGAAAACATTAAAAATGAGGCAATTGCGGCGCTGAACGATGCCGCCAGCCTTAAAGAAACCGATGAATTAAGGGTTAAATATTTAGGTAAAAAGGGTGAGCTTACCGCAATTTTAAAGCAGATGGGCTCACTTTCTGCGGAAGAGCGCCCCGTAATGGGTCAGCTTGTAAACGAGGCAAAATCGGCACTTGAAGAGCTGATTGCCAAGAAAAACGCCGAGCTTGCAGCCGCCGAGACCGAGCAGAAATTAAAAGAGGAAACAATTGATATTACAATGCCCTCTAAAAAAGGCACAGTTGGTAAGCTTCATCCGCTTAACACCGTGCTTGATGATATGATTGACATTTTCCAATCTATGGGCTTCGATGTTGTTGACGGTCCAGAGGTTGAAACCGACCATTATAACTTTGAATCCTTAAATGTTCCCGCAGACCATCCCGCCAGAGATATGCAGGATACCTTTTATTTAGGTGAGAATTTACTGCTCCGCACACAGACCTCTGCCGCGCAAATTCGCACAATGGAAACCCGTACACCACCGATTAGAATTATCTGTCCGGGTCGAGTTTTCCGTGCAGATGAGGTTGATGCTACCCATTCACCCGTATTCCACCAAATTGAGGGACTCGTTGTTGATAAGGGCATTACTATGTGCGACTTAAAGGGCGTGCTCGAGCAGTTCGCTCAGGAAATTTACGGTAAGGATACCGCCGTTAAATTCCGCCCCTCTTTCTTCCCGTTCACAGAGCCGAGCGTTGAAGTAGATGTTACCTGCTCAGAGTGCGGCGGAAAGGGCTGCCGTGTATGTAAGGGCGGCGGCTGGATAGAAATTTTGGGTGCGGGTATGGTGCACCCGAATGTGCTTAGAAATTGCGGAATAGACCCCGATGTTTATTCGGGCTTTGCTTTCGGTATCGGTCTTGACCGTCTTACTACTACACGCTATAAGATAAGCGATATTCGTCTGCTTTTCGAGAACGATAAACGCTTCTTAGAGCAGTTTTAAGAAAGGGGAGAGAATAGATGAAAATTTCATTAAATCAGTTAAAAGAATATGTAGAAATAAATGTTCCTGTCGAGGAGCTTTGCGATAAAATGGTTATGGCAGGCTTCGAGGTAGAGTCTATTGAAAACACGGGCGACAAAATTAAAAATGTTGTTGTAGCCGAGATTAAAGAGCTTGCCCCCCACGAAAACAGCGACCATTTGCAGATTTGCCAAATGGATATTGGCACAGGTGAGCTTGTTCAAATTGTAACGGGTGCTCAGAATATCAAGGTGGGCGACAAGGTTCCCGCCGCCTTAGACGATAGCTATTTGCCTAACGGAATGCACATTAAGGCAGGCAAGCTTCGCGGTGTTGACTCTAACGGAATGCTCTGCTCGGGTGAAGAACTTTGCCTTAGCGAGGAAGAGTATGAGGGTGCCTCGGTTTACGGCATTCTTATTTTAAAGCCCGATACAGTAGTCGGCACCGATATGCGTGATGTGCTCGGTCTTAACGATTATATAATCGACTTCAAAATTACCGCCAACCGCCCCGACTGCAACTGCTTTTTGGGCGTTGCTAAGGAAATCGGAGTAGTGCTTGGCACTCAGTTTAAAGCCCCCGTTCCAACCTATAAAACAGTTGGTGGTGACATTAATGACTATATTAAAATTGATGTTGAAAACTATGAGCTTTGCCCGCGCTATATAGGTAGAGTTGTTAAAAATCTTCGCATTGCTCCATCTCCGGATTGGATGCAAAAGGCAATTATAGCCTCGGGTATGCGCCCTATTAACAACATTGTTGATATTACCAACTTTGTAATGCTTGAAACCGGCAACCCGATGCACGCCTTTAATTATAATGAGCTTCGCGGCAAGCACATTATTGTTCGTAATGCAAAAGAGGGTGAAAAGATAACCACCCTCGACGGTAAGGATTATAACCTTAATCCGGATATGCTTGTAATTGCCGATGGCGAAGTGCCCTCCTGCCTTGCGGGTATTATGGGTGGTCTTGAGAGTGAGATTACCGATACCACCGCCGATTTATTCCTTGAGTCGGCTAAATTTAAGCGTGATAATATCCGCCATACAGGTCGTGCACTCGGTATTCGTACCGAGGCAAGCGGCAGGTTTGAAAAGGGTATTGATATAATAAACACCAAGTATGCTATGGAGCGCGCATTGCAGCTTATTTACGAGCTCGATGCCGGTGATATTATCGAGGGCGTAATCGACCGCCACGAGCTCCTCCCTGAGCCGCGCGTTATAAAAACCACTACCGACAGTATTTTAGAGCTGCTCGGCGTAGATGTTCCGAGTGATAAAATTGTTACAATTCTTAACAGTCTCGGCATAAAAACCGAAATTGACGGAAATAATTTAACCTGCACCGTACCGTCAATTCGTGATGATATTGAGGGTAGAGCAGACCTCGCCGAAGAGGTTATGCGTATTTACGGATATGACCATATTGTCGGCACTAAAATGCGCGGCGATGTTGTTCGCGGCAGAAAGCTGCCCGAGCGCATTAAGACCGATGCTATAAAGAAATACCTCTGCAGTATCGGTGCCTATGAAATTGCGACCTATTCATTTATTGCCTCAAAGGCAATTGATACCCTGCGATTAGCCGATAACGATGAAAGACGCAACGCTGTTAAGCTTTTAAACCCCTTAGGGGACGAGTATTCTACAATGCGTACACAACTAATCACAAGTATGCTTACTGTAATGGCAACCAACATTAATCGCAAGATTGACAGCGCAAGATTTTTCGAAACAAGCAAGCGTTTTGTACCGAAAGCTCTGCCCGTAACCGAGCAGCCCGATGAAATTCCGACACTTTCTTTAGGCTTCTACGGTAAGAATGAAGACTTCTTTACAATTAAGGGCGCTGTTGAAGAAATCTTTGCTATTTTCGGCGCACATACCGAGGTTAAGTGTTCTAACGAGCCTTATCTGCATCCGGGTCGTCAGGCAGAAATGCTGGCAAACAATGTTCCCGCCGCCGTTTTCGGTGAGGTTCACCCGTCGGTTGCCGCCGATTACGATATCGACTGCCGCGTTTATGTAGCCGAAATTAAGCTTGATGTTCTTTTTGCTATTAATAAGCGTAAAACGGTTTACAAGCCGCTGCCGAAGTTCCCCGCAGTTGAGCGTGACTTTGCTTTGCTTTGCGATATCGACCTGCCTATTGGTACACTCGAAAAGGCAATAGCCTCGGGCGCTTCAAGATTGCTTGAGAAAATCGAGCTTTTCGATGTTTACACAGGCTCGCAAATCCCCGAGGGTAAGAAGAGTGTTGCTTTCAGTGTATCGCTTAGAAGTGCCGAATCTACACTCAGTGACGAGGAAATTGATGCTGTTACTGCAAAAATAATGGCAAAACTTGAAAAAACAGGTGCAGAACTTAGAAAATAGGCTTGTATTATTTAAAAGTTTAATATAAAATAATAATAAAGAGAGGTGCCCTATATGAATGATAAAACTATGACCTTTTCGCTCGGTAACGAGCAGGAGCAGGAAATTCGCCGAATTCTTCTGGCAGTGTACGATGCACTAAAGGAAAAAGGCTATAATCCTATTAATCAGATTGTGGGTTACATTTTGTCGGAGGACCCGACCTATATCACAACCCATAACAATGCTCGCAGTCTTATCCGTAGGGTAGATCGCGATACATTGCTTCAGATTTTGGTTAAATACTATTTGACCGCATAAAACGGGTGACTTTATGGAAATTAAAGGTAAGATTATTAGCTTTATTGGTGACAGTATAACTGAGGGTGTTGGAGCAACTTCTAACGAAACCCGTTATACTAACCTGATTGCTAAAAAATACGGTGCCGAAAAAATGAATAATTACGGCATCAGCGGCACGCGCATAGCACGCCAGCAGAATACTCCAACCGAGTGGAGAGCAAGCTTTGATATCGATTTTTGTATGCGTGCACCGTTAATCGATAAAAAATCGGATATTATTGTTGTTTTCGGCGGTACTAACGATTACGGTCACGGGGACGCACCCATAGGAACAATGGACGACCGCACTCCCGATACCTTTTATGGCGCGTGTCACTGCCTTATGCACACTTTGGTTAATGATTTTCCGTCAGCTAAGACGGTTATCTGCACTCCGCTACATAGGGAAACTGAAAACGAGCCCTGTTCAAGGGGGCTTGTGCTTCTCGATTTTGTAAACATTATAAAAGAGGTTGCAGAGTTTTATTCACTTCCTGTGTGCGATTTGTGGAGCATTTCGGGTATTGTTCCAGCTGACCCGCAAAACAAACGTGAGTTTTGCCCCGACGGCTTGCATCCTAACGATGCAGGTCATATGCTCATTGCTGAAAAAATTTCCAATTTCATCTCAGAACTATAATTTTAAAGCCTGAGTGTTTTGCTCGGGCTTTCGTAGCATAAGGGAGAAAATTATGATAACATTCAACTGCTTCCCAAACGGCGCACATGGCTGTGTTACATTCAGCTTTGATGATGGCGCTAGGGAGGATATCCGCTTATCAGAGCTTTTTAATAAATACGGTCTTAAATGCACATTCAATCTTTCAGACTGTATGATTCGCATAAACGGCGAAGAATTTGAAAATACATATAAGGGTCACGAAATTGCCTGCCACGGCGCGCAGCATCAGAAGATAAATCTTATAAGTGATGTAGCCATAATTGAGGAAATGATGACCAATCGCAAAACTCTCGAGACTTTAACGGAATATCCCGTTGTCGGTCACGCCTATGCGGGCGGCTACCACGATGACCGCTCTATTGAAGCTTTGAAAAGGTGTGGCATTGTGTATGCCAGAACCACACTGAACACGAACCGTTTTGATATACCTAAAGATTTTCTTCATTGGCACCCCACCTGCCATCAGAAAAAAGCAGGGGAGTTTGCCGAAAAGTTCATAGAAAGAGTGGAAAAAGCCGATTACCCATCGTTGCTTTATATATGGGGTCACTCATTCGAATTTAAAACCGAAGAGGATTGGCAGGTATTTGAAAACGCGTGTAAAATGCTATCAAACAATCAAAAGATATGGTACGCTACTAATATTGAGGTTTATAATTACGTAGAAGCCTTAAAAAGAGTTCGCGTGTCGGCTGATGACAGCATTATTTATAACCCAAGCAGTATCGATGTTTGGGTGACCGCAAACAAGCAAATAGTTAAAATTCCTGCAGGAAAGAAAATTAAGGTGATATAAATGTTTGAAAAATCAATTTGGATATGGGAAAACAGCAACCCTCAGCCTGATGAATACACCGAATATAAGGTGGAGTTATTTAAAAAGTCGGGTAAAAAATATGAGATGAGCATATCTGCTCACAGTAACTATGCCGTAACGAGAAACGGCGAGATTGTATTTTTCGGGCAGTATAGCGACTATCCCGAAAATAAATCTTACGATACCGTTGATATTACAGATAATCTCGCTGACGGTGCAAATGAACTAATAATTTATGTTTATTACCATGGTATGGAATTGCCTGTTTGTCCCTTAGATGATGCAGGCGTAATTTTCGAAATTACCGAGGATGGCGAGATTATAGCGGCATCGGATGAAAACACTCTGTCGCGCCTTTCAAATAATTACGAATCGCATAATTGCGATCCGCTAAGCGTCTTTTTAGGCTATAAAACCTTTTATAACCTGCGTGGCAACGGCTTCGAATTTACAAAAAGTGTAGCAAGTAAAAAGCCTACACGTCAGATGTTCCCGCGCCCGATTGAGCGCTTAGTGCTGGGCGAGCGCGTTAATACCACCGTTAAAAGCTACGGCTCGTTCCTATTAGGCGAAGGCGAGAGGATTTGCGAAAAGGTAAGAAACGCCAATGTAACATATGCTTCTCTTTATAAGGGCGAATTAACATCAACCGCAAAAGAATACGGCGTTTACATTATAAGTGAATTAGAACGCGGCGACGCAGGCTTTATAGATATTGAGCTTGAATTACAAGAGGATTGCGATATTTATCTTACTTACGATGAATATCTTGAATGCGAGTTTACTCGTGTTCGTCCGGACCGCGATTATAATGTGGTTATTCACGGCAAAAAGGGTAAAAACAAATATACCGAGCTTTTCAGAAGAGCAGGCTGTAAATTTGTTCAGCTGTTTATTAACTCAACCTATGCCAAGATAAACTATGTGGGTCTTCGCCCCACCGATTATCCTTTCAATTTCAAAACTTACGATTTCGGCGATGAGCTTAGAAACGAGATTTACAAGGTGGCAATTAACACAATGCGCTGCTGCACACACGAGCATTATGAGGATTGCCCCATGCGTGAGCAGGCGCTCTATACGCTCGACAGCCGCAACGAAATGCTCTTTACATATATGTCAACGGGCGACTTTAAGTTCGCACGTGGTTGCCTTTCCTTAATCAAAGATGGTATTCACGACCGTGTAGGACTTCTGCGTCTTACATATCCGTCACATCACTGGATTTGTATTCCGTCATATTCACTGGTATATTTCTTACAGCTTAAGGAATATATTCAGTATAGCGGCGATTTAACTATGGCTGAAGAAGCCTTTGAAACACTTGAAAAATTAGAAAAGCGCTTTGCGGGTAAAATGGATAACCGAGGTGTAATCTCTAATTTTACTGATGAGTTTGTGGGGGATACCTCAGTTCGCCTTTGGGATTTCTATGCGTGGACAGTTTCAATGAAAGACGACCCGCATATGTTTGATTTCGACGCACCCTTAAATGCTTGGTATTCAATAGCACTTGATAGCTACGCTTTCATTCTTGATGCTTTGGGTAAAAAAGATAAGGCAGCAGAAATGCGAGCCAAGCGTGATAGGCTCAACAAAGCGATAGTTGAAGTTTTCTTTGTGCCCGATAAAAAGATTTTCAAGTCTTATGAAATTAAACATCAGAATATCTTTAGCCTTAATGTTCAAGCACTGTGTGAATATTGCGGCGCGGCAGATTTAATTGACGATAGCAATATTATTCGTATTTTAGAAGAAAATTCGGGCGATTTTCTGAATATCGAGCTTGAACCTGCCGACTTTTTCGCTGACCCGTTCCGATACGATGTATTACTTAAAAAAGATAGGGAAAAGTATAAAGAGCTAGTACTTGCCGATATTGATCGTAATTACGGCTTTATGCTGGGTGCGGGCGCCACAACATTCTGGGAGTATAACTTCCTTATAGATGAAGTGAGAAGAAAGGAACCAAAATCCAACAAGAGTCTTTGTCACGCCTACGCCACCGCACCGCTTTATTATTACCGCAACCTTATTTTAGGGGAAACCCTTGAAAACAAATTATAAGGTATAGGAGGATTATTTATGGAATATGTGATAATAGCTTTAGTTGTTTTACTAATCATTTTGCTGGCGCGTTGCCTTTGCATCGTACCGCAGGCACATCAGTATGTTATTGAATTTCTCGGTAAATACGAGAAAACTTGGGATGCAGGTCTTCACTTTAAAATTCCGATTTTAGAGAAAATCGCCAAGAAAATAACCTTAAAAGAGCAGGTTATCGATTCACCGCCACAGCCTGTTATCACTAAGGATAATGTTACAATGCAGATTGATACCGTTGTATTTTTCCGCATATTCGATGCGCATATGTATACCTACGGCGTTGTAAACCCTATAAGCGCGCTGGAGAATTTAACTGCTACCACTCTTCGTAATATCGTTGGTGAATTAGAGCTTGACGGCACCCTTACCTCGCGCGATACCATTAACGGTAAGATGACCGAGATTCTCGATGAAGCCACCGACCAATGGGGTATTAAGGTTAGCCGCGTTGAGCTTAAAAATATCATTCCGCCCTCTGAAATTCAGTCGGCAATGGAAAAGCAGATGAAAGCCGAGCGCGACCGCCGCGAAACACTGCTTCAGGCTGAGGGACACAAGGCTGCCGCTATTACCCGCGCTGAGGGTGATAAGCAAGCTATGATACTTGAGGCTGAGGGTGAAAGAGATGCTCGCATTGCTCGCGCCGAGGGTGAGGCAAAAGCAATATTGCTTGCTAAACAGGCAGAGGCCGACGGATTAAAGGCATTAAAAGAGGCTGGCGCAGATTATGCCGTATTACAGCTTAAAAAATACGAAGCACTTGTTAATATGTCTAACGGCACCGCCGCTAAGCTCATTGTTCCTACCGAGGTTGTCAATACCGTAACAGATGATGCTATGTTTACCGAAACTACAGGTATCGGTGATAATGTTGTTGAGAGCTTAAAGAAAAAAGCTGTTAAAAAAGCCGACCCCTGCTGTGACTGATAGTTAGTAAAACTAACCCCTATGTGAATTTTCACATAGGGGTAATTTACTGCATAAAAAAGGTAGTTTATGCCCAAAATAATGCGGAATAGGGGGCTTACTGTGAAAAAGAAATTTTCGGTTTATTTAAAGGTGCTTTTAACCTGTGTGTGTTTGGCGGTTGTGTTATTTGGAGTGTTTGGCATTTCGGTGGGAATAAGCATTTCACCTACCAATGAAGCGCCGCAAAATATTCCGTATTACAACTCTGAGGCGCCTGAGGAGTACGGGTTGCTTGTAAATTTCGATTTGGGTAGCAGCGTGTTTTTCGGCTTCGATTTAAATGCTGAAAAGACCTCAGTTATCTTACTGCCCAATGCAGCTACTGTAAATGATGTTATGGCTTTCGGGTACGAGGTTAATGATGTGTCAAACGCTTCATATGATTTTTTAGCCAAGCTTATCGACCGCTTCGGGGGAATTGAGCTTAACAGTCTTACCGACGGCAGGCTAAAGTACACGGGTGTTCAAATAACGGAAATGCTGTCACAGACCAATGATGCTGAGTTCAGATGCAGAGTTATTGAGCGGCTTTTTGAGAATATAAAGCAGCAGGGGATAAATAGTGACGATATGCTTTTTCTTATTGAAAACACCGAAACAACCCTTAACTATCCAAACTCGTATTATTTGCCCGAAACGGTAGAAAAGGCTATAAATAATATAATATTTATAAATTAACTAATAAAGCTATAGTTGACTTTTTAGGGGTGTAGGGTTTATACTATAACTGTATATAAATTATTTTGGAGGATGCTATGGCTAATGTAACCGAATATTTCGGCAGTATGGTATTTAACGATACCGCTATGAGGGAGCGCCTGCCGGAGGAAACCTATAAAGCCTTAAAAAAGACAATGAGTCTTGGCAAAAGCCTTGACCCGAGTATTGCCAATACCGTAGCGGCAGCTATGAAAGATTGGGCAATTGAAAAGGGGGCTACACACTTTACACATTGGTTCCAGCCGCTCACAGGCATTACCGCCGAAAAGCACGATAGCTTCATTTCCCCTACGGGCGACGGCAATGTTATTATGGAGTTTTCAGGCAAGGAGCTTATAAAGGGTGAGGGAGATGCCTCTTCTTTCCCGTCGGGTGGACTTCGTAATACCTTTGAAGCCCGCGGCTACACCGTATGGGATTCAACCTCTTATGCCTTTGTTAAGGATGGAACGCTCTGCATTCCTACTGCATTCTGCTCTTACGGCGGCGAGGCGTTAGATAAAAAGACTCCGCTGTTGCGTTCAATGGATGTTATTTCATCGCAAGCTAAGCGTGTTGTACGCCTTTTTGGTAACGATACTGCTAAAAATGTTACTACTACTGTAGGACCCGAGCAGGAGTATTTCCTTGTGGATAAACAGCTTTACGATAAGCGCCCCGATTTAATGTTTTGCGGCAGAACTCTTATAGGTGCAAAATCGCCAAAGGGTCAGGAAATGGATGACCATTATTACGGTGTTATAAAGCCGCGTGTTTCCGCATTTATGAAAGATTTGGATAAGGAGCTTTGGAAGCTTGGAATTTTGGCTAAAACCAAGCATAATGAGGCGGCTCCCGCACAGCACGAGTTAGCACCTATTTATACCACAACCAATATCGCTGCCGACCATAACCAGCTTACAATGGAGGTTATGAAAAAGGTGGCAGAGCGCCACGGGCTTGTTTGCCTTTTACACGAAAAGCCCTTTTCGAGCGTTGCAGGCAGCGGTAAGCATAATAACTGGGCGTTGGGTACAGATACAGGCATTAATCTGCTCGACCCCGGTAAAACCCCAGAAACCAACGCACAGTTCCTTATATTCTTGTGCGCGGTAATAAAGGCTATCGATGAGCATCAGGATTTACTTCGTATAACCGTAGCCTCGGCAGGTAACGACCATCGCTTGGGCTCGAGTGAGGCTCCTCCCGCTATTGTTTCAATCTTTTTAGGGGACGAGCTTACCGATGTTCTCGAATCAATTGCTAACGATAAGCCCTTTGTTAAGCACGATGCGGGCGTTATGAAGATAGGCGTTAAGTCACTTCCCGCAATTCCTAAGGATAATACCGACCGCAACCGCACTTCACCTTTTGCCTTTACGGGTAATAAGTTTGAGTTTAGAATGCTTGGTGCATCGCTATCGGTATCCGACCCGAATACCATTATAAATACGATTGTTGCCGATGTTTTAAAAGGTTTTGCCGACCGCTTAGAGGCGGCTGATGACTTTATTAACGAGGTTAATTTAATAATTAAAGAAACCTATTTAAAGCACGGTCGAATTATTTTCAATGGCGACGGTTATGCAGAGGATTGGGTAAAAGAGGCGGAGAGAAGAGGTCTTGTTAATTACCCGACAACCGTTTCAGCCTATGAGCATTTAGATGATAAAAAGAACATCGAGCTTTTTGCACGCAACGGCGTGTTCACTGAGGCAGAGCTTGAAAGCCGCAAGGAAATTAACCTTGAAAATTACAGCAAAACCGTACATATAGAGGCACTCACCTTAATTGATATGGTTAGCAAAAATATTGTTCCCGCGGTTGAAAGGTACATTAAAAGACTTTGTGATACAATGATTTCAAAGCGTGACGCAATTAAAACGCTTGATTGCAGCGTTGAGGAAAGCACCATAAAGCAGCTTAATGATTGCCTTGTAAAAATGCATAAGCTAAAAACCGAGTTGGAAAACGCTATCCCAACCGAGAAATTACACTATCTTGACGAGGCAAAGGTGTATGAAAGTAAGGTTATCCCGCTGATGGCAGAGCTTCGCATTCCTGTAGATACTGCCGAAACCATAACCGATGAAAGATTTTGGCCCTACCCGTCATACGCAGATTTGCTTTTCAGAGTATAAACTAAAACTCCCCGACTATTGGAAGTCGGGGAGTTTTCTCCTTTCAAGCCTTTCCCTTAAGGGAAAGGTGGCAAATGCGGTGTTAAATTATACAAATTGTGAATTGTAAAGCGTGCTGTAGAAGCCACCGAGCTTCAGCAGTTCTTGGTGGTTGCCCTGCTCGGTAATGGTGCCGTCCTGCACCACTAAAATGGTATCGGCATTCTGAATTGTCGATAATCTGTGAGCGATTATAAAGCAAGTTCTGCCATCCATTAAAGCATTCATAGCCTGCTGAATTTTAATTTCGGTACGGGAGTCTACATTGCTTGTTGCCTCATCTAAAATGAGCATTGGGGCATCACTCAGCATCGCGCGGGCAATGGTTATGAGTTGCCGCTGACCCTTAGAAATATTAACACCGTCATCGGATAACACCGTATCGTAGCCGTCGGGCAGGCTTTCGATATATGTATCTATTCTTGCCGCCCTAGCCGCCGCCTTTACTTCATCTAAGGTGGCGTTTTCTTTGCCGTAAACTATGTTATCGAAGATTGAGCCGTGAAAGAGCCATGTGTCCTGTAGCACCATTGTGTAGGCACGCCGCAAGTCCTCACGCTTTATTTTAAGTGTGGGGCAGCCGTCAATGCGAATTTCGCCCTTGTCCGCATCGTAAAACCGCATAAGCAGATTAATAACGGTGGTTTTACCCGCACCTGTGGGACCTACTATTGCAATAGTTTTGCCGCTCTCAGCCGTTACATTTATGTTTTTGAGTATTGTTTTTTCCTTAGTGTAGCCAAAGGTGATATTCTCGAATTCAACAAGACCCGAAACATTTTTAAGCTCCTTTGCATCTACCGCGTCTGCGGGCTCGGAGGGCTCGTCTATAATGCGGAAAATTCGCTCTGCCGCCGAAAAAGCCGATTGGAATTCGTGCAGAATGTTTGCAAATTCGTTTATGGGACCCGCAAACTTGCGGGAGTACTGTACAAACTGTGCAACACCGCCAAGCGTTATAAAGAACATTGTGCCCTTAGCCACATTGCCGTTTACCGAAAGCATATAAAGTATACCGCCTAGCATAGCCACAAGGGAGAGGGAAAGGTTATTAATAAAGTTAACCGAGGGTCCGAGTGTTCCGCCGTAGTATTCGGCACGGTAATAAGCCTCCATAGCGTCCTCGTTTCTCGCGTTGAAGCGGTTGGATATTACATCCTGCCTGCCGTAGGCTTCAATACTGCGGGTGCCCGAGAGCATCTCCTCAGCATAGCCGTTAAGCTCACCAAGCTTGCGCGACCGCGTCGAGAACAGCGGTCGTACCTTTTTGGAACGGTAGCGTGTGAACAGTATTGAAATGGGCACTGTAAATGCGAAAATCAGTAGCATCGGCGGGGAAATCTGCCACATAAATATAAGTGAGCCTAACACGGTGTAGGAGCTTGTCATAACCTGAACAAGGTCGTGGGAGAGGGAACTGTTAACGGTATCAATGTCATAGGAAATTCGGCTTATAATATCGCCTGTGGGGTGGGTATCAAAATATCCTACGGGTAAGGTGTTCAGCTTTTCAAATACCTGCCGCCGCATCTTATAAACAATACGCTGACTTAAATGCACCATAATTACCGCAAGGCAGTAGGAAAGTATTGCTGATACCGCATAGCAGATTACCATTTTTATAACATTTTCGTAAACTGCGGGGAAGTTTACGCCGCCCTCGTTTTGAATAGCATCAATAGCTGCGCCTGAGTAGCGCGGGCCTAACAGCGCTAATTGGTTAGAAAGCAGTGTAAAAATTATTGCGGGAATAAAAAGGTGCCATTGGCGCAGTACATATCCGCCGAGTCTTTTCATAATGCTGCCCGCTGTTTTGCGGTCAAGCTTATCATCGCGGTGGCGGTTGGGGTTACCCATAGGGCCGCCGCTTAAAGGTCCTCTACTCAACAAAGGCACCTCCCATCTGCGAGTCACTTATCTCCTTGTATTCTGCGCAGCTGTCCATTAGCTGCTCGTGGGTGCCCTTTCCTATAATTTTGCCGTTTTCAAGCACAATTATAAGGTCACAGCTTTTAACCGAGCTTACTCTTTGCGCTACGGTAATAACGGTGGAATCCGAAAGCTCGCGGGAAAGCGCACTGCGCAGAGAAGCATCGGTTTTATAATCAAGCGCCGAGGAAGAGTCATCTAATATCAGTATCTCGGGGCGCGCGGCAATAGCGCGGGCAATTAAAATTCTTTGCCTTTGACCGCCCGATAAATTAGTACCCTTTTGGGCAAGCTGATGCTCGTATTTGTCAGGCAGGGCGTCAATAAAATCGTGCGCCTGTGCAATTTTTGCGGCGCGAACAATATCTTCGTCGCTTATATCTCTGCCAAAGCGGATATTTTCGGCTACCGTGTCGGCATATAAAAAGTCATTCTGCAGCGCAACACCGAACATAGAGGTAAGCTCGTGTCTTGTATAGGAGGTGCTGCATCTGCCGTTTATAAAGATTTTACCCTGCTGTGCTTCGTAAAAGCGTATCAGTAGCTTAATAAGCGTAGATTTACCGCTTCCCGTAGCACCGATAATACCGAGTGTTCCACCGCGTGGCAGCGAAAATGAAATATCCTCTAAATTATTATGCTTGCCGAAATAGGAGAAGCAAATGTTACGGAATTCAATGTGAGCATCACTTTCAATTTCCTTATTCTCGCTTACAAAATAACTGTCGGGTGTGTCAATAACCTCAGCTATGCGGTTTGCCGATGCCGCACACTTTGTGTACATTACAAATATGCGCGAAAGGGTCATCATAGCCATGGAAATCAGTGTGAAATACTGCATAAAGGCAATAACGGTAGCGGGGGAAGAGGTGCCGTTTGCCACGCGTGAAGCACTGAGCGCCACAACAGCGGTAATACCTAAGTTCATAAGCAGGGTCATTATGGGGTTAACGGCTCCCATAACGGTACCTGCACGGCGTTCTTCGTTGGATAAATTCCTGTTTACAACATCATAACGGCGGTTTTCGTAATCGTTTTTGGAAAGCGCCTTAATAACGCGAATGCCCTGCGTATCCTCTCGAACAACACGCACCATACTGTCAACCGATTTTTGTACCTTAGTATAAAGCGGTACACCCTTGCGGGAAATGGAGTAAACAGTTACAAATATAAATGGCATGGTGGCTAGCATTACAAGGGCTAAAAAGCTGTCCATAATGAAGCTTATGGTCATACCGCCAAGAAGCAGTATAGGCGCACGCACACCCATTCTCTGCATCATATTAACAAAGTTATGTACATTATATGTATCGGTAGTAATGCGCGATTCAAGTGACGGTATTGTAAAACGGTCGGTATCGCGCGGGGAAAGATACAGCGTTTTTGCAAATAAATCGCGGCGAAGCTCCTTTGAAAAATTACGCGACACCTTAGCCGCCATACGGTTGGCTATTATGTTACAGCCGCAGGCAACACCCGCGCATAACAGCATAAGCACGCCGTAGAGCACAATAAGCCTGATTTGCATTGAGCCTATAACATTATCAAGTATATGGGTGAGTATCACAGGCAAAAAAAGCTCTGCCACGGTGCCTGTAACCTTAATGCCGAAGCCGAGCAACATCCGCCATTTAAAGGGGGATAGATACTTAAACAGCAGTTTCATTTTTCGCCTTCTTTCTTTTTTAATCTTAAATAAAATTATACTACTAATAATTACCACCGTCAATAAAAAAGGTCAGCAAATTAATTTTGCTGACCCGTGGGTATATGAAAATCAAGTATTCGTATTTCTTTGTCGGTTACTTCAACTGCCTCTACATACTCTCCATAAAAAACACTTCTGATATTCTCATATGCGGTGGATATTCCCGCTATAAGCATTACAAGATTAAAAAATATAACTCCGCTTAAAAAAACTGTTCTCCAAAAAACATTTTTACTTCTCATTAGTTCATTGTACTGAGTAGACTTATTAATGCATCTGCCGCAAGCTCGGCTCCGAGCTTTGCTTCACTAAGCGTATTGCCGTCGGTGCCTACCTCTAAAAGAATAGAGCCTACACTTAAATTCTGGTTGTATTTACCCGAATTTAGCATCATAGCACGGGCGAGTCCTGAGTACATTTCCTCCATTTTTTCTTGATATTTAACTGCAAATTTAAGATTTTCCTGCCACTTTGGAAAATCGGTTATAGTGCCTGTCTGCGAGCCCATAACTAGCATTACCTGCGCCGCTTTTTTTCCGTTTATTTCTACTACAGGCTTTACCTTATCGGCATCGCGGGCAATGGAATCACGGTGAATGTCTATTACTATTTTAACCGAGGGATATGCCTTTAAATCAGAGGTTACCGTATTAGCCGAGCGGGTGTAGCTGCCCGAATATGACGGATAATCGTGTACCGTTGTATCGTGTATTACACCTATGCCCGCGGCGGTTAGCTTCTGTTCGAAGATATTACCTATGGCTATCATATTTTTTGTGTCATCAAGACTTCGGGGCTCATCATTCTCAGTGTAATAATCGCTGTCGTGGTGAATGTAGCTTTCAGTCGTGTGGGTGTGCATAATAAGCACCTGAGGCTCGGAATTCTTTTCTACTGTAAATCCGCATTTAGCTTTAAGCAAAGCGGCTAAATCAATGTCGGTGCCCGTGCTGTTCTTTAAATACACCTTGCCGTATTTAGTGTTGGCTGAATAGGGTGAAATAAATTCAGATATTATTTTTCCTTTAGCCGTTCCCACCGCCGCCACAGGTCGTGCCTCGCTCTCGGTTTCGGTATTGGCGGGCTCTTGTTTTACTACCTGTCCGTCTGTGCTGTCAGAGGAGTCGGTGACGGGCTCGGTTATAAACGGGCTTACAATACCTGCCGCGGGTGCCGAAGTGCTTACCGTCGGGTAATTGTAGCTTATATATCGGTAGCCACCGTCTAAAACGGTGTAAATAGACGCAAGTATCGATAAAGCTATAAGCAGAAAACCTCTGAAATTCAAATAAACCACCCCATACAAATATATGGCGGAGGATAGAAATTATACCAGCGCCCGCAAAATTTCGGGCTCTATTTCTGGCTGTAGGCTCAAATTCAGAGCGTTGCCTATAAGCGTTGCAGCTCGGGTTATAAGCAGGTCAATGTCCTTTGGAGTTACCACCATTTCGGTAGGGCTGTTAAAATGCTCGGTTGCATCAATAACAGTTGGAACTCCAAGTGCTATAACGGGTGTCTGAAGCGATTTTTCGTTGATTTCGGGGCGCGCATTTTTAACTCCCGACCCAGGTGTTATTCCTGCAGTGCTTAACTGTACCGTATTACCTAGCCTTTCGGCAGCAGCGGCGCAAAGCGCATCAATCACAATAACGGCATCGGGCTTTATCTTTTCACAAACAGATTTTATAAGCTCTGCCGCCTCAATTCCCGTTTGACCTAGTACCCCTGGGGAAATAGCGGCAACCTTGCGAAGTCCCTTTAAATCTATTTGCTCGGCAAGCTCATTATCAATATGCCTTGTAGCTATAACGCGCCCTATGGTAAGCGGTCCTAATGCATCAGGGGTAATATCGGTGTTGCCAAGCCCTGCCACCAGCACCGTGTCGCGTTTTTTCGGCAACAGCAGGCTTATTTGCTCTGCTAAAAGGTGCTCGGCATCTTCAAAAAAGCCACCGTGATTTACAAGGTTGGGAAACTGAAGTGTTATATAGTCACCCTTAGGCTTGCCTGCGGCATCATCTGTGATTTTTATGTGATTTAAAGTAAATTCGCCTATTTTTTCATCCCGTTTAAGGTGCTGAGCATTTGGCATTTTTGCCGCATTTATGCTCTCAATTGCCAAATCAGTTCTGCTAAGCATAGTAATCACCAATATTATTTTTACGGTTTTTCTATTTTTTATTAAAAAAGTATTGCTTTTTTTGAAAAAAAGTGGTATTATAATTTCACTTGAGTATTTTTGAGGAGGTGCGACAATGCCGAATATTAAATCAGCAAAAAAGCGTGTTCTCGTAAGCGAGGCAAACTACGAGCGTAATAAGGCTTATCGTTCAGCTCTTAGAACAGCAGTTAAAAAGGCTGATGCTGCTATCGAGAGTAAAGACGCTAATGCGGGCGAAGCAGTAAAGGCTGCAGTTAAGAAAATCGATCAGGCTGCTTCTAAGGGTATTCTTCATAAGAATACAGCAGCACACAAGAAATCAGCTTTAGTTACCCGTTTAAACAAGGTTAACGGCTAATTTTAAAATTAACAGCGTTACGCTTTTGTCGTAACGCTGTTGTTTTTTTATATAATTTTTTGAGCGGCGGATTTAAAGTAATCGGTATCTAACTTGTGGAATACGCCGTTATCTGCGGCAACCGCTAAATCTCTGTCCATAGGTATTTCGGCTATTAGCGGCACGCCTAACTCATCGGCTATGCTCTCGCTTTTGCCTGAGCCAAAAATGCGAATTTCCTTTCCGCAGTCGGGGCATTTTACATAGCTCATATTCTCAGCAATTCCAAGCACTTCAATATTCATCATCTTAGCCATATTGTATGCCTTTTTAACTATAAGTGATACAAGGTCCTGAGGTGAAGTTACAATCACAATGCCATCGAGCGGAATGCTTTGGAAAACGGTTAGCGGAACATCACCCGTTCCGGGCGGGCAGTCAATAAGCAAGAAATCCAGCTCTCCCCAATAAACATCACTCCAAAACTGCTTAACAGCGCCCGCAATTACGGGGCCACGCCATACAACGGGTGCGGCGGTATCCTCAAGCAGCATATTAACTGACATTATTTTAATTCCGTTATCGGTCTCAGCCGGTAAAATACCAAGCTCATTTTGCATTGCTCTTGAGTTTATACCGAACATTTTGGGTATTGAGGGGCCTGTAATATCGGCGTCGAGTATACCCACTTTATAACCCTCTTTAGCAAGCGTGGCGGCAAGACCGCCTGTAACAAGACTTTTACCAACGCCGCCTTTACCGCTTACAACGCCTATAACGCGTTTAATATTACTGTATTGGTTTAGCGGCTCTAAAAGGCTAGCGGGCGCACCTTGAGCCGCAGAACAACTACTGCAGTTGCCCGTACAGCCCTGCTTGTCGCATTTTCTTTCATCTGCCATTTTTAACATCTCCTAATTAAATTCAGTATATATTTGTTTGAAACAATCCTTTGTTGAGTAATACCAGTGGTCGATGTGGTTACCGTTTGTAAAATACTCAATTTTCGGTGTGTAATCACTATCGAAATTATCTATTATAATAAGCTTTACTTTCATTTTTTCGGGTATAATGCTTTTTATGTATACGCTTGTCTTTTGACCGATAAAGCAATCGCTTTTAGGCTCGGCGAGACCGGCGAGATTAGGTGTTATTTCCACAAACACGCCGTAGCTTTCAATTGAGCGTATAACCCCCGACACGGTTTGCCCCGCGCAAAATTTATCGGCATTTTCCTGCCATGTACCGAGTAGCTCTTTGTGGGAAAGCGTAATTTTACCGTCATCCGCTATCGATTTTATAACAGCCTTTATATCGTCACCCGTGCTAAAGCGGTCTTTGGGGTGCGAAATGCGGGAAACCGAAATGGAATCGATAGGTAGCAGCGCTATTATGCCACAGCCTATATCGCAAAATGCACCAAAGCTTTCAAGATGTGTTATGCGGGCATCAATTATGTCGCCTGAGCGTAAATTTTCTATAAATTCCTCTCGGCAACGCTGCTGCGCCGCTTTTCGCGAAAGTATAGCATAGGGCTTACCAACGCTGTCGGTACGAAGTTCTTTAACCGTAAAGCTTACAGGCTTTCCAACCCTTGAAATTAGCGCAATATCGCGAACTCTACCGTCGCTGATTCCAATAGCGCCCTCGTTTTTCGGTATTATGCCTTTTACAGTTCCCAAATTCACAATTAAATTGTGGTCGGAGTCACACATAAAGGCTTTAGCCTCTAAAATATCACCACTGTCAATGCAGGCGCTTAGTGTAGTGGGGGAGCTGAGTCTTTTCTTGTTTTGGGGAGTGCCCTCAAGTAGCCCCTCTGGATAAAATTCTTTCATAACATTCTTCCTTTCAATATTCAACATATACTTTTATCCTGTAAAAATATATGTTGAAGAAAGAATATTAATGAATTTTAAAAAGTATTTCTTTTGTTTTTCAGTGTCAAATACAGCGGAATACCGAGTAAAAAGCAAACTGCCGCCTGACCGAGTCCTACCTGTAATCCCGAAATTATGAATCCACTCCAAAAAGGAGTGCCGTCTAAAAAGAAAATCGATATTTCAGCACCGATAATAACGGCGTTAACAATTATGGGCGGTAATAAACTTAAAAAGGGGATACCCGATAGCGTAATATTGCGTAAAGCCCTTGTCAGTAACGCGGCTATAAGAGTGGCAATAGTACCGAAAACTATATCCAAAGCGTTAAAGCTTAATATATTTGAAATAAGACAGCCAACCGCAAGACCGGGTATTGCCGCAGGGGTGAAAACGGGCAGTATGCTCAGCACTTCGGAAACGCGGAATTGTATAGGTCCGTAGGCAAGCCCGAAAATATTGCTTAAAAAGGTGAGTACAACATATATTGCGGCAATAACAGCACCCGTTACAATATAACGGGTGTTGTTTTGTTTGTTCATATAAATCACTCCGTAGTTTTGTTTTTTGATAAATAAAATTTAATTTACCAAGGTCAGGATTTTGCGAACTGACCGGTTATATATTTTAATGATCGCAGGATTCACAATGGTCACAGTCGTGGTGGAGTTCGCCCACAAACGGGGTGGGGTCAACACCAAGACGCGTGTAGTAATCTGCAAGTGCTGCCTTAATAGCCCGCTCGGCTAAAACAGAGCAGTGGATTTTATGTGCGGGCAGTCCGCCTAAAGCCTCAACAACAGCCTTATTTGTAAGCTCAAGAGCCTTTTCTATGGGCTGACCCTTAATAAGCTCGGTAGCAATTGAGCTTGTAGCAATTGCCGAAGCACAACCGTAGGTCTTAAACTTAACATCGGCTATAATGCCGTTTTCAATTTTTAAGTACATTCTCATAATGTCGCCGCATTTGGCGTTGCCAACTTCACCTACGCCGTTAGCATCGGGCAGCTCGCCTACATTACGGGGATTTTCAAAATGGTCCATAACCTGTTGTGTATACATAAATTAACTCCTGTTATTTAGATTCTTGCTGTTTAATTCTATCCCAAAGGGGCGACATTGCGCGAAGTCGCTCAATTATCGGCGGGATAACCTCGCAAATATATTTTGCATCGTCTAAAGTGTTTCCGTCGCTAAAAGAAAGTCTTAATGAGCCGTGCGCAACCTCGTGCGGCAAACCAATGCTCAGCAGCACATGGCTCGGGTCAAGCGAGCCTGAGGTGCACGCGGAGCCTGACGACGCGCAAATACCCTTAGCATCAAGCATAAGTAAAAGCGATTCACCCTCAACACCCTCAAAGCACATATTAACATTACCGGGCAGTCTATGTGTTCTGTCGCCGTTTACGCGTGAGCGCTCAATTTTAAGGCAGTTATCCATTATATAATCGCGAATTTCTCTGCAAATCTTATTTCGATTATCCATTGTGTCTACAGCCTCTTTAAGGGCAACTGCAAGGCCCACAATACCTGCGGTGTTTTCGGTGCCAGCTCTGCGTCCACTTTCCTGTGCGCCACCGTCAATTAAATTCTGCGGGAATACACCGCGACGGATGTAAAGCACACCCGTGCCTTTTGGTCCGTGGAATTTATGACCCGATAAAGAGAGCATATCAATACACTCTTTTTTTACGTTAATCGGAACATTTCCAACCGCCTGAACGGCATCGGTGTGGAAAATAACACCTGCCTCACGGCAGATAGCGCCTATTTCGGCAATTGGCTGTACGGTGCCTATTTCGTTGTTGGCGTACATTATTGTAACTAAACCGGTTGTGTCCTTAATTGCCGCCTTTAATTCTTCGGGGCGAACAAGACCGTCAGAGTGCACTTCGAGTAAGGTTACCTCGAAACCCTCTTTTTCGAGAGCTTTTAAAGCGTGGAGCACGGCGTGGTGCTCGAACTTGCTTGAAATAATGTGGTTTTTGCCCTTTGCAAGCATTTTCTTGGCATAGCCCTTAATAGCCCAGTTGTCCGATTCGCTGCCGCCACCCGTAAAATAAATTTCACGCGGCTCGGCGCCTAAAACCTCGGCAACGGTAGCGCGGGCGTCTTCAATAGCAGCCTTAGCAGTACCGCCAAACGAATAAAGGCTTGAAGCGTTGCCGTATTCATTTGTAAGATAGGGCATCATAGCCTCAAGCGCCGCTTTGCTTAAAGCGGTTGTAGCGCTGTTATCGGCATAAATAAATTTCTGCATTTAAAGACCTTACTTTCTATATATATTACTTGTCCGTAATATTGTATACCATTTTAGTATACATTGCAATAGGTAAATTAAAAATTCTTATAAAAATTAACGGCTAAAGCATCGCAACGCTCGTTTTCTGGGTGACCGGCGTGTCCCTTAACCCAATTAAACTCGACCTCGTGCAGGTCTAAAAGGTCTAAAAGCTCCTCCCAAAGGTCGGTGTTAAGGGCGGGCTTTTTATCTGCTTTGCGCCAGCCGTTTTTCTGCCACGATTTTGCCCAACCGTTATTAATCGCATCTACAACATATTTTGAATCAGTGGTAATTTTAACAATACAGGGCTCCTTGAGCGCCTTTAGCCCGAAAATTACAGCCGATAATTCCATACGGTTGTTAGTGGTGTTTGAGTTACCGCCGCACAGCTCCTTTTCGTGACCCGCATAGCGCAGTATTGTACCCCAACCGCCCGGTCCAGGGTTTCCCGAGCAGGCACCGTCGGTAAACATTTCAACATATTTTTTCATTTTGTCACCTAATATTTTCTGTAAGAGCCGATAACCTTGCCGAGTATCGACGGATTTTCGGGGTAAATGGGGTCGAAATCTTCGTTTTCAGGCATAAACACAACAGTGCCGTCAGCGTTCTTTATATAGCGCTTAACTGTAGCTTCATCGCCATCCATACCAATAACAATATCGCCCTCGCGCACATAGGCGTCCTTATCGGCTACTACGATATCGCCGTCCATAATACCGATGTTCTTCATACTGTAGCCCATAACACGCAAGGCAAAAAGTCCCTCAGAGCCCTTGGTGGGGTAGGGGATATAATCCTCAATTTCTTCAACCGCGAGTATCGGCTGACCGGCAGTCACCCTGCCGATAACGGGCACTTGAGCTACATTATCGGTGCCCTCAATGCGAATTGCGCGGGAATATTTCGGGTCGCGGTAGATGTATCCACCCTCTTCAAGGGCGTTTAATATTGCGTGCACAGTTGAAGTGGATTTAATACCTGTAGACAGGCAAATTTCGCGTACCGTTGGCGGAAATCCCTCAGAAATTTTTTTAACCAGATAATTATATACATTAAGCTGTTTTTCACTTAGTTGCGGTCTTGACATAGAAACCCTCCCGAACATTTATTCGTTTACAATAACAGTATAACAGAACGCCTGTTCTTTTTCAAGGGCTATTTTGAATCTTTTGAAAATATTTCTTTAATACCTAATAAAACAAGAAATCCGCCGAAAATTTTTGTAAGCAGGGCAGCTTTTATAACGGTGGTGAGGTAAAGCCCTAAGCCCGCCCCCAAAAGCCCTAAGCCCGCTATAGGCAATACCTTTTTGAATTTTATTTCTTTATTTTTAATATAAATTGCAAGTGAAAAAATTGCGGTGGGAATAAAGAAAATAAGGTTAATGCCCTGAGCGTTAAGCTGTTCTACCGCTGTGAACAAATTAAGGTAAATAAGCAGTACCGCTCCGCCGCCCATACCCATAGATGCTATAATGCCCGATAAAAGCCCTGCTAAAAGGGCTACAATATTCATCGTAGTAGCAGGCGAATGCCTGCCCAAAGCATAAAGCCGCCGAAAATTCGTTTAAGCCACTTGTTAGATAGCTTTTTGAGTAGCTTGGTGCCAATAAATGCCCCTATAAGCCCACCCGGAATATAGGGCAGTGCGTCGCCCACCGTTACATAATCCTGCCAAAGATATACGGCTGAACTAAGCAATGTTAAAGGCAGGATTACTGCAATCGCATTTGCCTGTGCCTGCTTTTGGTCGAAGCCAACTTTTTTAAGTAGCGGCACCGTCACCATACCGCCGCCCGCCCCCAAAAGACCGTTTATAAGCCCAGTGAGTAGCGCTAGCGTGGCGGTGATAACATTATTTTTATTGAAAATTTTCATATCATTCACCGTTTTTAGTATTAGCGGCTGTTGCTAATAAATACAAAAAGCGCCCGAAGGCGCTTTTAAAAATTATACATTCATTTTAAGTGTTTCACCGGGCTCAATGCAGAAATGCTTGCCGTCAACCACAAACCAAATTTTATAAAGGGTTGGGTTATAGCAGATAGTACCGTCGGCACTGAAAACAAGCGAACGGTATGCCTCAACATATTCGTAAATTTCAATATTCGTGGCATACCAGGTGTCCTCGCGGTTGGCGATTTTGCCGCAAAGGCTCCTTATTGCACTTCCAAGGTGGGAATCAATGCTGTATGCGTGTCCAAACACATAAAAAAGTTTGGGCCAGGCTTTGTCGTTGCGGCAGTTTTCTTCGCTGAGAGCTGCGAATTTATCGGCAAGCTCTAAATAACCGCTATCGCCGGGCGCAGTGGTGGCTTTCCAGTTATACCAATCTTCAGGAAGCATAAAATCGCTTCGGCGCGCAAGAGAGCGTGAATAAACAATTCCGCAATTTTTAAGTATGCGTTGCACATCTTCGTAGGTCGCACCGTTACAGAAGAAACCAATACCCGAATCGGGATATGCCATACCGCGAATAATTTTGCCGAATCTTTGCTCAAGGTCTCGGCGGCAGTCTAAAACATCTGTTATTATGTCTACCGGAGTGTTGCTGCCCGGAGCGCGGTGTTTATCACCGTGAACGGCAATTTCGTGGTGGGTGTCGCAAAGATATTTGCGCACCTCTTCTTCATTTAAAAATTTTCACCGGGATTTTTAATAAAGCCACTGCAAACATTAAAGGTGCATTTGCAACCGTACGAGTCAAGTAGCTCGGCAAGCTTAATATCCTCGCGGCAGCCGTCATCAAAACTGAAGGTAACCGCCTTTAATTTGCCTTCAGGAAATCTTAAATATCTGTAACGCATTCCACATTACCCCTTTCATATTTTATGATATATCTTTTAAAAAGCAATGTCAATAAAAATTATAGAAACCGCAAGAGAGAAAACCCGACTCCAACTTCATGATAAAAAATATCGAGCCAAACCCAAAGGCTTGCCTCGATATTTGGTGCCGGTGGTGCGAAACCTTTAGAACTCCCGAAAAAATTTTATTTATGCTGAACGTCTTAATTGCACAAAGTTTTTGCTTTCTATATTTACTGTGTATATAATGCAAATGATTTCAATTTTATTTGTCTTCCTATACAGGATAACACAAAATAATGTGGTTTTGTATAAAAAATCACAAATTGACACAATATATTGTGTATTGCTATTGACAAAATATAAAACGCCGTATATAATAGATCCGCAAAAGAAAAAGGCGACTCCGACAAGTCACCTCTTTTGTGCGGTAATACCAACGGCAAAACCGCAATATGCAATCTGCATGTTTGTATATTATCATATATTGTTACTAAATGTCAATAATTTATGTGCCGTTGAGAAAGGAAAATTTTATCAATGGCAAAGACAAAAAGTAGTTGTCGTGGGGTTCAACAAAAGAAAATTGTAACTGTTAAGGGTTATACTACCAAAAACGGTACAAAAGTTAAACCGCATAGACGCTCTACACCCAACTAAAAAGATACCTGCTCACATTTTGTGGGCAGGTTCTTTTATAATAAAAAACTATTTTCTGAATATAAATAAATATTCGTGAGCAATAAGTAAAAAATTATATTTTATACTATTCGTTTTCCAGTAACCTGTAGCTTTACAATTATGCTGCTCTTTGATAATCAATTCTTTTAGTTTGAATCCCGCTTCTTCAAAGATACACATTACATCAAAAGACATTGGTATCATATGACCTTTTTGGCGGGTATCGCCCATAAGTACAGCACAAAATTTATCTTTTTTAAGAACGCGATAACTTTCGCTTGCTACCTTTCTCATTTCTTGTAAAAAGTCCTTAACTTTTAGTAAAGATAAATCTTCGGGTATATCTTCGCTATAATTGATTATGTCTGCATAAGGAGGGTGCGTACAAATTAAATCTATACTTTCCTCGGGAACAAAATCAAGATTTCTTGCATCACCCTTGTGTATATAAACTTTGCCATTTGCACCTTCGTGTTCAAAATTGGTTTTTTCTTTGCATCTTGTCAGTGCAACATCATTGACATCAATACCAATTATATTTCTATTGAGCAATTTTGCCTCTACAAGTGTTGTACCACCACCGGCAAATTGGTCAAGAACTAAATCACCCTCATTAGAGTAACGCAAGATAATATTTCTTGGAATATACGGTGACCAGTTGCCACGCCATTTAGCGTCGTGAGTAGCCCAATCTCCACGTTTTGGGAATGACCAATGGGTAGTCATTTCTAATTCGAAATCATCAGGTTCCCATTTAGTGATTTTCTTTGCCATCACTTAAAAACCTCACTAATTATTCCGTTTTCCAAATCTTTAATGTTGTAGATATGTTCCATAACATCAAAGGTTTCTTCAAGGTTGTTTCGAGCACTTGTCCAACCTTTGCCATCCGTAAACCAAACGAATGTGAATCCGTCAATTTCTTCGGTTTCCCAAGCAAGAGTTTTATAACTACGTGCAGTTTCATTCAATTTACTGCCACCGCTACCATAGAAATTGGTTTCAATTCCATAAATCATATTAGGTGTCTTAACTACAAAGTCGAAACGTTTTTCCATTTTGCCTTGATTTGAGATGGCAGATAAGTCAATATTCCATTTATTTGTTATCTGATGGATATACATTTCTTTAAAGTAATTTACATCTTTAACGAAGCCGGCTTTCTGAATAAAGCTTTCAATCAAATCTTCCATTAAGTGTCCACCGCGATTTTTACGACCATTAGAATCGAGTCCTGTTTCGACACCGGTTGCGTAATCAACCAAATTATTTACAATATGGTTTTCCAATAAATCAAATAATCCGGTTTCGCGCATAAAATATTTATATCTTTCATAATGAGCATGGCTATTAGGCGGATACTTCCCAAAATCGAATTGGAACAAGTATCCACCGTTTTCATCTTGACAGTATATTTCATTTGCTCTAACCGCTAAGAGCAGAGGGATACTCTTTAATACTTCAGGATATTTTCTCATCAAATTCTCAAAATCTGCTTCGATGTTTTTAGAGCCGATTAATGAATTTAAAATATTAAGTTCAACTTTGATGCTATCTACATTTCGATGAACTTTTTCAAAATCTATGTAATAACCATAATCGGCAATACTATCACGAAAGCCTGATAACCATTCGTTGAAATTTCTCATACAATTTTCCTCTACTCAATTACTATAATGAATTTGTCATCTGCAATTTTCCATTTGGACTTTTTCTGAATAAATGAATTATCGTTATTGATCAAACCACAATCTTTATAAATTTGGGTTATGCCACCAATATACCTATGAGCTTTGTCCAAGTTAAGCGTTTGAAGTTGTCCGTTGATTTCTACTTTTATAGTCGTATCAGAGTCACTAATAGAGTTTTTAATTATTTGCGGAATTATCAAAATTCTTGCACGTATATCGTTTGCTGTAATATTGCGTTCTACTAAATATTCTTCGCTACTATTAGAGGTGCTTTGGTTCAACCGAGTACACTGTGTCAAAATATTTTTCAACATATCTTCATCAAAAACAGGTCGATAAGAAAACGCTATTCCATTGTCTATGCACATATTCAACAATGTTTTTCCGTCTATTAAGATTGTCGGCATATTAGGATTGCTTTCCGCTTCTTTTATAGCACCTTTAGTAAAAGAAGATGTCGTTATAAACACATTAATATAATTGTTGTTCAAAACATTTCCTTGTTTATCTCGTTTAGTCGCGCCCTTTAAATCACGTATTTCTTTAGCTTTTACTTTATTGGTGGCTTGGTATCTTTTTGCCTGAACATAATAGTTCATCGCATCTAAACCTTGCGGATCAATTCCCGCTTTAGAACAGGTTAAATCAATTCCGTTATCACCAACATATTTTGTGGTAACTACCTCCTGAAAACCAATTTCCTTGAAGAAATAATTTAAAAAAAGCTCGAAATCCCTACCTGTTACAAAAGATTGATAAAGTTTATCAATGTAATTCTTTTCTTCTGATACTGATAATTCTAAATATGTCATGCCGCTATACACTCCTTAAAAATTACTAATAAGCAATTCTTTTATTTTACCTCTGGATGCACCCTTGCTGTTAATCATCCTGTTTGCCTCAACACGATTAATATTATGCTTTGCATAAATATCATCAAAGAAATTATCTTCGGCATTTGTGTTTTTGGGATCAGAATTACTGATAATTATTTTGGCACCTTTTTTATCCATCTCATCAACAAATTTGGCAAGTTCGATTTGTTCGACATCATTAAAAAGGTTTTCTGTATATGCTGTAAAACTTGCTGTATCGGTTATCGGTCTGTAAGGTGGATCAAAATACACGAAAGTATTTTCATCAATGAAGTTTGCCGACTCCCTATAATCGCCACAAACGATAGTAACCTTCTGCAATTTTTCTGACACTGCGCGAAGATTCTTTTCATCACAAATCATAGGATTTTTATATGCTCCCATTGGAACATTGAAGAGACCTTTTTTATTTACGCGGAACAGCCCGTTAAAACAAGTTTTATTTAAAAATATCATTAAAGCCGCTTTTTCTATGTTTTCTTTTGTATCGCCGTTGACTTTTAGGTCATTAAATCTATCTCGTTTTTCTGCATAATAAGATTTTCGCTTTTCTGCATCTAATGGAAGAAAGTCATTTTGTAATGTATAAAGCGTTTCAATTAAATCATTAACATTATCACGGACTATTGTATATGTATTGATAAGTTCAATATTGATATCGCTAATATAAAAATTTTTTAAATCATATTTTGCAAGGATATCAAATAAAACTGCGCCACCGCCAACAAAGGGTTCTGCATATTTTGTTATTTCGTTATTAAACGGATAATATTTTTGAATTTCGTGAAGCAGTTGTCCTTTTCCTCCCGCCCATTTTAAAAAGGGTTTAACCGTTTTTTCGGCAGTTGTATTATATCGTAAACTTCTTGCATCTTCGGGCTTTTTAGCATCAATAGGAATTATCCACATATTCCCAAGAGTTGCAACGTTTGTTATACGGTTTTCTTTACATAAAGTTAAAACTCGTCTATGTGATATATTCCATTTTTCAGCAGCTTCGCTTGCAGTCATATACGACAACAACTAAATCACATCCTTATATGTATGATTATATTCCAAAACTGGAATAAAAGCAATACCAAAATTGATAAAATATGTCTTTATATTATTCGAGAAAAATATTTCGGGTGCCGAAAAAAAGAACTCCCGACCTATATACAGTCGGAAGTTCAGTGGTGCCGGTGGCGGGACTCGAACCCGCACGATGTCGCCACCAACGGATTTTGAGTCCGTCACGTCTACCAATTCCATCACACCGGCAAGTGCGGTGTTTATTATACATGAAAAAAAACTCTTTGGCAAGAGCATAAATGCGATTCAGATGCAAAATAAACCTCCTGTCGGAAGCTTTTCCGTTTCATTTGATCCGCTCCTGCACCAAGTACCGGATCAAACGGGCAGAGGCCCCCTGATGCTTTCGGCCCCGCATCGTGGTCAGAAAAATATTTCGGCTGTATCCCTCCCCGGGCAACTCTGCGCGGTTAATTCGCTCATTTCTCAAAAATGCGTCCGACCATGGAATCATTGCGTATCCAAAGCCATACTCCACCATGGACACAATGGCGTTCTCATTGGGACACCGGAACGCGAATCTAAGCCGAATATTCTCTTTTCGGGCAATTTCAGACAGCAAGTCGGATCGTAGCCATGTCGTTCTG
>JAZNXU010000005.1:0-3256 GCA_045594065.1 Acutalibacteraceae bacterium
TATGAAAGGTATAATTTTAGCAGGAGGCTCAGGAACGAGGCTTTATCCGCTTACGAAGGTGACTTCTAAGCAACTTCTTCCTATCTATGACAAACCGATGATTTATTATCCGATGTCGGTGCTTATGAATGCAGGTATTCGCGATATTTTAATCATCTCCACCCCGCAGGACACACCACGCTTTAAGGAGTTGTTGGGTGACGGTCATCAGTTTGGAGTTAACCTTTCATATGAAGTTCAGCCCTCGCCCGACGGACTTGCTCAGGCGTTTATAATCGGTGCTGATTTTATTGGTGACGATACCGTTTGTATGGTATTGGGCGATAATATATTTGCCGGTCACGGACTTAAAAAGCGCCTTAAGGCTGCCGTACAGAATGCTGAAAACGGTAAGGGTGCTACAGTTTTCGGCTATTATGTTGATGACCCAGAACGCTTTGGAATTGTTGAATTTGATAAAGACGGACGGGCTATTTCTATAGAAGAAAAGCCTAAGAGCCCTAAGAGCAATTACTGTGTTACAGGTCTTTATTTCTACGATAACCGTGTTGTTGAGTACGCAAAAAATCTTAAGCCCTCTGCACGCGGGGAGTTAGAAATAACCGATTTAAACCGTATTTATTTAGAAAACGGTGACCTTAATGTTGAGCTATTAGGTCAGGGCTTTACTTGGCTTGATACCGGAACACACGAAAGTTTAGTGGAAGCCACTAACTTTGTTATGACGGTTGAAACCCACCAGCACCGCAAGATTGCCTGCTTAGAGGAAATAGCTTACCTCAACGGTTGGATTAGCCGTGAGGATGTTCTTGAGGTTTACGAAATTTTAAAGAAAAATCAATACGGCCAGTACTTAAAAGATGTACTTGACGGAAAATATATTGATGTTTTACATTAATTTTTGAGGAGAAATTATTATGACTATTATTGTTACCGGCGGCGCCGGATTTATCGGCTCTAACTTTGTATTCCATATGCTTAACAAATATCCCGATTACCGTATTGTTTGTCTGGATAAGCTTACTTATGCGGGCAATCTTTCAACACTTGCTCCCGTTATGGAAAATCCCAATTTCCGTTTTGTTAAGGCAGATATCTGCGACAGAGAGGCAGTTTATAAACTTTTTGAGGAAGAAAAACCTGACATTGTGGTAAACTTTGCTGCTGAAAGCCATGTTGACCGTTCTATTGAGGACCCCGGCATCTTCTTACAGACCAATATTATGGGCACTGCTGTTTTAATGGATGCTTGCCGCAAATACGGTATTACTCGTTACCATCAGGTATCTACCGATGAAGTTTACGGCGATTTACCGCTCGACCGTCCCGACCTTTTCTTTACCGAAGAAACTCCTATTCACACATCTTCGCCCTATTCAAGCTCTAAAGCAGGCGCGGATTTGTTGGTTTTGGCATATCACCGCACATTTGGTTTGCCGGTGACCATCAGCCGTTGTTCTAATAACTACGGTCCCTATCATTTCCCTGAAAAATTAATTCCGCTTATGATTGCTAACGCTCTTAACGATAAGCCTCTTCCGGTTTACGGCGAGGGTCTTAATGTTCGCGACTGGCTTTATGTTGAAGACCACTGTAAGGCTATCGACCTTATTATCCACAAAGGTCGCGTAGGTGAGGTTTATAATATCGGCGGTCATAACGAAATGAAGAATATCGATATTGTTAAGATTATTTGTAAAGCTCTTGGCAAGCCCGAAAGCTTAATTACCTATGTTACCGACCGTAAGGGTCACGATATGCGCTACGCTATTGACCCCACCAAGATTCACAATGAACTCGGTTGGTTGCCCGAAACTATGTTTGCTGACGGTATCCAAAAGACTATTCAGTGGTATCTTGATAACAAGGAATGGTGGGAAACCATAATTTCGGGTGAATATCAGAATTACTACGATAAGATGTACGGTAACAGATAATGAAAGTATTTGTAACAGGTGTAGGCGGTCAGTTAGGTTATGATGTTATGAATGAGCTGACTGCTCGCGGATATGACGCTGTTGGCAGTGATATTTTAGATGCTTCCGCTTTTAATAGATATGTAAAGCTTGATATTACAGATGCTCGAGCAGTAAATCAAGTTTTGTCAACTATCAAACCTGATGCAGTAGTACATTGCGCTGCATGGACAGCGGTTGATGCCGCTGAGGACGAGGAAAATCAGGAGAAAGTGCATTTAATAAATGCTGTCGGCACCGAGAATATTGCAAAAGCCTGCAAGGAATTAGACTGCAAAATGGTCTATATTTCTACCGACTATGTGTTTGACGGTCAGGGTGAGCAGCCTTGGAGCGCTGATTGCAAGGATTATGCACCTTTGAGCGTTTACGGAAAAACCAAATTAGAGGGCGAAATGGCGGTTAGCGGTATTTTGGATAAATACTTTATCGTTCGCATTGCTTGGGCTTTCGGATTAAACGGCAAAAACTTCATCAAAACAATGCTAAATGTAGGTGCAAAGTATGATACCGTGCGCGTGGTTTGTGACCAAATAGGCACACCGACTTATACCTTAGACCTTTCGCGTTTACTCGTTGATATGCTCGAAACCGAAAAATTTGGGTTTTATCACGCTACTAACGAGGGCGGATTTATTAGTTGGTATGACTTTACATGTGAAATTTTCCGTCAGGCAGGGTACAAGACAAAGGTTGTGCCTGTAACTACCGAAGAATACGGTATTTCAAAGGCGGCAAGACCGTTCAACAGCCGTCTTGATAAATCTAAGCTTGTAAGCAATGGCTTTAAGCCGTTGCCCACTTGGCAGGACGCCCTTTCCCGTTATTTAAAGGAGATTGAGTTAAATGGGACAAATTAAGGTTACAAAATGCCCGATAGAGGGACTTTATATTATTGAGCCTGCCGTGCACGGCGACGCCAGAGGTTATTTTATGGAAACCTATAACCAAAGAGATATGGCGGAAGCAGGGCTTAATATGGTTTTTGTGCAGGATAATCAAAGTATGTCGGTTAAAGGCGTGCTTCGAGGATTGCACTTCCAAAAAGAATACCCACAGGGCAAGCTTGTCCGCGTTATTAAAGGCAGAGTATTTGATGTTGCGGTTGATTTGCGAAAGGGTAGCAAAACCTACGGTAAATGGTACGGCGTAGAGCTTACCGAGGAGAATAAAAAGCAGTTTTACATTTCCGAGGGCTTTGCTCACGGATTTTTGGTGCTTTCCGACACCGCTGAATTTTGCTATAAGGTGACCGATTTCTATCACCCCGGTGACGAGGG
>JAZNXU010000006.1:0-10909 GCA_045594065.1 Acutalibacteraceae bacterium
CTTGGCCTCCGACTTTCTTAGCTTATAAAGCGCCGCATGATGTAGATAAACGAATAGATAGTTTAAATAAGATGATTGAAGAAACAAAAGCAGCTACTGAGGAAGCAAAATATCAGGCACTAATTAGTTCAGCAATGGCAAAAAGAAACAGATATGAGTCTATTAAAAAACTCTCTGAAATTATACATAAATATCCTGAAAAGCCAGATGCTTATGTTATAAGAGGCTTTATGTACGATGATATAAAGAAATACGATTTTGCTATAACGGAATATGAGACAGCAAGAAAGTTTGGATGTGATATGACAACCTACTATAATAGCATGGGAATTGCTTTTAGTAATAAAGGAAATCATAAAAAAGCTATAGATTTATATTCTAAAGCTATTAAACTTGATCCAAATGATTCGTCGTACTATTGTAATAGAGCTTGTTCTTATGATGATATGGGTGAATTGGAAAAAGCTCTTCAAGATTATGCAAAAGCAATTGAAATTGACCCAGACTCTTATGAAGCATATTTTAATAGGAATTTTACTTACGATAAATTATGGCGCACAGAAAATGACACTAAAAAGCGCGATGAATATATTCAAAACAGAAAAGAAGATTTAGAGAAATCAATCGACTTGAATCCAGAAAACGATAAAGCTGCAAAATTGCTCAAAAAGTTCATGAGTGAATTAATGGAAAAAGATATTATCGAAAGTCCGTTAGATAGAATTGCAGAAATGGATGAAAAAATAGCCGATGTTAATAAAGAAACCGGAAATACGGCCGAAGCATTTCGCTTTTATAATGATGCTCTGGATTATCACACAAAACAAGTGTACGTAGATAAAAAAGAGAGCCATAACGATGATATTGACAGAATAGTTAATAAAATAATCGAATTGATATTGAATAAAAATGAATCTGATAAAATTGAAATAAATAAGAAAACAAATCCCATATTAGTCGCTAGAATAGCATCCATGGGTTATAAATGTTACATCGATGGAGATAAGGCAAATGCAGAAAATCTATTTTTATCAATACTTCCTCTTGATGGTTCGGCATTGAATTTGGCGTTTATGAAAAGACGCAATGAAACTGTTGCCACTAAGGAATCGGTTAACGAATTACTTAATATGGTTGAAAATAAGAGTTCCGCTATTTGGTGTATAAATTCAGCACTTTGCTATGTTGATGGAATAGATGTTGAGCCAAATTGGGATATAGCTATAAAGATCGTTAGCAGTGCATCTAATGATATTGACGATGCTATTGAATGGTGGTCTAATGAGGATGTTGTTGGCACTGTAGAAAGTAATGTCGTATTTTTGCTTTTGATTTTCTCAAAACATCTTTCAGAGGATTCTACATCAGTAATAAAACGAATACATACCGCCGAAGAAGCAGGTTATATTATACCGGAAGAATATAAATTATAATGTTAGGGCTGAGAGTATTTTGCTCTCAGCCCTATTAATTATTTTTGTTAAAATTAGGATACTCTACAAAAACAATAAATCCGAACCCATCTCCAACTATGAGAAGGTTCGAATTTATACTGTTTGGTGCCGCTGACCGGACTTGAACCGGTACGGAGTCACCCCCGAGGGATTTTAAGTCCCTTGTGTCTGCCTATTCCACCACAGCGGCATATATTCTATTTTCTACTGCTTACAATTAATTGTTTGTGTGACTCTTGCGGTGCCCAAAAGTTGCTTCCGTCTTGGAGCGACGGCAACTTTTGACCGCGGCGCCTTTTCAGCCTTCACTTTTTCACCCACTGGGTGCGTTCGGCTGAAAACTGCCTATTCCACCACAGCGGCAATTATTATGTTAGTGCTACAAGCACTTAAATATAATATAATATTTATTACCTTTTGTCAAGAACTTTTACATTTCAATCTTAAAATTTTTATCAAACATTTCTTTAAATTCGTGTAATGTACCGTCGTCGCGTTCGCGCAATCCCACAACATTTCCGATATTCACATTATGCATACTGCGGAAGATATTATCGGCGGCATTTGGATTGATTTTGCAAATATCGGCAATAATCTGCTTAGTTTCTTTTCTTTTCGAAAGCCCCTCAAACTGCTCGCTTTTCTCGGTGAAGCGGCAAGCGCAGGCGAGGAAATGCAGATCGTTTGAGGTTGCCCAATTTATAATGTCCTTTTCCTTTACTTTATACAGCGGGCGGATAAGCTCCATACCCTCGAAATTGGTGCTTCTAAGTTTCGGAAGCATCGTTTTGATTTCACTCGAGTACATCATACTCATAAGCAGGGTTTCAATGGCATCATCAAAATGGTGACCGAGGGCGATTTTATTACAGCCGAGCTCGCGCGCCTTGGCATAAAGGTTACCCCTACGCATACGGGCGCACAAATAACAGGGCGAGCCGCCCGCCTCGGAAACAGAATCGAAAATAGTGGTTTCAAAAATATTAACGGGAATATTCAAAAGGCGTGCGTTGCTTTCAATTAGTTCTCGGTTTTCTTTATTATATCCCGGATCCATAACAATAAATTCAAGGCTGAACGGCACTTCGCTATGTCGGCAAAGCTGCTGCATACACTTAGCCATCAACACCGAATCTTTACCGCCCGAAATGCAAACGGCAATTTTGTCGCCCGCGCTTATTAAGTCATACTCTTTAACTGCGGCAACAAAGTTATTCCATATTTTTTTGCGATAGCGTTTTATAATACTGCGTTCAATTTCAATATGTCTTTCCATTTAATACTCCAAAAAGAAAAAAGGCGTTACAGTAATTATAACTGTAACGCCTTTATTTTTCAAGTTGTTTATGCCTTTTTCTTTGTTGCCATCTTAATTACAAAGAGTGTGCCAATAGTGAGAACGGTTGAAATTGCAAGGCAAATCCAAGCATTCTGAACGAAGCCAGCTATTATGTAGGAAACAAAGGATATTCCTGCAACTGTTAATGCATAAGGCAGCTGAGTTGATACATGGTTGATATGGTCGCACTGTGCGCCCGCCGATGACATAATTGTGGTATCTGAAATGGGTGAGCAATGGTCACCGCAAACAGCACCTGCAAGGCAAGCAGACATACCCATTGTGCCGAGGGCAGAGCCAACCGGGAAAATTCCGAGCACAATCGGAATGAGAATACCGAATGTACCCCAAGAAGTACCTGTTGCAAAGGCAATCGCACAAGCAACAACAAAGATAATAGCGGGCAGGAATGTCTGTAAACTTCCTGCAGAAGAAAGCGCACCGCTTACAAATGTATCGGAATCAAGTAAACCTGTCATATTTTTAAGCGCTGTTGCCATTGTTAAGATAAGAATGGCGGGTACCATTGCAATAAAGCCCTTCGGAATGCACTCCATAGCCTCTTTAAAGGTAACAAGGCGGCGTGCAACGAAGTAAATTACAGTAACAACAAGTGCCACAAGTCCACCCCAAGGAAGTCCTATGGTAGAATCGGTCGCACCGAAAGCCTGAGTGAAAGAGAGAGTTCCATCCTGACCAATATAATAAAGCGCATACACGCAAATGCCGATAAGTACAACAATGGGGAAAATAAGGTCGATAATTTTGGCTCTGGGATTGCCTTCGTCCTTTTCATCTTCAACCGATGCGAATATGTTTTCAATTGCAACCTGCTTTTCATACTGCTTCATCGGGCCATAGTCAAGCTTCATAAGAGTAATTGCGATAATGAAAACAAAGGTCATAAGCGAATAGAAGTTATAGGGGATTGCCTTTATAAAATAGGCAAAGCCATCTGCCGCGATTCCTTGTTCCTTGAATACGCCTGTTACAGCGGCAGCCCAGGAAGAAATAGGAGCAATCATACAAACGGGAGCTGCAGTAGCATCAATTAAATAAGCAAGCTTTTCGCGCGACATTTTTGCCTTATCGGTGACAGGGCGCATAACCGCACCTACGGTTAAGCAATTGAAATAGTCGTCGATAAAAATAAGTACGCCGAAAACAAAGGTGGCAAGTGAGGCACCAACTTTTGTCTTTACATTCTTAGCAGCCCATCTACCGAAAGCCTGAGAGCCGCCAGCCTTATTAAGCAGAGCAACAATAATACCGAGAAGCACAAGAAAAATAAACACACCCGCTGTGTCTGATACCGCTCCGATAAAACCATCATTTGTGATTAAATCAACCGTTTTTAAGGGTTTAAAGCCTGTAGCTAAAAGACCACCCGCTAAAATACCAACAAAGAGAGACGAATAAACCTCTTTGGTGATAAGGGCAAGTCCGATAGCGATTACAGGCGGGAAGAGTGACCAGAGTGTGCCTACGGGCGAAGTGATACTACCTGTAAACGCACAGAGCACTCCGAACGCTACTACAAATGCAACTATGAGTAGCTTAGGGATGATTTTCTTTGCTGTCATTTTGTTTTCCTCCAAACCTTTTTAACTACGAAAATATTACCATATTAGCGATAAGTTGTCAACTATATTAAACTAATAATAAGCTCTGTTATAAAAACTGCCGCGCAGCTGCCTGCCGCCACCACAACAAGGCTCCGCTTGCAAAGCGCCAATATAACCGCCACGGCAAACGCCGCTATGCCCGACACTAAATGCTCTGTAGCCATAAATATTGCGGGAACAGTCATAGCCGTTAAGCAGGACACCGGAATATATTTTAAAAACGCCTTTATGTATTTATTTTTTATTTCCTTGCGAAATACCGTCATAGGCAGCATACGAATGAGATATGTTGTAAGTGCCATAACGAGAATGTAAGCATAAATACTCATTAGTCCACCTCCGGAAAGAGAAAGGCACAAATGCCCGCGGCAACAACAGTGGTTATAACTACCGAAATACCGCCTGAAAACGAGCTAAGACTCGGAACAAAGGCGAAAAGGCAGGAAATCACGGACGCAAACAGCACCGCAACCACCATTGATTTATCTTTTTTCAAGTTCGGTACCACTATTGCCACAAACATACCGTAAAGCGCAACACCTAATGCCACCGTAAGGCTTGCGGGAAGTATTATTCCGGCGAACGCACCGAGGAATGTGCCGAGTGTCCAACCGATTATAGGCATAGGACCTAAACCGAACATATATGGCTTGGTGAGCTTTTTTTCGCGTGACATTGCAATGGCGAAAATCTCATCGGTATTATAAAAAGAAATTATAAGGCGCGATAAAAAGCCAAAATCTGCACCGAGGCGTTGCGAGAGAGCAAGGCTCATAAGCGCGTAACGGCTGTTGATTACCGCTTGGGTTATTACCATATTAATAAGCGGAGCCGATGCCGCTATTACCGACAGCGCGGCAAACTGGCCCGCACTTGTTAAATTGGTAAGAGAAATAAGGGTAGCTTCAAGCACCTTTATGCCTAAAGACAGCGCCGAGATGCCAAAGCCGAAGCTCACGGCAAAATAGCCCACCCCAACAGGCAGGCTATCCCTTATTCCGCTAAGAAACTCTTTTCTCTTCATACTTTTTTGAAACCCTTTTAAATATAATACTAAACGCTACAAGCTGACAAATTATACAGCAAACCCACGAAATCGGATAGGAAATATAAAGACTACCTAGGCTGTGGAATGCAGGGATTCTAAAGATTGTTAAAATCCAACCTATGCGAATTCCGCAAACGCAGATAACCGAAATAAGCATAGGAACAAGTGTATTGCCAAGCCCCCTTATGGTGCCAGTTAAGGTCTCCATAATTCCGCACAAGAAATATGTCACAAACCATGTAATGCGCAGCACCCCTACCGCAATCGCTTCGGGATTATCAGTTATATAAACAGAAAGCAGTTGCGGTGCAAAAGTAAACTCTAAAAGGCTGAGAACTAAGCCCACAACCGTAGCACAGCAGACACAAGTAGTAGTAATACGCTTTATGCGACCAAAATTTTTCGCACCCACATTCTGACCCACGAAATTAACCGACGTTTGAGAAAATGCATTGATTGAAATATAGGTAAATCCCTCAATGCTTGAAGCGGCAGCATTACCCGCAACGCTTGCCGCGCCGAAAGAATTGATTGAAGATTGAATAAGCACATTAGAAAGCGAGAAAATCGTGCTTTGTATTCCTGCTGAAATACCGATTGATATAATTCTTTTAAGCTGCTCGCTATATATTTTAAGTCGGGATATAAAGAGCTTACAGTCATCACGGCGTAGCATAAGCGCACGCACAACGAGCACCGCCGACACTGCCTGAGAAATAATTGTCGCAAGGGCTACACCCGCAACATTCATATTAAAAAGCGTTACAAAAATAACATTGAGAACAACATTTATAACACCGCTTATTGCTAAGAACTTAAGCGGACTTTTAGTATCGCCTGCCGCCCTTAAAATTGCGCCTCCGAAGTTGTATACCATACTTGGAATTGCGCCGCAAAAGTAAATTTTCATATAAACGGCGGATAAATTTATAATATCGGCGGGAGTATCCATAATCTTGAGCATTTTACCCGAAAAGCAAACGCCCACAACGGTGAGTATTGCGCCGGCGATGATTGCCAACGGGATTGCCGTATGTATAATGCGATGAACAGTGCGTTTTTGCCCCGCACCAAGCGCCGTTGCAGCGGTAACGGTAACACCAACCGAAAAACCTACAAAAAAGTTAACAATAAGGTTAGTAAGTGAGCTTGTTGCACCCACCGCACCTACGGCATTACTGCCGCAAAAGCGACCAACCACTACTAGATCAGCGGCATTGAAAAGCAACTGCAGAATACCTGTAAGTATTATCGGCACGGTGTAGCGAATAACATTTACTAAAACAGGACCGGAACACATATCAATATTTCTTCTTGTATTCAAGAACACCACCGCCCTCTAAGGCTTCATTATAGCACCTTAAATTTGGTTTTTCAACCCACTATTGACAATATTTTTCTTTTATAATAGAATTAAATTAAACAAGAGGTGATACTATGAGCGAATACAGCTATATTAAGCTCAACCGCTATATGCACGCGCATTCAAAGCTCGCTAAAGCGGCGGTTATTTTATGTAAATTAATCACTCTGGCAGTTTATGTTTTTTATCCCGCTTTTTTGATATATCTGTTTTTTAATGAGCGTCAGCCGTTTTTAAAATCGGTGCTGGTGCCGCTCGTATCAGTTATACTAGTGTCACTTATGCGCCTAAAAATGAATTTGCCGCGACCCTATGAAATAATGAATATGACCCCGCTTTATGATAAAAAAACTAAAGGCCAATCCTTTCCCTCGCGTCACACCTTTGCAATATTCATAATCGCATTTACGGTGTACTTTGTAAAGCCAATTATCGGTATTGCACTTTCCATTTTAGGTTTAATGCTCGCCGCCCTCAGGGTGATAATCGGTGTTCATTATGTGCGCGATGTGCTTGCTGGCTTTTTATGCGCCGTAATTTCTGCGGTTATCGGATACATAATAATATAAAAGGCTCTTAACAGAGCCTTTTATATACTGTTTATTAACTCCTCGGAGATTCCTTTGAATTCTTCGGGGATTATTTTTTGTACCTTTCGGTCGTAGGTTACAAGACCGTTAATTTCATCCTCAACATCCGACACTTGAGTATAAACAGTAGCGTTAAGCCCCTCTTTAACAAGCGGAATAACTTGAGTTTTATATAAATTCTGTAGTTTCTTTACAAATTCCTCTCGGGTTTTACAGTTAGCATACCCGAAAGATTTTTCGGGGTTAAAAATATGGTTTTCGACGGCATAAGCATACCCACCGAACTCGGAAAGGAAATAGGGTTTATCGGTTTTTGCCGCCTTTAGCTTGCGGAAATAAATGTGGCGACTGCATAAATCGGTCTTATTCGGAATAAACCAACCCGAGGCAGAATCGATAAAGCGTGAGGAATCAAGCCGCCTTAATTTCTCATACATTTCGTCGGCACAGAACTGCCCCCAGCCCTCGTTAAATATTGTCCATTGGCAGATGCTCGGGTGGCAATACAGTTGACGGACAGTAGCATTCATACCGTTTTCGAACGCCTTGCGGCTCTCGGAATTTCTGTGCAGTCTTTTATCGTTTAGGCGCAGCAGTCCCACCGTTGGCAAAGCGGTATCTCGCAAAAACGAATAATTGCTATTATTAATCATATCTTGAAAAACACAGATACCTAAACGGTCACATTCATAATAAAAAAGCTGCGGCTCAACCTTTATGTGCTTTCTAAGCATATTAAAGCCTAAATTTTTAAGCATCAAAATATCATCGGTAAAACACTTGGAGCTTGCAGGCGTAAAAATCCCGTCCGACCAATAGCCTTGGTCGAGAATACCATGGAAGAAATACGGCTTTCCGTTTAAACACATACGGATTTTGCCGTTTACAGTTTTAATGCTTAATTCTCTCAGCGCAAAATATGAATCTACCCTATCCTCCCCTGATGTAGCCGTAAAATAATAAAGATACGGGTTTTCGGGCGACCAATTCATAGGTTTTTCGGGAGCAATTCGGCAAACACCGTTCTTAATTTTATATTGCTTGCCGCTAAGCTCAATTTCACCGTCAGTTATTCCCTCAAAAACAATTTGAGCACACTCTGTAGTGGTATTAATTTTAATATTTTTTATGTATTGTTCAGGCACGCTTTCAAGCCATACCGTCTGCCAAATGCCAGACACGGGCGTATACCACATACCGCCGCGGTTTCTGGTTTGCTTGCCATAGGGCAGAATTTTCTCACTCAGCCTATCCTCCACACGGACAGTAACGGTATTCTCGTTTGAAAGATACTCAGTAATATCAAAACAGAAAGCCTCATAACCGCCGATATGCTGTCCGACACTTTTACCGTTAAGGAAAACCTCGCACATCTGGTCTACCGCGCCGAAATGCAGTAAAACCCTATCCCTTAAAAATCCCTCGGGCAGAGTGAATGTGCGGGTATACCAAAGGATTTTATCTTCTTCGAACACCTCGTTTACACCCGAAAGCAGACTCTCGGGGCAGAAAGGAACATTAATTTTTCGATCGTATTCGAACGGCTCGGCACCGTCGGTTACCGCAAAGTCCCACTCACCGTTAAGATTTAAAAACGAATCGCGTTTCATAAACGGACGCGGATAATCATTCCAAAAAATGCTTTTATTATCCTCACCGTATTTTGTGTAAAGTTTTGCAAAATCAGTCATTCATTTACTCCCCATAAGCAGAGATTTTAGAGTGCAGTTTTGATTTTTCTACCATCTATGCTACTTTGTTTTAGTATACCAGAGAAAAGCATATCTGACAAGTTAAAAAGGCTTCCATTGGAAGCCTTTTTTAATAGTATTTATTTGTATTAAGTCCGAAGCTTACCGTTAGCGCCCTATCCACCATATCCATAGACGGATTATCCAGCGTACCCATTTTTTCTTTAAGGCGCTGTTTATCGATAGTGCGCACCTGCTCAAGTAATATAACCGAATCTTTAGAAAGTCCGCAACCCTCTGCCCCTATTTTTATATGGGTGGGAAGTCGGCTTTTTTCCTGCTGACTTGTAATCGCCGCTGCTATGACGGTTGGACTGTAGCGGTTTCCGATATCGTTCTGGATGATAAGTACCGGTCGCACACCGCCCTGTTCTGAGCCTACAACGGGGCTTAAATCTGCATAGAATATATCTCCGCGTTTAACTGTCATTTTTATTTCACGCTCCGAAAATATTTTGGTAATTATATTTTTACCCGCCGCCTGCATTTTTAAGCAGCCGTTAAAAATATTTTTAATATATTCTATGCCGTGAAACCGACTATGACAAAAGTCCCGCAGATGTAACTCTGCAGGACTTTACTGATTATTCCATTCTATTTCCGCATTTTTCACAGAATTTTATAGGTTTATCGTATTCAGCGCCACAATTCGGACACATAAATTCGGTAACATCCTGCGCCTGTTCTTCCTCTAGCTCGTCGTATTCATCAACTTCATCAAATTCATCAAACTCATCAAATTCATCAAACTCGTCAAGCTCATCCTCTTCATCGGCACCCCTGCCCGATTTTACAAGCTTAACAATTAGAATAACGATAAGTGCTATGATAATAATTACCGCAAGTACAACGGCGCCAATCATCAGCTTTTCCATTAAGGACAGCGCAGAAAAGCGTGAAACTAAACTTCCCGCACCATTTGTTGAAGCGGCAGTTTTTAATGCCCGCTCAAACTCGGGAGAGCGCTGAATAGAGTTTGTTGTGGTATCAATTCTGTAATATCCCTTATCACCGCTGAGTGTTTCGGCATAAACGATAACATAGTCGGCTAAATTGGAATCCTCATAACGGATAGCCTGAACATTATAGCCGCCTATTTCGGCAGTTGTCTTATAATAGCCGTTAGGAATATTCAGCGAGCTTTCTAAATCTAAAATTACATATTGAGTGCTATCTGAAACTATACGCCTATATTCGGCAAACTGCTCGGTTAAATTATTAAAGGTGAAATAAGCAGATTTACTTGCATCGGCATTTTTTGCATAAACCAAAATAGTTTCGTTTGCCTCGCTTTTCATTACGGGCAGCTCAACGCCGTTTATTACTGCACTTGCAACTGTAAAGCCCTCAAGCTTAATATCATCTGTATATTCCGAAACGAGTATCCATTTTTCACCGCCGATTTCCACTTCATATGGGTTTACAATCGGTGCATCAGGATTTTCAGGGTCTTCGGGCACGGCACCATCGGGTGCGGCACGGTTTATATTAATAACATATGTTTTCTGTGTTCCGTTAGGTGCAGTTACGATAATAGAACGCTGGTTGTCGCCAACCTTCATATTCTTCGAGCCCACAACTTGATATGTTGCCTGTGGGTCTTCTGTTTGGAAATTAACCGCTACTATTTCAACAGAGTTATCTACTTTAATGTTATAGGTTGTAACATCCTTATTAAATGCAGGGGTAAGCGGAATATTATTTGATAAATAAAGTGTTCTTAAATTCGCATTACCTGA
>JAZNXU010000007.1:0-1651 GCA_045594065.1 Acutalibacteraceae bacterium
TCCTTAGCAAGCTTTGCAAGCTCGAATTTACCCATTGTAGCGCCGTTCTCGGCATCTACGCGCATTTCAAGGTTTTTCTTTGTAGAATCGGTTAAAACTTCACCTAAGAGCTCAGCAAACTTAGCAGCGTGCTCAGCTTCCTCCAAGGCTGCTTTTTCCCAATAAAGACCAATTTCGGGATAACCCTCGCGGTGTGCAACGCGGCTCATAGCAAGATACATACCAACCTCACTGCATTCGCCGTTGAAGTTCTCGCGAAGACCCTCAATAATACGCTCATCTACGCCCTTTGCTACGCCTACAACATGCTCGGCAGCCCAGGTCTTTTCACCTGCCTGCTCTTGAAACTTAGAAGCCGGAGCCTTGCAGATCGGGCAAGCATCGGGGGCAGAGCCCTCGTGAACATAACCGCAGATTGTGCAAACATACTTTTTCATAATAAAACACCTCATTAAAAATTTTAAATTAATTTATATTTTCGGCAGAGCAGTTTTTGCAAACTCCGCTAAAAACCAATTTTTGCTCGCAAACAGTACAACCAAGCTCAGCTTCGATGAATTTCTTTAAGCTGTCATCGGGAGAAACACAGTCGTAAATGCTTCCGCACTTAGCACAGTGAAAGTGCAGGTGGGGCTTTGGGTTACCGTCAAAGTGCTGAAACCCGTCTGAAACGCTGACTTCAATAATTCTGCCCTCGTTTTTAAGCTCGGTTAAGTTTCTGTAAACCGTGCCGAGGCTTATTTTCGGCAGTTGTTCGCGTGAGCGTTCATATATCCAATTTACCGTTGGGTGAGTATTGGTGCTGCAGAGCACTTCAAGTATCACTTCACGCTGTTTAGAATAGTTTCTCATAGCCGCTCCTTAAAAGTAGTAATGATTACTGTTTTTATTATAACAAAAATTTTATATTTGTCAAGTGTTTTTGTTGACTTTTTTAAAAAAATGTTGGATAATGGGATAAACAATTTTTAACAAAGTGAGGAAACGGTATGCAGAGCAAAAATATTTCAAGCTATGTTATTAAGCGTCTGCCGCGTTATTATAGATTTTTAGGTGATTTATCCGCCGCGGGAATAAAGAAAATTTCCTCGGGCGAGCTTGCCCGCAGAATGGGACTGACGGCAAGTCAGATAAGGCAGGATTTTAACTGCTTCGGTGGCTTCGGTCAGCAAGGGTATGGCTACAATACCGACATTCTTCGCGAGGAAATAGGTAATATTTTAGGCATTAACACCCCGAAAAAGATAATAGTTGTGGGTATGGGAAATCTCGGTAAGGCTGTAACGCTGCATATAAATTTTAAGGACAAAGGCTTTAATATAATCGGTCTTTTTGATGCAAAAGAATCGCTGGTTGGTAATATTGTTCGCAATATTCCTATTCGTAGCACCAAGCAGCTCGACGAGTTTTGCCGCGAAAATCACCCCGATGCGGCGGTGCTTTGTATTCCGAAAGAGGCGGTGCATCCGATAGCTGAGCATTTAATCCGCCTTGGCGTTAAAGGCTTTTTGAATTTCAGCCATTATGACCTGAATCTGCATTTCGACGGTATTGCGGTTGAAAACATCCATTTTGGTGATGATTTAATGAAGCTATCTTATAAGATAGACAGCTTGGATAAAAAGTAAAAAATTACACATAATATGTGCGG
>JAZNXU010000008.1:0-42915 GCA_045594065.1 Acutalibacteraceae bacterium
TTTTTGCTATACAACCATTTGGATTTTGGCGCAAAAAAGAATGCCGCCACCTACAAAACATTTACCATCGTTATCCCCGAAGATTTGGATTACACAGGCGTGTTTGATGATATTTTCAAAGCATATACCACATCTTTCGACCTCACCCGTGTAAAAAGCACCAATATGGGCAGTATGTTTAAGATAACATACAATGTGATTTTGCGTGATGTAACCAAGGAAAAGGAAATGATCGATAAGCTTCGTTGTCGCAACGGTAATCTTGAAATCACCGTATCCAAGCAAGAAACTACGGTGACAGAGCTTTAATTTGAGGGGTGCTTTATGAAGAAAACTTTATCCATATTATTGGTTTTCGCCTTGGTGTGCTGTCTGCTTTCGGGCTGCGGAAAACCAAGTGATAACGATGAAACAATCGGTAATAATAACGAATCAAGCGTTACTGAACCATCAGACACATCCTCCGATCCAGTAGATGTAGACTTTTCACAGGTGGATGAGGATATGTTTACCGACCGTGATAGTAAAACCGAGTATGATGAAAGCAAGGCTGTGTCCATTCAACTGAACGGAACCTCGGCAACCTCAAGCTCCAACAGTGTGAAAATATCCGGCAGTACAGTAACAATAACAGAAGAAGCAACCTATGTTATTTCAGGAACACTTACAGATGGTATGATTATCGTTAACGCTGAGGATACCGCTAAATTGCAGCTCGTACTGAACGGAGTGGAAATTACCAGTAAAACCTCGGCTGCTTTGTATATTCTTGAGGCGGATAAGGTGTTTGTAACGCTTGCAGATGGAAAAACAAATACGCTTGCTAACGGCGGATCTTTCACCGCAATTGATGAAAATAACATTGATGCCGCAGTATTCTCCAAACAAGACTTGACCTTCAACGGTTCAGGCAGTTTGACGGTGACCTCTCCTGCAGCGCACGGTATTGTCTGCAAGGATGACCTTGTGTTCACAGGTGGAACTTATACCGTAAATTCCGCATCTCACGGTTTGGATGCTAACGACAGCGTTAGGATCTCAAGTTCAACAAAACTCACTATTGATGCAGGTAAGGACGGTATTCACTCTGAAAATACCGATGATGCTTCACTCGGCTTTATTTATATCTCTGACGGCACGATGAATATCGAAGCCGAGGGCGATGGCATTGCCGCAGGTGCTTATGTGCAGATCGAAAACGGTACTTTTGATCTTCTTATCGGCGGTGGCAGCGAAAACGGCTCTAATGCATCTTCCGGCAACTACGGTGGCTTTATGGGCGGTGGTGGTCATGGCGGAATGCGACCTGGTGGCTCACAAAGCTCAACCACCACGACCGATGAAAGCAGTACGAGTATGAAGGGCATTAAAGCAGCAAACAGTCTTCTGATTAGCGGCGGTACATTTATGATTGACTCTGCCGATGACTCTGTTCATTCGGATGTATCTGTTACAATAAACGGTGGCACGTTTGAAATAGCATCCGGCGATGATGCTATCCACGCAGAAGAAACTCTCACCATTATAGCAGGTAATTTCAATATTACCGAAAGTTATGAGGGCTTGGAAGCTCTCAACATTGATGTTAAGGGTGGAGAATTTAAGATAGTCGCCAGTGATGACGGTCTCAATGCCGCAGGCGGAACAGATTCCAGCGGTACTACCGGCGGTCGTGATGGTATGTTCGGCGGCGGAAAGCACGGTATGGGCGGCGGAATGTCCTCAGGGAACGGCAGTATAGTCATCTCTGGTGGGAATTTTTATGTAAAAGCATCGGGTGACGGAATTGATGCAAACGGTACGCTTACGATATCGGGTGGATATACCGTTGTTACAGGCCCTACGCAGGGCGATACTGCAACTCTTGATTATGACAGGAGCGCAACTATTACGGGTGGTACGTTTATCGGTACAGGTGCATCCGGTATGGCGCAGACCTTTAGTGATTCTAAGCAAGGTGTTGTAGCGGTGAGTGTAGGTAATCAAAGTGCAGGCACAAATATTACGCTGAAAGATAAAAGCGGTAATACAATTATCGAGTATGCTCCCGAATTGTCTTTTGCAGTTGTGATCCTTAGCAACCCCGACATCGTATCCGGCGAGACCTATACCATTACGGTAGGTTCTGAATCGGGAGAATTTGAAGCAAGTTAATATACTGCAACATAGATATCTGTTATTCGTTCAATTTATTGCGAATTATATTAAATTTAAATATAAAAGCCAACTTTGAGTTGGCATCTAAATGGTTCGGAACAGCCAAAAAGAAAAGTCGCTGTAAGGCGGCTTTTTCTTTTTGTGCTTTTATCTATTATCTCTTCTCTATTATCTATTCTCTAAAAAACTTGCGACTTTTCCAGATAAAAGATAATAGATAAGAGATAAAAATTTCTGTGTCGGCTTTGCCGACGAATTATAAATAATATGTAGTGGTTCAAACATATAGGTCGAAAATTTAAAAGACTTCGAATTTATACAACCTTTTCAATGAAATTCACCTTGCGGCGAGTGAAATATTACGCCGAGCTATTAAACCGATTTTTTATTTTGACTGTTTTTTCTGTATTCGCTGGGAGAAAAGCCTGTAACAGATTTGAATTGACGGATAAAATGGCTTGAGTTTACACCAAAATCTTATATAAAAAGTGTTAAGTATTTCCCTGATGCAAACGCAGGAACTCTCACTGTAAACGCAACCGTTTGTGGTTCAGGTGAGTTCAAAATAAAGGCTTCGTTCGGTGGCAAAAATATGGGTGAAAGTTCTGTTACTACCGCTGGCGGTTTTATTACTGCAACTGTATTGCTTGAAGAAAAGCACCTTTGGAAAATAGGCAACGGAAGACTTTATGATGTAGAACTTTCTTTCTGTGAGGACATTGTTAAAAGTTATTTTGGATTAAGAAATATCGATTATAGGGATAAAAAGTTTTATTTGAATGGTAAATCGGTATTTCAGCGTCTTGTACTTGATCAGGGATTTTATCCTGACGGTATTTATACCGCACCCTCTGATAAGGAGCTTGAATCCGATATCGACCGTTCTATGGCAATGGGATTCAACGGAGCGAGACTTCACGAAAAAGTTTTTGAAGAAAGATTTCTCTATCATTGTGACCGCAAGGGGTATATAGTATGGGGAGAGTATCCTAACTGGGGACTTGATGTTTCCTATGAAGATTCGGTCTATGCCATACTCCCTGAATGGCTTGATGAGGTCGAGAGAGATTTCAATCACCCGTCGATAGTAGGTTGGTGTCCCTTTAACGAGACATGGGATAGAAAAGGCAGAAAGCAGGTTGACGATGTGCTTGCCCTTGTGTACAGAGCCACTAAGGCGGCAGACAGTACCCGTCCTTGCATAGATACAAGCGGAAATTTCCATGTTGTAACGGATATTTACGATTTGCACGATTATGAACAGAATCCCGAGATTTTTGTATCACACTACGAAAATCTTGATAAATGTGAAATCGGCGATTTCCACGCTAAGTTTAAAGACCGCCAATCCTATGATGGTAAAATGCCATTCTTTATAAGCGAATACGGCGGTATACGTTGGACAGAAGATGAATCGGGCTGGGGATATGGGAATGCGCCGAAAACAAAAGAAGAATTTTTAACAAGGCTAAAAGCGCTTACCGACGCTTTGCTTGATAATGAGAATATGTTTGCTCTGTGTTATACCCAACTGACCGATATTGAGCAGGAGCAAAACGGACTCTATACTTATGACCGCACACCAAAATTTTCTCCGGAGGAGATTTATCCTATTTTTTCAAAAAAAGCTGCGGTTGAAGAATAGGCTTTCCAATGGAAATTAAGTAATCTTATGTAGGAGTTCGAATACATAGGTCAAAAAATAAAAAGGGCATCGAATTCGTACTACCTTTTCCAAAAAGAAAAGCAACAGCAAGAAAATAGTGTGGCAGTTAAAATAAATAAAGATTTGCGGTCAGCATTATTTTTAGCATTAAAAAAGGAACGACTCTTACGAGCCGTTCCTTTTTGCTAGTTATTTAGTTGTTCTCTTGCTCTTTTTTCTTTTTGTAAACCGTGGCAAGTGTTGTGCCGCTGCCGCTTATTACAGCAAGTGCGAGCCAGAGGTTGAGATTTGTGTTGTCGCCTGTTAAGGGAGCCTCGGGAAGCTCATAAACAAGCTCAATTTCGTTAGAGTCGTCGGGCTCTTCCGGAGTATTGTCGTGGTCCTTATCATAGGCAACTGTTGCGATATTCTTCCAAACGGTGTCCTCTTCTACCTCGGGAACGGTAACCTTAAAGCTTACTGTTACGGATTTTCCGATTTCGAGAGAGTCGATTGTCCAGATGATGGCACCGTCCTTTAAAACGCCGTTCTCGGTGATGCTGCCATCTACGAGTAAGAGTTTCTCGGGGAATTTATCGGTAACGGTTATAGCATTTGAAGCAATTTCGCCGTTGTTGGTAACGGTGATGAAGTAGGTTACAGTGTCGCCTGCCTTAACGGCTACAGATTTATCGGTGGCATCATTGCCGTTTACCGACTGTGTCTTCTTGGAGTCAATTTTGACTTTAGGAAGATTACCTGAATAGGTGTTCTCAAATGCTGTAGTTGCGGTGTTACCGTTAATAGTGGCGTCGGTAGATGTAACGGTTGCAATAAGTTTGTTGTTAGCATCAAGCTTTACTTCAACTGCTATTTCATAAACCTTAGTGCTGTAGTTTATATCAGCTTTGCCCTCGTTAATCTCTTTAACGGTGTAGAAATAGGTCTTGTTTGCATTTTCAGGTGTGTAATTGAAGGTATACTGTGCCTTACCGTTTGTATCGGTAGTAACAGTGTCTAAAACTACTTCAGCGTTAGCTGTTTGGATATCCTCGGCAATCTGGAATTTAAAGCCCTCGGGACCGATAGACGCAGTTCCTGTGTTATTAACGGTCTTTTCGATATTAATTACAACCTGAGCCTTGGTGTCATCTGGGTTATAGTTGTTGGTAACAGCTATGGCGTACGCACCGTCTGTGTTAAGTGTGCCAATGTCTGCGGCTGCGCTTATTGTACCATCAAGATTATCGCTTATTGTTACGGTAACGGGGATGTCAGCGGCGTAGGTCATACCTGCTAAGGCAGTTTTTGTTTCCTTGATTACATACTCATAAATTTTATCGGTATCGTAGTCAACGCCGTCGGCATTGTAAGAGAAGATAAACTGTGCAATACCGTTTGCGTCGGTCGAGTTGGTTTCGCCTATCAGAGCGCCCGTTTCCGCATCGTAAACACCGAATTCAAAGCCCTCGGGGCTGTAAGCATCAGCGCCTGCGGGAACCGCAACGGTCTTATTTATCTGGAATGTGATTTCAGCAATGCCGTCCGCCTTATATGTGTTAACGAACTTATCGGCTGTAACAGTAGTGCCGTCTACAGAGGTGCGGCTCGCTGTGGTAATTCTGCTTACTTCAAGTGCGCCGTCGGTATTTTCGTCGGTAACAATAACATTAAAGTCGCGACCTGCGGTATCGTAAGAGATGCCCTTTGTGCTTTCTGGTACCACTTCGGTAATAGAGAAGTGATATGTGCCGACAGAATCAAAGGTTTGAGTGTTAACAGCTGCTGCCAGTGCACTGCCGAAAGAAACGGTATCGCCCGAAGCGGGAGCGCTAACTTTTTCTTCGCCAATCTTGCTGTAGCCGGCATCCTTAGGAATGTAGCGGCTGACAATAAAATCGAATTCATCGGTAGTCCATGGCTTGCCAGTAAGCTGCTTGCTGGCTACAAGGTCAATATCGATTGTTGCAGGTGAGGGGCTGTAATTGTTAACGAAATCGTAAACAACATTGTGGTTGGTTGTAACGGTTTTATCATCACTTGATGTAACATCTGTCTGGGTAAAGCCTGTGGGTAATGATGTTTCTTGAACGCTTACAGTCCAATTTTCGCGGATTTTAATAATAGCGGCATCGGCTGCTTTAACCTTTACGGTGAACTGATTGCTTGAAACGGTGGCCGTATAAACGGTTGAGGTATCGCCTGAATAGAAGTACTCAACCTCTGCGTCGGGGTAAGATGCATCACCGTTTTCAAGTGTCACCAAGAAAGTGAATTCCTTATTCGCAAGTGAAGCGGGTGCATCGGCACCAAACGGATGGGTAACCTCTTTAGCAATTACAAGGTATCCGCTTTGTTTTAAGGCGTTCTTAAAGGTAACGGGTGTAACGCTGTTGTCTTTTACGGTTACGGCACCTGTCGGCTTCTCGATTGCCTCATAGTTAGCGCCATCGGGAATAACCTCAGTAACGGTGTAGTTGCCTGTGGGAAGCTCGGTAAGATAAGCCGTCCAGCCTGCGCTTAAGGAAACGGTTGCATCACCGTTTGCATCAAAGCTCATCGGGTTTGGAGCGGTAGAATAGTTGTTGTTGGGGTCGCGAAGGGTAAGCGTGTAGCTGCTGCCTGCGGCTGCGGGGTTTGAAACCTTAAAGTTGAAGCTTTCGGTGGTGCCAAACAAAGATGCATCAACCGCTTTTGTAATGCTCAGTCCCGTTGCGGGCGTAACGGTTAAAAGACCGTTATTGCCAAGTATGGCATCGCTATAGTAGTGAACATCTTCAATAAGCTGTATAGAGGGATAAGCAATATACGGTAACGAGTTTGTTAATGAGTTGTCAGCTTTATCAATCTTAGCGGCATCTATTGTGCGATGGATAATATCCTTAGGAATGTTCCAACCGCCGTTTGTTTCGCCCTTAACAGCCTCTGCTAAGGCTTCGTTTGAAATAGCCTCGAAAACGGAGTCGTCAAGTATTGCCTCATTACCGTTGCCTGTGAGCCTAAACACATTCAGCTTGCGGTAGAATTCCTTGCCTGTGGTGTCGTCCTTAGGCGCAACAGAAGCGCTTGAATATTTAATGTAGTTATCACCGTCCTTGTAGTAAACGGGGGTAGGCTCGGTGTAGTAATAGCGTTCGTTCTGGAGGTTAGGCTCAAAGAATGAAATTGTGTTTATAGCCTCTGTCGGAGGGATATAATCGCTATCATCGGGGGATAAGCTCTTGTTGAACACATCAATGTCCCAATCGTTAGTGTAGAACTCATACTTGCCGTTAACCTTATTAGTATCGCCTAAAATGCTTTCGATGTTATAGGGGTTAATGTCATTACGCAGGCCAACCTCAAAAAGAAGTCTGATAGGCTCAGCGTCATCAATTGTCATTGTAATATTTTTAGCATCCTCATATCCTGTGCCCTCAAGCTCAATTTCGTAGGTAACTACGGGAACTAACGAGGCGGGAATGCGGAAATGAAGCTTTGCGTGACCGGGTAAAATTTTATCATTCTCGGTAAGATTATAAGTGGTCATATCGGCGATTTCGGTATGCACCTGAATGGAAACATACATAAGGTCGCTTTCATTAAGACCGTCCTTGATTTCGCCGAGCATACCGTACGACTTATTAACAGATACGGCATTGTCAGGAATCATAGAATAGGTGTGAGCCTCGTCCCAGAAGCCTAAGAAATTACCATCCTTGTCGCCGTACCAGCCGATGTAGTTAGACCAGTTATTAGCGTCGGTGTATCGCAGCTGACCGTGCTCGTAGGCCGATGTTACAAGGCGCTGTGCGGTTGGGGTATCGGCAATACCTAAGCGTTCTTTAACCGACCATATAAGGTTATCACCGAGAGCGTTGGGGTTATCTATTGAGCCAAGGTCTCCGCCGCCCACTTGGAAGTTTTCGGCAAGCTTCTTACCTGTGAACAGAGTGCCGCCAATCAAAACTCCCTCAATTTGCTCAATCTTCATAAACTCGCCGATATCATCAATAAACTCGATGTAGCCGTCCATATGGGCGTTGTTGTTTTCAACGAGTGTCGGACGATAAAGTGACTGAATTATAATTTGACTAACGATTTTGTCGAACGCATCAAAGAGCTGACTTCCTGTATCGGCAGAATAGTAGCCGTCGGTGTAAATTATATCGGTTACCTTGTTGTTCTTGGTTACGCTAATGGAATTTGTAATTTCAACGCTTGCCCCGTTAGATGCAGCGTTAAAGTCTTCCCAATAGCCGTCTATAGTATTTGTGGAGTTGGCTGGGTCAAGCACGCTCTTTGCGGTGGAGTTATTGCCAACGCCGAGGCCGAGTGTATAGATAAGCGCCTCGCTGCCGCCGTAGTATTCGGTGATTTCCTGCTTAACATAGGCTGCAGTAAGCTGGGTAAGGAAGGCGTAATACTCGTAGGTAGTAGTACCTCTTCCTTGGTTGTGATTTTGAGCATTTGTGTAGTTGGTTGAGGCATAGGTCGGTGCGCCGTCACTCATTAATACAATAACGGGCTTGCGCTGTGTACCGCCCTGAAAACCGTCACCCTTAATTACGGTGTCGTTGGCGTTCTTTCTCTCTTCAAACACATCTGCCGCTTTGGCAAGACCACCCTGAATATAGGTGCCGCCCGTAACATTTCGATCATTCTCATCTACCGAATTGCCGCGACCGTCTTTAACGCCTGCTGCAATCTGAATTTCGTTTTCGTTGTTATTGGTTACGAAATACTGTCCAACCTCAATGTCGTCGGACCTATCGTTTCTCGTGCCACCGTCGTAGGTTATGGTGTTTGTAGCGCTGTAACGGTCGATCGGGAGAAATACCGAACTTGATTCCGAATAAAGCACAACGCCCACGCGGTTATTATTGTTAAGCTGCAAAAGGGTGTGAACTGCCGCGTTTGCTGCAAGAACTAAATCAGATACGGCATCGTTATAGGTACTGCCATTACCCGGACCCATCGAGCCGGAAACATCAAGCACCAGCATGGTGTCGGTCGGAATGTGAGAGTAACCAACGATGGATTTATTGGAAGCTATTGCCGAAAGGGCAACTAAAAAGCTGTCATCGCTCACGGTGGGAAGAATGTCGTTCCCTTCAGCGTCTTTTAGATTTTGAAAAGCTGAATTGTTCGCAAAAACCGATTTATCTGTCCAGATGCCGCCTGCATTTTCGGTGTCGGTAGCTGTCGAGCCGAAAAAGTTTTTCCAACCGTCAAGGTTAGAAGCATCTGCTACTTTATTGAAATAGGGGTTTGCGTTCTCGGCTGCCGCAGCCGTGAGGCCCAATCCAGAGAAGACAGAAAGGGTTATGATTATTGATAATAGTATCGATAGGGTCTTGTTTAAATATGGCTTAAAAATTTTCATGTTGTTTCTCCTTTTCTCAGTTTATCATTTTCGCAAATTCCTATCAGGTCTCCGGGGTGTTCACATCGGAAGTATTTGCAGGAGCCGCAATCCCCATACAGCTCCTCTGCGTAGGGGCAGCCATCGTAGGTTACATTTACCCACGGTCGCCCTCGCGGTGTGTATTTCGGTGTTTCCGAAAAATCCGGAAAATTCCCGAAATAGAACTCGGCTTCGGCATCGAAAACAAAGGTTATTTCTAGAGTATCATCATCTAAACAGAAGATGCGTTTTTTTGTGTTTTCCATAGCGTGCTCCTTGTTGTTTGTTTTACAAGATTATTATATCGCCCATACTTCCCTTTGTAACGAGCCGATACAAACAAAAAAAGTGCAAGTTTTATGGTGTTTTCGTTCGTCACAGCGAACAAAAACGCGCTTTTGTGCTTTTTTGCGACAAAAAACTTTCCTTTTTAACCCTAAAAAAAGTGCAGAAAAAGTCGAACGCCCCGTTCGTTATGACGAACGGGGCGTAATTTTAAGAGAATTTTAAATTTTATTCAATCATAAACCTTTCAAGGTCTTTTTTACCGTTGATACCGAGTTTTTGGAAGATAATTTGCAAATAGTTCTTTATTGTACGCTCGGATAAATCCATATGCGCGGCAATTTCCTTAATGCGCCAATTGCGCGAATACAGCATTGCCACAACAAATTCGGTGGTGGTGAGGTTATCGGCAACATTTTTCTTCATAAACTCGTTATGAATGGTGCGCCAGCCTTTGCCGAAAGACTTTGCAATGTTTATAACCTCTTTAAACTCCTCGGGATAAATTCTTTTAATATAGCTTTCAAGTAGACCCTGCAAAATGGGGTGATGCTCGGCAAACGGCTCGTAAAAACGGTCTCGGCGGGCAATCTCCCAAGCCTTTTTAATGTGCTCCTTGGCATCTTCAACGCGGGAGAGGTTAATAAGGCTCACCGCCGCGATGATATGCAGATATATATAAGCAACGGTGTATTGCTTGTATGCAATAAGAAGTGTTGCTTCGGCAATTCCGTATGCCCTTGAATAGTCCTTTTTTAAATAGGCTTGATACGCTGCCGCATAAAGTGCGATGACTCGCGTACCTGCACTTAGGTGCTCTATGTAGTTTTCAATCAGCGGAATGCGGTCATCTGAAAAGTGCAAGCGGGTAGAAAGCATAGAACAAACAAAAATGCCCTTTGCGTTGCGGTTATCGTCGGCACTTGCGTTGTAGACCGTTCTTAGCTGCTCGTCAATACTGTTAATGGCAAAGCGCGCCTTGTGCGTGTGGTTGGTGGCAAGGTAGGCGAAAATACAAACAAGCGTTGCGGCAAAGCGGTAATTCGGAACATCACTATTGAGATAAGGCTCTAAAATTTCAACCGCCTTTTCACATTCACCGCGGTGGTAGTAATATTCACCCAGCGCAATATTCTTTTCGTCGGGGTTTTCGGTAGCGGCAATAAAATCTAAAGCATCGCCTCTGCCATAGTATTTAGTGGTAAAGGGCAAAAAGGTAGCGGGGTTTTCCAGTGTAGGCGTGGAAACGGGGTTTGCGCCCTCGGGGATAAGCCAATCTCTGCCCGCTTTTTCGGCACCCTCTAATTTGCCCTGCTTTGCCCATTTTTGCACTGTGCGAATATTAACATTTAGGCGTTCGGCGGCTTGTGCTGCAGTTTCGAACTTCATTTTCGCTTCATCTCTTTATAAATGAAATGTACAATATATATAATATTACAATAATATTATAGCACCCAAAGTATTATATCGCAATAGTTATATTATTTTTTGGTGGTAATGCAGGGGAAGTTGTGGTAAAATGAATTTAAAGGAGTCATTTTATGGATTTTCTCACCATCGCAAAAAACAGACAGTCCTGCCGAAGCTATGACCCTGAAAGGGCAGTAGAGCAGGAGAAAGTAGATGCTATACTCGAAGCGGTAAGGCTTTCGCCCTCTGCTTGCAACGGTCAGCCATACCTTGTAACGGTGTGTAAGGGTGATAACGCCAAGGCGGTAGCTCGTGCCACAATGGGAATGGGTATGAACAAATTTGCTGCCGATGCACCCGTGCTTATGGTACTGTCCGAGCAGCCTTATGTTAAATCTGCGGCGCTCGGCGCAAAGGTTAAGGGTAACGACTATCGCTCGATTGATATCGGTATTGCCGCCGCTTATTTAACGGCAGAGGCTGCAGCGCAGGGCTTGGGCAGTTGTATACTCGGCTGGCTGGACGACAAGAAAATTCGCGAGATATGCGACCTCGAAAATCCTGTGCGGTTGGTAATCACGCTAGGCTACGCTAAGGACGAAACGGTGCGCCAAAAAAAGCGCAAGGATATAAACGAACTTTCAAAAACAATATAAGGAGATAAAAATGGAAACTTGGAACGGATTTAAGGCAGAAGAATTTGAATTTGAGGGAAAGCAGGCAATTATTGTCTTCCCGAACGGTGAGGCTAACGGCTCTTGGGGGCTTAAAACCGAATATTGGGGCGCATTCCCTGATACGGAAATTGAAATGTTAAAACGCGGCTATCATATAGCTTGGGTGCAGAATATCACTCGTTTTGCTACACGCGAGGATTGCGATATTAAGGCGCGTTTTGTAAAGCACCTGTCCCAAAAATACGGGCTGAAGGATAAGTGTGTTCCCGTTGGTATGAGCTGCGGCGGTGCGCACGCTGTGCAGTTTGCGGGCTACCACCCCGAAAGTGTTGAGTGTATGTTTATCGATGCGCCGGTGCTTAATTTCTTAAGCTACCCCGGCAAGCTGAAAGCCGGTCAGGATGGCGTTTGGGAAAACGAGTTCCGCGTGGCTTATGAGGGAATGGAAAGACATATGCTTTTCGGCTCTGACATTCACCCGATTTGCAGAGTAAACACCCTTATCGAGCACAAAATTCCGATAATTATGCTGTACGGCACCGAGGATCAGACCGTTATATACGAGGAAAACGGTGCGCTCTTTGCACTTGCCTATAAAGACCATCCGGAACTGTTAAAGGTTGTGCCTGTGGGTCTGCGCGGACATCATCCGCATGGTAAAACCTACGGCGGCAACGGTCAAATCGTAGATTTTATCGACGAACACACCGGCAACGCTAAGACCGAGAACAATGCTTAAAGCATATCTTAAAAAGCGCGCGAATGCTCTTTGCGGCAAAACCGTGGTTATGTCGGGCTGTACGGGTGGCATTGGCAGTCAGCTTTGCCGATACATACTAACTCTCGGCGGCGAGCTTATAATGCTTGATCGCAACCCGCACAAAGCCGAAGCGCTTGAAAAACGGCTGAAAAATGAGTTCCCGAACGCGAAAATCACCCGAATAGCAGCCGATATGCAGAGCATAGAAACGATAAAGGCGGCGTGTGAAGAACTAAAGAAAAAGAGCACCGATATTCTAATACATAACGCGGGGGCGTATAAAATCCCGCGGGAAATTTGCAGTACGGGCTATGATAATGTCTTCACCATTAACTTTATCTCACCTTATTATATAACGCGCCAATTGGCGGATAGGGTGGAGCGCGTGGTTGTTGTGGGCAGTATTGCGCACAACTATTCAAAAACTGATGCGGCGGATATCGATTTTCGATGTCGCGCGGCGTCAAGCCTTGTTTACGGCAACGCAAAGCGATATTTGATGTATTCTCATTTCGAGCTGTTTAAAAATACGCCCGAAAGGCTCTCGGTTACCCACCCCGGCATCACGCTGACGGGCATTACGGCGCACTACCCTAAGTGGCTCTACATTTTTATTAAGCCGCTTATGCGCTTTGTGTTTATGAAGCCGAAGTATGCCGCGCTCAGCATTCTCGAGGGCGTTTTTTCTGAAACCGAGCCATACAGTTGGATAGGTCCTTCGCTTTTCGATATTTGGGGCGGCCCAAAAAAGCGGAGGCTTAAAACCGCAACGGCAGAAGAAATCGCCCGAATACACAAAACGGCAGAGGAAATATACCAAAAAACAAATAATAATGCTCCGATGTAAACCGGAGCATTAAAAATTATTGTATACTTTAGCAAAATAAAGCGCTAAAGTGGGCGCTTTGACATACAAATTACACAAATATTAAAATTTTTGCAAAAAAACACTTTACAACTTTAGTTTGGTGAAGTATAATAAGAGCATCACATTAAAACTTTAAAGGAGTTAATTGAAATGAAAAAGTTATTAGCACTTATCTTAGCAATTATGATGATTGCAACCTGTTTCGCAGGCTGCGGCAACAAGACAGAAAGCGACAAAGCTTATGTTCAGGAAAAAGGTAAGCTTGTAGTTGGTATTACCGATTTTGCACCGATGGATTATAAGGATGAAAACGGCGAGTGGATTGGTTTTGATGCTGATTTAGCAAAGCTTTTTGCTGAAAAACTTGGCGTTGAGGTTGAGTTTGTTCAGATTACTTGGGGCAACAAGATATTCGAAATCGATAGCAAAGCAATAGATGTTGTTTGGAACGGTATGACACTTAACGATGAGGTTAAGGCTGGTATGGATTGCTCTGTACCTTATTGCAACAACGCTCAGATAGTTGTAGTTCCTGCTGAAAAGGCTGCGGATTATCAAACAATTGAAGCCTGCAAAGCCCTTAAGTTTGCGGTAGAAGATGAATCTGCAGGTGAAAAGGAAGCAATTGCGAACGGATTTACTATTACCGAGGTTGAAGAGCAGGCAAACGCACTTATGGAGGTTGCAACCGGCACCTCCGATGCCGCCATTATTGACTCTTTAATGGCAGGTGCAATGGTTGGCGAGGGCACAGGCTACTCACAGCTTACCACAACAGTTAAGCTCAACAACGAGGAGTACGGCGTAGGCTTCCGTAAGGGCTCTGATTTAGTTGCAGAGTTTAATGCTTTCTATGAGGAATGCAAGGCAAACGGTAAGCTTGAAGAAATCGCTAATAAATACGGCGTTCAGGAAGCCCTTATTAAATAATTTAAAGATTGAATTTACGGAACAGAGAGTGCTTTAAGCACCCTCTGTTTCGGTATGTTAAAGGATAGAATTATGTCATTTTCTCAACAATTTCCAATAGTATTTGAAGCTTTGAATGTCGGCTTTTTGCAGACACTTAAGCTGTTTGTTGTAACACTGCTGGGCGCGATGCCGCTTGGTCTTGTTATGGCATTCGGTTCAATGTCACGCTTTAAACCCCTGTCAGCGGTAATGAAAACCATTGTTTGGATAGTTCGCGGTTCACCGCTTATGATTCAGTTGTTGATTGTTTATTATTTCCCCGGTCTTGTTTTGGGGAGTAATATTTGGGGAAGCGGTGAAACGGGCAGATTTATAGCTGCAAGCGTCGCCTTTATTATAAACTACGCGTGTTATTTCTCTGAAATTTACCGAGGTGGAATTCAGGGCGTGCCCGTAGGGCAGCAGGAAGCAGGTCAAGTTTTAGGTCTTTCAAAAACCCAGATATTCTTTAAGGTTACTCTTTTGCAGATGATAAAGCGCATTGTTCCGCCGATGTCTAACGAAATTATAACACTTGTTAAGGATACATCGCTTGCGCGAATTATCGCACTTCAAGAGGTTATTTGGGCAGGTCAGGCGTTCTTAAAGGGCTCACAAGGTATTGCAGGCCAAATTTGGCCGCTCTTCTTTACGGCTGTTTATTATCTTGCATTCAGCGGAATTTTAACTATACTATTCGCAAAGCTCGAAAAGAAGCTTAGCTACTTTAAGGTGTAGGGAGGCGGCATATATGGCATTACTCGAAGTTAAAAATATAACAAAAAGCTTCGGCAAAACCGAGGTCTTAAAGGGTATTAGCTTTTCGCTCGAGAAAGGCGAGGTGCTGGCAATTATAGGCTCGTCGGGTAGCGGCAAAACTACACTGCTTCGCTGCCTTAACTTCCTTGAAACGCATAACAGCGGCGAGATTGTACTGAACGGAAAGGTGATTTCGCACGGTGAAGTGGAGAAATTGAGCGAAGAGCAGCTAAGGGAAAACCGTCTTCATTTTGGACTTGTTTTCCAAAATTTTAATCTCTTCCCGCAGTATACAGCACTTCAAAATGTTACCTTAGCGCCCATGCTGTTAAAGGTGGACACTCCAGAGAATATCGAAAGCAACGCAAGAGGTCTTATTGAGCGTGTGGGACTTAGCGAAAAGGCGGATTTCTATCCCTGCCAGCTCTCGGGCGGTCAGCAGCAGCGTGTGGCTATCGCCCGCGCACTTGCAATGAAGCCGGATATACTCTGCTTCGATGAGCCTACTTCGGCTCTCGACCCCGAGCTTACGGGTGAGGTTTTAAAGGTTATCCGCGGGCTTAAAAGCAGTGACAGAACAATGATTGTGGTAACTCACGAAATGGAGTTTGCCCGCTCGGTTGCAGATAAAGTGATATTTATGGCAGACGGCATTATTGAGGAAATTGGCACACCTGAGGAGGTTTTCGAAAACCCGAAAAGCGAGAAAACCCGTGCTTTCCTGCAAAAATCCAATGAGGGCTTTTAGTTATGGCTAAAAATATAACAAATGAAGTTTTAAATGAGCTGTATGAGCTGTTTGTGGGGCTCGATAATATCGAGGATTGCAAAAATTTACTTGAGGATTTGTGCACCCGCAAAGAGGTGGAGCAGATGGCAGAGCGCATTCGTGCCGCCAAGCTGCTGAAAGAGGGTAAAACATACCAAGAGGTTATAGCAGAAACCGATATTTCCTCGGCGACATTATCCCGAATTTCACGCTGTGTGCAGTACGGAAAAGGTTATTCGAAATTATTGAAATGATAAAACACCCGCGATAGAACACTATCGCGGGTGTTGTTTTATTATTCGCTCTACCCTAATTTCTTTTCATACAGTTTATTTATTAAATGGAACGACAGTATCGCGATGCCAACACCCAAAATTATTGATGCTAAAACATCGGTGGGGTAGTGAACATATAGGTAAAGTCTTGAAAAAGCAATTAATACCGCCAGCACTAATGCCGGAATTCCTATTTTTTTATTGTGCAGGAATATTGAGGTTGCCGCTTCAAACGATGCGAGCGTATGACCTGACGGGAATGAAAAATCGTGCAGCTTCTCAATAAGCAATTGGAAGCCTGTGTTAACATCATAGGGTCTAACACGAGCTATTATATTTTTTAATAAAATATTTCCGAATAAAAAGCCGAGCGCTAGCGATAGCCCCATTGTAAGTCCCATTTTACGGGTCCTTTTAAAGCAGATAAAAATTACCGCCAAGGCTATCCAGAAAATTCCACCGTCACCAAGCATAGTGATTATAGGCATTACGGCATCTAAAAATTTACTTCCGAAAATATTTTGAATACCGTCTAAAATTGTTAGCTCAAACTCATTCATGGCTCTCCCCCGAGCTTCTCAAATCTATTACCGACATAGTGTCGCCATTTACATATATATATACATTTTTATCAAAATAGTCCTTGTACTGAGAGCCGCCCTTTACAAGAATTTGAGTAAGGGTTATGCGGGTTTTATAAAGATTATCTGAAAATCTGTAAATATCGTGCGCTATAACATCCTCAAAACGGTAGCCGTTGTGGTCAAGAGCGAAAATTACATCGGTTTTACGAAGATTATCGTAAAATTCGGTATCTGTGGCAAAATATTTTTTAATTGCCGTCATAGATGAGTCGTTCTGCATATATGCAGAGTAGGTTTCAGATGCCTCTTTAGCAAAATCGGTAATCTTGGTTACGGTAGCCTCATCTATATCCTGTGCTACTATGTACTGTGTATCGCTTTGTGTAACGGTGAGGGGATTACCGTTAGCAGTTGCGGTGACGGTTAAATTTTCAGATACCAGATTTTCAAGAGTTGCAATACTTCCGCCTGAAATACCATTCTTATATTTCTCGGGGATATTAGGTAACTGCACAGCCGTTTTATCTTCGGCTTTAAGCGCTACGCCGTTCACAGCAACCTCAGCACCCTCGGGTATAACTATTTGTGCATTTTTATAAAGGTCATCGGGCAGGGCGACAGACATTACCTCATAGGTTGCAAGGAAAGAGGACGAGCCCTCTTTTTTCTTTAAATATACATTTAAAATCTTTTGGTCATCTGCCTTTACAGTATAGGCAAGGTCACTGCCCTCAATACGGTTAACGGCAGATGAAGCAGAAATTTCCTTGCCGCTTGTCAGAGCCTTAAAGTAGGCATTAACGCCCTCCTTTGTTTCATACGGAGATAGCTTCAGCTGTGAAATGCTGTTAAGACCGTAAACATTGTTTGCGGTTACATATTCGTTTACTATTTTATTAACCAACGCATCAGGCTGCGCCGCTTCGTAATTGCCGAGCCAACCGTTTAAGGATATAAGCATAACTACAAGCAGCACTGCAAAAACGGCAATAACAGAGAAATAAATTTTATAGAATAGTGATTTGATTTTCATTTATTATTCCTCCGTTACGATAAAGTAGGTGGGGATACTGCGAGGCTTTGTAAACGCCTTGTAACGGTTAACAAGTCCCTGCAGCTGGTAGGTGTCGAATTCGGCAGTGTCTACACCGTATTTGGTATAATAATCACGGTAATACATCATAGCCGAAGAGCCGCCGTCAAGCATACCTGCATTTACTGCTCCAAACCGCGCCATTATATCAATAACATCGTTTTTGGTAGCGCCGATACTGTCGGCACTTCTGCCGTCGGTTACCAGCATAATAACGGTGCCGTCAGCGCGCTGACCGATAGCTGTGCGCTGTGCGGTACCTGTATTACTGTCACTGCGGTAATAATTGATTTTGCCGTCCTTTTCTTCGATAATGACATTTCCTGTTTGGAAAGAAACGGCATCGCGAATGCCTAACTCGTCAGCCTCCGCCTTGGTCATAGATTCACGGCAGATAAGCTTATTGTTATTGTCAAAGCCGATAAAGGTGCGGCGGTATCCGTCGTTCCACACATTTTTGCCAAAGGAATATGTAAGACCCATTGGTTTTGCACCGCTGCCCATTCCGCCTACATCTAAGAATTCGCCGCCGTTAATAGCAGCAACGGCGTTGTATTTTTCGGAAATATCAAAAATCTTTTTGCCCGCTGTTGCCGATGCAAAATTATCCGATGATACACCGACCTTAACGCGGGAGGGGTTCTTTACAAGAATAACATAAGCCTTAAACTTGGATTCTTCAAGGAAATGCAACTGCATTCCGTCAATAGCGTTATCCCATTCACCCGCTTCGGGTACAACAATCTCGTTCATATCAACGGTGTCGGTGTTAACCTTTTCGCTGTTTGCCATAATTTGGTTTACGGTTTCTTCACTCATAAAGAGCCTAGGCAGCCATTTAGTGGCACTTGCCTGCTTAGCCGAAATTACCAGCATATTGCGTAGACTCTCGCTTGGACCGTTAACAATAACAAGGCAGGCAGAAATAAGTGTTACTAGTACTAATATAATAGCCGTACCTACCGATAAAAGACTGCGGCGCACTATTTTTCCTGCCGTAAGCTTTGATGCGGAGGTTTCTTTTGTGGTGTCAGAAGTCTTGCTCTTTTTATTTGCCTTGTTTTCAGCGAATACCCAATTGTGCTGAATACGGTAGCTTATAAAGAAAAGCACAGTATCCACAACAAGCTTTATAACGGTTGTCCATTCAGCATTGGCACCAAAAATGTCGGAAATCACCTTTACAAAGAGTGCCGAGATGAGCATCTGCGGAACAGCCAAGGCATAATACCTTAAAAGGGTGGGGGTTGTGGCAGATTTGCTTGTAAATACCTTTTTCTTGTTTATGGTGAAGTTGATAAGCGAGGATATTGCTCGGGCACCCGCTGTTGCTATAAGCTCGGTAACGCCGCCTAGCACTCCTCCTAAAAGCTTGGCTATCAGATAAAAAATAGAAATATCGGCAACAAATGAAACTATTGAGCTTACAAAGAACGCGAGAATAAAACGATATACACGCAATGAATCCTTGATTGCGTGAAAATGTGAGGTACGGTTATCCTCAATATAAACGGTTTGAATTTTTACCTCACTGAACTCTATGCCGTGCTGTTTGAATTTGAGCAGCATATTTGTTTCGTATTCGAAGCGCTCACCCTCAATAGAGCATAGCAGACCTAAAAGTCTTCTCGGGAAAGCGCGAAGACCTGTTTGGGTGTCGGAAATTTTCATTCCGCAAAGCAGTCTGAAAACGAGGGAGGTAGTGCGGTTTCCAAAACGGCTGCGGGGCGGAACATCGGGCTGTGAAAAATCACGACAGCCAAGAACTGCCTGTTTGCCGTTAACATCAAGCGCCTCAGCGCATTTTACAATATCTTCAGGTGTGTGCTGACCGTCACCGTCGGCTGTAATTACACCCATAATTTCGGGCATATTTCTTTTAATGTAACGGAAAGCGGTTTTAAGTGCAGCACCCTTGCCGCGATTTGTGCGATGGTGCAGCAGAGTGACATCATCTTCTGATGGGAAGTTAGGCAAATTAGCTTTATCGCTACCGTCGTTAATAACCATAATGTTGTTAAAGCCGACAGACTTAATTCCTGCTACGGTAGCTTTAAGCTTTTCGTCAGGGTTAAGACTCGGAATAACAATCATAATATTTTCAAACATATACTTTTCCCCTATAAACAATATATATTCAATTATATCACAAACAAATATTTATGGCAACTGTAAAAAACAGGGCTCAAAGGAACACCTTTGAGCCCTGTTTTTAATATCTGGATTCAATATCAGTTATCATATCAACGCGGGTCTGGTGGCGTCCGCCCTCAAATTTGGTATCAACAAACAAATCTGCAAGTTCTAGCGCTGTGCCCACTCCTATAACCCTGCCGCCAAGGCAAAGGATGTTTGAATTATTGTGGAGTCGTGTATATTTTGCTGAAAAATGCTCACTCACTGCCGCGGCGCGAATACCTTTTATTTTATTAGCGGCAAGCGACATTCCAATTCCTGTTCCGCAAACAAGAATACCAAGGTCAGCCTTGCCGTTTACAATTTCAAGTGCTACCTTTTCTGCAATCTCAGGGTAGTTTACCGATTTTTGCTCATAAATACCACAATCTGTGACGGTAAAGCCTCGTTCTTTTAAATGCTCGGCAATAGCGTTTTTGTGTTCGAGTCCGCCGTGGTCACATCCTAATACTATTATCATTTTACTGTTTCCTTTCTAGTTTTTGTCTTAGTTCTCGCTCTGCCTGTGGCAGGCGTAAATATACAGGCTTAATTTCTTGCGGTGGCAGGAATTCAGCGGTTTTTGCCGCCAAAGCTACTCCCACAGCCGTTTGGTAAAGGCGTTGCTCGTCTGCTTTGCGAGCAATGTCGGTAACATATGGGTGGAAAACCGTGGCACCGTCACCCATAACTATAATTTTTTCATTTTGATAGTTTTCGCGAAGCTCTTTTTCAAGCTCGGCGCAAAGCAATGCGCGGTCCTCGGTAAGGCGTGTAATTTCGCCGTCTTTAATACGGAACAGTGCGTTATAAACCTGATTACAGCGGGCGTCCATACATCCGCATAAAATACAGTCGGTATCACGGTAGCTTTGTGCCATTGCGGCAAGAGTAGAAACGCCTGCAGTCGGTGTGTTTTCCGGTAGTGCTAAACCCTTGATTGCGGCTATTCCTATGCGTATTCCCGTAAACGAGCCTGGACCTGCAGATACCGCGAATGCATCAATATCGCTAAGCGTTAGTTTGGCGTTTTTCAGCACAGCCTCAACCATTGGCATAAGGGTTTCGGAATGGGTTATTTTTACATTCACAAATGCTTGTGACAAGATTTTATCATTCTCGGTAACAGCACATGAGGCAGGACCTGCCGAGCATTCAACTGCTAAAATTTTCATTACTTCTCGCCCCCCGTAATGGTAATTTTTCGGGTGTTATCATCAATTTTTTCAATATCCACATAAATAGTGTTTTCGGGAAGAGCCGCCGCAATATTCTCACTCCACTCGGCGGCAATGATACCGTTATCAAGGTATTCAAAAAAGCCTGTAGAATAAAGGCTATCCCAACTGTCTATGCGGTACATATCAAAGTGATAAAGAGGGTATCGCCCGCCTAAATATTCATTAACCAGTGCAAAAGTAGGTGAAGTAACATTGCCGGTATAACCTACACCGCGGGCAAGACCCTTTGTGAAACAAGTTTTACCCGCCCCGAGGTCACCTGAAAAGGCAATAACCTCGTCGCCTTTGAAGTCGGCGGCAAGTGAAAAGGCAATTTCTTCGGTTTTTTCGGGAGAGTCGGAATAATATGTAGCCATAGGCACCTCTTTGTGTTACATTTACATTAAGTATACCACAAATTTTTACAATATCAAATATTTACTTGCAATTATTTGTAATTATTATTACAATATAGTTAAAAGGAGTGAGAAAATTGGGTAAAATATTCGGACGCATTGCCGACTATATTCGTGAATGCGATAAAATTATGTTAATACTCGTATCTACAGCCTCAATTTTCGGCTGTTTGGCGGTGCTCTCTGCCACACGCTATACAGGCTCTGCGGGAGATTTTGTCACCCAGCTGCTGTCCATGCTTTTGGGACTTACAGCGGCAATAATAATCTCTTTGTTTGATTATTCGCTTTTTTTAAAATATTGGTATATCGCGGCGGCAATAGGCTTTATTCCCGTAATTTTAACCTTTTTTATTGGCTTTGCCCCTGCAGGCACCGATGATAAAGCATGGCTTAGAATTTTCGGTATGTCCTTTCAGCCATCAGAGCTTTTAAAAATGATGTTTTTAATAACCTTTGCGGCGCATCTTGATGCCGTAAAGGAAACTATAAATAAGCCGCGAACGCTGCTACCTCTTTGTGCTCACGGCTTTTTTCCGGCAGTGCTTATTCATTTTCAAGGGGACGACGGCACCGCACTTGTTTTTGCCGTTATGGCGCTGGGTATGATGTATGCCGCCGGACTGCATTTCGGATATTTCTTAGCGGCATTGTCGGCGGCGGTTGTGGCTTCCCCCTTTGTGTTCTTCTTTGTTATGAACGAGGACCAGCGCTCCAGAATTATAAATATGTTTAATATTAATGCCGATATTCAGAACGCCGGTTATCAGCAGTACCGCGGTCGTGTGGCGCTTGCAAACGGCGGCTTTGCAGGTCAAGGCTATATGAACGGCGAGCTTACCCAGCTTGGCGGAATACCCGAGGGATATAACGATTTTATCTTCGCATCTATTGGAGAGGAATTAGGCTTTTTAGGTTGCCTGACGGTGCTTATTTTGCTGTGCGCCATAGCGCTCAGAGCGCTTATGGTAGGCAGGCAGTGCCACAAAAAGGCAGGTACATTTATGTGTGTTGGCTTTTTCTCTATGATGCTTGTACATATTATAATTAATGTGGGTATGAACATATCCATTCTACCTGTTATTGGCATAACACTTCCGTTTTTCTCAGCCGGTGGCACCTCACTGCTTTGTCTGTTTGTTGGCGTCGGGCTGTTGCTCAGTGTATATTCACACCGAAATTCCCGAACAATTTATCTTCGGGACAACTATTAAATGCTTTTCGACAATAGGTTTACATAACACACAAAAGGTTACCATATTTTCGTATCTGTTTTGACAAAAAAATCATCACCGACCGATTATAATTTATTTTACACTAATAAATTATCGGCGGTGATTTTTTTGAAAGAAGCAATTAAGAGTAATGAAAAAATGTTTGGGACAAGCCTTACGGATGTAGTGTTTTTGGTGCTAAAGCATCTCGGTGTAGCCCTTTGCGGATTTTTGGGAGCACGCGGAACGGTGCTTGAGATACTTGCGCCCTTTGGGCTTAGTGTTGCGGGCGGTGTTGGCACGGTATTTTCGCCGATGGCGGCTCTAGGCGCGGCGGTAGGTTACATAGGTGGCGAATCCGGCTTTAGGTATGTTGCTTCGGCTTTAGCTGTAGCGGCAATAAAACTACTGCTGGGCAGTACCTTTAAATCGGAATTAAAACCGATGTTTTCGGCATTTGCAGTGGCGCTTGTAACGGTATCTACGGGAATTGTAACGGTAAAGCAGGAAACTATGAGCATTGTGTTTGCCGTTACCGAAACGCTGCTTGCGGCGGCGGGCGCGTACTTTATTGCCTTTGCCTTTATAGCGCTTGGAAAGGATAGTAAGCGCTATACCTCCTTAGAACTCAGCTCCTTTTTAATAGCGCTTGCCTGTGTCTTTTCAGGACTTTTTACGCTTAAAGCATTTGATATTTCAGTCGGCAGATTATTAGCCAGCACACTTATACTGTTTGCCGCGCGTTACGGTGGCACAGGTCTCTCAACCGTTTGCGGCACTGCATTCGGCTTTTCGGCGGTGCTTTCGGGGGAGAGCGCCGAAATATTGTTGTTATTCTCTTTTGGGGGATTACTTGCAGGCGTTTTTTCGGCACTTAATAAATATGCCATAATTTCTAGTTTTTTACTTTCGGTATTTGTGTCGGTGGCGCTTATAGGAACGGTTGAAGCCATTATGTTTATTGTTGAAGCCGCGCTGGGCGCCGTTGTTTTCGTACTTATCCCTAAGAATGTGGGTGCCCGTGTCGGGGCATATTTGAGCCCGATATCCACAGTAGCCCGTGAGGGACCCAAAAAAGCGGTTACTATGCGACTTAATTCTGCCGCCGATGCACTCTCGGATGTCTCTAAAACCGTTGAGCAGATAGCCTCACAGCTAGCGCGCATCAACGCACCCGATTTCAGCTTTGTGCTATCTGCAATTGAGAACGATGCCTGCAAGGGCTGTGCGCTCAGGGTCCACTGTTGGGAAACCAAAAAAGCCGACACGCTCTCTGCCGTGCTTGAAATGACCAAGGCAGTGAAAAACCGAGAAAATACACCTGAAATTTTTGCTCCTGAGGAGTTTCGCGGGCGATGTAGTCGTGCGGCGGCTGTTGGCAAGGCAGTGACGGCGCGGTATTCAGATTATGCCGCGAGAATTTCGGCTGAAAACCGTATTGATGAGGTTAGAAGTGTTGTTTCTGACCAGTTCAGTGGAATTTCGGATATGCTCAAGGACCTGTCCGCATCTATTGAGGAGGAGCAGGTGTATGATAATGCGACGGCGCTATCGGTTGCAAATGCTCTTAAAGGGGCAGACCTTCGCGTTGTCGATGTCAATTGCAAGATTGATAAAGAGGGCAGAATGACGGTTGAGGCGCGAATTAAAAATACCGAAACGCCTATAAACCGAATGAATATTATGAATGCGATATCTGTTTGCTGTGACCGCGATTTTGACAGACCTTGTGTTGATACTGTTGGGGATTATTCTGTAGTCACTCTAAGTGAGCGGGCGGTGTTTTCGGTTGATATTGGTGTTAATCAGGTGGTCTGCAAGGGCAAAAATATGAGTGGCGACAGTTATAACTATTTTTATGACGGCAGGGGCAAATTTGTCAGCGTTCTTGCCGACGGTATGGGCACTGGCGGCAGAGCCGCGGTTGACGGCGCAATGGCTTCGGGGCTTATTTCCCGATTGCTTAAAGCCGGCTTCGGGTACGACTGTTCGCTGAGAATTTTAAATTCCTCAATGCTTTTCAAGTCTACCGATGAATCGCTCTCCACCGTTGATATTGCGGTGATAGATTTGTTTACCGGTAAAACCGACCTTTTAAAGGCGGGTGCTGCCCCCACGGTTGTTCGTCGTTCGGGCCGTACGGGCAAGGCAGAAAGCCGTTCGTTGCCTGTTGGAATTTTGCGTGAAATCGGCTTTGATAAAGCCACAATCCGCCTTAAAAAAGGTGATATATTGCTTATGATGTCGGATGGCGCGGCAGGCGATAATTATGACTGGATTTGTGAGGAATTAGCCGCTTGGGGTGACGGTACAGCTCAGCAATTAGCCGAGCATATAAGCGCTCAGGCCCGTCGCCGCCGCGAGGGCTTTCACGAGGATGATATAACGGTACTCGCCGTTATTATGAATAAGGCGTTTTAAACCAAGGCTATTCTATTAATAGTCTTAATTTACCTAGTGCCGCTTTTTCAATTCGCGAAACATAGCTTCTGGAAATACTAAGCCTTGCTGCAATTTGGGATTGCGTAAGCTCAGGCGCACCGCCTATGCCGTAACGGTAGCATATTATGGTTTTTTCTCTATCGTCAAGGGCATCGTTGATAACGGTTTTAAGCTTTTGCAGCTGTAGCTTTACGGCAATATCGTCGGCAATGTCGGTATCGTCCGATATAATATCGATAAGTGAAAGGGTGTTGCCGTCTTTATCGGTGTCAATCGGGTCGGATATATAAACATCTTGTGCCGTCTTTTTAAGTGAGCGAAAGTACATTAAAATTTCGTTATCAATACAGCGTGAGGCGTAGGTTGCAAGGCGAATACCCTTATTTGCCTTAAAGGTTGAAATTGCCTTTATAAGACCTATTGTGCCAATTGAAATTAAATCCTCGGGATTTTCAGCGGTGTAATATTTTTTAACTATGTGTGCTACAAGCCGTAGATTATGTTCTATAAGCTTATCTCGGGCAGCGGTATTTCCATCGCGCATTCTATTTAGAAGCTCTGCTTCTTCAGCCGCTTTAAGCGGTGGCGGAAAAGTACCGTTAGGTGATACATGAAGAGCCAAATAAAAAAGGTTTGTTGCAATTTTTGCAATTAAATTCCAAAGCATAAAAAATATCCCCCTCGGTCTAATTTATGACCGAGGGGGATTGTCTTATATCCGTTATTTAAAGGCGAAATAAAGCAAAACCAAAATACCGAGTGCAATTCGGTAATAGCCAAAGGTTTTAAAGCTGTTGCGGCGGATAAAGGAGAGCAGGAATTTAATAACAATTATCGATACGATAAAGGATACTACCATACCTGCTGCAAGAATTACAAACTCCAACCCCGCGAGTGCGGCACCTGATATAAAGTATTTAAGCAGCTTTAAAGCCGAGGCGCCGAACATTACGGGAACGGCAAGGTAAAAACTGAATTCTGCCGCCGCTGTACGGGAAAGTCCCAACAGCATTGCGCCGAGTATTGTAGAGCCCGAGCGCGAGGTGCCTGGTATCATAGAAAGCACCTGAAAAAGACCGATAAATACGGCGGTTTTATAAGAAATCTGTCCGATTGTATGTACCTTGTATTCCTTGCTCTTATTAAATACCTCTATAAGAATAAATGCAATACCGTAAACAATAAGCATAATTGCCACAACGGTAGAGTTAAAGAAAAGCTCGTTGATTTTATCGTCAAACAAAAGTCCGATAACCGCAGCGGGCAGGGAGGCTATTATCACCCTAATCCAAAGCTGGAGGGAATTTTTCTTAATTCCAACCTTGCCAACAAGCCGTTTTATGCTGTTGCTTTCCCTTGTGGAAAAGGGCCAAAGTTTGTTCCAAAACAGTACAACAACCGCCATTATGGCTCCAAGCTGAATTACAACCTCGAACATTTCCATAAAGGCTTCGGTTACATTAAGCTTTAAAAATTCATTAGCTAAAATAAGGTGTCCCGTACTGCTTATTGGTAACCACTCGGTAATGCCCTCAATAATGCCCAAAAGCATTGCTTTTAAAATATCTAACATAAAAAAGACTCCATTCAGTAATTAGGCTCCCCAAGCCAAATCATTCAAATCCGAATCAGATTTTGGGATAAAGATTTTACGCTCTGACTTCGTTAAAATACTCGTTAATCCGTTAGGATTAACTGCGTTTTTGCCTCGCACACCGCAAAATCCTTTAATCACAAAATTCCGCGACCTAAAAAGAGCGATTTTATGTGTGGATTTTGGTGAAGCGAAGCATATAAGGCTGTCGCCTATGTGCGACAATGAGCCGAAAGACGCCTTAAAACCGCCTTTTTAGGCTGGTTCGGGTTTGAATGATTTGGCTAAGGGGGAGCCTGATTATTTTAACACATTATTCTTTGTTTGTAAACATTAAAGAATACTCTTATAAAGTCTTATATATTCATTTGCCGATTTGCCCCAGCTGTTATCACAGTTCATTGCGCGCTTTGTAAGAACTGCCCAGCCCTCACTATCCTGATAGCCTGCAAGGGCACGCCAAACCGAGGCGAGCATATCGTGGGCATTAAACAGCTTAAAGGTAAAGCCGTTACCCTCGCCGTCGCCACTGTCCTTAATTGTATCGTTAAGACCGCCTGTTTCACGCACTATCGGAATGGTGCCGTAACGCAGTGCCACCATTTGCGCAAGACCGCAGGGCTCGCTTTGTGAGGGCATTAAGAAAATATCGGCGCCCGCATAAATTTTGTGTGCAAGTGCGGGTATGAAGCCCTTGCGGAACGCAACCTTTTCGGGGTAGCGCTCTGCCATTTCGTGGAAGAAGGTTTCAAATTCCCAATCGCCCGAGCCCAAAATAACAAACTGAACATCGGCGCTTAAAATCTCTTCGAAAACCCTTGTTACAAGGTCAAAGCCCTTGTGCTTTACAAGTCGAGATACAATACCTATAACGGGGGTGCGAGCGTTTTCGGGAAGTCCCAATTCCTTTTGCAACTCTGCTTTATTAACAGCTTTGCCGCTCATATCTTCGCTATTAAAGGGCGCATAAATCATCGGGTCGGTTTCAGGGTTGTAAACATCGGTATCAATGCCGTTGATAATACCTGATAATTTGTGCTGCATTGTATTTAAAATCCCGTCAAGTCCGTACGAAAAATAGGGATTGAGTATTTCGTAGGAATAGGTGGGGGATACTGTAGTCAGCCTATCACAGGTAACGAAAGCGCCTTTCATAAGGTTAACACAGTCGGAATAATCAATAATGTTTTCACATTCAGGCGGAAGACCTAAAACATCACCTGTAAGTTCGTGACCGTACTTACCTTGATACTGAATGTTGTGAATGGTGAATACCGTTTTCATATCACGGAAAAATTCATTATCGCGGTAGAATACATTAAGATATACAGGCACCATAGCGGTCTGCCAATCGTTGCAGTGTATAATATCGGGTTTAAAGCCGATAGCGGGCAACACTTCAAGCACCGCACGCGAGAAAAACGCAAAGCGCTCGGCATCGTCATAATGACCGTAAAGACCCTCTCTGCCAAAATAATATTGGTTATCGATAAAATAATAGATAACACCGTTTTCGTGAGCTTCAAAAATACCGCAGTATTGGCGGCGCCACGAAACAGGCACCGTAATGCTTGTGATAAAGGTCATTTTTGCGCGCATTTCTTCGCTTATTGTGGCATAGAGCGGTAGTATAATGCGGCAACCTACAAGCCTTTTACGGAGTGCCTTTGGGAGAGCTCCCGCAACATCGGCAAGTCCGCCCGACATTGCAAACGGGTAGGCTTCACTTGTGGCATATAAAACTTTCATAAATTTCTCCTTTAAATAATCTTTTCTTTTCCTACATAAATGTAGTTGCTCGGAGTGCCGATAAGGGTCATACCGTCTGAAATAACGGCGGCCTTATCAATAATAACATTCTGTAATTTACAGCCGTCACCTATTTTTGCACCCTGCATTACAATACAGTCGGAAACCTCAGTGTCCTTGCCGACTTTCACACCGCGGAACACAACGCTGTTTTGAACACTGCCGTCTATAACACAGCCGCCTGCAATAAGGCAGTTGTCGGCTGCAGAGTTAACCCCGTAGCGTGTAGGCATATCGTCGCGCGTTTTGGTGTAAACAGGGCGCTCGGTGCTGAACAGCATTTTGCGGGTTTCGCGGTTCAGCAGGCTCATACTGATTTCAGCGTAACGCTCTTTACTGTAGATAATTTCGGCAAATTCCTTGATTTCATATGCGCGAACGGTAATTTCCCCTAAAGTGGGCATAAACATTTCCTTTGTAAGCTCGGAAACGTTATATTTTGAAGCTATGCTTATTATAGAAATGAGCAGTTCGCGTTTTACTACGAAAATATCAAGGCCGTAATCGCATTCGGAATCATTTTTTAGAGTGTCAATGCCTTTAACATTACCGTCGGGATCGATGTTGAGTACCATAGTACCGCGGTTTACAGCCGGCATAAAGCCGTGTTTATAGGCGATGGTAATTCCCGCACCGCTTTCTTTGTGGGCGGAAATCAGCTTATCAATATTTATATTGCTTACAACATCGCTGTCGCACATTACAACATATTCCTCGTTGCTTCTTTTAAGGAAGGTCATAACGCCTGCAAGCGCATCGATTCTGCTGTTAAAGAAGCCAGCCTTATCGGTAGAGAAAGGCGGAAGCATAAACAGACCGCCGTTTTTACGGTCGAGGTCCCAAGAAATTCCGCTGCCTAAATGGTCGAGAAGTGAGCTGTAGTTACTCTTTGTAATAACGCCAACCTTGCTTATACCTGCATTTACAAGACCCGAGAGTGAAAAATCTATAAGGCGGTATCTGCCGCCGAACGGAATAGATGCCATAGACCTTTTTTCGGTAAACTGAGGTATCAGCTCATCGTGAGAGTTGGCGAAAATAATTCCTAAAACATTATTTTTAATCATATTTGCTCACCCGCCTTTACATTCTTTTCAATCATTTGCTTAGCGCCGATAACAGCGCCCTTGCCAACGGTTAGGTTATCGCCTATAACCGTAATGCCCCATTCATCAACATTCTTGCATTCCTCGGGGCTCTTGCCTATAACGGCATCTTCTTCAATTACGGCATTTTCTGCCACAATTGCATAGCGCACCTTTGCACCGCTTTTAATAACCGCGCCCGGCATTACGAGCGAATATTCCACTGTGGCACCTTGTTCTACCGTTACATTCTCAAACAAAATTGAGAAATCAAGCTTTCCTGAAATGTCGCAACCGTCGGTAATAAGAGAGTTTTCAACCTTAGCGGAAGCATTGATATAATGCGGCGGCAGGGCATGCGAGCGAGAGTATATTTTCCAATTACGGTCGGATAGGTTGAGGTTGATTTTTGGGTTTAATAAATCTAAATTTGCATCCCACAGCGATTCAACAGTACCAACATCTTTCCAATAATCGTCAAAGCGGTAAACAATCATCTTTTCACCGGCAGCCAGCATAGCAGGGATAACATCCTTGCCGAAGTCGTTGGAGGAATCTTCCTTTTGTTCATCGGCAGTAAGATAAGTACGCAGTTTATCCCATTTAAAAACATAAATACCCATTGAGGCGAGCGTGCTCTTCGGCTTTTTTGGTTTTTCCTCAAATTCATAAATAACACCGTTCTCATCGGCGTTCATAATACCGAAACGGCTAGCCTCTTCTAACGATACATTAAGCACCGCAATAGTAGCGTCGGCATTTTCTTTCTCGTGAAGCTCTATCATTTTCGAGTAATCCATTTTATAAATGTGGTCACCAGAAAGAACGAGAACATACTCAGGGTCGTAGCGCTCAATAAAGTGCATATTCTGGTAAATGGCATTGGCTGTACCCTTATACCAATCTCCGCCCTTGCTCTTTTGGTAGGGCGGCAGAACATGAACACCGCCCGATAAGCGGTCTAAATCCCAAGGCTTGCCCGAGCCTATATAGTCGTTAAGCTCAAGGGGCTGATATTGTGTGAGAACTCCTACAGTATCAATGCCCGAGTTTATACAGTTCGATAGCGGAAAATCGATAATTCGGTATTTGCCGCCGTAGGGAACTGCCGGCTTGGCGATTTTTTTGGTTAGTACACCTAACCTGCTGCCTTGACCGCCTGCAAGCAGCATTGCAACGCATTTAGTCTTTTTCAAAATAATCACTCCTGTATTTTCGGCGTGGCAGAGACTCTGTCGCGCTGTTTTGCATATTAATTAAATATATTTAACGCTTGTCTGTTTTATTCGCAATAGGCTTATAAAATGTTACCGATAGCCCAGGTATATTTAGTGCTGCCGAGTTATCTAATCCGTGCATCGGTTTTTTCTCGGTTTTTATCTGTCTGAGGCTTTTTTTAATCGTTCCGCCGAATTCCTCCCATTCACTGCAGAAAATCGGTTTAAGTGAGCCCGCCACAGGAACACCTATACGGTAGCTTTCACGAGCAACGGGTGTAAAATTGCAAACAACAATAATTTCTTCACCCGCCTTATCAATTCTTCGGAAAGCGATAACACTTTGCGCGTTATCATCCGAGGATATCCAGCTAAAGCCCTCCCAAGAGAAATCAATCTCCCAAAGCTCTGGGGAGGAAAGGTACAGATTATTAAGCGTTTTTGTAAAGTGCAGCATCTGTTTATGCGCGTCATAGTCGAGTAAAAGCCAGTCAAGCGCTTGCTTATAATTCCATTCGATAAACTGTGCAAACTCCTGACCCATAAATACAAGCTTTTTACCTGGATGCGCCATCATATAGGCGAAAAATGCGCGAAGCCCCGAGAATTTCTGCTCATATTCCCCCGGCATCTTATTTATCATCGAGCATTTTCCGTGAACAACCTCATCGTGCGAAATCGGTAAAATGAAGTTTTCGGAGAATGCATAGAAAAACGAGAAAGTAAGGCAGTTATGGTTATCCTTTCGGAAGAGAGGGTCTAAAGAGGAATAGCGGAGCATATCGTTCATCCAACCCATATTCCACTTGAAGTTAAAACCGAGTCCACCAATATCGGCAGGCTTTGTTACCATTGGCCAAGCGGTCGATTCCTCGGCTATCATAAGCACATTCGGGTTAACGCTGAAAGTCGCCTCATTAAGTCGGCGTAAAAATTCTACTGCTTCAAGATTTTCACGCCCTCCGTAGGAGTTTGGCAACCATTCGCCGTCACGACGGTTATAGTCGAGGTAGAGCATCGATGCTACAGCGTCAACGCGAAGTCCGTCAATGTGATACTCCTTAATCCAGAAAGCAGCAGAGGAGATAAGAAAGTTCATTACCTCTACTTTGCCGTAATCGAAAACGCAGGTACCCCATTCTTTATGCTCGCCCTTTTTGGGGTCGGCATATTCATAGCAGGGTGTGCCGTCAAAGCGGAACAGTCCGTGCTCATCCCGCGGGAAGTGTGCCGGCACCCAATCGAGTATTATGCCTATGTCATTTTCGTGCATAATATCAACAAACTCCATAAAGTCATCGGGGGTGCCGTAGCGTGAGGTGGGTGCAAAATAACCCGTTACCTGATATCCCCACGAGCCCTCAAACGGATGCTCGGTTATCGGCATAAGCTCTATATGGGTGTAGCCCATTTCTTTTACATAATTGGCAAGGCGGTGCGCGGCGGTAACATAATCAAGCACGGTGCCGTCATCATTGCGCTGCCAAGAGCCTAAATGCACCTCATATATATTAACAGGGGAGGCATAAATATCTTTTTTAGCCCGCGCATTTATCCATTTTTTATCGCGCCATTTGTGCCCGCCTAGGGGGTAGACCTTAGTGGCGCTTCCTGGGCTTGTTTCAAAGTGTCTGCCAAACGGGTCGGCTTTAAGTACGGTTTTTCCGTTTTTGTCGGTTACAGCATATTTGTAATTATCGTATTTGTGTATGCCCGTAATTGTTGTTTCCCAAATGCCGTCGGTTATCTTCTTCATGGGAACGGCATTCCAGCCGTTGAAATCTCCGCACACTCCCACAGCTGCGGCGTTCGGCGCCCACACCCTGAAAACGGCGGTTTCGCCTGTCAAAAATGAGCCTAAATATTCATAAGCATCATTGCATAATTGATTGTGAAAATTCCTGAGTTTTTGGAACATGTATAAGCCTCCGAGAAAATGAAGTGGTTATACATATATATTGTAACAAAGCTTAACATAATTTTCAAGGGTAAAACTGTGAAAATTTTGGTAATTTTAAAATACCCTGCCAATTTTTGTGGTATGGTTTTTGGTAAAATTCAACAAAAAATGCGTTTTTTTGACGAAAAGATGGATTCTCATCGCCGTCAGACCCTAAATGAAGACGAGGGTTATTAAATTAGTATTATTATTAGGACTCAAATTTTTCGACACGGGATCTAAGTTGCGTTTCGTGGCTAATTATGGTATAATATATATGAAAAAAGCGGCACAATTTATAATATAACTAACCATCACGATTAAGGAGGTATTGCAATGAAGAAATTATTTGTGTGTGTTTTACTTGTGTGTATTATAGCAATGAATGTTGTTGCGTGCTCTGATACGCCGATCGAAAAAACAGAACAAAATAGCGCAACTGATGAAAACACAGATAACATTCATGCTGACGTGCCTTGCATTCTTAATTTCTCTTCATTAGAAGAGGTTGCTGAGTTCAAGGGAATGCTTAAAAAAGCGATGAAGAAGTAACCGAATATTTAGTCGAAAAATCATTTAATATGAATGGGATTAATTCAAAAAAAGATATTGAAAATTTCTTCGAAAAAATTGGAAATTTAAAGATATTGCATCTTGTTGCTGATTCAGGATATAACTTAAAAAGTATACTATATTATATCGATTATGGTTGTTTGGACTCAATTTATGCTACTGATAGCGAAAATATAAGAGTTACTTCTTATCTCAAAGACAGATTGACAGCCAATTCTACCCAAGAAAATACAGCTGCCGAAGAGGATGTAACTGTAAAAGGAAAGCTTACCATATCAAATAAGTCTGTAAATATTACAGGATCTAAAAATGCTAAGAGTGCATATAAAATGGGAGGCACATTAGGTACAACTAATTCGCTCGTTCGCATAAGTTTCACAAGTGAAGAAATTCTGAGCCAAAAAAGCCTTGAACAAAATATCGTTGAAACCACCTTAAATGAGCTAATGCAGCAACAGCAGGTAAAATAAAAACGTGCGGCTAAAAGGGAAAAGCCAATAAAAAAACTCCCGAGGTTAGCGTGATACTCTTAACGGAGTATCACGCAACTCTATTCGCCTAGCAGTAATAGCAACCGCGTATGAAGTATCGGTATACGATATAGAATATACATTCTTTTCTCAAATGACATATAATCCACGTGACAATATGTCGAAAATAGAGCCATATGATATCGCTTCTTTGCGCTGTGATGGATTAGTGGAGTATTGTTATGAATATTATGGTTATAGAGTTTTTGGTTCAGATGATTCGTGGGATATTTCTAAGCCCGGAAGTACATTTCATCATTCTGCTAGCAATATAATGCCAAAGGTGCAAGCACAGCAATATCTTTCGCAAGTTCTAACTGAAAGTGAGGAACCTTAATTTGGAAAAAACTATAAATCGAAAAAATTATATAATTATTTTTAATATGGCTACCGTTATTCTTTTCATACAAAATCTCAATTTTGCTCTTGAATTCAATAAGAACCCATTATCAATAATTTTTTGTGTTCTTTTTTTAATTTCTTTTTTTATTACCTTGTGGTTAAATTCGTATAATAAGATCTTTTCCATAATTAAGTGGATTCTTTTATCACTTGCTATAATAGGTTTTGTATTGCTTGTAAATGATGTTGATTTTCCGGGTTGGATACTTGTAGCACTTTCTTTTCCGTTGGCGATTCCTTATTTTGGAATGGTGCCGATTGGCGGAAAGCTTATGGCAGCTTCAATGAGCTACGACAAGGCAAGCTACATATGCATTGGTGGATTTTTAATCATTTGCGTTATTATCAGTATTGTTCAGGAGATATTAAAATACAAACGAAAGGATGATGAGAATGAAAAAGTCGAAGATAGTTAAAATCGGTTTAATTGCATTAGCCGGAATAATAGTAATTGGTTTAATAAGCGGTTTTGCCATTAAGGGTTTGACCACCGATGTTAAGCAGCTTTCGGGCGATAAGGCTATGCTTATTTCCGATGTTGATGCCATCTTTTCAAAAAAGACTGATAACTTAAATACTACGGAATTTCAAGCGGCATATAAACGGCTTGAAACGGGAGCTGCCAATTTCAGCGATAAGGACTTGGCATATATAATTAAAGATGACGGAGTTTCTGATGCGACAAAGTCAACCGTTTTGCAGCTTGCGAGTAAAATTAACGGTGGCAAGGGTATTAAAAGCTCGGCAGAATTTTTACCGTTGCTTGAAAAGGGCGAATTAGCCGATGATGTGCGAGTAAACCTAATAAACAACATAGTTGTTGATACCGCCGAGGTTAAAACAAAGCTCGCCGAAATCGCTACAACCGAAGAGGGCGCTGCCGTTATGCGTGCACTCGTGAAATTAGAGCAAAACGATGCTTTAGCGGCGCTGAATGCTTCGAATAAAATTTTAGGGGCTCACACAAAATACAATGCCGACAATTTAAGAGCCGCCGTTACCGTAAAATCGGATTATTTCAAAGAGCTTACAATGGTTGACAGCAAAAAGGATGTTACAAAAGAAAAGCAGGAATATATAGCGCTTTGCAAGTCGATTTACGGCACAGCCAACGATAAGCAGCTTAAAAATGCAGTGGCTTTCGGGCTTATGAATATGCGTGATTTTGAAGCGGTAAAATTCTTGCTTACCGATGAGAGCGTTGAAGAGGCTTTAAAGGTTGCCTGCATTAGCCGCAACCCGAAAACCTTTATTGACAAATTAAACGCTAATCCAACGCCGGAAGAAGTTGAGCTTATAATATCCGCTATGGAAAAGGTGCCGCTTAAAGAGGTAGCGCCGGTTATGCGTGAAAAGCTTTATAATGGCAAATACCATAACTCACGGGTAAACAGCGTATTGCAAATAATGGAGGCGGGGTTAGGAAAAGCTGATACTTCAAGATTTGAAGGAACTCCTACTTCAAATTGGTTAGAATAATAAGTAAAAACAAACCCCCGACATATTGTCGGGGGTTCAGTTTACTTATTAGTCGTTTACGTAGGGTAATAAAGCTATCTGGCGTGCACGCTTGATTGCTGTGGTGAGCTCTCTCTGGTGCTTAGCGCAGGTGCCGGTTGCACGGCGGGGAAGAATCTTCGCACGCTCAGAAACGAACTTGCGGAGTCTTGCAATATCTTTATAATCGATAGCTTCAACGCGATCAACGCAGAAGTGACAAACCTTTCTGCGGGGCTTTCTACGAGCCATTTTCTCGTTCTTTTCCATCGTTTTTGCCTCCTATAGTATTTAGTAGTTTAATTAGAAGGGCAAATCATCGTCGGAACCGTTGTCAATTTCAACAAATTCATTTGCTGATGCGTTGCTAAATGATACGGGAGCTTCGCTTGAAGCGGCAGCGCCGCCATCACGTTTGGACTCCACAAACTGTACATTATTAGCAACAACTTCGAATGCGGTTCTGTTTTTGCCTTCCTTGTCCGTATATCTACGGGTCTGGATTGAGCCTTCAATACCAATCATGCTGCCCTTGCTGAAATATTTAGTAACAAACTCAGCGGTCTGACGCCAAGCAACAATGTTAATAAAATCAGCTTGAGTTTCCTCTCCTGCCTTATAGCGGCGGGAAACAGCAATAGAGAAAGAAGTAACCGGAATGTTGTTCGGGGTATATTTTAACTCCGGATCGGCAGTAAGTCTGCCTGTTAATACAACTAAGTTAAACATTTGTGACTTCCTCCGTTATTTTTTAATAACCATTACGCGAAGCACGCCGTCGGTAATACCGGCAACACGCTCAAGCTCTGCCGGAAATTCCGGAGCGCTTTCAAAAGTAGTGAAAACATAGAAGCCGTCGTTTTCGTAGTTGATAGGATATGCGAGCTTGCGCTTGCCCCATTCGTCTACATTCTCAACGGTTGCGTTTTCAGCAATTAAAGCCTTGAATTTCTCGCTTAAAGCGGTAACAGCCTCGTCGCCTGCCTTTACAGAGAAAACCAATGTAGCCTCGTACTTATTCTTAACCATCTCGTAGCACCTCCTTTTGGACTTAATGGCCTTGGCAGTTTGCCAAAGCAAGGATTCTGTGGACATACTTCCACAGATAGTGCAATTATATCAGTAATTAAAAGAAATGTCAACAATTTTTTAGGATTGCAAATTTTCAGTAAATAAAGTTTTGGATTTATGTTATGTATATTATTGAACTCGGAGAGATGTCAACATAAAAGGCGAAAATTAACTTATGATACTGATTTTAAAAATCCTATTTATGGATTAAAATTTTTTGGGAGAAATTTTTTATGCATTATTAACAAAAAACTTGGGATGATAGCCGGAGTATTGACAAAAAATTGCAAACTCGATATAATTAAATAAAAAAGTGAGGTGGAACCAATGCAGAAAGAAACTCGAAACTCGCATAATATAGTGAAGGATAATTTTCATGAAAAAATGTTTAATATTAATAATGGTTACAATTTTAATTATGAGTTGTTGCTTTTATCCCGTCTGCGCTCAGACTACAATTGAAGATGCAAATGAAAATGCACTATTTCTTATTAATGAGAAAATTTCTTTGGAAATGCAACGCAGTTCACTAACGGAAGAAAAATACAATTCTATCTTAAATGATATAAACGAGAAACTTATTGATATTGGAGTTCATAAAATGAGTGAGGGTGAGTTGCAAACATTTGTTTCGAACACACAAGAACCAGAGGCTACAAACGCTATGTTTGAAGCATTAAAGAGTAATGAATGTAATGGAATTTGTTCTAGTGGTCCGCCGTGTCCATCTTCAACCGATAAGATAGATTTTTATTATTACGCTAATATGGTAAATGGTAAAGCGGTGTATAGTGTTATTGCCTCGCCTGTAGCAAATTCAGCTCATTCTTGCAATACCGTTTCAAATTATGGTAATATGAAAAGTAATTTGAATTCATTGACAAATCTTGTTCAAATTTATGTGGATAAAGCTATTGGTTTGATTCCGGTAGTAAGTTGGTTACCCTACGAAGTTTTTACTGACTTAGCTTTTAATGGTACTAGCCCTACTCAGTTACAAATGTATGAGGCTAGGCTTGTAACACGTACTGTGCACCAGTTTATATATTTGCAAAATGCTTCAAATCAATGGGTGTATTACGGTAGTGCCAATTGTGTACATGTTAATGTTGAGCAGATAGCTAGAAAATATGTGGGTAGTGTGTTAAAAACTGAAACCGATAATCAATATCACTTAGAAGTTGCGCCTGATTATTATGAATGGCCATCAGTATGTGTGGGTGATAATTTAACAGGTTATAATGTTACTGCAAAACATTCTTTTGTATACGGTGTTCAAGTAAGAGCTAATAATAATGTTGTTTTAGATACAAATGTAGTGACAGCAACGCTTCCAATACACGTGGTTAACTAATATGGATTTTAATCTAATAATTTATGGAATTCTTTGTATAATACCTTCTATACTAGGTCTTGCAGTTCCTAAAATAATTATAAAATTAGGTCGAAGTTGGCAATACAAAGACCTTGAACCAACGGAAGAAGCCATAGCGATAACTAAGGTAATAAGTGTTGTGGCTATATTTGTAGGAATAGTTTTGATTGTGATGGGCATTGTATAGGAAAAATTTTTCGGATTTTATTTTCTTGATTTTACCATTACATAGTGATATAATCACCATTAGAGGTGATATGAATGCTTTTAGCCGTTGATATAGGCAATACTAATATAACACTGGGTCTTTATGATGAAGAGGCACTGCTGTTTACAGCCCGCCTTGCAACAAATAAATACCAGACTGCCGACCAGTATGCCGTAGAGATTAAAAACATTCTGCTGCTACACGGCTGCCGTCACGAAAACATTGAGGACGCTATTATTTCAACCGTAGTTCCCGGTGTAGGTAAGGCGATTTCAAATGCGATTTCAATGCTTTGCCATATCGTGCCGCTTGAGCTTGGCCCAGGTGTTAAAACGGGACTTAATATAAAAATTGATAATCCTGCGCAGCTCGGCGCCGACCTTGCCGCTGCCGCGGCAGGCGCACTTCACGAATATACAATGCCCTGCATTATTATCGATATGGGCACCGCAACCACCGTTAGTGTCTTAGATGAAAAGGGCGCATTTTTGGGCGGTGTAATTGCTGCAGGCGTCAACTTAACCCTTAAAGCGCTTACAGAAAACACCTCGCAGTTGCCCGCAATAAGATTAGAGGCGCCCGCAAAGGTAATCGGAACAAACACTACCGACTGCATGCAGGCAGGTCTGATTTTCGGCACCGCCGCAATGCTCGACGGTATTATTGACCGAATTGAAGCGGAGCTTGGCTTTACAGCTACCGTTGTGGCTACGGGCGGACTTTCCCGCGAGGTTATTCAGTATTGCGACCGCAACATTATATATAATGAAAACCTGCTTTTAGACGGACTTCGTTATATCTACGAAAAGAATAATTAACTGTGTTTAATACCGCTGAGGCGGATTAAAAATATATGAACTGTATCCCAAAAGGGAACAGTATCGGAGGTTTTAATTATGTCAAACAAGAAAGAACAGACGCAAAAAATGGTGTTGGGCGCCATTTTTACCGCCATTGTAATTGTACTCCAGCTGCTGGGTTCGTTTATTAGATTTGGACCGTTTTCGATTTCGCTGGTGCTTGTGCCTATAGTTATTGGGTCGGCACTGTGCGGATATAAAATCGGGGCGTGGCTTGGTTTTGTATTCGGCGCTACTGTATTGCTTAGTGGTGACGCGGCAGCATTTTTGGGAATTAATGTATTAGGAACGGTGGTAACCGTGCTTTTAAAGGGCGCGCTTTGCGGCATTGCGGCAGGGCTAGTTTACAAACTGCTTCAAGGCAAAAACAAATATGTTGCAGTTATCGCTACCGCAATTGTTTGCCCCATTGTTAATACGGGAGTATTTCTGCTTGGCTGTACGGTATTTTTCTTGCCCACAATAACCCAGTGGGGTGTAGCCGCCGGCTTTACAAATGCCGCCGCATATATGTTTTTAGGTCTTGCAGGCGGCAACTTTTTGGTTGAGCTTGCTACCAATATTATTTTAGCACCCGTAATTTTAAGGGTGATAAATTTTAAAACAAAATAAAGCAAAAAACCGCCGTTTATCATTTGAATGGCGGTTTTTGTGCGTAAAAACCAAAAAAAGCTGAAAAATTTTTCAAAAATTTTCTTATTTACCCCTTTAATTTTTTTGAAAATATGATATAATTAATTGCTACCCTTTAAAGTAAGGGTTAAAGATGTTAAAAACGCAAACCATAGGTTTGCTGAAAATTCAGGAGGTAAAACTATGAGTCACAAGTATGTATACCTTTTCTCAGAAGGTGACGCAAGCATGCGTGAGCTTCTCGGTGGTAAGGGTGCTAACCTTGCAGAGATGACCAAAATCGGTCTTCCGGTTCCGCAGGGCTTCACCGTATCAACAGAGGCTTGCACACAGTACTACGAAGACGGTAGAAAAATCAATGATGAGATCCAGGCACAGATTATGGAGCACATTGAAAAAATGGAGGGAATCGTTGGCAAAAAGTTCGGCGATAAAGAGAATCCGCTTCTCGTTTCCGTTCGTTCGGGTGCACGCGCTTCAATGCCCGGTATGATGGATACCATCCTTAACCTCGGTCTTAACGAAGAGGTTGTTGAAACAATGGCTGCAAAGTCAGGAAATGCACGTTGGGCTTACGACTGCTATCGTCGTTTTATCCAGATGTATTCTGATGTAGTTATGGAAGTTGGTAAGAAGTATTTTGAAGAACTTATCGACAAAATGAAAGAAGAAAAGGGCGTAACTCAGGATGTTGAGCTTACCGCTGAAGACCTTAAGGTTTTAGCTGAGCAGTTCAAGGCTGAGTACAAGTCCAAGATCGGTAAAGATTTCCCGACTGATCCTAAAGAGCAGTTAATGGGCGCTGTTGAGGCTGTATTCCGTTCATGGGATAACCCCCGTGCAAATGTTTACCGTCGTGACAACGATATTCCGTATAGCTGGGGTACCGCTGTTAATGTACAGATGATGGCATTCGGTAATATGGGTGACAACTGCGGTACAGGTGTTGCATTTACCCGTGACCCCGCTACAGGTGAGCCCGGTCTTATGGGTGAGTTCCTCACCAACGCACAGGGCGAGGACGTTGTTGCTGGCGTTCGTACTCCTATGCCGATTGCAGAAATGGCTGAAAAGTTCCCGTCTGCATTCGAAGAATTCAATAAGGTTTGCGCTATTCTTGAAGACCACTATCGCGATATGCAGGATATGGAGTTCACCGTTGAAGATGGCAAGCTCTATATGCTCCAGACACGTAACGGTAAGAGAACTGCTAAGGCAGCACTCAAAATCGCTTGTGATTTAGTTGATGAGGGTATGATCGATAAGAAACAGGCTGTTGCTATGATCGATCCCCGTAACCTTGATACACTTCTCCACCCGCAGTTCGACCAGAAAGCATTAAAGGCTGCTACCCCCGCTGGTAAGGGTCTTGGCGCTTCGCCCGGTGCTGCTTGCGGTAAGGTTGTATTCACCGCTGAGGATGCTGAGGCTTGGAATGCTCGCGGCGAAAAAGTAATCCTTGTTCGTCTTGAAACTTCACCCGAAGATATTACAGGTATGAAAGCTTCACAGGGTATCCTCACCGTTCGCGGCGGTATGACTTCACACGCTGCCGTTGTTGCACGTGGTATGGGTACTTGCTGCGTATCCGGCTGTGGCGACATCATTATGGATGAAGAGAATAAGAAGTTCACTCTCGCAGGCAAGACCTACAACGAGGGCGACTACATTTCAATCGATGGCTCAACAGGTAATATCTATGACGGTATTATCCCGACCGTAGATGCTGAAATCGCAGGCGAGTTCGGCAGAATTATGGCTTGGGCTGACGAGTTCAGAACCCTTAAAGTTCGCACCAACGCTGACACTCCGGCTGACGCTAAGAAAGCTCGCGAGCTCGGCGCTGAGGGTATCGGTCTTTGCCGTACCGAGCATATGTTCTTCGAGGCTGACAGAATCGCTGCTTTCCGCGAGATGATCTGTGCAGACACCGTAGAAGAGCGTGAAGTAGCTCTTGAGAAGATTCTTCCCTATCAGCAGGGCGACTTCGAGAAGCTCTATGAGGCTCTTGAGGGTAACCCCGTTTGCATCCGTTTCTTAGACCCGCCGCTCCATGAGTTCGTTCCCACCGAGGAAGCTGACATTGAGCTGCTCGCTAAGGCTCAGGGCAAAACTGTTGAGGATATTAAGAATATCATCTCTTCACTCCACGAGTTCAACCCGATGATGGGTCACCGTGGCTGCCGTCTTGCAGTTACCTATCCTGAAATTGCTAAGATGCAGACTGCTGCAGTTATCCGTGCTGCAATCAATGTTAAGAAAGCTCATCCCGATTGGAACATAGTTCCCGAAATTATGATTCCGCTCACCGGTGAAGTTAAGGAAATGAAGTATGTAAAGAGCGTTGTAGTTGCAACTGCCGATGCCGAAATCGCTGCTGCAGGCGCTGACCTTAAGTACGAGGTTGGTACCATGATGGAAATTCCGCGTGCTTGCCTTACTGCTGACGAAATCGCAAAAGAGGCTGAGTTCTTCTGCTTCGGTACTAATGACCTTACTCAGATGACATTCGGCTTCAGCCGTGACGACGCTGGTAAGTTCTTAACAGCTTACTATGATAGCAAGATTTACGAGAACGATCCGTTTGCTAAGCTCGACCAGAACGGCGTTGGTAAGTTAATGAAGATGGCTGTATCTCTCGGTAAAGAGGCTCGCCCGACCATTCACTGCGGTATCTGCGGTGAGCACGGCGGTGACCCCGTTTCCGTTGAGTTCTGCCACAACATCGGTCTTGACTATGTATCTTGCTCACCTTTCCGTGTGCCGATCGCAAGACTCGCTGCTGCACAGGCTGCTATTAAATCGAGCAAATAATTGCTTATAAAAATTTTCCTCTCGGAGAAATCCGAGAGGATTTTTTATTGCGTTTGGATATTTATGTGATATAATATAAAAAACATCGTATTCTCTAAAGGTGACAATTATGAAAAAGACCTACATAACATCTATGCCCGCCCATATTGGTGCTTTTCTAAAGGTAAGTGAGTGTTTTTCCTCGTTGGGTATAAATATCACCCGTGTAAGCTTCAATAAGGC
>JAZNXU010000009.1:0-6906 GCA_045594065.1 Acutalibacteraceae bacterium
ATAAAGGACAAATAAAGGACAGAACATACATTTTCGCCTATCGAGAGGGAAGAAGAAAACCCTCGAAAAGCTAGTGTTTTCAAGGGTTTTTGGTGGTTGCGGAGATGGGATTTGAACCTCATGACCTCCGGGTTATGAGCCGAAAAATGCTCGTTTTATATCGTTCAATCTCGTTTAGTTTTGTGCGGTTTTGTTCAGTATTTTCAAGGGTGTTCGCCTTTTTTCGTTTATTTTTGTTTTCTCTCATTTACTCTTGTTTTCTGTCCTTTATCGACGGAATAAAGGACAAATAAAGGACAAGAAATACACTTTTGAATGTGGCGCCGGTAATGAGCTTATAGGACTAAAGGCTGAGAGGGAGGAAAGTGCCGCACAACGAGCGAACAGAGAGAAATCCCCGAGAGGGAAGAACGTGGGCGAAGCCGTGAGAAAGCCGTGAGGAATCTGTGACGAAGCAGTGAGGAAGCTGTGAGAAAAGGGCAGAGAGAAAACCGCTTGAAGCTAGAGCTAAGCAAAAGGAAAAGTTGTTATTTCCTCATTCTCGGAGCCTGCCCCTTTTGCAATAAAACGCAATGATATAAAAAAACGGTGTGGTGTGTATCTGAAGCTGCCGACATCGGCACAATGGAGCGGGTACAGCGCAACACAAAGCGGCGTTATATACTATCAGATATAGAAATAACCGGCATAGCTATAAATCAAAACGAGAGGCGTTTTTGCCCCTCGTTTTTGCGGTATTTTGCGGTGCTATAAAAAAGAGAGTGAGGAGTATGGCAAATGAGAAAAACTTGATACCGTTTAACCGACGAACAGAGAGCGAACAGAGAGAAATAACCACAAAAGGCGGCATTTTCTTATTACAGCTCCAAGCCCTGGATAGCGTTGTTGTAAAGGAATTGCTTTAGAGCCTCAGCTGCGCCGGTATTGTAATATTCGAGCAGCAGGGCGTTAAATTTTTCCATGTTATTATCGGTTATCGTCATAATGCCGGCTCCTGAGCTTATGAGAATTTTGTTTGCTACCGTCAGACTTGTTCGTTTATTGCCATCCCAAAAGAATTGACCTCTAGTGCCCCATAAAAACACGTTGAGGGCTTTTTCCGTTGCGGTGGTATCTTCGGCAAGTATTTCGCTTAATTCCCTCTCTACGCTTGAAATTTCGGGTATAGGCGGCTTGTAATCGGTTCCGGATATGCCAACGGTACCGGTTCGGAGCTTGCCCCATTCGAGAGCCTCATTTCGTGCGATAAATTCATTGAGTTTGCACATATAAGCAACGTCGAGAGGGAAATCAACACTCCCGAGAAGATACCGCCACGCATCACGCATATTTAAAACGGCTTGAATATCGTCGAGCTGCACGCCCGGAACGTTAACGCCGTTTAATATCGTTTGTGTTTGAGGGAACGTTATAGCCCGGTTTTCCATTCTCATACCGCAATACACGTTTTCATCCCACCTCTTTTTTGCAAGAAAAAGACTCTGCTCCGGGGTGAGCTTGTATTTGTCTAAGTATTTCATTTATTCCTCCCTCTCGTCTCTTGCAATCGTTTCATTGATAGCTCTGTTAATAAAGGCATTGACGGACTCGTTTTTACTGTTTGCATGAGACTGAAGCTTTTCCTTTGTGCCTTTTGGTACGGTTAAGTTGATACGGTCATATTTTTTTGCATTGAAATCGTTATTATATTTGATTTTATCAAATTTTTTTTCGTTTGGCATATATATATCACCTCCGAAAATATTATAACATATTATACAACATTGTGCAATGTACAACTTGCACAAACTTTAGATTTAAACATTGTGCAATGTTTTTGCATTATATCCATTGACAAACATTGCGTAATGTGTTATAATGGTATCAGAAAGGCGAGGACACCGCCGATAAAAAACAAAAAACAATCTAAAGGAGATTAAAAAATGAGCGTTAGTGAAATGGTATCAAAGGTTAGGAGCTTGAAAGAACTCGAAGCATTTATCGCCGAGGCTCAGGCAGAGGCGGAGGCAATCAAGGATGAGATTAAGGCTCAGATGAACGAGCAGAACACCGAGGAGATGACCGTTGACGTTTATAAAATCCGATTTACTACGGTATTGAGCGAGAGAGTGGACACAACCGCTTTCAAAAAGGCTCTCCCCGACCTCGCCAAACAGTTCACCAAAACAAGCGTAACACGCAGATTTTCGATAGCATAAAGAAAAGCCCACACGATAGCCGGCAAGCAATCCGTGAGGGCTGCACCCCACCTTAAGAGAAGAGAGGGAGCAAGGATATTATATCACAGTCCCTCTCGAAAATCAATACAAAAGGGAGCTTATTGCTCCCCTTTTTTTATGCACTCGGTGACATACTCCTTTAAAACGGTGTTAGAGGTCTTTCCTTGCGCTGCGCAATACTCCTTGAAAGCTTCGGCTTCTTCGCGCTTTACCTTGCACGCTAATGTGCGCATATGCTTCAAGTTGTATTTGTTTGCGGCGCGTTTTTGCGCTTCTGTCGGCATTTTGAAACTCCCTTCAATATTGATATGACTATTATAGCACAAAATAATATGGTAAACCATAGGCAAAATCAACAAAAATATATGGTAAACCTTGTGAGGTTTGCCGATTGACTATATGGTAAACCATATGTTATAATAGTATTGTCGAAAGGAGAAAAAAGAAATGTGAGCGCCACCGTCGAAAAGTTACGCTCACAAATCCCCCAAATGAGTAACAGAGAAGCTCGTCCTCTGCTTACTCCTATTTTATCACAAACAAAGAAAAAAATCAAGTATTATAGGAGCAGAAAAATGAAAAGAACAAGCGAAAGAAATGTAATTTATACGGTTGAGGACGCGTCTATGCAGCCACGCTTTGAAGTGGGCGACTGCGTAGAGGTTGACCTTGAGGCAGAAATCAACGACGGAGATATAGTTGTCGCCGTTATCGAGGACGGTAGGACTATACTCCGCAAAATGAAGAACGACAGAGAGGGAATATATATCTTCACTCCCCTTAATAACGATTACGAGCCTATTATAAGCACTCGCCCGATTATCGTAGGCCGTGCCGTTCGGCTTTACCGCTCGTTTGACGGGCATACGCCGTTTATAGCCGAGAGGGAAAGCAATATTGCCGGGCAAGTGCCTTGCTTTGATGCGCGCCTCGCCTCAGAGGACGCAAACGAGAGGGAGGGCGAGTAAATGGCAGAGCTTAAGCTTAACAACCAAGAGCAGCGGGCTTATGATTATATGCTCACCTTTGGCGGTATAACCTCGCTGCAAGCGTACAACGATTTAGGCATTAGCCAGCTAGGCGCCAGGATAAAGGGGCTTGAGGCTAAAGGGCTAAAGGTTTACAGAAAGCGTATTACGGTTTATAATCGCTTTAAGGAAAAAACGAGAGTAACGCTTTACTCTCTGACGGATAAGAGCGAAAATACGGAAAAGGAGGGGAAAGAATGATATACCGTACTGAAAACTACGCAGAGATTGAAAACCTCACGGAAGCGCAGAAGCTCACCGTCGCAGTCGTAACGTTCGCGCCGCACGTTCTCGTTAAGCGTTGCACCCTGCTTCTGTCGGACTTCATTCAAACCTACATAGACAGCCGAGAGGGAAGAAAGGCGCTCATCGGCGAGCTTGAACACAAGGGCGAGCATATAGAAGCGCAACTATTCAGCATTTTAGAGCAGTTATTTATTGCCGACGCACAGCTTGACGAGTGCCAGGGCGAAGAGGTGGAGATATAAAGCCATAAATCGAGAGGGAAAAAATCAAAATTCCCTCTCTTTTTCTTTTTTGTGTTGTTATATCAGGGCGGATAACGCAAGATAGTGGATAAAACAGGCACAGAGCGCGATAAAAGAAGTCGGCAGGTCGAGAATACCCCCGAGAGCGTTAAAACGCCACAGAGGGCAAAATTTCGGCTCTCAGACGGTATCTAAACACTTTTGCGCTTTGCTTTTTTTGGTGTGAGTATATCGTCGAGCGCTTCCGAGGCTATTTCGTCAGCCGTTCTGATTGCGTGTGTGTATATATTCGTCGTGGTGGAGGTTTGAGCGTGACCGAGGCGCTTCGATACGGTGCGAACGTCAACGCCCGAGGCTATCATAAGCGTGGCGTTTGTATGTCGTAGTGAGTGAATAGAGGCGGAGGGCAGATCGTGCAGCTTGATAAACTTCCCGAATTGATCGGTAACTGTGCAAGGGTGGATTGGAAGACCGTTGTCCCTGGTGAATATCTTGCAAGCGTTGCCGCGTTCTCCCTGCCAGGCGGTCCCGGAGCTAAAGTAGATTAGCGTTTGCTCTTTCTTCCACTCCTTGAGCGTATCGAGGACAAAGCGAGGGAGCTTTATCACACGGACAGAGCTTTTATTTTTCGTTGCGTCCTCTATAATACCCTTGCCGGACACATAGAGGGAGCTTTTGTTTATATCAATAATCCCGGTATTAAAATCGATGTCGCCCCAGGTTAAGCCGCATAGCTCGCCGCGGCGCATACCCGAATAGAGCAGGAGCGTTATCATAGCGCGGAATTTAAGCGGCTCGCTCTCAAGGGCGGTCAGAATATCCGCTGCTTGCTTTTCGTCGAGGAATCGCGCTTCTTTCCGTTCGGCTCTCGGCGGCTTTACTCTGCCGCAAGGGTTATTGATTATTATTTGCCATTTTACAGCCGTTTCAAGCATAGAGCTGATAAGCCTATGAAAATTTAAGACGGATTTACCCGAGAGAGCTTTTCCTGCCGCCTCAGAGGGCGAAAAAACGCTCTCAAGCGGTTTTCTGATTAAAGCGGATATTTTACTTGCGGAAGAAAATGAAACGCATTCACCGCGATATAAAGCGGATATAACCGCCCTTGACACTCCGCATCGGCGCGACAACTCCGCTTTCGAGAGGGAAAGCTTTTCTATTTCTTCAAATAGAGAGGGAGAGGGAAGCTGTGACGCTTCCGCTTGCTTTCCGTTCTTCTGAAGCTCGTCGTAGAAGCTTAAAAGGTGGTGCGGCTGTATTCGGTCCATACGCAAATGACCGAGGCGGCCATTAATAACCGTTATCATTTTGCGGTAGCTGTATACGGTGGTCGCTCTGAGTTGCTTTTCCGCATAGTCCTTTAGCCATATATCAGAGAACGCTGCAAGCTTAATTGAAGCGTCGAGATAAAGGCCCTGCGCGCATTGCTCTTCAAATAAAACGGTTATGCGCTTAAGCTCTTTATCTTTTTGCTTTTCGGTCATATCCCTCTCGGGCTTCCAGGTTTTAGTGCGCGTTATCTGCTTGCCTTTTGTATCGTAGCCGCACGAAACGCGTATCTGATAGGTGTCACCGCGCTTTCGTATAGTAGCCATAAAAACCTCTTATAAATTGCTCATAAAGCATACGGCTTTGCCGAGGCAGTGAATATCGTTAAGCTCGTCGCCGGTGTATATAAGCGGCTCGTAAGCAGGGTTGGCCGGGTTTAGTATGAGCTTGTTTTTGTCGGGGTAATAATACCAATATTTGAGCGTAAATTCGTCGCCTATTCCTACGGCGGCAATTTCTCCGTTCTGAACTATCGGCATTTGCTTGATAAAAACAACGTCGCCGTCGTTAATTCTCGCGCCGGTCATTGATTCCCCGGTAGCGATAAGGCAAAAATCAGCGTCAATGTCTGATTTAGCGTCTATATAGCTCTCTTTATCCTCTTCCGAGAAAATCGGCTCGCCGCAGGCTATCTGACCGAGGACGCGGAAACGCTTGATCGTTATCGGGTGCAGCTTTTCGGCAAGCTCGTCACCGTGAAGAAGCCACGCAGTAGAGACATCTAATATTTCGGCAAATTTAAGCAACGAAGTGTGATTTATGTCGTTCTCGCCTGTTTCAATTTTTGATATGGCCGAGCGTCCTTTATAGCCGAGCTTCAGCGCGAGCGCTTCCTGACTCATTCCTTTTTGTTCTCTTGCTATTCTTATTCTGTCAAATATCGTCATTGTAAAACACTCCATTTTTATTTAGTTTCGTTTAGTTCCGTGCCGTTCTGTTTAGTATTGTAACACAAGAAAATGGAAAAGTCAACAATTTATCAACATTTTGTTACAAGTCCCGAATTTATCACTGTTGAATATTGACATTTTGTTGAATTTGTGATATAATGAATTTGTCCCTGATAAATCACCATAAAACAAAAAAGCGAGGTAAAAAATGGAAGAAAGCAAAATAAACAGACTGCGCGGAAGAATGGGTGAGATTGGTATCAACGTTGCGGAGCTAAGCCGCAGAACCGGGTTAAGCCGTTTTGAATTGTATTTCATATTAAAGGGCGAACGCACACCGCATCATAGAAACATATTAAAAATATGCGAAGCCTTAAAGATAGACAGCGAGAATATCGCTTTTTATTTTCCGCACTATGTCCCTAAAAAATCCCTATCAAGAGGAGGTGCAGACAATGCCTGAAATGCTGACAATAAAGCAGACGGTAGAGAGGTTAAAGCAGAGCAACCCCGAAACGCCTATCAGCGAACACACGCTCCGAATATGGCAAAAAGAGAAGCGCTTTCACAGCGTAACGGTTGGCCGTAAAATACTCGTGTCCTGGCGTTCGCTCGTTGCTTTTCTCTCAGGAGAGAGGGAGGCGGAATAAATGGCGAAAAGCTATTACACTTTAGACAAGGGCTTTTTGCTGAATTACAGTCAGCAAGTGCCGTTGCTTGAAAGCTACGAGAGGGCAGGGAGGTATGAGGATATAGGTCGGCTTGTAATGGCGGCTATACACCGCCAACGTGACGGTGTACCGTTTCCCCAAAATGAGGATATTTCAATGGATATGGCGCAGGGCGTTTTTGAGGGAATTATACAAGCACGCTTATACGGTCAGAGCGGCGGCAAGGGGAGCGGAGAGCAGTAGCCCCTCCTGTACCCCCCTCCCATACCCCCCAACTGTAC
>JAZNXU010000010.1:0-6464 GCA_045594065.1 Acutalibacteraceae bacterium
TCGATTCTACGAACTATTCCTGTTGCTTTCATATATAAATCTCCTTTAATTTCAAATCGTGATGTTAGTATTTGTAATTGGAGGAGATTTATACTGCGCGAATTTACTTTTACAATCAAATATGTTATAATAAATTAGAGGCGGTGAAGATATGATACTGTCAAATTATGATTTTCACGATTTACATTCAATATTAACAATGTTACGTGCGAAACCGGAAAAAGAATATAATACTCAGATTATAGAATCCGTACTAAAAGTTTTATCCGAGCCTCAAATTGATAATACAGTTGATGACAACATTATCAGAAAACAGTTAAGAATCATAGACTCTCTTGACAAGGAATACTTTAGGTGGGTATATGTTGACAACATATACACTTACGGCTTAAAGTTTATTAAAGAGGATTTTTATTATTCTTTTCTTAAAAAAGGATTTTCAAAATTGCTCGAATGTGCAAAAAATCAAGATTACAAACAACTCGAAACTCTTGCAGACGCATTACATAACATACCAATCTTTTTCGCCGAAGGATGCAAGAATTTCAAAAAATCTGTCAAAATTCAGTTTGCGCAGTATAATAGCATCTATAAAACCAATTTGGTGAAAGAATCATCCAATTGAAAAGCTCCCACAAAAAGCGAGGTGAATTTCACCTCGCTTTTGCTATGTAAAAAAACGATTAAAACCCTATTTTGACACCAATGCGTTCAGTGGGGCAAACCAGCGAAAACCCTAGTGTTTATAAGGCTTTATAGCTCTTGGTGTTATTATAACACAAGCATCTATTCTTCTCACAATACCTGTTGCTTTCATATATAAACCTCTCCTTATTGCATTTGTATGGGCGATTCACGAATCGCCCGTTTAGGTTTCGTGAACATTTGCGGGTCATTCGTGAATGACCCCTACATATATTTTCTAATTGTGTTGTATATTACGAGCGAGCGCGAGTAACAAGGTTCACTCAGGCGCCAAATTTCCCAAATTTGGAAACGCCGTATGGTTCTTATTATCTGTATTTTGAGGGGATTTATACTGCACAGATTTACTTTTTAAATGCTTTGTGATATAATAAAGACGATTCTGAAAGGAGTGGGGAAATGAAAATCGCCGATCTTCTCAAAAAAAATACCCTGTCAATTTCTTTTGAGGTCTTTCCTCCAAAAACCGATTACAATTTTGAAAGCGTGCGCGCGGCCGTTGAGGAAATAGCAAGGTTGCGCCCTGCTTTTATGAGCGTTACATACGGCGCAGGCGGCGGAACAAGCAAGTATACCCTCGAAATCGCAAAACAAATTAAGCAGGACTACGGCGTGCCGTCGCTTGCGCATCTTACCTGCGTTTCCTCCACTAAAGAAACCGTCCGCTCCCGAATTAACGACATTAAAAACGCCGGAATTCAGAACATCATGGCCCTGCGCGGAGACCTTGTTTCCGAAAACAGCTTGCAGGATTACAAGTACGCCATCGAGCTTGTGAGAGAGATCAAAGCCGTGGACGCAGACTTTTGCGTTGGCGGAGCCTGCTACCCCGAAATTCACCCCGAAAGCGAAAACCAAAAAGAGGACATCAAGTTTGTCAAAGAAAAGGTTGATGCCGGCTGTGATTTTTTAACCACCCAGATGTTTTTTGACAACAATCTGCTTTACAATTTCCTTTATAAAATACGCGAGGCAGGCATAACCGTTCCCGTAATTCCAGGAATTATGCCCATCACCAACGCAAATCAGCTCGAGCGCGCCATAAAGCTTTCGGGCTCGTTTATGCCGCAAAGATTCAAGTGCCTCGTAGACAAATTCGGCGGCGATAGTGCGGCCATGAAGCAGGCGGGCATCGCCTACGCCACCGACCAAATCATCGACCTGTACGCAAACGGCATAACAAACGTTCACGTTTATTCGATGAACAAGCCCGACATCGCAAGGAAAATACAGGACAACCTCTGCGACATTATAGGTAAATAGTCTTATGATTTTAACTAAAACCTACAGCGAGCCGCCTTTTTGCGAAAAGGAAATTTTACGATACGCAGGCGGCGACAAGAGCGAACTGACCCTCGCTCTCGTAAGAGAATGTATAGAAGAGGCACGCCCTCTCCTTAAATATAAGATCTGCTACCGCGAACTTGAAGTTAAACTAAACGGCGAGGTTTGCGATTTTGGTCTTTTTCGCCTTGAATCGAAAAACCTGTCGCAAAATCTTAAAGGTTGTAAAAAGGCTATCGTTTTTGCGGCAACAGTCGGCATAGAACTTGACCGACTTATTGCAAAATACTCACGGCTCTCTCCGGCAAGGGCGCTGATACTTCAGGCCATCGGCTCTGAAAGAGCCGAAGCGCTTTGCGACGCTTTTTGCGCCGATATTGCAGGCGAGTGCGCCTCTGTCCGCCCACGCTTCAGCCCCGGATACGGAGACCTCTCGCTCGAAAGCCAAAAAATCGTTTTTTCGGCTCTTGACTGTGAAAGGAGCGTAGGGATTACTCTTAACGATAGCTTGTTGATGTCGCCTTCAAAGTCGGTTACGGCATTTGTTGGGTTAAACGAAAATACACTTTCAGAGGTATAGTATGAATTTTAGAGATTTTTTGAGGAACAACATAGTCTGCCTTGACGGCGGTATGGGAACACTGCTTCAGGCGCGCGGGCTAAAGCTCGGAGAATACCCCGAGCGCTGGAATTTATCCCACGCCGAAGAGATAATCGATATACACAGGGCTTACTTTGACGCAGGCAGCAACGTTGTCTGCACCAACACCTTTGGTGCAAATTCGCTTAAATTCGAGCCCAACGAGCTCGAGGACATAATAAGCGCCGCTATCTCTAACGCCAAGGCCGCAAAGGCGCAGTCTACCTCAAAAAAGGAAAGGTTTGTGGCTCTTGACATCGGCCCGAGCGGAAAGCTGTTAAAGCCGCTTGGAGACCTTGATTTTGAGGACGCAGTTGAGGTTTTTGCCAAGACGGTAAAGCTCGGCGTTAAGTACGGCGTTGACCTTATCATAATAGAAACAATGAACGACAGCTACGAAACCAAGGCGGCGCTTTTGGCCGCCAAGGAAAACAGCGATCTGCCGATAATTGTGTCAAACGCCTACGGCGAGGACGGCAAACTTATGACCGGCGCGTCCCCCGAGGCGATGGTTGCCCTGCTTGAGGGTATGGGAGTTGACGCCCTAGGTGCAAACTGCTCGCTGGGGCCACGTCAGCTTGGCGGCGTGGTAAGAAGGCTGCTTGAAAAGGCATCGGTGCCTGTAATACTAAAGCCAAACGCGGGTCTGCCGAGGTCAGAAAACGGCAAAACGGTTTTTGACATAACCATAGACGAGTTTTCCTCCCAAATCGCAGAGCTTATAAAAGCTGGAGTTCGCGTAGTGGGCGGCTGCTGCGGCACCACACCCGAATACATAAAGTCGCTTTGCGACAAGATTGCTCCGCTTTCCCCTGTGAAAATAGAGCCGAAAAACCTCACCGTGATTTCTTCCTACTCGCACGCTGTGGAGTTTGGCAAAAAGCCGATTCTTATAGGCGAGAGGATAAATCCCACCGGCAAAAAGCGTTTTAAGCAGGCTCTTTTGGAAAACGACATCGACTATATTCTATCCGAGGGCGTAAATCAGCAGCAAAAGGGCGCGCAGGTGCTTGACGTAAACGTTGGTATGCCCGACGTTGACGAAACAGCCATGCTCAAAACGGCTGTTTGCGAGCTTCAGGCAATTATAGACCTCCCGCTCCAGATCGACAGTTCCAATATTGCGGCAATGCAGGCCGCTCTGCGCCGCTACAACGGCAAGGCTATGATAAATTCGGTAAACGGCAAGGATGAAAGTATGCGATCCGTTTTCCCGCTTGTGAAAAAGTACGGCGGCCTTGTGGTTGCACTCACCCTTGACAACAACGGAATTCCCGAAACTGCCGAGGGCAGATTTAAAATTGCCGAAAAAATACTTAAAACTGCCGCGGAATACGGCATTGACAAAAAAGACGTTATCTTTGACCCTTTGGCACTCACCATAAGCGCCGACAACAGCGCCGCAAAGGTCACCCTCTCCTCGCTAAAGGCCATAAAGGAGCGCCTTGGTTGCCACACCTCCTTGGGCGTTTCCAACGTTTCGTTTGGTCTGCCTAACCGCGATGCTATAAACGGAACCTTCTTTGCGCTAGCCCTCGAAAACGGGCTGTCCGCCGCCATTATGAACCCCTATTCGGCGGATATGATGAAGGTGTATTACACCTACAACGCGCTCAAGGGTCTGGACTCAAACTGCAGTGAGTACATAGGCGCGGCAGGCTCGTTTGTAACCGAGGGAAAGGCCGCAAATGCTCCTCAAAGCGTCTCAGATCAGTCGTATTCGGACTGTCAATACGCGATCATAAAGGGCTTTAAAGAAAAGGCGGCGGAAATCACCGCCACCCTCCTTTCGCACACTTCGCCGCTCGAGGTAATAAACAGCGAGATCATCCCCGCTCTTAATATTGTAGGAAAGGGATTTGAGGAAAAAAAGGTTTACCTGCCCCAACTGCTTATGAGCGCAGAGGCCGCAAAAGCCGCCTTTGAGGTTATTAAGGCCGCGTCGTCGGGCAAGAAAGGCGCAGAGCCTCAAAACACCTTTGTTATTGCCACCGTCCGCGGGGACGTTCACGACATCGGAAAAAACATTGTCAAGCTGCTGCTCGAAAACTACGGATTTAACGTTGTGGACTTAGGCAAAGACGTACCGCCGCAGGTGATTGCCGACAAGGTTGTCGAGCTTCACGCTCCCGTGGTGGGCTTAAGCGCTCTTATGACCACCACAGTTGCCCAGATGCAGGAAACCATAAAACAGCTTCGGCTCAAGGCACCCTGGTGCAAAATTATTGTGGGCGGCGCTGTGCTCACGCAGGAATACGCCGACAAAATCGGCGCTGACAAGTACGCCAAGGACGCTATGGAAGGCGTGCGCTACGCGCAGGAAATCATAAACGCGATTAGTTAAAAAAGCGAGGGAAATTTCCCTCGCTTTTTGCTATGTATAAAACCACCAAAAAAACCTATTATAACACATTCCTCTATACTACAAACAATCCCTGTGGCTTTTATAATATAATTAACTCCTCTTTCTTTTGTTTAATGAATAATAAAAATGAATGATGAAGAATGAATAATTAATGTGTCGGCAAAGCCGACATTATATATATCGTGCCAAAGGCACACCGAAACTATTCACTATTCATTATTCACTCTTCACTCGCAAGGTGAAACCTTGCGTTACCTGTTGCTTTCATATATGAAATCTCCTTTAATTTTAAATCGTGTTGTTATCTATAATTGTGGGATAAACATACTGCACAGATTTGCTATTTAGGTTGAATATATTATAATAAACCCCCAACCTTGAAAGTCGGGGGTCAAAAACTGTATTTTACGAAATAATAATATCACAAATTTTATCAACATCTTCAATACTTAAATCAGCATAAAGCGGCAAGGTTAGCACTCTGTCTGCTATATACTTTGCAACGGGAGTTTTTTCGGCTCCTGCCGTAGCCAAATCTTTATAACAGTCATATTGATTTGTTAATGGGTAAAAATACTTTCTGGCTACAACACCCTGAGCTCCCAGCTTAGAAAACACTTCATCACGAGTAAGTTTAAATCCATCAAAAACCACAGGAAAATATGCGTAATTGGATATTACATTTTCTTGTTCTTCACATAGCTTTATACCCGATATTCCCGAAAGCCTTTTTTTGTAATGCTCAACAATAGCCTTTCGCTTTCCGATTTCTTCGTTTATATGACGAAGATTACAAATTCCCATTGCAGCCTGAAATTCGTTCATTTTTGCGTTTCCGCCTATATACGCCACCTCTTCAGGACCTCTGATACCAAAATTTTTAAGGTCATTAAGCAGTTGAACAAAGTTATCGTCCGAAAAAGTTACCGCGCCGCCCTCAATTGTATTGAAAACTTTGGTTGCGTGAAAGCTGAACATTGAAGCATCGCCAAAATTTGCAACATTTTCGCCTGCAAATTTAACGCCGAAAGCATGAGCTGCATCATATATAACCTTAAGATTATGCTTTTTCGCAATATTTTCAATTGCCTTAACATCACAAATATTTCCGTACACATGTACAGGCAAAATAGCACAGGTTTTTTCGGTTATAAGCGCTTCTATTTTTGTTACATCAATTGTGTAATCCACATCGTTTATATCGCAAAAAACAGGAACTAAACCGTTTCTTACAATAGCGTGAGTAGTTGAAGCAAATGTGAACGGTGTGGTTATAACCTCGCTGCCTTTTGGAAAATCAAAAGCGGCAATAACATTTTCAAGTGCCAGATGCCCATTTGTGTAGAGCGCAACATGAGGTGTATCAAGATAAGCTTCGAGCTCTGCCTGAAGCTTTTTATGCTTTGCGCCCATATTTGTAAGCCAATGGCTTTCCCATAGTTCTTTAATTTCTTCACAAAATTCCTCAAA
>JAZNXU010000011.1:0-26242 GCA_045594065.1 Acutalibacteraceae bacterium
CAAAGATTTTAAAAAGAGCGGATTTTTATTCAGACAAGGCACAAAACGCAGTTAATCCTAACGGATTAACGAGTATTTTAACAAAGTATGAGTGAAAATCTGCCTTTTTAAAACGAAGTTCGGATTATTCGCTCTACCCTAGGGTAGAGCGAATAATCTAAACCCGCCTAAAAGCGGCTTATTTCGGCGCTTTTTACCCAATCCGTTCTTGTAAGGCATAACTTAAAAAAGCACCTTTTGGTGCTTTTTTAAGTTGTATCCACACTATTAGGGGGTGTATTGCCTGACGGCGGTGATATCCGCTATTGCGGGTTTCGGTGTAATTTGCGGCACTCCACATATTGCAAAAATCTGCAATGTGGGTTATAATGTGTTTGGTGATAAAAATGGCTCATTATAAGCGTAGGAAAAATTCATTTATAAAGTTTATAATTTCAACTTTACTTGTGGTGGCACTCGGCATTGGCACGGCATTTCTTGTTAATTCTTGTGGCAAAAATACTGACAAGCCCGATAACGGAGTTCAAGCACCGAACTCCAATACCGAAACGCCCGAGGGCACCGACACACCTGCCCCCGTCAAGCCGATAAGCTATGAAGAGCGTGTTGGCAAGGAATATGCTATAGATATTGATGAATATCTCGAGTATATCGAGCCCGAAAACAAATGGGAATATGTATATCTTGTAAATCCCTCGCACACCTTGGCGGCAGACTATGAGCCTGAGGATTTAACCGATTGCGGCTATACTCGCAACGACGGTCGCGCCACGCAAAAGCTTCGCTTTGCCGCGGCAAAGGCGTTGCAGGCGTTTTTAGCTGAGGGTAAGCAAAACGGTGTTAACGATGTAACGGTGACTAGTGCCTACCGCTCATATTCTTATCAGGATTATCTGTTTAATGTCTATTTCGACCGCGATTGGGCATCGGGCAGGTTTAAAACCAAGGAAGAATGCGAAAAATATACGCTATCCTATTCGACTAAACCCGGTACGAGCGAGCACCAAAGTGGACTCTGCCTTGATATGCACAATCTGCCGAGTGCTGAGGAGTCATTCGGGGACACTCCCGAAGCTAAATGGCTGGCAGAAAACTGCTACCGCTTCGGCTTTATTCTCCGCTACCCTGAGGGTAAGACCGATATTACGGGTATTACCTATGAGCCGTGGCATTTCCGCTTTGTCGGCCGTGACGCCGCAACCGAAATGCACGAATTAGGACTCACGCTTGAAGAGTATGTAGAGCTAAAAGCGGACGAAATTAATGCAAATTAAGGTTGACAATCGTCCCTAATAAATGGTATACTGTTTAGGTCACAGAGGGAGTAGCTGGCGATTTATCGCTACAATTTGCGTCAATACGGAGAAATCCCGCAATTGTATGAAATAGCAAGACTCTGACTGCTTTTAGGCGGTCAGAGTCTTTTTATTTATAAAAAATTGAGGAGTGTGTTTATGTTACAAATCGTACAAAGTTTAGCAGATAATTTCAACCCGCTAATGCTTGTTATGTGGGCAATCGGCGGACTGCTCATTTTCCTTGCCATTAAAAAGGAAATGGAGCCAACACTACTTTTACCTATGGGCTTCGGCGCAATACTCGTAAACCTGCCGCTATCGGGTGTTATTACTCAGGGCGAAGAGGTGGGAGCCCTCGATGTGCTTTATAACGCAGGTATTGCAAATGAACTTTTCCCGCTCATTCTCTTTATCGGTATTGGTGCGATGATTGACTTCGGTCCCGTGCTTTCTAATCCGAAATTAATGGTTTTCGGTGCGGCAGCACAGTTCGGTATCTTCTTTACTTTATGTATGGCATCAATCTTCTTCCCGATTAACGACGCGGCTTCTATCGCCATTATCGGTGCGGCAGACGGTCCGACTTCTATCGTTGTTTCACAGAAGCTCGGCAGTCAGTATATGGGTGAAATTGCCGTTGCGGCTTACTCTTATATGGCGCTTGTTCCCATTATTCAGCCGCCTATTATTAAGCTTTTAACCACCAAAAAGGAAAGACTCATTCGTATGCCTTATGAGCCCAAGCAGGTTTCTAAGCTTACAAAGATTCTTTTCCCGATTATCATTACCGTTATTGCAGGTCTTGTAGCACCCGCGTCGGTAGCTCTTGTAGGTTTCCTTATGTTCGGTAATCTTATTCGCGAGTGCGGCGTGCTCAACTCTCTTTCAGAAACTGCACAAAAGGTGCTTGCAAACCTTATCACAATTTTCCTTGGCATTACTATTGCTACCAAAATGCACTATTCAACATTTTTACAGCCGACAACCCTGCTTATCTTAGGTCTTGGTCTTGTAGCATTTATCTTCGATACCGCAGGCGGCGTAGTCTTTGCAAAGATACTCAACATCTTCTTAAAGAAGAAAATCAATCCTATGATTGGTGCCGCAGGTATTTCTGCTTTCCCGATGTCAGGAAGAATCGTTCATAAGATGGGACTCGCAGAAGACCCGCAGAACTTCCTGCTTATGCACTCAATGGGCGTAAATGTTTCGGGTCAGATTGCCTCTGTAATTGCAGGCGGACTGATTCTCAACTTCTTTATGTAGGAGGTAAATAAAATGTTTGAACCTATGAATTTTGTTAAAAACGCCGGCTATATGGGCGAGGGAATGCTTACGATTATATTGGTAATGCTTGTAATTATTGCCGTTACCGCAATTCTTAATAAATTTGCAAGTAAATAAAAAATATCCCGACCGAAAGTCTAATTGTTATACAGATGTTTAAAACCTCAGTGAATTTTTCACTGAGGTTTTATGTTTGTCTTCTAAATGTTTAGAATAAGCACCGCATTTGTAAGTACAGCGGCGAGAGCCACATTATAGCTTTTATCTATTAAATTTTATCTCACCGCTTAGGTGGTCGGCAACATACAGTCCCATAGCGCCTGACTGCGATAGTCCTCTTGTAATTCCCGAGCCGTCGCCGATTAAATACATACCGTCTGCTATCTCGAAATGTCCGTTATGAACGGGACGGATAGAGTAGTATTTATTTTCACAGCCGTAAAGCAGGGTATCGTCGTTAGCACAGCCGGGGGCTACCTTATCGAGCGCATAAATAGTTTCAATAATATTGGTAAGCGCGCGGTAGGGCATAACTATAGATAAATCTCCCGCAAATGCCTTAAGGGTGGGTATTACGCTGTTTGCCGCGAGGCGATGCTCGTTGGTGCGGCGACCTCTAATCAAATCGCCAAAGCGCTGAACGATAATGTTGCCCTCACCCGCAAAGTTCATATTCTTTGCAATATTTGCGGCGTACTCTGTCGGCTTATTAAAGTCACCCGCAAAGTGAATGCTTGATAGTATTGCAAAGTTGCAGTTGTCGGTCTTTTTATCCTTTTCGGCATATGAGTGACCGTTGGCGGTGATTACGCCGTGATTATTCTCTGCCGATACAAGTCCGCCCTGATTAAAGCAGAACATACGCGTTCTGTCCTCAAAGGTTTTAGTTCGGTAGAGGATTTTCGGCTCATAAATTTTCTCTGAAAATTCGCGCCATATAGCATCTTTCATCTCAACGCGCACGCCGATATCCACCGAGTTTGCATTAATTTGAATGCCGAACTTCTCGCAAATGCCTTTAACAAAATCGGCGCCGCTTCTGCCTGTTGCAATTATGAGCTTTGCGGTGTCAATTTTGCCGCCCTTTGAAAGGCTTAATGCATAACCGTTATCTGTCTTTTCAATATCGGTGCAATCGGTCAAGTGCAGCATTTCCACACCGTTTTCACTTAGCCAATCGATAAGGTTTTTCATTGTTTTAAAATTCTTATCGGTGCCTAGGTGGCGCACATTCATATCTAGCAGCCGCAAATTGTTCTGCAGACACTTGAGCTTTAGCTCTTCGTTAGACCTATAAAGCTCGGGGTAATCATCTGAGAAGCTATGCAAAATCTCGTCAACACCGTTTATATATTTCATTGCGGTGTCCTCTCCAAGCTCTTCGCCGAGGTAGCCGCCGTAGGCCGTACCGATATTAAATTTACCGTCGGAGAATGCACCGGCGCCCGCATAACCGCTTGTGATACTGCAAACCTTGCAGTGTATGCACTTGTTGTTTTTGCTGGCAGGGCAATGGCGCTTGTCGAGCGAGAGCCCCTTTTCAATAATAACAATTTTAGCACTAGGGCAGTTTTTGAGAGCTCTGTAAGCCGCCATAATACCGCCTATACCGCCGCCGATAATCGCAATATCATACATAATTATAACCTCTCTACAACAGAAAACGGTGCAGTCCAAGAGGGGACTACACCGTTCCTATTTTTTTGATTTTTTAAATGCCGAAACTCATTAGATAGCTCTGGTAACCTTACCTGAACGTAAGCAACGGGTGCAGGCATTTATACGACACGGTGTACCGTTTACGATAGCCTTAACCTTTTTAACGTTAGGCTTCCAAGTTCTGTTAGAACGTCTGTGTGAGTGTGAAACCTTAATTCCGAAAGCAATTTCTTTATTGCAGATATCACATTTAGCCATGATCTGCACCTCCTTTTAATCACATTAGCAAAAGATATAATAACAGAAAACGAAGAGAAAAGCAAGTGTTTTTTTAAAAAATATTGAAAAAACATAAAATTACTGCTATAATTGGGGTTAATTGGGGTGAGATTATGATTAAAGCCGTACTTTTCGACCTTGACGGAACGCTTATAAATTCACTTGATGATTTGGCAGACGCGGTCAACTATTCGCTAAGTATCCAAAATTTGCCTACCCACGAAACCGAGAAATACAAGTACTTTGTGGGTGACGGTATGCGAAAGCTTATAGAGCGCGCGTTACCCGAAGATATGCGCGACAGCGAAACAATAGATAAAACGCTGTCGGTTTTTCTTACATATTATAAGGCGCACAGCCTCGATAAAACCGCACCTTACTGCGGCATTCCCGAGCTTTTAAACGCTTTAAAATGCAGGGGCATTATTACTGCTGTTATAACAAATAAAGCGGACGCGGTGGCAAAAAGTATTGTAAAACACTTTTTCGGCGAGGGGCTTAGTGCATACGGTCAGCGTGAGGGTGTACCCACAAAGCCTGACCCGACACTTACGCGTATAGCTATGAAAGATTTGGGCGTAGAGCCCTCAGAATGCCTTTTTGTTGGCGATTCGGGAATGGATATGGCTGTGGCTGTAAACAGCGGCGCAGTGCCCGTTGGCGTTATCTGGGGCTTTAGAACAGCCGAAGAGCTAAGGCAGAACGGTGCAAAGTATTTGATTGATACACCCGCGGCTCTTTTAAAATTATTGGAGAAATAATAATGAATTATACGCGCACAAAAATTTCCTGCTATTTAGGTTATTTTGTTCAGGCAATAATCGTAAGCTTTTTGCCGCTTTTGTTTGTAACCTTTAACCGTGATTACGGAATTTCATATGAGAAACTCGGCACTCTTGCTATAATCACCTTTGCGGTACAGCTTGCGGTTGATATTCTTTCGGTTAAGCTTTTAAAATATATTGGCTACCGCGGCGGTGCGGTGCTAGCGCACCTAACGGCTGCGCTCGGGTTTATAATGCTGGCGCTTTTGCCGCAGATAATGGACAACAAATACCTTGCAATTGCGCTTTCCTGTGTTATATATTCTATAGGCGGCGGACTTATAGAGGTTATTATAAGCCCGATAATTGAGTATCTGCCCTCGGGCAACAAGGCGGCTCAGATGAGCCTGCTGCATTCTTTCTTCTGCTGGGGCGAGGTCTTAACCGTTATAGGGGCGACATTGCTGTTTATCCTTATCGGCAGGGAAAACTGGTGGTATGTTTCCTTTATCTGGGCGGCAATAAGTCTTGTTAATATGCTGCTGTTTATAAAGACGCCGATAATCGAGCCCGAATCAGGCTCTAAGTACGCGGCAAATTCGGGAATGCTTCGCTCGTATGAGTTTTATCTTGTAATGCTTTTAATGCTTGCGGCGGGTGCGGCGGAAATTTCGGTGTCACAGTGGGCTTCTGCCTTTGCCGAAATGGGACTTGGACTCTCTAAAGCGGCAGGCGACCTGTTAGGGCCCTGTTCATTCGCGGTGCTTATGGGTGTTGGCAGACTTCTCTATGGAATATACGGCGGCAGAATTAAAATTGAACGCGCAATATTTTTCTGCGCCCTGCTTTGTCTTGGCTGTTATGTGCTGCTGTTTTTGGATATTCACCCCGCTGTTTCGCTCATTGCCTGTGCGCTGTGTGGATTGTCGGTGAGTGTTATGTGGCCGGGCACACTAAGCCTAGGCTCTGCGCGGTTTCCGCTTGGCGGAACGCTCTTTTTCGGCTGTGCGGCGGCATTTGGAGATAGCGGCTGTTCTATAGGTCCATTTATTATGGGGGCTATTACCGAGCGCTTCTCTATGCAAACGGGATTTATTGTATGTGCGGTTTTCCCCGCTGTTATAATAGCGGTGTCAGCCCACTTTTTAAAATATAGTTGCAAAAAGCGCCAAAATGTATTAAAATAATAAAAAATGACTCTATGAGGTGATTTTTAGTGAAAAGAGATACTTATTTAGGCTGGGACGAATACTTTATGGGAATCGCCCTGCTTTCCTCTCAGAGAAGTAAGGACCCCTCAACTCAGGTGGGTGCCTGCATTGTGGATAACGATAACAAGATTATGTCGGTGGGCTATAACGGAATGCCTATGCACTGCAGCGACGATGTTTTTCCGTGGGATAACACCGGCGGCGCGCTCGAGAGCAAATATTTCTTCGTTTGCCACGCCGAGCTTAATGCGATACTCAACTTCCGTGGCGGCACACTTAAAGACTGCAAGGTATATACAACGCTGTTTCCCTGTAATGAGTGCGCTAAGGCAATAATTCAGGCGGGAATTAAAGAGGTTATCTATATGTGCGATAAATATGCCGAAACCGAGAGCGTAATCGCCGCAAAAAGAATGTTCGATGTCGCAAAGGTTACATACCGACAGTACGAACAAACCAAGAATACAGTAGAACTTAAATTGTAAAACAAAAACCGATAGAATTTGCTTCTATCGGTTTTTATTTTGTTTGCCTTTAGGTTTTCTGATTTTAACCTTGATATCGTAAACATCCAAAAGGTTTTGTTCGCTGTTATATTTTGAACTCGGCTCAAACATAACCGTTTCGGGATAAATTTTGTTTTCACGCGCCTCACCGAGTGTCAGCAGGAAATAAGTTTTATCAGCTAATTGTACATATAAGATATACTTGGTTTCGGTAAGCTTACAGTCTTTAATTTTGGTTGCATCAAAATCAATAATTATTTTGCATTTTTTACTGTCTAAAACTTCAAGAATTTTTTCGAAATATGTAATTCTATCGGCTATTTTTGAATAGTGAGCACTGCTTTCAATGGTTTTACATGAGATATCACCGTCTAAAATCTTTGAATAAATTTTAGTGGCAGTATTTATTTTTTTATCAATAATAAGTTGGGGTAAATCTGTTAGTTTATGCAACCCTAAAAGATGATAAAAGTTACCTGCAGAAAATGATATTTTAAAGGTTATGTCGCCCTCAATTTTATAAATATAAAATTTATTAAAAAGGGTGCCGTAGAGCTTTGCGCATTCCTGAATATTCGTCAAATTTTTCACTTCTTCCTAAAAGCAAAGGCGTTTCGGTTTTCCGAAACGCCTTTAACTTGCATTGCTGAGTGTTTTTTTTGACTAAAGTCATAGCCGAATTGAAGCTACCTTCCACACACAAACTCTCGGGAGACCCTCAATATGCACTTTTTCGGCAAAGCCCATATTTCATAGGGAGCAGAAGTAACAAGTACTCCTTGCATATTCATTATACAATTTGCCTGATCATTTGTCAATATTTTTTTGCAATGCAAGCCTTTATAACGGAAATTGCCCGAATATGCCTAATTATTATGCCTAAGCATCGATAATATATTATGCTTAACTTAAATTTATGTGAATATTATAGCGGCTCATATTGCGACATTCAACGACATCTTTTTGCGATGCTTTAATTCGGATAGTTTAAAAAATTATGTTTTGCGATTTTTATAAAATAAAACCGCCTCCAAATCAATGCGAAGCATTGTATGTAATCCGTCGCAAGACGGTATGTAATCAACACGAAGTGTTGTATGTCATCATTTTGTTAAAGATGCATGTCATCAATTCGACAGGATTTTAATACAGCCTAACGGCTGATGACATACAGTTGCAAAGCAACGGATAACATACAAGCCAAGGCGTGATGACATACCAATCCTGTCGGATTGGATAAAAAGCACTGCTTTCGCAGTGCTTTTTTGGCGCGCTTACCGCGATTCGAACGCGGGGCGTTCCGCTTAGGAGGCGGACCCTCTATCCTGCTGAGGTATAAGCGCATATTTTGCATTAGTTATTTTATAACAAACGCAAATTTTTGTCAAGGGGAAAGCACCTTGCCGATATATTTTGCTGTGCAAAATTCGATATGATATGCCTGCACTCGCAGGCATATCGAGTTTTGTTAGTTACATACCGCTGAAACTATTGCTTTAGTAATAAAGCGATAGTTTCTATATGGTGCGTTCGGGGGAAAAGGTCTACGGGGGTATATTCTTTAAGTTTATAGCCGAGGTCATTCAGAATTTTGCAATCTCTCGCGAGGGTTGCGGGGTCGCAGGAGATATAGACAATTCGCTCGGGTGAAAACTCGGTTGCAACGGTGTTAAGCAATTCCTCGCTGCAGCCTTTGCGGGGTGGGTCGAGGATAACGACATCTGCTGAAATGCCGCGATTGCTTAGTTGTTTTGCCGCATCGGCGGCGTCGGCACAGATGAATTCGGCATTATCTATGCCGTTTTCTTTAGCGTTAAGCCGTGCGTCGGTTACCGCCTCGGGTACAATTTCAGCACCTATTATGCTCTTTGCCGCTTTAGCCATAGAAAGTCCTATAGTTCCGGCTCCGCAATAAAGGTCGATAATATTCTTACCGTCGGGTACAGCGTACTCGGCGGCTTTTTTATACAGTTGCTCGGTCATATCGTGGTTGACTTGATAGAAAGATAGGGGAGAAATGCGTACCTTTACACCGCAAAGTGTATCGGTAATATATTCCTTTCCGTAAAGAACTCGGCAGGTGTCCCCTAAAATTACATTGGTGTCGCGTTTATTTATGTTTATCTGAAAACTGCAAAGTCTATTGCCGAGCAGTGCCTTTAGTTTCTCCAAAAGCTCATTAGAGTGGGGAAGAGTATCGCTGTTGATTACAAGCACCACCATTGTTTCTTCGTTTGCCGCGCCGATGCGCATATAAAGGTGGCGAAGCAGCCCTTTATGCTCTGCTTCATTATATACGGAAATGCCGTATTCGGTTATCCACTGACTGAAAATTGCGGCAATTTCATTGAAAATTTTTGGGGATAACAGGCAGGCATCTGTTTCGATTATGCGGTGTGAATGAGGCGCAAAAAAGCCCGTTTTGCCGTTTTCACTTATTGGTAGCTGTGCTTTATTGCGGTAGCCTTGAATATTTTCGGCGGCGAGTATAGGCTGTGCTTTAAGCTCAATACCGCCGATTCTTCTAATACAGTCCTCGACCTTTTTAGCCTTTATTTCACACTCTTTTTTGTAGCTTATGTGGCGGTAAACACAACCGCCGCAACGCGAGAAAGTGTTGCAATCGGGCGCAATACGGTCGGGCGAGGGCGTAATAAGCCTTTCAACCTTGCCGTAGGCATAGCTTTTCTTAACCTTTAAAATTTTAGCCTCAACCCTATCGCCCTCGGCGGAATTTGGCACAAATACTGCAATACCGTCGTGTCTTCCTATGCCGTAGCCGTCGGTCGAGGTGGCGGTAATATCTAAAACTACCACATCATTTTTCTTCATAGCTTTCTCCGCAAATCTTTAAAAAGTTCTTAATTTCTCTATTCAGCCTGCCTACGGGCAGACCTACAACATTGAAGTAATCACCGTGAATTTCCTTAACAAAAAGGCTGCCGCCGCCCTGAATGCCGTAGGCGCCTGCCTTGTCCATTGGCTCGTCAGAGGCTATATAGCGGTTTATCTCATCATCTGTAAGCGGGTAAAATTCAACGGCGGTTTCTTCACTAAAGCTTAAATGCTTGCCCTTATAGAAAAGGGCGCAGCCGGTTATTACGCGGTGGGTATTACCAGAGAGCGCAGTGAGCATTTCTCGGGCTTCATCTGTGCTTTTGGGTTTGCCGAGAACGGTACTGCCGAGCAAAACGCTTGTATCCGCACCGATAACAAGGCAGTCTTCGTGGCTTTTGGCTATGTGCGCCGCCTTTTTAACCGCTAAAAATTCGGGACCGAAATCGGGAGCCACCGTATCGGGCAGGGATTCGTTAATATCGGCGGGAATTACCTCAAAATTAGGGGTTATAAGTTTTAAAAGCTCAAGTCGCCGAGGCGACTGTGATGCCAAAATATACTGCATAAATAAACACTTCCATTTCATTTTACAGTATACCATATTTTCGGTAAAAATAAAGAGTTTTTTGTTGCTAAGCCAAATTGAATTCGCTCTACAATATGTTTATATTAATTACGAATTACGAATTTCGCTGCACGCCTGTGCTTAAAAGATGTCGGTGAATGTCGCAAATTGATTTGCTATAATTATACGCGTCGAAAGGGCGGTGAGTTAAGTGGCAAGAAAGAGCCTTAAGGAAAATATGAGCTCGCTTATGCTTGAGGGTGTGAGTGAGGCTGAACAGCAGTTTTTGAACGAACTGGGCTTTGAGGTGAAAAGACCGAATAAATTCACCGTGATAGCGGCGGCACTTTATAAAAAGGCGGCATCGGGAGATTTGACCGCTATAAAGGAGCTACGCTCAATTATCGGCGAATCGGGGGCAGATGTAAGCAACTTCGGGGTGGTGAGAATTATTGACGACATCGGATATTAAGCTGTCAGCCCTTGTGGGCGGCGGTTACGATGAATTCTGGTGTGATAAATCTCGTTACAGGGTGCTAAAGGGCGGAAAGGGCTCTAAAAAGTCCACCACAACCGCGCTCAATTTAATTTACAGGCTTATGCGCTATGAGGGCAGTAATCTTTTAGTGGTGCGGGCGGTTATGAACACCCACCGTGATTCCACCTTTGCTCAGCTGAAATGGGCGCAGGAAAAGCTCGGGGTAGCTGAGCTTTGGCATAACAGCGTGGCGCCATTAGAGATGACCTATAAGCCAACGGGGCAGAAGATTCTCTTTCGTGGCTTTGACGATGTTTTAAAGCTTGCCTCTACCACCGTAACAAGGGGCAGCCTTTGCTTTGTATGGATTGAGGAGGCTTATGAAATCGATAACGAGAGCGATTTTGAAAAGCTTGATTTATCGGTGCCGAGGGGCGCTGTAGCACCTCCGCTATTTAAGCAGACCACCATAACCTTTAACCCTTGGAGTGAAAAGCATTGGCTTAAATCCCGCTTTTTTGACCGCAAGGACGGCGCGGTGTCGGTGTATTCAACCAACTATTTATGCAATGAATTTCTTGATTCGACCGACCGTGCTGTTTTCGAGAGAATGAAAAGGATAAGCCCCGTGCGCTACCGCGTTGCGGGCTTGGGCGAATGGGGTGTTGCCGAGGGGCTTGTGTTTGAGAATTACGAGGTTGGTGTTCCCGAAATTCAAGCGAGTGACGCCTATAAATGGCGGAGCTTTTTCGGACTTGATTACGGATATTCAAGCGACCCGACAGCATTCATCGCCTTTGCGGCAAACCCTGTGGATAGGATTATCTACATATTCGACGAGTTCTATAAGACCCGAATGCTCAACAGTGATATAGCGGCAGAAATCAAGAAAAAGGGCTACAGTAAAGAGCGTATTCGGGCAGACAGCGCCGAGCCTAAGAGTAATGAGGACCTGCGCCGACTCGGCATTACCCGCGTATTGCCAAGTGTTAAGGGTAAAGACAGTGTTATAAACGGTATTATGGGAATTTCGGAATACAAAATTATTGTAAATCCCGCCTGCATAAATACCTTGGCTGAGCTTTCCTCTTATGTATGGGATAGGGATAATCCGTCGGGCAATGTGCCTAAGGACCAAAACAACCATTTAATGGATGCTATGCGCTACGCCTTTTTCGATGTTAAAAGCTTTCACCCTGACAGGATTGTGGGCGGAAATGTGGGCATAGCCTCGGGTATCACAAAAAAAGATTTAACAGGAGGCTGGATAATATGACAGGCTTTACAATCTGTATGACCGCCATTGCTGCCTTTTTATTGGGCTTTAATGTCGGCGAATGTAAATTTAAAGGTAAAGCAACAAAAACAACAGGCAAACACCTTATAAAGGGCGGAACACTCGAGTTTTCAAACGATGAGTACCGCAACTTTTTAAGCTATGACGGCAGTGAACAGGCGTGAGCCTAAATATAAAGGAGCTAAAGTATGGAAAATGAAAAAATTGAAATGCTCTCAACCCAACCAAAGGTTGATGCAGAAAATTTGACAGCGGAGAATGAGGCAACCACACCGCAAAATCCGCCCAAACAAAGCGACAGACAGGGGATAACGCTGAAATTTAATAAGGAAACACGCGAAATTCCCTACGACGAGGCAGTTGCCCTTGCGCAAAAGGGGCTGAAGTTTGATAGCATTCTGCCCGATTTTCAGCGGCTTAAGGATTTAGCCGCGAGGGACGGCAAAAGCGTTTCGGATTATATAACCGAAATAGAGGCTATGAAATTCGGCTCACATCGCGCTGAGGTGCTCAGTAGCTGTGCCGGCAACGAGGAGCTTGCCGACCGCATTCTTGAGCTTGAAAAGGCAGCAGGGCTGGGCGCGCAGGATAAGCTGAGCGCTTTAAGTAAGGAGTTCCCCGAGATTAAATCAATTGATGACCTACCGAGTGAAGTAATAGACTCGGTAGAGCTGCTCGGCGGAAATCTTTTATCAGCCTATCTGCTTTATAATCACAGGCAACAGAAAGCGGCGCGGGACTCACAACTTAAGCAGCTTGAGAGCAAAAATGCAAGCGTCGGTTCACAGGCAGTTCACGCGGCTGAAAAATCCAGCGTGAACGAAGAATTTATTAAAGGAATTTGGAGTTAAAAACTATGGCAATCAATTCATTAGAAACAGCAGTAAAATATTCAGCAGAGCTTGATAAGCTCTTTGCACAGAAAAGCGCTACAGGCTTTTTCGCCGACAATGATTTCGGCAAAAAGTTCGTAGGCGCTAAAACCGTAATTATTCCCAATATTAATTTTCAGGGTCTTGCAGATTACGACCGCGACAACGGCTATTCGCGCGGCGCAATAACCGTTTCCAACACCTCATACACTATGAAGATGGACCGTGCTAGAAGTCTTCAGATTGACCGCGAGGATATGGATGAAACCGGTATTGCAAGCCTTGCAGGCAAGATTTTAGGCGAGTATGTTCGCACTAAGGTAGTTCCCGAGTGTGATGCCTATGTTCTTTCAAAGCTTGCAGGTGTGGCTATTTCACGCGGCAATACTATGAAATTCGATAACGAAAAGCCGTTTGAAACCTTAACAAACTTAATTACAGAGGTTAGAAAAAATGTAGGCTATGACGAGGAGCTTGTAGCTTTTGTTAACGGCGGCGTATATGCGGCTCTGCAGAACAGCCCCGAAATCAACCGTATGATTATTTCAAGCGACTTTAAGCAGGGCGACATTAATTTAACCGTTAAGTCGATTAACGGCGTGGCTCTTATTCCGGTTGTGGGCGAGCGTATGAAAACGGCATATAACTTCTCAAACTCCGGCGAGGGTGGCTTCACTCCGCTTGATACAGCAAAGGAAATTTATATGTTGGTATGCCCGAAAAAGGCGGCTCATCTTGTTAAAAAGACCGAGAATATGCGCGTGTTCACTCCCGAGCAGAACTTAGATGCCGATGCCTATAAGTTCGACTACCGCATTTACTACGATGTATTTGTAAAGAATTCGGATTTAGACAGCATCTGGACCTGCCTTTCCTCTTCACTCAGCGTTGAGCTTGTTAGTACCGATATTATGGGTCAAAGAGGCGTACCGTATGATTTAGAGGTAAGAGTTACATCTGACAGCGAGGATGTTGCAGTTCAGTGGTATATAGCTACCGATGAAGCGCTTACCACAGCGGTTAAAATACCCGGCGCTACTACAGCTAAGTACACCTTTGAGGGCTTTGAAGAGCTCGGCAACTTCTATTTCTATGCAAAGGTTACGGTTGACGGTATTCACTCGGTTAACTCTGACATTTTGAAAGCAGAAGTTTATGAATAATCATTTTAATGTTCTGTGCGGCTTTTTGCCGCACAGGGCAAACGGGAGGAAGATTTATGTTGAACAGTCCCGAACAGATATTTTCGGAGTATAACAGCCAACGGCAGTATAAAGCCTCTATCGGCAGTAAAGGTCTTTATGAGCAGATAAAGGTTAATGAGCGCTTTTTCGCGGGTGACCAGTGGTACGGAGCTAAGTGCGGCAATGAGCGACCGCTTGTGCGCCATAACCTGATAAAGCGAATCGGTGATTATAAAATGTCGGTATTGCTTTCAAACGAAGCCAACATTACCTATTCGGCAGAGGGCGTGCCAAACACTATAAAATCGGCAGAAAAGGTATCGGGCATAAGGCGCCGCATAGCATCAGGCGAGAATGTAGTGCCCGAAAATGCGGAAGAGGAGATAGCTCTTGTGGTTTCGGCGCTTAACGATTACCAGCGTGTAACGGCTGAAAGGCTACGCTTTAGCTCAATATCCGAGCAGGCGCTTAAGAATGCCTATGTTAGCGGCACAGGAGTTATTTACACCTATTGGGACCCCGAAATTTCCACCGGTCTTTATGCCGATGCCAACCGCGGTGTTGCAATTAAGGGCGATATAAAAAGTGAGGTTATAGGCATTGAGGATGTGTATTTCGGTGACCCTAAAAACGGCGATATTCAGTCACAGCCGTACATAATTATCGCATCTACTTGGCATATAGACGAGGTGCGCCGATATGCTATGCGCTTTAGTGATAGCCGTGAAATGTATGACAATATAAAGCCCGATAATGCGGCGTGCGATGAAACCCGCGTGACGGTGCTTACTAAGCTTTTTAAAGAATGGAACGAGGACGGCAGCGAGTATAAAATCTATGCCAAAATGGTAACCGAAACGGCTACGGTAAGAGATAAATGGGATATTGGTGTACGCCTTTATCCGCTGGCGGTATTCCGTTGGGAGCGCCGCACGGCAAGCGCATACGGCGACAGCGAAATAACCTATTTAATCCCCAACCAGATAGCGGTTAACCGTATGATAACCTCGGGCGTGTGGTCGGCTATGTCTACAGGTATGCCCACGCTCGTTGTAAACGGCGATGTTGTTGATGGGGAAATAACCAACGACCCAGGTCAGATAATCAAGGTTTTCGGCACTGGCGAGGAGGTTGAAAGCGCGATAAGATATGTAAGTCCGCCCGATTATTCGGGAAACTTTGTGTCGGTTATAGAGCCTTTAATCGAAAACACACTAACCCAGAGCGGTGCCAGCTCTGCGGCGCTAGGCGATGTTGACCCGAATAATACTTCAGCAATACTCACACTCAGAAACGCCGCAATTATGCCGCTTAAAATGCTGCAGAACAGGTATTTTGAGTTTTTAGAGGAGATTTCCCGTATTTGGGCAGAGTTCTGGATTACACAGTACGGCAAAAGAAAAATTAAAATTTCAGATGAAAACGGCGTTTGGTATATGCCCTTTGACGGCGATAAATACCGCGACCTGATTATCTGCTCTAAAGCAGAGGTAACCTCAGTAGAGTCGTTCGATGCCGAAATAAAGATTAAAACGCTCGACAATCTGCTTTCCCGCGGTGCAATTAGCGTAAAGCAGTACCTAAAGCGCCTGCCGCGCGGTGTTGTGCCCGAGGTTGAGGAGCTTATTCGCACAGTTAAGGAGGCGGCTGTATGACAGTAAACGATGTATACAAAAGTGCAATGCAGCTTTTAGGCTACTCCTTTTCGGATAATACTGCAGCGGAATACCCCTTTTTAAAAGATGCACTTGCTATGTGCAACCGTGTGCTTTTCGATTTGAATGAGAGCGAGTGCCAAAATCTTACTGAGGAAATTGAGGCGTCCGCCGCCATTCTCGATGCCCTGCCTTACGGGGTGGCTATGTTTATGGCATTGTATGCAGGGGAAAAGGAAAAGCAGAATATACTTTCCGATATTTATAACGCAAAGCGCAAGAAGTGCAAATCGCAAATAGGCGCTGTAAAAAATGTTATGCCGTAAGGGGGAAGCTATATGAACTATCCAAAAATGAGCGAGAGCGGCAAAAAGCTGTTTTCGGTGAATAATTTTGGCGGAATTAATGCTGTTAATACCTCAGATAATTCAATGAGGTTTGCTTTAAACACCGAGCTTTCAGACGGCGCCTTTAAAACCCGCAAGGCGGTATCGGCTACAGGGGTTAATTTGGGCGAGCTTAACCGAAGCCGCGCACAGAGCTTTCAGTTTACCGATGCCGTAACCCTGCTTAACGGTGTTTATTCGCAGCTTACTGTGCAGTATATGGCACTCGGCTCTTTTTCCTACCGTTATGCCTTTAAGCTGCTATCGGCAGACGGCACCGTTACCGATGCCGCAACCATTGAGTTCCCGAGAGGCGCCGATGGCACCATAAAAATGCCGCAGTCTATTATTTGCTTTACGGCATCTCCTGTTAAGGGCAGTGGAATATTTGCTCTTATAAAGGTACAAATCAACACCGCGAATATGTATATCTTCGAGGCTTACGAGTTATCCGATGATATGTCGGTATGGTATTCTTTAAGCGAAGAAGAAATGTACATTCCAGATTATTATATAAACGGCAGAGGCAATATGTATCATATGTGTGAGGTTACTCTGCCCGAGCCCGAATTTCTTGAGCCGCTTAATATGCTAAGCGGTATTTGCAACTGCTATTACAGCACCGACGGCGCCTCTAACGGCTTTTACCTGCCATTTAAAGCGCTTGATACCTCTAAAGAGGATTATTTGAAGTTTGACCTTTTGGCAGACTACGCAACCCATCTCATATTTACAATTCCCAGCGGCTCAGGTGTTTCAAATAAGGTAAGCTATAACGGTTATGAAATCAATGTGAGCTGTAATAACGGATATTTCTTTTTCACAAGCAACCCTGCGGGCTTTGTTCCTCAGAAAATTTACGGCTATGATAATAACCTGAAAGTGACGATTAAGCACGAAACCGATGAGGACTACCGCAAAAAAGCCAATATGACACTTAGCGGTTGGTATAATTTTTCGGGCACTGGCTCAAGATTGGTGTTGGCAGGGAACACCGAAATACCATCTCTTATGATGGTGAGCGCTGAAAACAATCCATTTTACATACCGCACAATAACTGTGTGAATGTTGGGCAAACGGGTCAAAAAATTGTTGCAATAGCCCCCTGCCGCGATTCCCTTATGGTGCTTAAAGAGGGTGAAATTTATAAGGCGGATATTGCTTCTGGCAAGGTAACGGCAAAATTTTTAACGGGTAATATCGGCTGTTCTAGGGCAAATTCGGCAAAGGCGGTGCATAATAAGGTCTTCTTTGTCGGCACCGATAATAAAATTTATGCATTGCTATTCGACGGTACCGTAAAGGAAATTTCGGTACCTATAAACGATAGTATTTCGGTGCTAGGCACGGGTGAGAACATTTTTGCCTTTAGCACCTATGATAAATACATTCTAGTGTGCGATAACTGCGCCTATGTGCTGAGCCTTTCGGCATCGGACAGCGCACTTAAAAATCCTGCTTGGGATTTATGGCGATTTCCGTCAGACTCCTGCTTTGTCGGCGGGGTAGCTTACGGTGAGGATATAGCACTAGTGGGGCGTGCGGCCGTATCGACGGTAATTTATTACTATGCCGCCGTTATGAGTGAAAGTAATGAGGATAGCTATTATGCCTCGGAGTATTATATGCTCGAGCAAAAAACTGCACCAATAAGCACCGAAATTCTTACCCACGCTTACAATTTCGGCAGTGAATATAACTATAAGTCGGTAGACCGACTGCTGCTTAATATTTACTGCAAGGGTAATTTTACGGTAAGCTTTATCGACGAAAAGGGTGATACCTTGCGTACAAAGAACATAAATATTTCTTATGAGAACGAAAAACCAAGGGTGCTTCGCCTGTTTCCGTTTTTGCGTGCAGTAAAATGCGCGGTTAGCATAAGCTCGGCTAATAGGCTTGAGCTTCGTGGAATGGGTTTTGAGTACCGTAAGCTTTCAGAGTAGTGGGGTAAGTCTATGAAAATTCTAAGGCTTTGTGCGGCTTTAATGTCGGTGTTGCTTTTGCTTTGTGCTTGTGATAGGGCGGACACTGCCGATACACAGGCGCCTAATATAGAGAAAGAAACGGTCGGAGTGTGGGTAACCTACAGCGAAATAGATGCTATGGTTAATTCTCCCGCAGGCTTTGGCACTGAGTTTTCAGCGGCGCTTGAAAAAATGCAGACAGTGGGCGTTAATACGGTATATTTTCATACTGTTGCCTTTTGCGATGCGGTGTATCCCTCGGAAATTTACCCTGAGCGTCACAGCGGGGCGGGGGATATTCTCGCTATAGCGGTAGAAAAATGTGCCGCGGCTGGAATTGAGCTGCACGCTTGGATAAACCCTTATCGCGTACAGACCTCTTCAAGTAATATAAACACACTGCCTGATGGCTTTGTAAAGGAATGGCTGAGCGATGAAAACAGCGAAAGCTACTCTAATATCGGCTTTACCGATAGCGGAATTTATCTTAATCCCGCAAGCAGTGCTGTAAGGAATAAGGTGCTCTCGGGTGTGCGGGAAATACTGAATAATTATGCAGTTAGCGGAATACATTTCGATGATTATTTTTATCCGACCACCGATGCCGAGTTCGATAAGGCAAGCTTTAGCGCATATGAAAGCTCAACCCAAACTCCGCTGACCTTAGAGGAATGGCGCCGTACCAATGTTAATACATTAATGCTTGGCGTGTACGGCGCTGTCAAGGCGCATAACAGCGAGCTTATGTTTGGAATAAGCCCTGCAGCCGACCTTGATAGGTGCTACAACACCCTTTACGCCGATGTTGAGGGCTGGATAGGCGGCGGATATATCGATTATATTCTGCCACAGCTCTATTTCGGGTTTGAATATCCGATTGAACGCTTTCGCTTTGAAAATCTGATTATTAAGTGGTTGGATATCACCGAAAACAAGGATGTTCGCCTGATAATCGGGTTGCCTATGTATAAATCGGGCACCACCAGTGAGCCGGACAGTACCGAATGGCAGGCAGATAACACTATTGTCGCGCGGCAGATAGAGTGCGTTCGGCAGTATAACATATCGGGGTTTGTGTATTTTTCGTATTCCTCGCTTTTTAGCGAGAATGCCGCAAACGCCGAGCAACTTAAAAATATAAAGGAAGTAATCTAATGAACGAAACAGTAATTATTGCTCTTATTTCCTTTGGCGGTACACTGCTCGGCACCTTTGGCGGAATTATAACCTCCGGCAAGCTTACTAATTACCGTATTGAACAGCTTGAAAAAAAGGTGGACCTGTTAAGCAGTGTTACATACAAGGTTCCGGTTATGGAGGAGCAAATTAAGTCAATTAACAATAAGTTGAAGGAGAATTATTATGAAAATTTCAAAATGGACGATTGTGCGTACCGTAATGACGGTTATAGTGGTGCTTAATTTAATACTTAAAGCGGTGGGCGTTAATGTAATTAATGTTGGGGAAAGCACGGTGCTCGCGCTTATAGAGGCGCTGATTGAAGTCGGTTGTATCATCTCGGCTTGGTGGTATAACAACAGTTTTTCCGAAGAGGCAAAGCGGGCTGATGCCTTTTTTAAATCATTAAAAGGGGAGAACAAAAATGCTTAAAATTGCACTTAACGCGGGTCACTATTTGGGTACGGCGGGCAAGCGCTGTTTGAAAAGCCTTGACCCTAATGAAACCAGAGAGTGGTTTTTAAACGGCAGAATTTGCACTTTTATTGAGCAGAAGCTAAAGTCCTACACGGGCTATGAGCTAATGCGCCTTGATGACCCCACAGGTCAGACTGACCGAACTGTGGAAAGCCGCGCCAAAGCGGCGAACAGCTTCGGCGCAGATATATATGTGTCGGTGCACCATAATGCAGGTGTTAGCGGCGGCAGCGGCGGGGGAGTAATGGCGTTTACCTATTTAAAGGTAGACGATACCACTAAGAGGCTGCAAAAGCTGCTTTACGATAAGATAATTGCTAAAACAGGTCTTCGCGGCAACCGCGCAACACCGCTGAGCGTTGCAGATTTTGCCGAGTGCAGACTTACAAGTATGCCCGCAGTGCTGCTTGAGTGCGGCTTTATGGATTCAAGCACCGATGTCCCAATAATTTTAACCGAGGACTTCGCTCAAAAAGCCGCCGACGGTATAGTGGAGGCAATAGTCGAGTTTGGAAATTTAAAAAAGGCGGCAGTATCAGCACCTGTAGCTACGCCGCCATCTCCCGCGCCTAATGGCACTCTTTACTATGTTCAGGCAGGGGCATTTAAGGAGAAGAAAAATGCCGAAGCCCTCGCCGAAAAACTCAAAAAAGCAGGCTTTAGCGCAATAATCAAAACCGACGATAGAGCGTAAGATTTAATTATTGTGCGGCTTTGTCAGCAAATCGGGTTATAAAATCAATTTGGTGATGAAAATATAATCACCCGAATAAATATTAAAATTTTAATGATTTTTTAAACAAGATGTGATAAAATATTCCTCGGTGGTGTTTGTGTTTTTGCAACATGGTCGCGATGCTTTGCGCAAGAACGGAATTACCCAAATGAAAACCGACAAGGCTCAAAATTTCCGATTACAGCCAGAGCGGATATGATACTACACATAAACGCAAAAATATTCGGCGGCTTTTCAAGGAGAATGTTATGGTAAATGAATGTTTGGTTTGCGGAGCACCGCTTACATATTTAGAAAAAGACGAGCTAATGGAATGTGCTGTCTGTCATAAGAAAGATAGTAGCAAAACTATTTGCAAAAATGGGCATTATGTGTGCAACGATTGCCACACAAATGGTATTGACGCACTAATAGGCGTTTGCCTTGCCGAGGATTCTAAAAATCCCATAGAAATCGTTCGTAAGTTAATGGCGCTTCCGTTTTGCCATATGCATGGTCCGGAACACCATATTATTGTAGGCTCTGCACTGCTTACTTCCTATAAAAATGCGGGCGGAGAAATCGAACTTAAAAAAAGTCTTGCAGAAATGCAGTCAAGGGGCAAAAAAGTCCCCGGCGGTGCGTGCGGCTATTGGGGCGCTTGCGGTGCAGGTATCAGTGCAGGAATGTTTGTTTCCATTGTTACGGATTCAACACCCCTCAAAAACAAAGAGTGGGGGTTATCAAACCAAATGACCTCCAATGCTTTGGGTGCTATTGCTTCGCTTGGCGGTCCTCGCTGTTGCAAACGGAACTCTTATACTGCTATCATACAGGCGGTGGAATTTGCAAAAATGCATCTTGGTGTAGATATGGAGCTTGATAAAATCAAATGCAGTCATTCAAATGAGAATAATCAGTGCATCAAAGAGAGGTGTCCGTTCCATTGAAAAAGAAAATAGCCTTTATCTGTGTACATAACTCCTGTCGCAGTCAGATAGCCGAAGCGCTTGGCAAATATCTCGTTGGGGATAAGTATGACTTTTATTCGGCCGGCACGCAAACCAAGCCGCAGATCAATCAAGATGCGGTACGGCTAATCAAACAGCTTTACGGCGTTGATATGGAACAGACACAGTACAGCAAAACCTTTGATAAAATACCATCTCCCGATATTGCTATATCTATGGGATGTGATGTCGGCTGTCCGTTCATTGGCAGAGCTTTTGACGATAATTGGGGATTGCCCGATCCCACAGGACAAAGCGATGCGGTGTTTATTGAGGTTATACGGCAGATAGAGCAAAAGATAATGAGCCTATGAAACCTGTCGCACAAATGGAAATAGGATTCTTTTGTACAGAATAGAAAAAGGACTTAGGAAAAACCTAAGTCCTTTTTATGTTGTGTATTTTTATGGGTTTGCCTAATTTTTTTGAAAATTCAATCATCGATTTTGTACCCCTGCTTTTTCCATCCCAAAAGCAGATTACATAATCGCTAATCTCTGCCATTTGCTTGTTTCGTCTTGGTCCTGCGCTTTTTCCGTATGTTTTCCAATCAGCAGGGTATTTTTCAACCTTAAAACCGTACTCCTTTGCATATCGTTCCCCGATAGCATCGGCACCGCTTGCACAACCCGAAACGATAACAATGTCGTTTTTCTTTCGGATATTAGACAGGCAAAAGTCAATATAAGATTTTGCCTCTTTATAATTATTATAATCTCTGCACCCTGCTATTACTACTCGTTTAATGGGTTTCATATAATACCTCAATAAAAAAGCACACCCCGAAGAGTGTGCCGAAAAAGTGTTCACCCTCAGTCGTTGCTACACGAATTAACTCCACACGGGAATAAGAGGAAAACACCTTTTACCAAGGTATTATTCCCCGTGTAGAGAATATTAAATTCGTGTAGCAACATTATATTACCACATAAAATTTAAAATTGCAACAAAAAAGGACTTAGGAAAAATCCTGAGTCCTTTTAATTTACATATTATACTTTTCCTTATGAAATGCACCTTGCGTTGCATGAAATAAAATTTGCCCAATTTGTCTTAATTTAAAACAATGTGCCACATCTTTTGATGCGGCACATTTCATGCGTTAGCATTTCATTCGCAATGTGAATTTCATTTGCCGTAAGGCAAATTTCATTACAAATAATCTGCGATTATTTGTTCAGTGCTTCGTTAACTGCAACGGCACATGCAACAGTCATACCAACCATCGGGTTGTTACCGGCACCGATCAGACCCATCATCTCAACATGGGCAGGAACGGAAGATGAGCCTGCAAACTGAGCGTCAGAATGCATACGACCCATAGTATCGGTCATACCGTAGGAAGCGGGGCCTGCAGCCATATTATCGGGGTGTAAGGTACGGCCTGTACCGCCGCCAGATGCTACTGAGAAGTACTTCTTGCCCTGCTCAATGCACTCTTTTTTGTAGGTGCCTGCAACGGGGTGCTGGAAGCGGGTGGGGTTGGTTGAGTTACCTGTGATGGATACATCAACGCCCTCCTTGTGCATTATGGCAACGCCCTCGCGAACATCGTCTGCACCGTAGCAGCGTACCTTAGCGCGCTCGCCGTTTGAGTAAGCGATTTCCTCAACAATCTTGAGCTCGCCTGTGAAATAGTCAAACTTAGTCTGAACATAGGTAAAGCCGTTGATACGGGAAATAATCTTAGCGGCGTCTTTTCCAAGACCGTTAAGAATTACTCTGAGCGGCTCTTTTCTTGCCTTGTTAGCGCTGCGTGCAAGACCGATTGCGCCCTCAGCAGCAGCAAAGGACTCGTGACCTGCTAAGAAAGCAAAGCACTTGGTTTCATCACGGAGAAGCATTGCACCGAGGTTACCGTGGCCGATACCAACCTTGCGGTCGTCGGCAACAGAGCCGGGAATGCAGAATGCCTGAAGTCCAAGACCGATTTTCTCAGCAGCCTCAGCAGCACTCTTAACTCCGTCCTTAATAGCGATTGCACAGCCTACAACATAAGCCCAGCAAGCATTTTCAAAGCAGATGGGCTGAATGCTCTTAACTAAACCGTAAGCGTCAACGCCTGCTTTGTCACAGATTTCTTTAGCTTCCTCAATGGAGGAGATGCCGTGCTTTTTAAGCTCAGCATTAATCTGGTCAATTCTTCTTTCATAACTTTCGAATAAAGCCATTTTTATTTACCTCCACTTAAATTATTCGTGACGCGGGTCGATAAGCTTTGCAGCATCATCAACGCGTCCGTACTGACCGCTGGCTTTCTCTAAAGCCTCGTTAGCGTCCATACCCTTAGCAATCATTTCCATCATTTTGCCAAGGTGAACGAACTTGTAACCGATAATGGTGCCTGCCTCGTCAACAGCACATTTTGTAATGTAGCCCTCGGCAAGCTCTAAATAACGCGGACCCTTTAAAGAGGTAGCGTAGGTTGTACCTGTCTGTGAGCGAAGACCTTTACCGAGGTCTTCAAGACCGGCGCCGATCGGCAGACCGTTTTCAGAGAAAGCAGTCTGAGTACGACCGTAAACAATCTGTAAGAAAAGCTCACGCATAGCGGTGTTGATAGCATCGCAAACGAGGTCTGTATTAAGTGCCTCGAGGATTGTCTTACCAACAAGGATTTCAGACGCCATAGCAGCAGAGTGGGTCATACCCGAGCAGCCGATGGTCTCAACAAGAGCCTCTTCGATAATACCGTCTTTAACATTGAGGGTGAGCTTGCATGCGCCCTGTTGCGGTGCGCACCAACCAATGCCGTGAGTCAAGCCGGAAATATCCTTAACTTCCTTAACCTGAACCCATTTTCCCTCTTCCGGAATGGGAGCGGGACCATGGTATGCGCCCTTGGCAAGGGGGCACATATTTTCAACTTCTTTTGAAATAATCATATATGTACTCCTTTCGGTATTTTAGTCGTATTTACAAAATTCGACTGTACAGATTTATTATAACAAAAAGAACGCGAAATGACAATACCTTAATAGATAATTTTTTAACGAATTTTAATTGTAATAAGAAATTAAATATGTTACTATTTATATATAGGAGTGTGATTTTATGTGGAAAGAAATTAAACCTACCGAAATTACCGATAATTTAATTGACATTATAAAAAATGAGTGGATGCTAATTACCGCAGGGGATAGCGGCAAATATAATATGATGACGGCATCTTGGGGCTTTATGGGCGAGATGTGGGGGAGTGACTCTGTAGCGGTGGTAGTACGCCCGCAACGCTATACTATGGAGTTTTTAGAAAAGAATGATTATTTTTCACTCTCTTTCTATGGGGATAACAAGGCTATCCACGCCGTTTGCGGCAGAAAGAGCGGCCGCGATACCGACAAAACCAATCAGACGGGTTTGACCCCCGTCTTTGCTAATAACACTGTCTATTTCAGTGAGGCAAGGCTTGTTATTATCTGCAAAAAGCAGTACTGTGCCCCGCTTCTTGATAGCGGCTTTACTGATAAAGAGGTGCTTGAGAAAAATTATAACGGCGACCTGCATAATTTAATTATCGGTAAAATCGAAAAAGTGCTTATAAAATAAAAGACCGCGGTCGAGGCGCACCTCCGTAAGGAAGTGCGCCTCAGTTATATTCGCCTATCGGCGAGTGATATTGCTCCACAGTGATATACGGCTATGCCGTGTGATATTCGGCTACGCCGAGTTTTTATGGCGAATTTAATATCACAAAAGCCGTAGGCTTTTATATCACTTTTGCTGTAAAGCAAAAATATCACTGCAAACTTTTAGTTTGCAATATCACTTTTACACACCGAAAAAGAATTGTTGTTTTCGGCAAGTCTTTACCTTTCTCAAAGCATGTAACCCACTATGACACTTTCAAACTGAAAGTGTCAATTTTTATATAAAAAGAAAATAGTGAGAACACTTCTTTATGAAGTGTCTCCCTATTGCAAGTGCTTTTTTTAGTTGTTTTCGCCTTGGCACGCGAATTGCGTGCCAAGGTTCTTATTTTTTATAATTTTCGCCCCTGCCCTCCTGTTTAGATAGCAGCGTGTAAAGCCCTAAAACTATTAAACCGCCGCCGAACAGTTTTGAAAGCAGGTTGCCCCCGATATATGAGCTTAAAGCCACGCCGCCGAGCGTGCCTAAAACTCCGCCCGCCGCGGTAAAGAGCACAGTTTTATAATCTATCTGCTTTTTGGCGGCGTAAATCGCGCACGACAGCACCGCTATCGGGATAAAGAAAAGCAGGTTTATCCCCTGCGCGCGAAGCTGCTCAACCCCTGCGAAAACGGTTAGGTAAATTATTAAAACTCCACCGCCGCCAAGCCCCATTCCGCCAATAAGACCCGATAAAAACCCCGCCGCAATCATAATTATCCATCTCATACGCCGCGCTCCTTACCTTGTTATCATTCGGTAGCCTGCCCAAATCATAAACAGCGCAAAGGCGCGCCGCAGCCACTTTTCGGGAATTTTTTTAATAAGCCAGGTTGCCGCAAGCGCCCCTGCAAGCCCCGCGGGGATGTAAATGTAAGAATCAGAAAGCGCCACCTTGCCGCCAAACAGGTAAAACGCGGCGCTTGTCAGCGTTATGGGCAAAATAACCGCAACCGAGTTAATGTGCGCTTTGTGCCCCGGCAG
>JAZNXU010000012.1:0-8348 GCA_045594065.1 Acutalibacteraceae bacterium
TCGTCCACCGGACGCGCTCGCAAGCTTTGCCCACTTGCGGTACCCGAACACACGCTCACTTGGAGCGTGGCGTGTAGTTCGACCGCGGCGACTTCGCATTGCTCGCTGCATCGTCCACCGGACGCGCTCGCAAGCTCAGCCCTTTACGGCGCCTGCCGCAACACCTTTTATGATGTGTCGCTGGCCGAAAAGGTAGAAGATTATAACCGGAATAATGGCTAAAATCAGCACCGCCATCATAGCCCCCATATCAACCGAGCCATAACCACCCTTTAAATACTGTATTGCCACGGGAATGGTTTTATAGTCGCTTCCGATAACAAGGTAGGGCAGCAGATAATCGTTCCAAATCCACATAGCATTTAAAATCGCAACCGTAACGGCGGTGGGCTTGAGCACGGGGAATACAACGAGAAAAAAGGTCTTTAGCGGCGTGCAGCCGTCAATGGTTGCCGCCTCTTCAATGCCCTTTGGCACTCCCTTTATAAAGCCCGTGAACATAAAAACGCTGAGCCCCGCGCCAAAGCCCAAATATATAAACACAATACCTATTGGGTTATCAAGCCCAAGCGTGTTTGCGGTTTTCGACATTGTGAACATAACCATCTGAAATGGAATTATCATTGAGAATACAAAGGCGAGGTATAAAAAGTTCGTAAATTTATTTTTAATTCTTACTAAATACCAAGCCGTCATCGCCGTGCCAACAACAATAAGTGCCACCGAAGCTACGGTAATAAACAGGGAGTACCCGAATGCCGAGAGGAAATCGGTGTCGGAAAGTCCGTTAACATAGTTTTCAATTCCTGCAAAGGTAGTAGAGTCGGGTAGCATAAAGGGGGCGTCGTTAATTGAAAACTTCTGCTTAAATGAGTTTATTAAAACTATAAAAACGGGGAATATAAAGGCTATTGCCAATACGCAAAGCAATAAATAAAGCAGAATATTCCCCGCACGGCTTCCATGTTTCATTATGCCTCCTGCTCCTTTCGACGGGTAAAATATAGCTGCAGTAAGGCTATCACCGCAACAAGCAAAGAGAATATTACAGCCTTTGCTTGACCCACACCCTCAAAGCCGCTTCTGCCGTAAAAAGTTTTGTAAATATCAAGAGCAAGCATAGCGGTTTCGTTTGCCGGAGCTCCTGCGGTAAGCGCTAAATTCTGGTCAAACAGCTTAAAGGAGTTTGTAAGGGTTAAAAACAGGCAAATGGTTATCGACGGCATAACATTCGGCAGTATAACCGAGAACAGCGTGCGAAAAGGTCCTGCACCGTCTACCTTTGCCGCCTCTAAAACAGCGGTGGAAATATTGCCAAGTCCTGCAATGAAAATTACCATCATATAGCCTATCATCTGCCAGTTCATAAGCACCACAAGTCCCCAAAAGCCGAATGTGGCATTAGAGGTAAGCGTCTGTCCAAATGGCAGTAAAATTCCGTTGAAAATAAGCTGCCAGATGTAACCGAGCACTATACCGCCTATTAAGTTCGGCATAAAAAATACTGTTCTGAAAAAGTTTCTGCCGCGAAGTTCGCGGGTAAGGGCGAGCGCCAATAAAAATGCTATAATATTGATAGATATTACCGAAACAATTGTAAATTTAACGGTAAAGAAAAGAGAATTCACAAAGCCTGTAGAATCGGTAAAGGCGGTGCGATAATTTTGCAGTCCTACAAAAGTGGCATCGGATACCGTTCTGAACTCAGTAAACGAGAGATAAATTCCCATTAAAAACGGAAGCGCAAACGCAATTAGAAAGGCTAAAAGGGTGGGCCCCACAAATATTAAAAATTGTCTTTTTAAGGGGTCGCGCATTTACCTTTCCCTCTTCCAAAAATCTATTGCACCTTGCTTTACATCGTCAAAGGTTTTATTGCCCTGAGCATACTGCAGCAGTAAATTACCGTACTCGGTTTTAAAATTTTCGCTCGGAAATGAAGTGAATATCCACGGTACCGAGGTTACAGATTCCATATTCATATAGGAAATAAGTTCGCGGGCAAGCGGGTCATTGGGCTGCTCGTCCTCGCCGAAAGTGTTAAAGGGGGTGAGGAAGCCGAGCTCTTCGGTTACATAGCGTTTGCCCGTATCGCTTGTAAACAGCCATACCAAAAAGTCAATGGCTGCCTGCTGTTGCTCGGCGCTTGACTTTGAATTTATAGCCAAATAGTTCTCTGTTCCAACGCAAAGGCCCTGCTCCTCTTCGCCTGTAATACCGGTGTAAATCGGCAGGAATTTAATATTTTCTTCCTTTACAACATTACCTTTAACATCGGCAATCTGACTCCATGCCCAGTTGCCGTTCTGAATCATAGCAACCTGACCGAGCGCGAATTCTGCCATAGAGTCGGCAACCGATTTTGAGCCTAAAAGACCCTTTTCAGTTGCGGAATTGTTAAGGTAAAGGTCAAAAATATTCTTAAAATTAGTGGCATATTTAAAGCCGATATCGGTGGTGTTAAGACCAGCTAAGGTCGGGTCGGTATACTCAGTGCTTTCATTAAACTCATAGTATAGCGGAATGTTCATTAGGTGGGTCTGCCAGCGCCAATCCTCGCCGCTAGAGAGTGAGGTAGAGCCGAAAACGCCCTTTATTCCAAGCTCAGATTTGTGTGCTGTCATATCCTCAACAACGGTCTTGAGAGCATTGAAATTTGTTATTTGCTCTACCGAATTAACATTCTTTTGGCGGTTGTCAAGAGCAAAATATTTATCTAAAATGGCGTTATTGTAAATAATTCCGTAGCCCTCAACAACATAGGGAATAGCATAAATGCCGTCACCGTCAGCAATAGCCAGATTTTTGTCGCTCAAAATTGAATAAAGCTGTGTGCCTTTTAGGTCGGCGCAGTAGTCGCGCCATTCGTTAAAGCCGATAGGACCGTTAACCTGAAATATTGTCGGGGCATCCTTTTTGGCTATTTCACTTTTAAGCGTCTGCTCGTAGGTGTTTGCAGCAGCAGTAACAACCTTTAAGCGTATGCCGGTTTCCTCCGCGTATTTCTTCGCGATACTTTCATAAACTCTTGCAGATTCGGGCTTGAAGTTAAGGTAGTAAATATCGGCATTATTATTTTTGCCGCAACCTGCAAAAGTTAATGATAAAGTTAAGAGAAGTGCTAAAATGCAAAAAATAGATAGAATTCTTTTCATAAAAATACCTCCGAGTTTATTTTGGACAGATTTCCAATAAAAATGCAATTTTAAGAAAATAAATATTGCAAAGCAGGCAGAAAGGTAGTAATATTATTTTGGAGGCGATAATAATGCAAGAATTTAAAATTTGGGATAAAGAATTTCCGCTATATGATAGCGAAATTAAAAACGAACAAAACGATAATATAAATACATTCCAGTTTTACGGTGTGGAGAGTGACACCCCCACACCCGTTGTGGTGATTTTCCCCGGCGGCGGATACACTTTCCGCAGCGAGCCGAACGAGGGTAAAGAAATAGCAAAGTATTTTGCAAGTCAGGGCATCAGCGCCACGGTGGTGCAGTACCGTGTAGCACCTTACCACTATCCCGCACCGCTGCTCGACGCTCAGCGTGCAATAAAAAAGCTTCGCTATAACGCGAAAGAGCTTAATATAAACCCCGACCGCCTTTTCACCTTGGGCTTCTCGGCGGGCGGTCACCTCTGTGGAATGACGGCGACCTTCCCCGATATTTGCAATATTTATAATGATGAAATCGATAAAATGTCGCATAAGCCTACGGGCGCCATACCTTGTTATCCCGTAATTACAACTGACGAGAGAGTGTGGCATGGGAACTCTTTCCTGAATTTGCTTGGTGATAATTACGAAAAAAGGAACGAGTATTCTATTGAAAAGCGGGTCGACAAGGACACCTGTCCCTGCCTTGTGTGGCACTGCGCGCATGACAAATTAGTACCTAAGGAAAATTCTATTTTATTTGCGCAAGCACTCTGGGCGAACGATATCCCTTGTGAACTGCATATTTTCCAAGAGGGTGGTCACGGAGGCGGGCTTAGACGGGTAAACCTAAATTCTCGCGTGTGGCCTGAGCTCGCAGTCGACTGGATAAAACGCTTCGGAAAGCCTGATATGTAAAAAACATTAAAAAAACACTTGACAAAAAAGTGGAGATATGATATATTATTTAGGCGCAATTTTGCTGGTGTAGCTCAGTTGGTAGAGCAGCTGATTTGTAATCAGCAGGTCGGGGGTTCGAGTCCGTCCACCAGCTCCACGCCTTTATGAGTCTTTAAACGGACTCGAAGCCTGAGAGGGTGAGCGGCGTGAAGAAAACATCACGGTGTGATGTTTTTAGACGCGAAGTGTGAAGCGGCTATGCCGCAAGCACGGCAGACTTTTCAAAGAAAAGGGTGCGTCCGTCCACCAGCTCCACGCCTTTATGAGTCTTTAAACGGACTCGAAGCGGAGAGCGGAAATTGCGAACTGAATATGGGAGAGTTCCCGAGTGGCCAAAGGGGTCAGACTGTAAATCTGCTGCTTTTTAGCTTCGGTGGTTCGAATCCACCCTCTCCCACCAAGTGTTGTGGTCTATTTAGATGCCACACCGAAAAGCCTTGAGAAATCAAGGCTTTTCGCATTTTTACCCCTAATTTTCAAGTTGCAATTTCATAGATGCCAACGACCTACAAGGTGGATTCGAACCACCGAAGTAAAAATAATGGGCAGATTTAGTGATTTATTATCGCTAAGTCTGCCTTTTTATTTTCAATTTCAATCATTTTTCAATCTTTTATGGTATAATGGTGCATAAGTGGAGGTGTCGATATGCGACTTTTGCTTGTGGAAGATGAAAAAAGAATGGCGCAGGCTCTGTGCGAAATACTGCGTCTTGAAAAATACGAGGTCGATCATTACGCCAATGGGCTTGACGGCTTGGCAGCTATTGAGAGTGATATATACGATATTATCATCCTTGATGTTATGCTCCCCGGAATGAATGGATATGAAATTGCGAAGAAAGCACGGCAAAACGGTATCCGCACTCCGATCTTAATGCTGACAGCAAAAGCTGAGCTTGACGATAAAGTAACCGGTCTTGACAGTGGTGCTGACGATTACCTCACCAAGCCTTTTATGACTAAAGAACTGCTTGCTCGCCTTCGTGCTCTTGGCAGACGGAACATAAACACAGCAGACGGTACGCTCAGTTACGGAGATATTTCCCTTGATACTAATACATCCACACTATCCTGTACGACTAACGGACAGAGTGTGCGGCTGAGCGAAAAGGAGTACCGTATCCTTGAATATCTCATTGCTAATCAGGGACAGATACTAACCCGTGAGCAGCTTGCAGTTAAGATTTGGGGCTTTGAGAGTGAAGCAGAATACAATAACGTGGAAGTATATATGTCCTTTACCCGTAAAAAGCTGAGTTTCGTCGGCGCAAAGGCGGAGATCAAAGCGGTACGTGGTATTGGCTACGAATTGAGGTGCGACGATGTTTAAGAAATCAAGGAAAAAGATCGTTGCCGCCATCATGAGCATTTTAACGCTTCTGTGGGTAGGAACACTTTGCGTGATCTATATCTCCAGTTACTTTGAAGTTGCCACGACAAACCGTGAGATGCTAAAGGAACACGCAGAGCAGTATATGTTGGAAAAACCTATGGGCGGCGCATTTGATCCTATGAAGCCTTTCCCCGACAGAGGCCCCCATTTTGATACAAATCAATTCAAACTATCCACCTTTTACTCGGTTGCAATCTCCTATGATAACAAGGTAATAGAGATACGAAATGACGATGCCGCCGTTTATACCGATGCCGAACTTGAAAGCGCAGCAAGACAGGTGCTTAAAAAATCCGATGCAAACGGTGCAATTGATGATTTGGTATACTATGAAATGGACAAGGGCGGCTACACGCTTGTTTCATTTATGGACAATACCATCATTCGTGAAAGTATGAACACGCTGTTCCGCTATACGCTTATCTTCGGCGGCGCGGCCATCGCTATATTGTTTTTCCTTGCCGTATATTTGGCAAAAAGAATCGTTGATCCCCTTGAAGAAAGCTATCAGAAGCAAAAGCAGTTTATTTCGGATGCAGGTCACGAACTGAAAACACCAGTATCGGTTGTAAACGCAAATGCAGAACTCTTGTCACGTGAGATCGGCGATAACCAATGGCTACAAAACATCCAATATGAAAATGAAAGAATGGGTAAACTGGTCGGACAACTCTTGGAACTTGCTCGTACAGAGAATGTAAAGCCACAGATGGAATACCTTGATTTGAGCCGCTTGGTTGCTGGTGGCGTGTTACCTTTTGAGAGTGTTGCTTTTGAGAACGGACTAACGCTTAATTCTCAGATAACAGACGGCATTATTAGCTTGGGAAACAGCACACAGCTCAGTCAGCTCGTATCCATTCTCGTTGACAATGCTATAAAGCACAGCCATAACGGCAAAGAGGTATCTGTTAGCCTTACTCACACCCGAAGCAATGCTGTTTTCTCGGTTATTAATGACGGAGAGCCGATACCGCAGGAACAAATGACACAGTTGTTTGAACGCTTCTACCGTGCAGATGAAGCTCGCAACGGCGAGGACAAGCACTACGGACTCGGTCTTGCGATTGCCAAGGCCATTGTGGAGGCACATCTCGGCAAAATAGAAGTATCCTGCTATGATGGAAAGGTATGCTTTACCGCACGACTTCCCAAAATGTAAAAACAAAAGTATCTTCAATCAAACTTCAATCTTCCTCCTGTACAATGATGTCATCAAAGTACAGGAGGATTTGTTTTTATGGCATTTCAAACGGTATTTAAACGCTATGAAATCAAATATATGATAACCCTCGAACAAAAAGCAAAAGTGCTTGATGCAATGAAGCCATATATGAAACTGGATAAGTATGGGCGCACCACGATCCGCAATATTTATTACGATACTGACACATATCTTTTAATTCGCAGGTCGATAGAGAAACCGACATACAAAGAAAAACTCCGTATCCGCAGCTACGGCAGAGCCGAACCGGACAGTACAGTGTTTGTAGAACTGAAGAAAAAATATAAATACGTGGTATATAAGCGCCGCATTTCTCTTCCCGAAGCAGAGGCTATGGAGTGGATTGCTCGTGAGCAGCATTGTCATAAGCACACGCAGATATCTGAGGAGGTGGATTACTTCCTTGACTATTATCAAACTTTGCACCCTGCGGTTTTCCTATCTTATGAGCGAGAAGCCTTTTACGCAAATGACGGTTCGGATTTCCGTGTGACCTTTGACGATACCATTCTTTGCAGACAAGAGGATCTGTCGCTGGAATCTGAAGTGTACGGAACGCCGATTCTTCCCGAAGGAATGGTTTTAATGGAAATTAAGTGTTCGGGCGGTATTCCGCTTTGGATGACAGAGGTGCTATCAAGAGAAAAGATATATAAAACATCGTTTTCAAAATACGGAACGGCGTACAGAACGCTGATTTTTCCTAAAAACCATATAATTAACGAACATAATATGTTGGAGGTAGCTATAAATGCTTGAAAATTTATTTAAAGGACTATTTGATACAGATTTAACTACGGTCATCAGTGTTACCGATTTTCTGCTCTGCTTGGGGTGCTCTCTTGTATTAGGGCTTGTAATGGCATTTGCCTATATGTACCGCACCCGTTATACAAAGAGCTTTGTTGTTACACTTGCTCTGCTCCCTGCGGTCGTTTGTATCGTTATTATGATGGTCAACGGTAATGTAGGCGCTGGTGTTGCGGTTGCCGGAGCTTTCAGCCTTGTGCGTTTCCGTTCTGTTCCCGGTACTGCAAAAGAAATCTGCACACTGTTTCTCGCAATGGGCGCAGGTCTTATCGCAGGTATGGGATATCTCGGCTTTGCGGCATTGTTCACGCTTATTATGTGCATAATGTTTTTGCTATACAACCATTTGGATTTTGGCTCAAAAAAGAACGCTGCCACCTACAAAACATTTACTATTGTTATCCCCGAAGATTTGGATTACACAGGTGTGTTCGATGATATTTTCAAAGCATATACCACATCCTTTGACCTCGCCCGTGTAAAAAGCACCAATATGGGCAGTATGTTTAAGATTACATACAACGTGGTTTTGCGTGATGTAACGAAGGAAAAAGAAATGATTGATAAGCTCCGTTGTCGCAACGGCAATCTTGAAATCACCGTATCCACGCAAGAAACTACAGTGACAGAACTTTAATTTGAGGGGTGCTTTATGAAGAAAACTTTAACCATATTATTGGTTTTCGCCTTGGTGTGCTGTCTGCTTTCGGGCTGCGGAAAACCAAGTGATAACGATGAAACAATCGGTAATAATAACGAATCAAGCGTTACTGAACCATCAGACACATCCTCCGATCC
>JAZNXU010000013.1:0-10028 GCA_045594065.1 Acutalibacteraceae bacterium
AAAAAGAAACGACAACTTATCAGTCGATAAATTGTCGTTTCTTTTTGGTGGAGCATAGGGGATTCGAACCCCTGACCCCCACACTGCCAGTGTGATGCGCTACCAACTGCGCTAATGCCCCGAGTACAGAATACTATATCATAAAATTTAGCGCTTTTCAAGTCTATTTTTCAAAAAACTATAAAAATTTAAAAATACTTGTTGACTTTTTGTAAATTTGCGGTATAATAACTTTGTTACAAATTTTGGGGAATTGTGTAACGGTAGCACGACAGACTCTGACTCTGTTTGTTGGGGTTCGAATCCCTATTCCCCAGCCAAAAATCGACAAATCTCGTCAGAGGTTTGTCGATTTTACTTTTTCATCGCTACCAAAATTTTTAAATTTTATTGATATTTATTACCAATATATTGTATAATAGTTGTGAAACGGAGGGGATTAAAATAAGTACATGCACAAAAAATAAAATTTTGGAAATCGACCCATATTTAGCACCCTTTGAAAAGGATTTGGGTTTGAGAACAGAGCTTTATCTCAGCAAAAGGGACAATCTTTTAAGCGACTATAGAAAGATAAAAAATTTCGCTAACGGTCATAAATATTTTGGTTTTCACCGTACTCGCACCGGCTGGGTTTACAGGGAATGTGCACCTGCTGCTGACGAAATGTATCTCACAGGCGATTTTAATAATTGGGATATTGAAAGCTGCCCTATGACCAAGCTTGAGAATGGTGTTTTCGAAGTACATCTCAAGGGTAAAAAAGCACTTAAAATAGGGCAAAAGGTGCAGGCTATTGTTATAAACTCAGGGCAGATACTGCGCCGCATTCCGCTTTACGCTACACGAGTTGTACAAGACCCTCAAACCTATTTATGGTGTGCCGAAATCGAGGATACATATGAGAAATTCCCTTGGACGGATAAAGACTTTGTGCCTGAAAAAACACCGTATATTTATGAATGCCATATAGGTATGGCTCAGGAAAAGGGCGCTGTTGGAACATATCGCGAGTTTACAGAAAATGTCCTGCCGAGAATTAAAAGGCTTGGTTATAACACAATACAGATAATGGCAATTATGGAGCATCCTTATTACGGTTCCTTTGGGTATCAGGTTTCTAACTTTTTTGCCGCCTCTTCGCGTTATGGCAGCAGCCGAGATTTAAAAGAGCTTATAAACACTGCCCACAAAATGGGAATTGCTGTTTTGTTAGATGTTGTACATTCGCATGCAGTAAAGAACACCAACGAGGGACTCAATGAGTTTGACGGCACAGTGTACCAATTCTTTCATGAGGGTGAAAAAGGTAATCACAGCGCATGGGGAACTAAGCTTTTTAATTACGCCAAGAATGAAGTATTGCATTTTTTGCTTTCAAATCTCAAATATTGGATGGAAGTTTTCCATTTTGACGGCTTCCGCTTTGACGGTGTAACTTCTATGCTTTATCATGATCACGGTCTTGGAAGTGCCTTTACAAATTATAATATGTATTTTTCAATGAATACTGATACCGATGCAATTACATATTTACAGTTGGCAAATGAATTGATTCACGAAATCAACCCCAATGCAGTTACAATAGCGGAGGATATGTCAGGTATGCCTGGGATGTGCCTCCCGATACAGGATGGCGGTATTGGATTCGATTATCGTCTGTCTATGGGAGTGCCTGACCTTTGGATAAAAACCATCAAAGAATGTGCTGACGATGAGTGGGATATCGGTAAATTGTGGCATGAGCTTACAAACCGCCGTGCACAAGAAAAGAATATAGGTTACTGCGAATCTCACGATCAAGCTTTAGTGGGAGATAAGACCATAATGTTCAGACTTTGCGATGCCCAAATGTATACCGGTATGAACAAATTCGGCGGCAACATTGTAATAGACAGAGGTATCGCACTTCATAAGATGATCCGTCTTATCACCGCATCCTTGGCAGGAGAAGGATACCTTAATTTTATGGGTAATGAGTTCGGTCATCCTGAGTGGATAGATTTCCCACGCGAGGGCAACGGTTGGAGTTACCATTACTGCCGCAGGCAGTGGAGTCTTGTTGATAACCCCGACCTAAGATATAGAGAGCTTAATGATTTTGATGAAGCTATGATAAATCTGCTTAAGAAAGAAGATTTGCTCGCTCTATCTGCCGAAAACAGATGGATTCATCAGGATGATAAGGTGCTTATCTATACCAAGGGAGATACTGTGTTTATCTTCAATTTCCACCCGACAAAATCTTTTGACGGATATTTTGTGCCCGTGGGAAAAGAGGGTACATATAATGTTGTTCTTTCTTCGGATGACGGAAGATTCGGAGGCTTTTCGCGTGTTGACACCTCCGCCGAATATGAAACCTTTACCACGCCTATCGGTTGGGTAGGTTTTAAATGTTATCTGCCAAATAGAGCCGCCATTGTTTTGAAGAAAAAAAGTAAAACTAACGGCAAAAAGATTGTATAAAACTTATTAAATGTGTGTGGGCTCGAACACAAAGGTTAAGAATACTTAAAAAGGCGGTGGTAATGTGAAAAAAGAGAAACGAAAAGGCTATATCGCACCTATTGTAATAACCATGGTTTTTATTTTGTATTTTATACTCTATTTTGGTTTTTTATTTGCGGTTTTGACTGGAGTTTGGAAATTTGTTTTTTTAATTTTTCCTGTCGCATTTGCCGGCGTTTTAATTTATGTGTGCGCTGACAGAATAAAAGAAATAAGGAGTGGCGAAGCAGATGATCTTAGTAAATACTGATTACATTACAGGCAAACAATTCGAAATGTTGGGTTTAGTGCGCGGAAGCACAATTCAAAGCAAGCATATCGGCAAGGATATTGCTCAAAGTTTTAAAACCTTAGTCGGAGGAGAGCTGAAATCATATAATGAGATGATGAACGAAGCCCGTGCACTTGCAACAAAACGAATGGTTGAAGAAGCAGAAGAGCTTGGTGCTGATGCGATTGTTAATATCCGCTACGCATCTGCCGCCGTTATGCAGGGCGCAGCTGAGGTTATTGCCTACGGCACCGCCGTGAAATTTATATAAGTTTAGCCTCACGGAGGTTTAATTGATGGGAATTGTCGCAAATCAGATTGCAGTAGAGCTTTTCTTTAAAATCAAGAATAAGCTTAAAGAAAAAAAGCAAGAAAAAGAGAAAACGCCAAAAAAAGAAAACAAGTAATACCTTAAAGCACCGACCTTTACGGTCGGTGCTTTTTTGCTTGAAAGAGCAAAAATATTATTGTATAATAATCCTGTAATTTATTTCCTCTAGGGGTTTTGTATGGATAATAAAATTAAACCTTATTTAAAGTTAATATTGGCAGCGGTCTGCTTAGGAGTTGCGGGCGGTTTGGTCGGCGCGTTATTCGCCCACCTTGTAACCCTTGCAACGACACTTCGCGGCTCATATGCCTTTCTTCTTTTTTTGCTTCCGCTTGGCGGACTTATCACAGTATGGCTTTATAAAAGACTGAATGTATCAGGCGTTGGCACAACTCATATTTTTGCCGCCGTGAATGGCGATGCCGAAATTTCGGCAAAACTTACCCCTGCAATTTTTGTTTCCTCGGTGCTCACCCACCTTTTCGGCGGCTCCGCAGGTAGAGAGGGCGCGGCACTGCAAATCGGCGGTGGGTTGTCGGCTGCTTTTTCGCGAATTTTTCGCCTTAATAAGAAACAGTGCACCACCCTTACAATGTGCGGTATGGCGGCGGTGTTCTCAGCCGTTTTCGGCACACCCTTAGCTGCTGCCGTCTTTGCGGTTGAGGCTGCGCGCAAAATGCGAGAAATGCATAAAACCATTATTCCAATACTTATTTCCGCGCTTATCGGCTTTGGTGTTTCACGCCTGTGTTTAGTTGAAAGCGAAGCTTTTTTGCTTGCCCGCCAAAGCTTTAACGCTATGCTCATTTTAAAGGCGGTTGTGATTGCGGGCCTTTGCGGCATTGTTTGCTATATTTTTTGCACCGCATTATATTTTGCAAAGAAAATTTTTAAGGTGTGTTTCAAAAATGAGTATATCCGAATTGCCGTAGGCGGCGTTTTAATAATTGCCGTCACCTTTATAATAGGCAACCGCGATTATAACGGCGCAGGCACAAACATTATTGCCGGAATTTTCGAAAGCGAAACGGTAAAATACGAGGCTTTTGCACTGAAAATACTCTTAACGGCGCTCACCGTAGGGGCTGGCTACAAGGGCGGTGAAATTGTTCCTGCATTCTTTATCGGCGCCACTTTTGGCGCTTGCGCTGCAGCACTTTTAGGTGTTCCCGCACCGCTTGGCGCCGCTATTGGAATGACAGCGCTGTTTTGCGGCGGCACAAAATGCCCGCTCGCATCACTTTTTTTAAGTCTTGAGCTTTTCGGTATTGGCGGTATTTTTTATTATATAATAGCCGTTGCATTCGGCTTTATATTCTCGGGTGACGCAGGACTCTACCAAAAGCCCGAACTTAAAGCATTAAAGAAATTGCTTGTGTTATAGATATTCGCAAGTATGCTCAGAAATACAACTGAGAGTTTTACTCTAAATATTTTATCGGCGCAAACTTTTACAATGGAAACCGCAAATGGCAAAATATAAATTTGCATATAGAGATAATATATAGTATAATTAAGTAAATAATTAAAGGGAGTGACTATAATGAACTTTTCTACCCCCGACGCTCGTGGTATGGTTGAGGGTTTTTGCCTTATTAAAACGGTTGAAGTTAAAACCTCATCTAAGGGCGACCGCTATCTTGATATGACTCTTACCGATAAAACAGGTGAAATCAACGCAAAGCTTTGGAGCTATAACGAGGCAGTACACGGTGAATATGAAGCCAATGAGATTATAAAGGTGCGCGGCTCAATATCGGTTTATGCAGGCAACGACCAACTTCGCATTGAGCGAATCCGCAAGTCAAATAATGCCGATAATATTAACCCTGCAGAGTTTGTTCCGACGGCTGAATTCGATGCCGATAATATGTATTCGGCACTTTACGGTATAGCCAACGGTTTTGAGGATGAAAATCTTAAAAAAATAGTAACTTTCCTTTTAGAGGAAAACCGTTTAGCTCTGCTCTATTGGCCTGCGGCTTTCAAACTCCACCACGCCATTCGCGGTGGATTGCTTATGCATACACTCTCGATTGTAAGGCTGTGCGAAAGCATTTGCGATATTTATCCGTTCGTTGACCGCGAGCTACTTATTTCGGGCGCAATTCTTCACGATATTGCCAAGCTCACCGAGTTTGAGGTGACCGATGCAGGCGTGGTTTCGGGCTACAGCGTGCGCGGAAATCTGTTAGGACACCTCGCCGAGGGCGCAATGGTTGTGCGCAAAGCGGCAGAAGAGCTTGAGATTCCGTTTGAAACCTCAATGCTGCTTGAGCATATGATTTTATCGCACCACGGAGAGCCCGAGTTTGGCGCCGCCGTAAGACCGATGTTTATTGAAGCCGAGCTGCTTTCCGAGCTCGACTTAATGGATTCGAGAATTTATGAAATGCGTGAGGCTGTAGAGGCCGCTAAGGATAATCCTTTCACAGGCAAAATGTGGGCGCTCGACAACCGCAAGCTCTATAACCACGCAAGGACCGACCTAAATAAGAAAATAAATTTATTCTAAAGGAGATATAAAAAATGGAAATTGCAAAAGATATGTGCATTGGTGATGTTCTAGATATGGACACAGGCGCCGCTAAATACTTTTTTGAAATTGGTATGCACTGCCTCGGCTGCCCCTCTGCAAGAGGTGAGTCTATTGAGCAGGCTTGCGAAGTGCACGGTACCGATTGCGATGAATTGGTAGTGAAGCTCAACGAGTATTTCAGCAATAAATAATGCGAAATCTAAGTAACAGATTGCTTACAATTGCCGGATTGGTTCCAAAAGGTGTCCGCGTTGCGGATATAGGCACCGATCACGGCTATTTGCCCATTTATCTGACCGAAAGCGGCATTGCAAAAAAAGCACTCGCTTGCGATATTAACGAAAAACCGCTTTTGAGCGCTAAAAAGAATATCGTTTCCGCAGGGGCTGAAAATATTGAATTGCGCCTTTGTGACGGGCTCACAGGAATACACCCCGACGAAATTGACGCAGCGGTTATTGCAGGCATTGGCGGTGAGGTAATATCGGGCATAATAGACAGGTGCGAGTGGATAAAAAGTGACCGCTACACCCTTATTCTACAGCCCACCACCTCTCCCGAAAGATTGCGCGAATATTTAAACAGTGCAGGCTTTTCCGTAGAAGCCGAAAAAGCCATTTCAGACAACGGCAAACTTTACAGTGTTATGGTAGTGCGCTTTGCAGATAAGGTTGACCCGCTTTCCCCTGCCGAGCTTTACATAGGAAAGCTCACCCCAAACGATGACGATGCTACCGCATATATCAAAAAGCAGCTAAGGCGCGTGGCTACACTTGCTCGCGACCTTGAAAATATACCTGAAAAACAGGCGGAATACCGCTGTTTTTCGGGCGTTTCAAAATCCCTTGAAGCATTACTCGGAGGAAAATAATGGCACTTGACGGTGTTTTCATCAAAAAGCTCACAGCCGAGCTGCAGGAGGCTGTTAATACTCATATAGATAAAATCCACCAGCCGTCTGCCGATGAGCTGGTGCTGCTTTTGCGCAAGCCTGCCTTTAATAAGCGCCTGCTTATCTCAGTAAGGTCGGGCTTTCAGCGCATACATTTTACCGATATGCGCCTTGATAATCCGCCGGCTCCCCCTATGTTTTGTATGTTGCTTCGCAAATATGTGGGCTCAGGCAGAATTTTGAAGATAACCCAACCCGAGTATGAGCGCCTTATTGAAATAACATTTTCTTCGCTAAACGAAATGGGAGATGTTATTACTCCGCGGCTTATAATTGAGCTCATTTCCTCGGCTCCAAATGTTATTTTAGTGGGTGAAAACGGTAAGATTATCGATGCCCTTAAGCGTTCAAACATTGAAAACGGTGGCAGGCTTATTCAGCCGGGTGCCGTTTATGAATATCCCGAAAAACAGTTAAAAATCAACCCTGAAAAGAAAAATTTGCAAAAAATTTTATCCGCCCTTGAAAGCGGCGATGCCGAGCGTGGCTTGCTCGCAACCGTTGCGGGCTTTTCGCCCCTTATTTGCCGTGAGATCGCCGATGGATACATTTCCTTGGAAAACACTTTATCGGTAATAGAAAATAACAGCACCCCGTATATTATTAAGGATAAAAACGGTGAGCCGTTTGATTTTTCATACCTGCCAATTAAACAATATTCGGGCTATACGGTAGAGGAAAAGGAGTCTTTTTGCGAGCTTTTGGATGCTTTTTACAGTGAAAAGGCAGAAAAAAGCTTTTTAAAACACCGTTCGCAGGATATAGAAAAACTACTGAACAATCTTGCCATTCGCATAAAAAAGCGTATGAATTTGAGGAAAATAGATCTCCAGAAGTGTGAAAATCGCGAAAGATTACGCATTTACGGCGAGCTTTTGAAAGCGAATCTTTATGCTCTTGAATCGGGTATGACAAGCGTTACTGTCCAGAATTTTTATGACGAAAATTTAAGCGATATAAAAATCCCATTAAACCCCGCTCTTTCACCGCAGGCCAATGCGGCAAAATATTTTAAGGACTATAAAAAGACCTACACCGCCGAGCAAACCCTAACCGAGCTTATAGCCAATGACGAAAAGGAGCTTAAATATATCGAGTCGGTTGCCTTTGCGCTCGGAAACGCGAAATTTGCAGCAGATATTGACGAAATCCGTGAGGAACTAATGCTTGCAGGATATATACGCCAAAACAAAAGCAATAGACCTAAAAAAGCCGACAATAAATTCAAAGAGGCGGTGTCACCCTCGGGATACCGCATATGTATTGGTAAAAACAACCGCCAAAACGACCTGCTTACCTGCAGCATTGCCACTAAAGGCGATATGTGGTTTCACACCAAGAATATCCCAGGTAGCCATATTATAGTTTTTTGCAACGGAAACGAGTTGAGCAACGAAGATATAATGTTTGCCGCTACCCTTGCGGCTGAGAATTCAAAGGCGGCAAGCTCGGCACAGGTGCCGGTTGATTACACCCGAATTAAATTTGTTAAAAAACCAAACGGCGCAAAACCGGGTATGGTTATTTACACCACTAACAATACAGTATTCGTAACACCGAGCGAGGTAGATAATGATTAAAACCACAAAACAAACAGTTAACACCGTAAATGGCGTGAGCTTTATTACCTTTAAAATTTTCGATAAATTCCCACAACTCAACCATGCCTTTTCGAGCCGATTAGGCGGTGTTAGTGAGGGTTATTATTCCTCAATGAATTTAAGCTTTAATGTGGGCGATAATCCTGACACCGTAAAGGAAAATTACCGACTTTTTTGCGATGCTCTCGGCATTAACCCTGAAAATATCGTTATCAGCCACCAAACCCACAAGACAAATATTTTAGCAGTAACCAAAGCCGACTGCGGCAAAAATATTTGGCGAGAGCGTGATTACAACGATATTGACGCGCTCGTAACTAATGAACGCGGTGTGGCACTCGTAACCCACAGTGCCGACTGTTGTCTGCTCGGCTTTTTCGATCCCGAAAGGAATGTTATTGCCGCCGCCCACGCAGGCTGGCGCGGAACTGTGGGCGAAATCGGCAGAAAAACCGTGGAAAAAATGGTTTTTGATTACGGCTGTAACCCAAATGACATTTTGGTTATTATCGCACCGTCAATTTCGAAATGCTGTTACGAGGTTGACGACCCCGTTTTAACTGAGTTTAAAAAGCTCGACTATCTCGACCTATCTAAAATTTTCTCCCCGAAAGAAAACGGCAAATATATGCTCGATTTATGGGAGGCTAATCTGCAAATTTTAGTAAATGCAGGTGTTAATCCCGAAAATGTCGAAATTACCGACATCTGCACCAACTGTCAGTGCGAGTTTTTCCACTCTCACCGCGCCACAGGCGGAAAACGCGGCGTAAACGGACTGATAATGGAATTAAAATAACAAAATCCTGACTGAAATCAGTCAGGATTTTTTATATTCTCCTAAATTTATTATATTCAAGCTCTGCTTTGAAGCTAAATTTAAAAATGTAAACGCATTTGAAAAGGTATTATTAACATAACAAATGATATACTGTGATTTTTTAATCATATACTCATTTCGTTTATTTATAGCATATCTTTTCGGGGTCCTCTCCAAAATGTAAGGAAAAATAGTTTTCTTGCTATCGTAATATGTTTGTCTTGAATTAAGGTATGCTAATACAACAATAACTTTAATATTATATTCCATTTCCAAATCTCATAAGACTTCGTAAACAAAATAATCAAATCTGCCCTGCGTACCAACATAAAATGTGTCAACATTTTCTTTAATAATTAGTTTCTCTATTACTTTTCTAAGACTTAATTTTATTTTCTCGGGACAATCTCTATGTCCTATAAATGTACAACTCGGCATATTCTATCACCCTAAACATTTTAAGGGAATTTCCCTTAAAAGTCAATAAGGTATATTCCCTTAAGGCATAATACCTTTGAGGTGATTATGTTGTTTAGGCGAGTTCGCGATTTAAGAGAAGACCGAGATATAACACAAAAGCAAATGGCTGATTATTTACAGATACATCAAACAACCTATTCCGATTACGAATTGGGTAATTTGAATATCCCTGTGGAAGTGCTCATAAAACTTGCAAAATTTTATAAAACCAGTATTGATTATTTGGTTGGTCTAACCGATGATGCTTCGCAAAAATAAAAAAGGAGGGGTAACCCTCCCCTACAATTAAAGGAAAAATGAAAAACCCTGACTGATTTCAGTCAGGGTTTAATAATTTAAGGTGGTTAATCGCACCCTAAAAACTGAACAAAGATAAATGCTAGAGAATCGAAGTAGGTCAAGCCCTCGGTCTATTAGTACTGCCAAGCTAAATGTGTCGCCACACTTACACACGCAGCCTATCAACCCAGTAGTCTACTGGGGACCTTACTAGTTTAACACTATGGGATATCTAATCTTGAGG
>JAZNXU010000014.1:0-92289 GCA_045594065.1 Acutalibacteraceae bacterium
AGGTGAGTTTTTTATACTGCTCGGTATACTCATCAAAGTCGATATCATAAATATCCCAAGCAGCATCGGCCTGATTAGCAACAACTATCCAAAGGTCCTTAGAAGTGCCCGCCGTAGGTAGCTGTGATTTTATATGTACCTTTAGCGAATGCGGAAATTTCATTTCCGTTCTGACCGATTTCTTTAGAAGAATAGCCATCGGCCAAAGTCCAAGTGATTAAGGCACCGTCAGTAGCCTCAGTTTCACCTGCAAAAAGCACATCTACATTATCAAGATTTACCTTTGTTCCCGCGAACATAGGTATAGCAGGAGATGTGTCGGCATTTACAGTATACTGTACTACAGCATCGGTTTCATCAGCTAAAACGCCGAAGCCAACACCAACTGCAGAAAGCAACATTGCAAATGCGCAAATAAGAGAAATTGCTTTTTTGCTGAAATGCTTTGCGAAAAATTTAATATTTCGTACCTCCTAAGTATATTGATACGCAATTATAATACCACACAAGAAAATTATTTACTAGGACAATTTTATTATTTTTTGAATTATTTTGTTTGCGTTTTTGTGGAAAAGTACAAAATTGCACAAAACAAGCTTTTATTGCGCTAACCACCGCTTAAACGGTGCCAGAATAACCGCAACGGATATATTAAACACCGTATTAATAAGCGCTATTCCAAGCATTGTAACATTTTTATCTACAACCGCGCCAAAAAACAGGTTAAAAATGCCCAAGCCCGCCATAAAAACGGCAGCGCCTATAACATTGACCTTGATATGAATTAAGGCAACGCGCTTTGCACTGCTTGACAAACCAATTGCCGAAATAAGCGCGGTAACACAGGTGCCGATATTAGCGCCGAGCACCAGCGGCACAGCCATATTATATGTAACGGCACCTGAGAGCGCCAACGCCTGAACAATTCCAACCGTTGCGGCAGAGGACTGTATAATACCCGTAAACAATGTTGAAATTAAAAGGGTAACAATGGGGTTAGTAAACATTGTGAGGAACACCCCAAGCTCGCCCTTTTCTTCAATTGTTCCTACGGCGCCGCTTATCATATTCATACCTGTAACAAGTATGTTAAAGCCGACAAATATTGCGCTTATGTTGCGGTGCTTTTTGTTTTCTGACAGGAATGCGAGCACAATGCCGCCAAAACTCAAAAAAGGAGCAAAAACAGCAGGCTTCAAAAGCGTAAGCCACACATTACCGTCGCCATCTAAGCCCACAAGGCTGAGCAGCCAAGAAGTAAGCGTTGTTCCGACATTTGAGCCCATAACAAGCCCGAATGTGCCCGAAGCCTCTATAACACCTGCATTCGCAAGACCTACCAGCATTACAGTCATAGCCGAGGACGACTGCATTGCGGCGGTAATTCCCGCGCCGAGCAATAAGCTCAGCCAATAGTTGCTTGTTACACTTTTAAGCGCGGCTTCAAGCCTTTTGCCTGCCGCTTTTTCAAGCCCCGACGACATTACATTCATTCCGTAAAGAAAAAATGCAAGACCGCCAACAAGACCCGACAACATAATTATAATATCAGAGCTACTCATTATTCCCCCCTGATATATCTTTATATTGTTATATACATTAATATTACATTATATAAAAAAGGCAGGGTGTCCCCCGCCTGAATGACTGTATATTGCCGAGTTATATCCGCACTGTGTGCGGGTTGTGGCGTTTATATATAATTGTAGGGACGATGAAATCATCGTCCCTAGTGCGGTTAAAATTTGATTACCTTTTCAATATATTCGCGAAGCTCTGTAATCGGAATACGCTTCTGTTCCATAGTATCGCGGTCACGAACGGTTACGCAACCGTCTGTTTCACTGTCGAAATCATAGGTGATACAAACGGGTGTGCCGATTTCGTCCTCACGGCGGTAACGCTTACCGATAGAGCCTGCGTCGTCATAATCAACCATAAAGTATTTAGAAAGCTCAGCATAAACAGCAGTTGCCTGCTCGCTTAACTTCTTGGAAAGGGGAAGAACTGCTGCCTTAAAGGGAGCAAGCGCGGGGTGCAGGCGAAGAACTGTTCTAGTGTCGCCCTTTTCGTCGGTTTCCTCGTCGTATGCATCGCAAAGGAACGCGAGTGTTACGCGGTCAGCACCGAGAGATGGCTCTATTACATAAGGAACATATTTTTCGTTAGCCTCTTGGTCAAAATAGGTCATATCCTCGCCGCTGTGCTCTGCGTGCTGAGTTAAGTCATAGTCGGTACGGTCAGCAATACCCCAAAGCTCTCCCCAGCCGAACGGGAACATAAACTCAAAGTCGGTAGTAGCCTTAGAGTAGAATGAAAGCTCATCCTTATCGTGGTCGCGAAGTCTTAAATTCTCCTCTTTCATTCCAAGGTTTACAAGCCAATCGCGGCAGTAACCGCGCCAGAACTCAAACCACTCGAGGTCGGTACCGGGTTTGCAGAAGAACTCAAGCTCCATCTGCTCAAACTCGCGGGTGCGGAATGTAAAGTTGCCGGGGGTGATTTCGTTACGGAAAGACTTACCAATCTGACCTACGCCGAACGGCACCTTTTTGCGGGTTGTGCGCTGAATGTTTTTAAAGTTTACGAAAATACCCTGTGCGGTTTCGGGGCGAAGATAAAGAGTATTTGTACTATCCTCAGTAACGCCCTGAAAGGTTTTGAACATAAGGTTGAATTTGCGGATATCGGTAAAATCACCCGAGCCGCAATCGGGGCAAACAATGCCGTTCTCTTTAATGTAATTAAACATTTCCTCATCGGAAAATCCCGCGGGGTTAACATCTAAGCCGTTTGCCGCTACATAATCTTCAATAAGCTTATCGGCACGGTGGCGGGTTTTACAAACCTTACAGTCCATAAGCGGGTCGGAAAAGCCGCTGAGGTGACCCGAAGCCACCCAAGTTTCTCTGTTCATAATAATTGCGCTGTCAAGACCTACATTATATGGGCTTTCCTGAACAAACTTTTTCCACCAAGCCTTTTTAACATTGTTTTTAAGCTCAACGCCTAAGGGGCCGTAGTCCCAAGAGTTGGCAAGTCCGCCGTAAATCTCACTGCCCGCGTACACAAAGCCGCGACCTTTACAAAGATTTACGATAGTTTCCATTGTTTTTTTAGTGTTATCCATTTTTATTACGCCTCCAAGCGATATTTATACATTATTAATAATATAAAAAATCCGCTTCAAAGTCAAGCAAAAACCGCTTAATATGCAAAAATTGTAAAATTTCGGGGAGTTTATATTCTTGACATATCTTTTGGGTTAAGATATACTTGTAGTGTGAATATTTTAAGGAGGAATTAACTATGGCTTATAAATTACAGTTACACGATGTTGATTTTAACGAGTTTTTACAAGCAGTAGATAAATGCAAGGGCGATGTTTTTCTTGAAACCGAAGACGGCGATGTTTTAAATCTTAAGTCACGCCTTTGCCAAATGTTGGGTCTTTCAACCCTTTTAAAAGGCGCTGAAATAGGTGAGGCGATTGTTCGCTGTGCAAATCCCGATGATGAAACCATACTTTTTAGATTCAATCTTTACGGTGAAATGCCGCAAGATAATTAAGGAGGCATTCAAATGGCTGATTTTTTAACCTACAAGGGTAAGCCGCTTGTACGCAAGGGTAACGAAATTTACTACGGCGATATGAGCGAAAAATATGTTATTAAGCTTGAAATTCTTTCTTCGAAAAAAGAGGGCGATGCCGAACTTGCTGACAAGGTTAAGGTGCTTTTAATGCTAAGCGATACCGAAATTAAGCTTAAAGACCGAATTATAAAGACCAGCGAAAAGAACGGTCTTTACGAGGCAATGGACATTGGCGCTATTTGGCTTGAAAGAGAACTCAAAAAATCGTAAAAACGATTAAACTCAGATTAAAAACCGTCGGAAAACCCGACGGTTTTTTAATTTTTGTTAATTTTTCCATAATGATTATTGATTTATTGGGCAAGATAAGATATAATCTAAAAGGAGAAAGTTGTTTTTTCAAATAAATTTAGGAGTGGAATAACCATGACAGAAAACAAAACCGTTTTAAAGTGGCTTGACGAAATGAAAGAACTTCTCAAGCCAGACCAGATTGTTTGGGTTGACGGCACTGAAAAGCAGCAGGCTGAGCTTCGCGCTTTAGCTGTAGAGCTTGGCGAGCTTACCGAGCTTAATCAGGAAAAGCTTCCCGGTTGCTATCTTCACAGAACCAACCCCAACGATGTAGCCAGAGTTGAGGACCGTACATTTATCTGTACTTCAACCAAAGAAATGGCTGGTCCCACCAACAACTGGTGCGACCCCAAAGAAATGTATGAAAAGCTCTATAGCATCGCAAAGGATAGCTACAAGGGCAAAACAATGTATATCATTCCCTATTCTATGGGACCGATCGGCTCGCCGCTCGCTAAAATCGGTATTGAGATTACCGACTCGGTTTATGTTGTTCTCAATATGCTTATTATGACAAGAGTAAGCCTTGAAGTGTTAAAGGTTTTAGGCGACAGCAATGATTGGGTAAGAGGTTTACACTCTCGCTGCGATATTGACCCTGAAAAAAGATATATCTGCCACTTCCCCGAGGATAACACCATTATTTCTGTAAACTCAGGCTACGGCGGAAATGTACTTCTCGGTAAAAAGTGCTTTGCGCTTCGTATCGCTTCTTTCCAAGGCTGGAAAGAGGGCTGGATGGCAGAGCATATGCTCATTTTAGGTCTTGAGAATCCAAAGGGCGAGGTTAAATACATCGCCGCTGCTTTCCCGTCTGCTTGCGGCAAGACCAACCTTGCAATGCTTATTCCGCCTGAGTATCTTAAGGAAAAAGGCTACAAGGTTTGGACCGTTGGTGACGATATTGCTTGGATGAGAATAGGCGAAGATGGCAGACTTTATGCCATCAACCCCGAAAACGGCTTCTTCGGCGTAGCACCCGGAACAAATGAAAAATCTAACTTTAACGCACTTGAGTCTACAAAGAAGAACACTATCTTTACAAATGTAGCACTTGATTTAAACGACAACACCGTTTGGTGGGAGGGCTTAAACAAGAACCTGCCCGAGAACGCACTTGATTGGAAAGGCAACCCGTGGGATCCTGCTAAGTTCAACAAGGCAGATAAGTCTACCTGCGCTGCTCACCCCAACTCACGCTTTACAGCTCCTGCTGAAAACTGCCCCTGCATTTCAGAAGAGTTTGATAAGGGTGCAGGCGTTCCGATTTCTGCAATCGTATTCGGCGGTCGCCGTGCTAAGTGCGCTCCGCTTGTATATCAATCTAAGGATTGGGAGAACGGTGTATTCATCGGCTCTGCAATGGCTTCTGAAACAACAGCAGCTGCTGCAGGTGCTGTAGGCGTTGTTCGCCGCGACCCGATGGCTATGCTTCCGTTCTGCGGCTATGATATGGCTGACTACTTCCAGCATTGGCTCAACATGGGTAAAAAGCTTGGCGACAAGGCTCCCAAAATCTTCAATGTTAACTGGTTCCGTACCGATGATGAGGGCAACTTCATTTGGCCCGGATTTGGCGATAATATGAGAGTTCTCAACTGGATTCTTGACCGCTGCGAGGGCAAAGCCGATGCTACAGAGACCGCTATCGGTTATGTTCCGAAGCCTGAGGATATCGACCTTACCGACCTTGATATGGATATGGATACTCTAAAGGATATTCTTACCGTTGATAAGGAAATTTGGGCAAACGAGGCAGCGGAAATCGAAGAGCACTATAAGAAGTTCGGTGATAAATTACCTAAAGAACTCCGCGCTCAGCTCGATGCCCTTAAAGCAAACCTTAAATAATAAAAACCGCTCGAAAGAGCGGTTTTTTATTGTACTCCTCTGTAATAAAGTCCGCGGGTGAATTCGCCCGAGGGCTTTTTTTCTGTCTTGTAGGCATCAATTATTTCTGCCGCCTCCTGCCTTGCTTCAAAGGTGAAATACAGATACATAAAATCCAAAGCCGCGAAATCCGATTTTTTATCGGCAAGGTAGTGCGGTTTTGAATTGAACACCTCGGCAAAACCGTTTGTGCATCGAACAGGAAACTGAATTCCCATTCGGTCGGTAAGCAGTCGGTCGTGATTACAGCCACGACAGCTGTCCGCCTTAACAGGACAGTTGCGTGTAAGCATAATTGGTAGTCTTCCATAGGCAAAAGCACCTTTTTTAAGGGGAGTTTTTATTCTTTTGAACTCCTCGACCCTTAATTCAGGAGATAAAACAAGCGCCTTGGCGCCGCTTTGCTCTAACGCCTTTGCAGTTTCGGAATTATAGATATTAAAGCCGATGTCGGCGACCGTCTTAAAGCCCGCATTTTCGGCTATTTCCTTTGCCGCAAGCGTGCCGCAAAAGGCAATTTCAAAGCCCTTTGTACGGAAAGCCTCCAACCGTTTGGCAACCTGCTTTTCATTAAGTATTCCGCGCGGAAGCTCTACAGCCATTTTAATGTTTTCGGGCGCTGAAAACTGTGAAATGTCGCATTCAAGCGGCAGCGTTATAAGCTCGACACCGTCTAATTTTTCGGGTATTTGTGCAGCATTCTCAAAGCGGCAATATAGCGCGGTTTGTTGCGGCTTTCTATCATCAAAGGCGGGGATATATTCGTTTTCTTCTATCGGTTTTGCGCGGCTTCTAAGCTCATCTAATCTTTCTATGCAATTTCGGCGTAAGGCATTAAGCTCAGCGCCTGCAAGAAAAAGTCCGTTCTCAAGCTCAATTTCAATGCTTTCGGCAAAATACGGAGTACCTCCAAGCTTTGCAAGGTGCATCTTAACGCCGCTTTCCTCGAGCGCTTTATTCTGCGCCTTTTGCGGCGTTACCCCCTTAAGGGTAACCTCGTTTTCTCCGTCCCAAACAGTAAGACAGATAGGCTCGCCCGACCTAATTTGTATCCTCATTTTTAGGGGTATTTTCTGCATTTCACCGCGATAAAGATTGTGTATTTGGGAAAGCACATCACTAGAAGCTATAACATCATCGCGTGTTCTGATGCCGAACATATCAGCACCTAATTTTTCGTTATAATAACCGCTTGTAAAGCCCGAGCGAGAGAAGACATTTTGCAGATTCTCGGCATATTTTTCGGCGTTTTCACCGTTTTCAAGCGCGGTTTTGAATGCCGCAACCGCCGCAGCAACATATTCAGGGCGCTTCATTCTGCCCTCTATTTTTAAGGATGCAACACCCATATCGCGAAGCTCACTTGCAAACTCAAGCAGGCTTAAATCCTTAAGACTTAAGGCGTACTCCCTGCCTGCCGACTCAAAAGGCAGACGGCAAGGACCCGCGCACAAACCTCGATTACCGCTTCTGCCGCCGATAACGGCACTGAGCAGGCACTGACCCGACACACTCATACACAACGCTCCGTGCACAAAAACCTCGGTTTCAAGCCCCATTTCGCGGGCAGCTTTTGTGAACTCACAAATCGCAGCTTTGCCCATTTCGCGCGAGATTACCACACGGGTAAAGCCCGCTTTTTTCAAATATGGCAAAGCCGAAACCGAATGAACGGTCATCTGTGTAGATGCGTGCAAAGACAGCTTCGGAAATTGCATGTGAAGTCGTCCGGCAAGCCCTAAATCAGCAACAATAACACCGTCTATTCCCGCTGTGTAGGCTTTTTTTGCGGTGCTTACAGCAAGCAGGATTTCATCATCACGCAGCGCAGTATTAAGGGTAAGATAAACCTTAACATTTCTTATGTGGCAATATTTTATTGCTTCGGCTAAATCACTGTCAGAAAAATTTTCTGCATTTCGGCGAGCATTAAAGTTTTCGGCACCCAAATACACGGCATCCGCGCCCGAGCGCACAGCGGCTATAAGCATTTCATAAGAGCCGACAGGCGCTAATATTTCAGGTTTAAAACTCTTCATCATCTTCGTTTGTAAAGGTCGTTTTTTGTTCTTCGCCGCCCGTGAATTTTACAAGCATGCGTCGGGTAATATCTGCATCTAGCCGCGCCATTGCAGATTCTTCGAGCAGTCGCTTATTTTCAAGCCTTAGCTGTTCGTTTTCTGCCTGCTGCTTCTTGCTTTCATCAAGGGCTTCAAGGGCGGTCATAACAGCCGCCATGGTAGTGGATAAAAACGGGCTTTTCGCCATTACCGAATTCATTTTTCGCTCAAGCTCGGCACCGAGCGATATTATATAAGCCTCGTCCTCATCGGAAGTTACGGAATATTCAATCCCGCCGATTTTGAGTCTGATTTTATTCGACATAATTCACCCTCCCATCAACATTATTTTAATACAAAACAGAATAAAAATAAAGTATTTTTTATTTATTTAAGTTTTATGCTAAATTTGCAAAAAAAGGTTGCTTATAACGGCAATTTCTGTTAATATGAAACTGAGCAATTTTAATATCCTCGAGGGTATTAAGCTTAATTTTACAAATCTAGCTTAAAATTATGACCTTGGCAGAAAGAAAAAAGGCACTATGAAAATTGCAAGCAGAGAGCAGATACTCGAAATTGAAGTAAAAGCAAAGGAAATGCTCGAGAAAATCAGAAACACTGAGTCTGATTATCCAAAGGGCAGACCCACCTATTATGTTGACTCTGAAAACGGCTGTGACCAGAACGACGGTCTTACCCCAAAGACCGCATTTCAGAGCCTTGAAAAGCTGGAATATATTGACACTAAGGCGGGCGATACTGTGCTATTTAAGCGCGGTCAGCTCTGGCGCGGTTGCCTTCGCCCCACAAAGGGCGTTACCTATTCTGCCTACGGTGAGGGTCCCAAGCCGACCTTCTATGGCTCGATAGATGCATCCAATCCTGATGATTGGGTGCTTACCGATGCTGAAAATGTTTGGATGTACAAGCCGATGATTCCCTATGTTAAGGATGTTGGCGCCGTTATCTTCAACCACGGTGAATGTTGGGGCATTAAAATTTGTATAAATCACAAAACAGGTGAGCGTTGCGATATGCAGCGCGGCACGGCCAGCAAACTGGGCGACCTTGATGTGTGGAACGGAAGAAGCTGGGTGCACCGCGAACGAGCGCCCTTTGGCGGCTATAAAGATATTAAAGGCGACCTTGAATTTTTCCACCGTTATTCGGGTCACGAGCATCTTTATTTGAATTGTCCGGACGGCAACCCTGGTGAAGTGTTCGACAGCATTGAGTTATCACTTAGAAAAAGCATTGTTGTTGGCAATGTTGAGGGTGTAACCTTCGATAACATCTGCTTTAAATATGTTGGTATTCATGCTATTGCCGCAGGCGGCTGGTGCAAAAACTTCACCATTCGCAACTGCGAGTTCGGCTTTATCGGCGGCTCAAGCCAATTCCCCGAATATTACGAGCGTAAAGCACCCGACACCCCATTTGGCGACGACACAACCCGTCTTGGCAATGCCATTGAAATTTACGGCACCGCCGATAACTATGTGGTTGAAAACAACTATTTTTATCAGATTTACGATGCCGCTATAACCGCGCAGATCCACGCAGGTACTGCGCAGCACAAAATGGCAATGGAGAACATCCGCTGGGTAAACAATATTTTCGATACAACACATTACTGCTTCGAGCTTTGGCTTACCGTTCGCGAGCCTAACGGTAACGAGGTATATATGGATAATATTGATATTTCGGGCAATATCTGCTTTAACGAGGGCTACGGCTGGAGCCACCAGCGCTCCGATCCCGGCTATATGTTCTACTACGGCGGCGGCAAGGACGCGGCAACAATGCCGATTACCAACTGCGCAATGCACGATAATATCTTTGTTAACGGCAAGAAAAATATAATTTCCGCGGCGCATATAGGTGGAGAGAATATAAAATTCTACGGTAACAAAATTTACCATAACGGGGTTATCGGCAACCTGCCTGAATCACTTGACGGCAGCTACGAAAAACTTGCGTGTTACCAAATGGACGACGAAACCATTGAAAAACTTGAAAGCAGCGGTTTCTTTGGTAAGAATGAATACTATAATATTGCCGATACCGAAAATGAAAAGCCCTATATTGTAAAAATTTAGAATTACTTAATTGGAGAAAACATGGAACACAGTAAAGAATATAACAGACGGGTAAAAGAAAGAATCAGACGCCGCCGCATTAAATTTGCGATAATCAGCATAGTTTTAGTTGTAGCCATTGCTTTGGGTGTTTTTGCCTGTAGCGCACTTACTAAAGACGCACAGAACGGTGGCGAAGCCTCTAACGGTTCTTCCAATACTCAAAAGCCGCAAGGCACAGACAGTAACGAGCCGACAGAGCCTTATGTGGTGTCAACAGCATCGGTTGGCTCAACGGGAGATATTCTTATTCACGAGCCTGTTTTATCAAACGCTAAGCAGTCGGACGGCAGTTATAACTTTACAAATATTGTTCCGCAAATTAAATCTTATTTTTCAGCCTACGATTATATGGTTGCTAATTTGGAGGTTACCTGTGGCGGCACCGAAGCGGGTAAGTATGCAGGCTACCCTGTTTTCAACACTCCCGACAGTATTATTGACGCTTTTAAAATCGGTGGCGTTGATATGTTCCTAACTGCCAATAATCACACCTATGATACCGGATATTCTGGAATGCTGCGCACCATTAACACTATAAAAAAAGCAGGTGTTGACTATTTAGGCACAAGGCTTTCAGAGGATGAGCCACTTTATGCTGTAAAGAATATAAACGGCATAAAAATCGGTTTTGCGGTATACACCTATGAAACAGGTACCAGCATTGCCGGCAGAAAAGCACTTAACGGTAATGTTATGAAAGCCGAGGCAGGACCGCTTGTTTCTAGCTTTAACTATAATAAGTTGGATGAATTTTATGCCACCGCGAAATCGGATTATGAAGCCTTAAAGGCGGCAGGCGCCGAAGCCGTTATCTACTATATTCATTGGGGTAACGAATATCAGCGCACACCTAACTCCTACCAAACACAAATATCCCAAAAGCTAGCCGATATCGGCGTTGATGTTATTGTGGGCGGTCACCCGCATGTAATTCAGCCCTTTGATACACTGACCGGCGTAAACGGCAATGAAACTGTCTGCATTTATTCTATGGGCAACTGTGTTTCAAATCAGCGCAAAGAAATTATGGATAGCGATAACTACTCGGGTCACACCGAAGACGGTATGATTTTCGGCGTTACATTCCAAAAATGGAGTGACGGCAAAATTGAAGTAACCGATGTTAACATTTTACCAACTTGGGTTAATATGAAACGCGAAAGCGGTAAACGAATTTACGAGATTGTACCGCTTGATGTAAGCATTTCAGATTGGTCGCAGTTCGGGCTTTCGGGCACAACACTATCAAGCGCAAAAGCCTCCTACAACCGTACAATGAAATTAGTAGGTGAGGGACTGAACGAATACCGTAACGCACATGGGCTTACCCCCGTTCAAACTGTTATAGAATAGGAAACTTTATATGAAATATCTTGTAATTCTCTGCGACGGAATGGCAGACACAAAAAACGATGAAATTTTAGGCGGTATGACGCCTATGGATATGGCAGTTAAGCCCAATATGGACTTTCTTGCAAAAAATTCTCTTGTAGGTCTTTGCAAGACGGTTGCCGACGGTATGAAGCCGGGAAGCGATGTTGCAAATCTGTCTGTAATGGGCTACGATACTACTCTTTGCTATACAGGACGCTCGCCCTTGGAGGCGGCAAGCATAGGCATTGAGCTTAAAGGTACCGATGTTGCACTTCGCTGTAACCTCGTAACGCTCTCTAATGAAGAAAATTATACCGATAAAACAATGGTTGACTACTGTGGCGGCGACATTTCCACAGCTGAAGCCGCCGAGCTTATCAAGACCATTGATAAAGAGCTTGGAAGCGATATTTATAAGTTCTATTCGGGTGTTGCCTATCGCCACTGTTTAGTTGTTGATAACGGCACAACTGAGCTTGGAACTATGACCCCGCCACACGATATAAGCGGACGAATTATAGGCGAATACCTCTCCACCGCCGAAAGTGCTGCACCGCTAATAGACCTTATGAAGAAAAGCTACAATGTATTAAAGGATCACCCCGTAAATAAAGCACGCGAGTCAAGGGGAGAAAGACCTGCTAACTCAATATGGCTTTGGGGCGAGGGCGTAAAGCCACAGCTTCAGAACTTCAAAGAGAAATTCGGCGTGAGCGCCGCCGTTATATCGGCGGTAGACCTCTTAAAAGGCATCGGCATTCTCTCGGGTATGGCAGTGCCCGAGGTTGAAAACGCCACAGGCTACCTTGACACCAACTTTGTTGGCAAAGTAGATGCCGCAAAGGCGGCATTTGAAAGCGGCGCCGATTTAGTTTACCTGCATTTTGAGGCACCCGATGAGTGCGGACACCGCGGAGAGGCTCAAAATAAGGTTAAAGCCATTGAAATTATCGATGAACTCGCAGTAGGCGAGCTTTGCCGCTATTTAAAAGCAAAAGACGATTACCGTATTTTAATTATGCCTGATCACCCCACTCCGCTTACTACAAAAACCCACTCAAGCGCGCCCGTCCCGTTCTTAATCTACGACAGCCGCAAGTCAGCCGCAGGTGTAGATAAATTCTGTGAGGATTCCGCCGCCGCTACAGGTGTATTTGTAGAACACGGACCCGATATTATGAAAATATTATTGGAGAGGTAGTTATGGCTAAAAAAGATTACGCAAAATTGGATGCCGAAAGGCAGAAAATCAGCGACCATTTTAAAAAGGAAAAGAAAAAGGTGTGGTTAATTTTTATTGTGGGTGAGCCTCTGTTGCTTGCAGCCGCATGGTTAATCTGCAATCTTGCTGCACCGACACAACCGTACATATGGTTCGTTATTTCTCTTTTATTCACGCTTGTTTTCCCCATTACTCAGTTTTCCAAAAAAATGAAAGAGCTTACCCATCAAGAAAAAGAACAGATTGGCTTTGCTGAACAAGATTATTAAAAAAGTTCTTTACTTTTTCGTTTTATTGTGTTATACTACTATGGCGACCGTCTACTACGCTTTAGGTGTCCGCCGAAAAATTTCGGAGTCACTTGACCTATTGCTTGGTTTACGGATGATATTTAAAAAGGAGTGAAAAGAATGTTAAAGGACAAAAAGCAGGAGATTATCGCTACCTACGCTACCCACGAGGGTGACACAGGCTCGCCTGAGGTACAGATTGCTCTTCTTACCACCAGAATCAATGAGCTCAACGCTCACTTAAAGATTCACGCTAAAGACCACCACTCACGTCGCGGTCTTCTCAAAATGGTTGGTCACAGAAGAAACCTTTTAGCTTATTTACAGAAGAACGATATCGAAAGATACCGTGCAATTGTAAGCAAGCTCGGTCTTCGTAAGTAATCGTAACACAAGCCAAAGCATTTAGACCTGAATCAGATTTTGAGATAAGCATTTCACGCTGTGGCTTCGTTAAAATACTCGCAAATCCGCCTGGATTTGCTGCGTTTTGTGTCTCGCACATCGCAAAATCCTTTAATCACAAAATTCTACGACCTAAAAAGTGAGGTTTTATGTGTGGATTTCGGTGAAGCGGAGCATATAAGGCTGTCGCCTATGTGCGACAATGAGCCTAAAGACGCCTTAAAACCGCCTTTTTAGGCTGGTTCAGGTTTAAATGCTTTGGCTAGGCAGACCGTTTGCGGTCTGCCTTGTTATAACTAATGAGGTTTTTCGTGGTTTAGCGGTAAATTGACAGCCGAAGCCTTCGACTGTGAATTTATTGCTAAACGGAAACACCTCGAAACAAAAGAAAATTTTAGGAGGTAAAAAAATGTTTGAAAATTACAAGGTTTATGAAACCACTCTCGCAGGCAGACCTTTAAAGCTTGAAACAGGCAAAATGGCTCAGCTTGCAAACGCCGCAATTTTAGCTACTTACGGCGAAACTCAGGTACTTTGTACCGTAACCGCTTCTCCGAAAGCTCGTGAGGGCGTTGACTTCTTCCCCCTCTCTGTAGACTATGAGGAGAAAATGTATTCAGTAGGCCGCATCCCCGGCTCGTTCACTCGCCGTGAGGGCAAGGCAAGTGATAAGGCAGTCCTCGCTTCACGCTGCATCGACCGTCCTATCCGTCCGCTCTTCCCGAAAGATATGCGCAACGACTGCACCGTTGTTGCAACCGTTATGTCGGTTGACCCCGACTGCAGCCCTGAAGTTGCTGCTGCAATCGGTGTTTCTGCCGCTATTGCTATTTCGGATATTCCGTGGGCAGGCCCAATTTCCAGCGTTAAAGTTGGTTTAATTGACGGTGAAATTGTTATCAACCCGACACTCGAGCAGAGAGCAGTATCAGAGCTTGACTTAACCGTATCTTCTACTGCAGACCTCGTTGCTATGATTGAGGCAGGCGGTAACGAAATTCCCGACGACCTTATGTTTGACGCTATTATGGCAGGTCACGAGGCAAATAAGGAAGTTGTTAAGTTCATCAACGGCATTGTTGCCGAAATCGGCAAGCCGAAGTTCGAGTTCCAGTCTAACGACCCCGACCCCGCAATTCTTGAAGAGATTGAAAACTTCTGCATTGAGGATGTTAAGAAAGCGCTCGATACCGACGATAAGCTCGTTCGCGATGCTGCTTTACTTCCCATCTATAATGCTGTTCACGAGAAGTACGATGCTCAGTTTGAGGGCAACGAAGCTAAGCTCGATGAAATTATGTATATTATACAGAAACATGTTGTTCGCGCTTGGCTTAAGGATGAAAAGAAGCGTGTTGACGGACGCGGTATTGATGATATCCGCCCCTTAAACGCTCAGGTTGACCTGCTTGCCCGTGCACACGGCTCAGGTATGTTCACCCGCGGTCAGACACAGGTGCTTTCTGTTGCTACACTCGCATCTGTTAGCGAAGCACAGAAGCTTGACGGTCTTGATGAAGAAAAGGATAAGAGATATATCCACCACTATAACTTCCCGTCCTACTCGGTTGGTGAGACCAAGCCCTCTCGTGGCCCCGGTCGCCGCGAAATCGGTCACGGTGCGCTTGCTGAGCGTGCGCTTGTTCCCGTAATTCCAAGCGTTGACGAGTTCCCCTATGCTATCCGCGTAGTAAGTGAAGTTCTCTCTTCCAACGGATCTACTTCACAGGCTTCAATCTGTGGCTCGACCTTAGCTCTTATGGCTGCAGGTGTTCCGATTAAGGCCCCCGTTGCAGGTATTTCTTGCGGACTTATCACAGGTGATGACGGCGTTTACGGCGACTTTATGACGATGGTTGACATTCAGGGACTTGAAGATTTCTACGGAGATATGGACTTTAAGGTAGCAGGTACCAAAAAGGGTATTACCGCTATTCAGATGGACTTAAAGGTACACGGTCTTACCCCCGAAATTATTAAAGAAGCTTTCGCTAAGACTAATAAGGCAAGAAACTATATTCTCGATGAGATTATGTTGCCTGTTATTGCAGAGCCGAGAGCCGAGCTTTCAAAATATGCTCCCAAGATGATTTCTACCCAGATTAACCCCGAAAAAATCGGCGATGTTATCGGTAAGCAGGGTAAAGTTATTCAGTCAATTCAAGAGCAGTGCGAGTGTACTATTAATATTGAGGAAGACGGTAGAGTATTTATTGCTGCTCTCGACCTTGAAAAAGCACAGCAGGCTAAGATGATTGTTGAAACTATTGCTAACGACCCCGAAATCGGCGCTGTTTACAGCGGTAAGGTAACAAGAATTATGAACTTCGGCGCATTCGTTGAGATTGCCCCCGGAAAAGAGGGTCTTGTTCACATCAGCCGCCTCGATGTAAAGAGGGTTGAAAAGGTTGAAGATGTCATAGCTGTAGGCGATCAGGTAATCGTTAAGGTTATCGAGATTGACGATCAGGGCAGACTTAACCTCTCCCGCCGTGATGCACTCGTTGAAATAAACGGTGCGGTTGTTGAGGAGGGCGCTGACGAAGAGCCCGAGAGAAAACCGAACGACAGACCCCGCCGCGGCTTCCGCAATAAGAAAAGAGACTAACAATAATTAAAAATCACCCGAACGGAAATGTTCGGGTGATTTTTTTAGGAAAAGTTATTAAGAAAGGCGTTTTCAACCTAACGAATCCTTTTTGTTGGTAACTACCGTTTCATTATAGCATGAGAATTTTTCTTCAATATTTTGCGGTAGGGTTTTCTGTGTAAAGGCGCTTACAATCGGAACTAAAATCAGTCCGCCAACCATTGCAAACACGCCCGAATACAGCGAGTTTTTAAAGATAAATCCGAGCACCCCGCCCGACATTGTAATCCAACCAACACTTATGCAAAGCTGAATTATCTCAAGGCCTGTACCGAAAATAAACGAAGCCACAACGGCGGCGCGGGTGGTCTTTTTCCAATAAAGTCCGTAAAGGAACGGCGCTAAGAACGCACCTGCAAGCGCACCCCACGAAACGCCCATCATTTGAGCTATAAATACCGAATCTTTCCAAATACTGTCTTTAAGAATTGCAATAACGGCAGAAATAGCAATAAAGAACACGATAAACGCCTGCATTGTAATTACGCTTCGCTTTTCGCTCATTTTCTTTTTGCGCTCATATGCGGGTTTTACAACATCTAATGTAAGGGTGGAGGATGAAGTAAGCACGAGCGAGGAAAGGGTTGACATTGAAGCGGCAAGCACGAGCACAATAATAAGCGCTACAATTACAGGGGCAAGGTTTGAAAGCATCGAGGGAACAACCTTATCGAACATAACCTTACCACCGTTTATATATCCGCCTGATATCATTTCCTTTTCATAAAGCTTTCCAAAGCCGCCTAAGAAATAACAGCCGCCTGCAACAATAATGGCAAATATTGTTGAAATAACCGTACCTTTCTTTATAGAGCCCTCATCCTTAATGGAGTAAAACTTACCTACCATTTGCGGTAAGCCCCAAGTGCCCAGAGAGGTTAACATTACAACAAATAACAGGAAAATCGGGTCTGGACCGAATATGGATATGTACTCGCTGCCTGCTCTGTTACTCAGTGCCTCTACTGCGGCGGTAAATCCTCCGTTTTGATGCAGCACCGCGGCAATAACAGCAATAATACCCACAAGCATTATAATTCCCTGAATAAAATCGTTAATAGCTGTTGCCATATATCCGCCGAAAATTACATATATACCTGTAAGCACCGCCATTATAACAACAACTGCCCAATACGGAATTGAAAAAACATTGTTAAAGAGTGACGAAAGACCGTTGTAAAGTGATGCAGTATAAGGAATAAGGAAAACAAACACTATAAAGGATGCTACAATCTTAAGCTTTTTTGAATCATACCTTTTTTCGAAGAAATCCGGCATAGTTTTAGATTCAAGATGCTGTGTCATAACACGGGTGCGGCGGCCTAGCACCGTCCAGGCAAGCAGTGAGCCGATAAAGGCATTTCCAAGACCTATCCAGGTTGAAGACAGACCGAAGTTCCAACCGAACTGACCTGCATAGCCTACAAATATTACGGCTGAAAAATAAGATGTACCGAAAGCAAAGGCAGTCAGCCACGGTCCTACCGAGCGACCACCAAGAACAAAGCTGTCAACACTTTTTGCATGCTTACGGCAGGCAATTCCTACACCTATCATAAGCGCAAAAAAGCAAACAAGCATCGGAACAGCAATCCAAGCAGTAGGGGTTGCCTGTACTGATAATAACGGGAGTTGCATTTGTAAATCTCCGCCTTTCCTTTTGGGGATTTTGTTTATATTAGCACTTTACCACAATAAAGCGAGTTTGTCAATAAAAACATATGAAACTTACCTTGGTTTACCGCGTTTTTATTGACTTTTCACAGTAAAAGTAGTACATTATAAATAAGTATAAATTACAATTGGGGATACATATTATGACTATTGTTCATTTACTGGAAAGAAATGCGAGGGAATTCGGTAACGACAGCGCGCTTATAGAAATCAACCCTGAGCAGCCCGAAACTCGCCGACTTACTTGGAGCGAGTACGAGCTTGTTGAGCCTACCCACCGCACACGCCACTATCGCCGCGAAATCAGCTGGTCGGTTTTTAATGAAAAAGCCAACCGACTTGCAAATATGCTGAAAGGTAACGGCATAGGTAAGGGCAAAAAAGTTGCCATACTGCTTATGAACTGCATTGACTGGCTACCGATTTATTTTGGCATTTTAAAGGTCGGCGCCTTGGCTGTACCGCTTAATTTCCGCTATTCTTCCGATGAAATTGACTACTGCCTAGAGCTTGCCGAGGCAGATGTGCTTATTTTTGGGCCCGAATTTGTAGGCCGTGTCGAACGAATTGCCGATAAAATCTCTAAAAAATGCACACTTATTTATTTGGGCGCTGCTTGCCCTGCATTTGCAGATGACTATAACGATTTAATCTCTGAATGCTCGGGTACATACCCCGAGTGCACGCTCGAAGAATCGGATAACGCCGCTATTTATTTCTCCTCCGGCACTACCGGATTTCCAAAGGCGATTTTACATAACCACGAAAGCCTTATTCACTCCTGCCGCGTTGAGCAGGCACACCACGGACAAACTCGGGATGATTGCTTTTTATGTATTCCGCCGCTTTACCACACAGGCGCCAAAATGCATTGGTTTGGCAGTCTGCTTGCAGGCTCTAAGGCGGTAATTTTAAAGGGCACTCAGGCACGCAGTATTCTTGAAGCCGTAAGCCAAGAGAAATGCACCATCGTTTGGCTGCTTGTTCCCTGGGCACAGGATATTTTAAATTCACTCGACCGCGGTGAAATAGATATTAAGGATTTTGAGCTCTCACAGTGGAGGTTAATGCATATCGGCGCACAACCGGTACCTCAAAGTCTTATACGCCGTTGGCTTGAATACTTCCCCGAGCATCAATACGATACCAACTACGGCCTTTCAGAATCAATCGGCCCCGGCGCTGTACATTTAGGAATTGAAAATGTACACAAGGTTGGTGCAATCGGTGTTGCTGGCTACGGTTGGGAAATTAAAATAGTTGACACCGAGGGCGCAGAAGTAAAGCAGGGTGATGTTGGCGAGCTTTGCCTGAAAGGACCAGGCGTTATGACCTGCTATTACCGCGATGAAAAAGCAACTGCCGACACATTAAAGGACGGTTGGCTTTACACAGGTGATATGGCAATGCAGGATCCCGACGGATTCGTTTACCTTGTTGACCGCAAAAAGGATGTTATTATTACGGGCGGTGAAAACCTATACCCCGTACAGATTGAAAACTTCCTTTCTGCCCACCCGAAAATTAAGGATGTTGCCGTTATAGGTCTTCCTGATGCGCGACTTGGTGAAATAGCCACAGCAATTATTGAAATTAAGCAGGATATGACCTGCACCGAAGATGAAATTAACGAATTTTGCTTAGAGCTTCCGCGCTATAAGCGCCCGCGCCGCATAATTTTTGCCGATGTTCCACGCAATCCCACAGGCAAAATCGAAAAACCTAAGCTCCGCAAAATATATGGCGCTGAGGGTCTTGTAGACTCGCAAAACAAATCCTAGCCAAAGCACTTAAACCCGAACCATCCTAAAAAGGTGGTTTTAAGGCGTCTTTCGGCTCATTGTCACACATAGGCGACAGCCTTATATGCTTCGCTTCACCAAAATCCACACATAAAACCGCTCTTTTTAGGTCGCAGAATTTTGTGATTAAAGAATTTTGCGGTATGCGAGGCAAAAAACACAGTTAATCCTGACGAATTAACGAGTATTTTAACGAAGTCAAAGCGTAAAATCCTTATCCCAAAATCTGATTCGGGTTTAAATGCTTTGGCTAAACGAAAGGAACTCACCCTTATGAAAAAACTTATGATTGGTAACGGTGCGGTTGCCGCAGGCTTACACGACGGCGGACTCGGAGTAGTTTCGAGCTACCCCGGTACACCCTCCACCGAAATTACCGAGTTTTTAGCTAAATATGACGATATCCACAGCGAGTGGGCACCCAATGAAAAGGTTGCTGCCGAGGTTGCTTTTGGTGCCAGCCTTGCGGGAGCGCGCTCTGCTTGCGCCATGAAGCATGTGGGACTCAATGTTGCCGCTGACCCGCTTTTTACCCTTTCATACACGGGCGTTAACGGCGGTATGGTAATCTGCGTAGCAGATGACCCTGCAATGCATTCTTCACAAAACGAGCAGGATTCCCGCCACTATGCTATTGCCGCTAAGGTGCCTATGCTTGAGCCTGCCGATTCACAGGAGGCTTACACCTTTGCTAAAAACGCTTTTGAACTCTCGGAAAAATATGATACACCGGTACTGCTTCGTATGTGCACCCGCATTGCACACAGCCAGTCCATCGTAGAAACCGATGAGCCTATCCCTGCCGTTTTAAAAGAGTATGAGAAAAATCCGGCTAAATACATAATGATGCCGGGCAACGCAATCAAGCGTCATCCTATTGTTGAGGCGCGCACTCAGGCGCTCACACAGCTTGCAGAGGACTGCATTTACAATACTGTAGAAATGAATTCCGACGAAATCGGTATCATCACCTCGGGTTGTTCTTATCTCTATGTAAAAGAAGCACTCGGGGACAGTGCCAGCATACTTAAAATAGGTATGCCCAATCCTCTGCCCGAAAAGCTTATACGCGATTTTGCCTCTAAGGTTAAAAAGCTCTATGTAATCGAGGAGCTTGACCCGATTATCGAAAACCATGTTCGCTCAATGGGCATTGAGGTTATAGGTAAAGAGAAATTCTCTATTCTAGGCGAGTTTTCTCAGCAGACAATTCGCGAGGCATTCGGACTTCCCACAGGAGAAAGCGCCTCCGCCGATTCTCCCATACCTAATCGCCCACCGATGATGTGTGCAGGCTGCCCGCACCGCGGAATGTTCTATACCTTAGCAAAAAATAAAATTACCGTTCACGGTGATATAGGCTGTTATACACTTGGCGCTGTACCGCCGCTCAGTGCCCTTGACTCTACTCTTTGTATGGGCGCTTCTGTGTCGGGGCTTCACGGCTACAACCTCGCAAGAGGGGAAGAGGCAGAGGGTAAATCGGTTGCCGTTATCGGCGACTCCACCTTTATTCATTCGGGTATGACAGGTCTTGTGAATGTTGCCTACAACGCCACCAACTCAACCGTTATCATCCTTGATAATTCCATTACCGGTATGACGGGACACCAACAAAACCCCACCACAGGCTACAACATTAAGGGTGACCCCGCCGCCAAGGTTGATTTAGAGGCACTGTGCCGTGCGCTCGGTATCAACCGCGTTCGAGTTGTTGACCCATATGATTTAAAGGCGTGTGAAACCGCTGTTAAAGAGGAACTTGCCGCAAAAGAGCCGTCGGTTATAATTTCCCGCCGTCCTTGCGTTCTTTTGAAGAGTGTAAAGCACGAGGCTCCGCTTACAGTAGATGCCGATAAATGTAAATCCTGCAAGCGTTGTATGGGACTTGGCTGTCCGGCAATCAGTATGAAAGACGGCAAGGCGAAAATTGACACCACACTCTGTGTTGGCTGCGGTGTATGTAAACAGCTTTGTGCCTTTGACGCTATTAATTAAAAGGGGGCAGCAAAATGAAAACTAAAAGTGTTATGATTGTGGGTGTTGGCGGACAGGGTAGTCTGTTAGCATCAAAATTACTCGGGCGCCTCCTTATGGACGAGGGCTACGATGTTAAGGTAAGCGAAGTTCACGGTATGAGCCAGCGCGGCGGCTCGGTAGTTACCTATGTGCGTTTTGGCGACAAGGTATATTCACCGATTGTTACCGAGGGTGAGGCAGATGTTATTATTGCTTTCGAAAAGCTGGAGGCGGCAAGGTATGCAAAATACCTTAAAAAGGACGGTCTTATTGTTGTAAACACACAGCAAATTGACCCGATGCCGGTTATTATCGGCGCGGCAGAATACCCTGAGAATGTGCTTGATGAGTTGACCGCTAAGGGAGTTTCGATTGAGGCGCTCAATGCGCTATCCCTAGCAGAGCAGGCAGGCTCATCTAAGGCGGTTAATATCGTCCTTATGGGCAAAGCCGCAAAACGTTTCGACATTCCATATGAACGCTGGATTAATGCTATTGAAAATACCGTTGCTCCAAAGTTCGTTGAAATGAATAAAAAAGCATTTAATTTAGGTTATAACTCATAAGAAAGGCGATGAAAACAATGGAACAGCGTTATTTCCAAAAAGAAATTGAGACCATGCCGGTTGAAGAGCTTAAAAAGCTTCAATCCGAAAAGCTTGTAAAGCAGGTTAAACATGTTTATGAGAATGTGGAGTATTACCGCAACCTTATGGACGAAAAGGGTGTTAAGCCCGAGGACATTAAGGGTATTGAAGACCTGTACAAGCTGCCGTTTTTAACCAAGGCGGATTTAAGGGATGCCTACCCGTACGGATTACTTGCAAAGCCGCTTAAAGACTGCGTTCGAATTCAGTCTACTTCGGGCACAACGGGTCGCCGCGTGGTTGCTTTCTACACCCAACACGATGTTGACTTATGGGAGGACTGCTGTGCACGCGCTATTGTAGCCGCAGGCGGTACAAACGAGGATGTTTGTCAGGTAGCGTACGGCTATGGTCTTTTCACAGGCGGTCCCGGACTTAACGGCGGCTCGCATAAGGTTGGCTGTCTTACACTGCCTATGTCATCGGGTAATACCGAGCGTCAGATTCAGTTTATGACCGACCTTAAGGCAACAATTCTTTGCTGCACACCGTCCTACGCTGCGTACATAGGTGAATCTTTAGTTGACCAAGGCTATAAGCCTGAGGATATTCCGCTTAAAGCCGGTATTTTCGGTGCCGAGCCATGGACAGAGGAAATGCGTCGTGGAATTGAAAAAACACTTGGCATTAAGGCATATGATATTTACGGTCTTACCGAAACCACCGGCCCCGGTGTTTCATTCGAATGCTCAGAGCAGACCGGTATGCACATCAACGAAGACCATTTCTTAGCAGAAATAATTGATCCCGATACAGGCGAAGTGCTGCCCGAGGGTGAAAAGGGAGAACTTGTTTTCACTTCGCTCGATAAGGAGGCTTTCCCACTGCTTCGTTACAGAACTCGTGATATATGCGTACTTTCCCGCAAAAAATGCTCGTGCGGACGCACACACATTAAAATGTCAAAGCCGATGGGCAGAAGCGACGATATGATGATAATCCGCGGCGTAAATGTGTTCCCGAGCCAAATTGAAACCGTACTTTTACAAGAGGGCTACCAGCCGAACTATCAGATTATTGTTGACCGTGTTGGCAACACCGATACATTCGATGTAAATGTTGAAATGACAGCTGAACAGTTCTCTGATACCGTTAGCGGCGTTACCGCACTTGAAAAACAGCTTGCAAGCTCTATGAAAACAATGCTTGGCATTAACCCTGCAGTGCATCTTGTAGCACCTAAAAGCATTGTTCGAAGCGAAGGTAAAGCTGTGCGCGTAATTGACAAGCGCAAACTACACGATTAATTGCAGGAGGATTTTGATATGTCTTTAAAGCAGCTTAATGTATTTGTAGAAAACAAGCAGGGCGCACTTGTAACCATAACCGACGCTCTGGCTAAAAGTGAAATAAACATTCGCGCGCTCTCTATCGCCGATACCGAGGAATTCGGTATTCTTCGCCTTATTGTAAACAATGTTGATACCGCCTGCAAAATTCTCGGCGAGCTCGGTTACCTTATTAAGGTCACCGATGTTGTGGGCGTTAAGATAGGCGATGCTCCAGGCAAGCTTTCAAAGGCACTTGAGGTGCTTGACGAAAATGAAATTAATATGGAATATCTCTACGCCTTTATGGCACGCACCGAAAAGCACGCATATGTAGTGCTTCGTGTTGCCGACAATGAAAAAGCAGAGGCAGCCCTTAAAAACGCCGGCTTCCATATGATAACCGATGCTGATGTTTGCAAGCTATAAAATCAATATAAAAATTAAGACAGGCTTTAAAAAGCCTGTCTTTTTTGTTTGTAAATTTTAAACTTTCATAGCAATTATTGCTTTTACAAGTCTTTTGCCGTTAAGCGCAATAAAGCCTAAACTCAACAGTATTAAAGCATATCTTATAATTGTAAAGCCGTAAAGAAGATTACAAAGCAAGCAAAGCACCGTTATTACTGCTACCATAGCCCATGAAAATACGGGGTCGTAAACCTTTTCTTTTTCGATTTGCCGAGCATTTATATAATGAAGTGCCGTTAAAACGAGATTGGAAATTAGGGTGGTATAGCCTGCCGCAATATATCCGAATTGCTTTATAAAGAAGAAGTTTAAAACAATGTTAGTCGCGGCAGCAATAAGGGTTGCAACCATAATTCGCACCGACTTTTTATGGAAAAATGATATTGCGGTGAAATTATCGTATAGCGCGTGAATGAAAATTCCCGCCGCTACAGGCGGCACAATGTAAATACCCTCTAGGTATTCCTCTGTTGCTAAAATGCGAATGATTTCAGGAGCAGCAAGAGAGGTTATAACACAAAGCGCACCCACAACCGTCAGTAACGGCTTGACCGCTGTTCTGATTTCAGCAAAGCTACGCTCTCCTAATTTCGCATTAACAAACGGAGTGTATGTTACGCTAAATGCGCGCCAAAGCAGAACGCCGATTGCAGACAGTATTGCCGCTAACGAGTAAATACCCGTTTTATCATCGCCCACCATATGGCTAATCATAATTTTATCGGTACTGTTGAGCACTACCGAGCCAAGATAGTGCGGTATAAGCGGCAATGCAATAAGTATAGTCCTTTTCCAAAGCGGTATATCTATAAAGTTTTTACCCTTAGAACAGATATGAATGTACAGAATAAGGGCTACAGCAAGATTTACAAAACCCGCACTCCAAAGGCGTACGGCAGCAAGGTCAATACCCTCGTGCTTTGATGCGAGCAGCACAGCAATTATCGAAACAATCTGAGCCAGCACAGCTGAGCCAACCGAAACTATAAAGGTTATTTTATAGTTGTATTCATACCTTTGTTTAAAGGTCCAAAATGTGGTTGCAGGCTGCAACAAGCACATTGCAAGCATCAATACAATAATCGGGGTCGAAAGCGAGAACGCCGCGTTAACACTTTGTGTGAACGCCGCATACAGTGCGCTTAAAACAAGTGTTGCCACCGTTGTAATACCCAGCATGCTTGAAAGATATTTCCAGCGGTTTTCGCGGTGATCGTACAGCCCGACATTTAGTATTCCTGGGAATATAAGTGTAACCGACGCAAACACCTGAACTATTGAATACCACGAATTATAAAGCGATACCGTTCCGTATTGCGCCGAGGTTAAAACTCGGGTGAAAAAGGGTGTTGTGATGTAATTAATTCCGCTGGTAGCAAATGATGCAATTGCAAAAACCATTGTTGCAATAAGGTTTTGCGGCATATTCTTTACTCTTTTAATAAGCGATTTCATTATAATTATCCTTTAATAAGCTTCAGCTTTTTGCCCGCGCGTTTAAAAGCAGAAGTGAATTTATCGTTAAAATCATACTTTTCAAGGTTAAGCGCAATTTCGGTAAACGCTATACCTAAAGCATAGAAGCCCCAGAATTTGTAATGATAAAACGCCATATCAATAACATTTACCACAAGGAAGAAGCATTGAATACCCAACGCGGCGGTATTGCAGATTATCGTAAGCCCTGTGCCCTCTTCGCGGCGACGCTTATTAAGTCGAAGTGTTTGCAAGCAGGTTTGGATAAAGCAATAGAACATAGGTGTTAGCAAAAGTATAGTTCCTATAACACCGGTTTCGCAAAGGAACTGCAGATAGGTGTTATGAACATGTGAAACCGCGGTGTTTCCGCCGTTTGCGTGAGCTTCATTAAATTCATTGGGTACATGTATAGCAAAGCTACTCCAACCAATGCCCGTTACGGGTTTTTCTAAGAATAAATCGGTAGCAAGACTCCAAAGCTCTGTTCTGCCCGAAGAAATATCAACCTCTTCGCCCTCTTCCATTTCATCCTCAGGCACTTCAACATCAGATGGAATAGAATTGAAGTGCTCCTCTACATTAGAAAATATTGTTTTAAGTGTGGAGGTGTAACGGGGAGCTAGTCCTGCAAAGCCAAGTCCCACAAAAAGAACTGCCACCGATAGCGCAATTCCAACCCCGCTTGCCATTCTTTTCTTTATTTGCTTAACATCTTTAAAATTAACGGTCAAGAGGTAAACGATTGCGAAAGTTGCAATAATTGCAATAAATTCGCCTCTTCTGCCCTGTAAAACAGCCGCAATGAAAAATAAGTATAAAAACGCAATAAGCACAACCGCTTTTTTGCGGCTTTGAGCTTTAACCAAAATACAGCCCACAATTATAGGTAAAGCTAAAGAAATAACATAATCAACAAATGTATAGCTTCCGCCTACAGGCACGCCATAGCCCCTTGGAATATAATGTGCAGCCATAACCTGTGTTGCTTGTGAGAGGTGCGGATAAATTAATCTCCAATAAATATTGGGTGCCAAACCGCAAATAACGATATATGCCGACAAAACAACTGCCGCCGATATTAATACGGTTTTAAGCATTTTAATTTCTTTTTCACTAACCTGTGAAAAGAAGAGATAGGCTGAACATATAACCATTGAAATTATATACGAAGCAGTATCGCGGTTACGGTTAGCGTTGGGCAAGCAAAAATATACAAGTATAACCGCAACAAAAAATATATATGCTATTTTTATGGGTGAAAGCTTAACGGGGATTTTAAAAATTATCCGCCTGAGCAAATGTATGCCTAAAATAACGCCTAAAACAGCATATCCGAATATCATACGGATATCGAAGCTTTTGTAGATGAAAAAAGTGCAGGTAAAAACAGCTAATATTAAAAGCAAATTATCCGACCATGCAGTTAATTTATTAAATGCATTAAAATGTGTTTTTTTATTGTTCATCTAATTATCACCTCGTTTTTAAAAATATGCGTAAACATTTTCTCAATAATAAAATGTAATATTACGCTTAAAACAATAGCGGCACCTACTATAATGGCGTAATCAATAAAGCCGTAGGTATCGAAATGCCGCGCACCGATTGTTCTGTACCAAATATTGTTTAAAAGAATGTGTGTGAGATATATCTCCAATGACCTTTCTCCGAAAAATTTGAGAAATTTTAAAACAGGTTCTGCCTTTTTAATATAGTAAAGAGCACAAACAAACAGAATGCTAACGGCGATTGAAAACGGGATATACGAAAATCTTATCCAATAATCGTCAAGCGACACAGTTGCTCTTAAAACGCAATAAAATATAATGAAAACAGCACTTGCAACTACCGTTTCGGTTGATATCGGCTTTTTTTCGTACACAATTCTACCGACAGCACACCCTATTATAAAAATAACAAAGCGGGTTAGCGCAATTTCGGTATTGCCGTAAAATTCGGGAGCGAATTTTCTGATAACCAACAATAAAAGTCCCCACACCGCGCACATAATAATTGTTGTTAGCGCATATTTGTCTTTGGATTTTTCGTGTTGAATTTTATAAATAAGCGGGAAAAGCAAATAAAACACAACTATCGCCGGAATGTACCATGTAGTTATCATACCCTGCAGTGGAAATGAGGCTTGTGTTATATCCAAAAGCAATTGACCTTTACCCATAAACACGTTTAACCATATAAAATACGGAACGCAAATCATAACATACGGTACTATTATTTTGAAAATTCGCTTGGTGTAAAACGGTAGCACCTTTTTACTGTGCTTAAAGGAAAAATATAAGCCTATTCCCGAAAGAAACAGAAATATATCAACTCCCACATTGCCACAGCTTGAAACAAGGGAAAAAAGATACATAGACTCCGGAAAAAGCATACTGTTCTGAAAGTGATGAAAAACCACCCACAAGCAAGCAATGCCCATAAGCTCACAGCGATATTTACTGAACAGTCCCCAATTTACCTCTTTAGACTTCAATTCGCTTCCCCCGTGGCTTGCCAGCTTTTAGCCAAACGCTCAAACATTTCTTTTAAGTTATAAACCGGCTCCCAACCTAAATTACGAAGCTTTGCAGCCGATAAACGTATTGTAACATCGGGAGCGTAGCCGTAGGTCAGGGCGCTCTCCGGTATATCAAAAACAACCTTCGTCGTGCCGTCCGACAGCGTGCCTGCAACTAAGGCGGCAACATCCTTTATCTGCATAGAAGTGGTTTCGTTTGCAACGGTGTATGCCTCGCCCTTTTCACCCTTAAGTAAAATTGTGAAAAGACCGCGGACAACATCAGCTGTATAGCAGTAGTTGCCGTATGAGGTGCCTGCCGTGTGCAAAACAATATCCTCGTTTTTAAGTGAGCTTTTAGCAAACTGAGCAAAGGCACGGTTGTCCGCCATACTCACGCCTGCACCAAAGGTTTGTGCTAATCGAGCAATCTTAACTGGCACCTCATATTCCGACGCGTATGCCGCGCAAAGGCATTCACATATGCGTTTACCCTCGGAGTAAGAGCTGCGAACATTTAAAATATCAATATATCCTAAATCCTTTTCTGTTACACGCTCAAGGCTTGGGTCGGTTACACCGTAAGCCTCCATGGAGGACAGATAAATCATACCCTTTATTTTTTTCTCGCGTGCAAATTCCAAGGCGTTTTTTGTGCCAAGAATAGAAATATCAAGTGTTTCAACAGGATTTGTCACAAAAAATTTAGAAGCCGTAACGCTGGCAGTATGAAAAATATAATCTACCTTACCTTCAAATTTGAAAGGCTTTGTAACATCGGCAATGTATAATTCAACATCATCTCTTGGCAGAAGTGACCCAAACGCCTGCTCAGCAAAACGCTCTTCAAGCACATTTGCAACAACCTTAATGCCGGCATTGTAAAGGCGGTTCATACACAAAAGGGATTTAACAATCTGTGAGCCGACAAGTCCTGAGGCGCCGGTTATGAAAACAGTTGTATTTTTTAGCTCATCGATACTGCTTTCGCAAAATTTCGCAATAGAATTCAAGTCCTCCTGCAAAACAATATCTTTGTCGGTTTCGTAACAGGTCATTACATTACACTCCTATTATCTGCATATTTTCCTTAACTTCATTTATGGCTCTGAAAATATAAAAATCGGATGGGGTTGTAATCTTAATATTTTCAATTGGTCCATCAACCAGATGAAGCTTATGACCGTAGTGCGACATTAAAGATGCGGAATCAATAATTTCGGTATAGCCCTCTTTAATGGCACGCTCGTGCGCCGAAATAATATCAGCAAGATAAAAGCTTTGCGGAGCACGCGCCAAGCGGCAAATGCTGCGGTCAATTACCGAGGTTACTTCTGTTCCGTTTTCGGAGGTAATAATGGTTTCAATAGCAGGCGCGGTGGTAATTGCGCTGCCGTATTTCTTAACACTCTCAATATTGTCGTGAATTGTATCAGCATTAATAAGGGGGCGAACGCCGTCGTGAATTAAAACAATAGTATCTTTTGGGTCTTGGTCTGCAGATACGGCATAAAGACCGTTACGGGTGGACTCCTGACTTGTGGCACCGCCCGCAACTATCCACTTAACCTTTGTGAGCCTATAGCTTTCAACAAGACCCTTTAAATGGTCAATCCAATCTTTAATACAAACAACAGCGATAGAATCAATTTCCGGATGCTTCTGGAAATGCTCAATAGTATAAACTATGATAGGTTTACCGTTAAGCTCTAAAAACTGCTTAGGCTTCGCGGTGCATTTCATTCTGGTGCCGCTACCTCCGGCAAATATCATTGCGGTATTCATTATTCGTTTCCTCCTATAAATTCAACGATTTTTTCGCAGGCTTTCTGTGTAGCAAAGCCTGTTTCACAATTTCCAAGAAAGTCCAAATGGGATTTAACCGCCGCTTGATACTCTTCTTCGTTATAACCGTTTATGACCTTTTCCAATTCATCATTATTTCTTGCCAGCGGGAAAGGCCACTTTTCAATCGGGGTATAGAAATCTCTTTCCCCGCAATATTCATCTATATCTGTTGCATATATAAACGAGGGGTTGCCTGTAAAGGAAAAATCCCAAATAGTCGAAGAATAATCGGTCACTAAAACATCGGTAACACCGAGCAGCTGTTGCATATCGGGATAATCCGACACATCGATTACATTCGGTAAATTCTCCCCGCCGCTCAACCTTTCGGCAAGGTAATAATGCATTCTAAGCAATACCACCCAATTTCCCGAAAATCTTTTTTCCAAGCTGCGGCAAAGGCGCTGAAAATCCACATCGTAAAGGCTTAAATCGTGGCTGTTGCGAAATGTAGGTGCATACATAACAATTTTTGAGCCGTCAGGAATGCTTAATTTCTTCAAAACCTCACCCGAGCCCGAGGTGTTTTTATTAATAAGCTCATCATTGCGCGGCAGACCTACGGGCAACACCTCGCCGCCGTATTTATACGAGCCGCGAATAACGCAATCGGTGAAAGCCTTACTGCTGGATAAAAACAGTGTTATTCTGTTCATTTTATCGATAACATGTTGCTTCTCGGTATCACCAATATCATTCCTGTCCGAGCCTATGCGCTTGTATGCGCCGCCGCCGTGCCATGTCTGCAACACCATCTGCTGCCGCCTGAATCTAAGTATCGACCAATGCTCAACATTATCAACATACACTTTAGATGTTAAAACAAGGTAGATGTATTTAAGCGACTTATATTTAACGGTAATAATACCCTGCTCGTTTAGAAAATTGAATTTTTCAGGCTGTGTAAAAGCCCATACCTGCTTGATTTCGGGATGATTACACTTTAAATATTCAGATATTCTTCGCGGACTGTCAGAATACTGTCTTCCGCTGAATGCCGAAAAAATCACTTGGTTTTGCTTTATTGGGAAGACTGAAAAAAGCTTTAAAAGTAAGGCTAAAACCGCCTCAATAGCATACTTAATACGAATTTTCATATTCTATACCTTATCTACGCAATAGTAAATTCCCTTGAATTTTTCATACGGCTCATCAAGATTCATATACACGACATCGTGCTTTATAACACGGTTTTGCTCTTCGGGCAGTTGCATATAATCGCCGAAAATGCGTCTTAAATAAGGGTCTGCACCAACAGGTATATTAATGTTGATATCTTCAAACGGCACTTCCTTTACTTCAAAGTACTCCCTCGGATAGGGGAAGAACAGCGCTCTGAACGAAGTAATAGTTTCTTTAACGGTTTTCGAGGAATCAAAATCATACTGTGCCATTTTCTTTTCGTGGCGTTTCCATATTTTATAACGCTTGTCTGGGCTTTTAACGGCACCTAAAACAAATTTAGTGGCGGTGCGCAGCAGCTTACCCTGATGGTCGGGCAGACGCTGAACATTGAAGATTGAATAAAGTACCGAGTGATAAATTTGCAGAGCGCGTTTTATTTTGCTTTCAGGGCAACCCTCAAAAGGCATAATATCTACCGATACACCGTGCTTAATATCCTCGTTTTGACTGTGACGGTTAATAAATGTAGTAGTTATATCAACTAGCTGCATATCGGTTTGGTGATTATTGTGCTCGCGGTCTGTACGGCAAAGGGCATAATGCGAATGGTCGGCAATATCATTCCAAATTTCGTACAGCCTTTCATAATCGGGGCGCGGCATAAACACATCGATATCGTCATCCCACGGGATAAAGCCTTTATGCCTTAATGCACCGATACAGGTGCCGCCACCACACCAATAGCGAAGATTATTCTCTTTGCAAATCTTTTGAAAATACTTAAGTATTTCTAAGGATTTTTGCTGCAGCTGACCGACTGTAACATCGTTACAAATAACGCGGTTTCTGTATTTCTCATGCTCTAAACTCATAATTAATATCCCCTTTAATCTTTAGGTGACTTATTCAGATTTAATTACCGCAAAAACCGTGCGGAACATTGTTTTGATATCACCGAAAAAGCTGAATGCTTTGAGTGACTCTAAATTATATTTCATCTTTGCGGGTAAAATGGTGTCTACATAAACCGTATCAACATCTTCGGCTTTATCGAGCAGCTCGCTCTCGTCCTTATACATAATACTAGCTTCGCTTGTAACCCCCGCAGGTAAAAGCAGGGTCGCCAGCATTTCGGGCGTATAAGCCGCAACATATTTCGGAACTTCGGGTCGGGTGCCAACAAAGGTCATAGTACCACGAAAAACATCGATAAGCTGACTTATCTCGTCAAGACGGCAACCGCGAATGAACTTACCAACACGGGTTACTCTCGAATCGCCGCTTACGGTTACCTGACTTCCGATTTTATCAGCATTTGACACCATTGTGCGAAATTTAAATATTTTAAACTCCCTACCGTACTGTGTCACACGCACCTGACGGTAAAACACAGGACCGGAAGAATCAATTTTAATGGCAATTGCCAAAATTAAAAATACCGGACTTAAAATAATAAGCATTAAAGCAGAGCAGAAAATATCGAACAGTCGCTTTAAAACAAGGCTTCCCTTTTTGCGACTGAGCGCCTCATAATAAGGGCGTACCTGCTCATTTTTAAATTGTTCGGGCAAAGCTTCCCATCTTTTTAAAATCATAATACATACTCTTTCAAAACTTTAGTGTAGCATTCAATTACATATTGAATCTGCTCATCGGTAAGACAGGTGTGTAACGGGAGCGAGATTTCATTTGCAAAATGTGCGTAAGCATTTGGGTAATCTGCAATATCGAATCCTAAATTCTTATAAGCTGTATGCATAGGTAACGGCTTATAATGCACATTGCAGGCAACTCCCAGCTCTGCCATTTTGGTGATTATTTCATTCCTCTGTTCTACCGTAATGTTCGGAACGCGAGATAGGTACAAGTGACCCGAAGAACTATAGCTATCGGTATAATGCGGCAAAGTCTTAACGCCAAGGGGCCGAAAAGCAGCATCATAACGCTCAATTATTTCTTTGCGCCGTGCAAGCATTGAGCTATAACGCTTCATCTGCTGTAAACCTATTGCTGCAGCAACATCGGTCATATTGCATTTGTAATAAGGTCCAACAATATCGTATTCCCAAGCGCCTAGCTTCGTTTTTGCAAGGGCATCCTTAGACTGTCCGTGAAGAGATAGCAGCTGAATTCGGCGGTAAATATCCTCGTTATCAATACCGTCAATATCATTCCAAGTAAGTGCTCCGCCCTCGGCGGTTGTAAGATTTTTAACAGCGTGGAATGAAAAGGAAGAAAAATCTGCAAGGCTACCTGTAGACTTTCCGTTTTTGGTAGCACCAAAGGAATGTGCAGTATCTGCCATTATTGCAACACGACCCAAAGCCTTTTGCATATCGTTTTTCGGTACAAAAAGATGCTTTTTACTGTTAACTATATCGTAAAGCCTCTCGTAATCACACGGAATGCCGCCTAAGTCAACCGGAATAATCGCTTTTGTATTCTCATTCACAGCGGCGGCTACCTTTTCGTAGTCCATTTCATAGGAGTCTGTTTGAGAGTCTATCATCACAATTTTAGCCCCAACATGGTAAATAACCGAAGCAGAAGCTGTATAGGTATAGGCAGGAACTATAACCTCATCGCCCTCGCCAATGCCAAGCAGGTGTAACGCCATTTCGGCACAGGCAGTTTGTGAGTTAAGGCAGGCAGCGCGTTTGACTCCACAGTATTGTGCAACCTGACGCTCGAGTTCCTTAGTTCTCGGACCGGTTGTTATCCAGCCCGAACGCAAAGCCTCGGCAACCTCGTTAATTTCAGCATCGGTTATATCGGGTGGTGAAAAAGGTATGTTCATTGCACAGTTTCCCCTTATACATTATTATTCAATTTATATTGTACCACAGTGAGTCGTTTAAATCAACATACAAGTGGAAAATATTGATAAAAAAGACCGAGCATATTGCTCGGTCTTTTGAAAATTATTCGAGTTCGAAAGCGCCCGTATAAAGGCGATAATAGGTGCCTTTTTCGGCAATTAATTTTTCGTGGTTTCCGCGTTCAATAATCCTGCCGTGGTCAAGCACCATTATAACATCGGAGTTTTTAACGGTGGACAGCCTGTGGGCTATTACAAATACCGTTCTGCCCTCCATAAGCTTATCCATACCCTTTTGAACTATTGCCTCAGTTCTCGTATCAATAGAGGAGGTTGCCTCGTCCATTATCATAACGGGCGGGTCGGCAACGGCAGCACGAGCGATTGCAATTAATTGGCGTTGCCCCTGTGACAGATTAGCGCCGTTGTTTGAAAGCATCGTGCTATATCCCTCGGGCAGGCGCTCAATAAAGCTGTCTGCACCCGTAAGCCTTGCAGCTGCAATGCATTCTTCATCGGTAGCATCCAGCTTGCCGTAACGAATGTTATCCATAACCGTGCCGGTAAACAGGTTGGTTTCCTGAAGCACTATACCGAGCGAGCGGCGGAGGTCGGATTTCTTTATCTTATTGATGTTAATTCCATCATAACGGATTTTGCCGTCGGCAATATCATAAAAGCGGTTAATAAGGTTGGTAATGGTGGTTTTACCGGCACCCGTAGCGCCAACAAACGCCACCTGCTGACCGGGTTCGGCGTAAACCGTAACATTGTGAAGAACATCCTTGCCCTCTTCGTAAGCAAAGTCAACATCAACCATACGCACATCACCTTTTACCTCTGTAAAGGTTACTGTACCGTCGGAGTGGGGGTGCTTCCACGCCCATTTTCCCGTTCTTGTATCACTTTCGGTAATGTTACCGTCTTCATCAATTTGTGCGTTTACAAGGGTAACATAGCCCTCATCAGCCTCGGGAGCGGCGTCAACAACCTCAAACACACGCGAGGCTCCTGCCATACCCATAACTACGGCATTTATCTGCTGAGAAGCCTGATTGATATTACCCGTAAACTGTTTTGCCATATTAAGGAACGGGATAATAATACTGATATCAAAAGCTTTTCCCGAAATACTTATATTAGGAATATCGGTGAGCAGGAAGAGTCCGCCAATAACGGCAACTAAAACATACAGAATATTGCCGATATTACCGATAATCGGACCCAGCGTGTTAGCATAAGCGTTAGCGCGCCATGCGTCCTCAAACAACTGATTGTTAATCTTGTCAAAATCTTCTTCACACTGCTGCTCGTGGCAGAAAACCTTAACAACCTTTTGACCTGTCATCATTTCCTGAACAAAGCCCTCGGTTTTACCTAGTGACCGTTGCTGACGAACAAAGTATTTAGCACTGCCGCCGCCAATTTTTCTGGAAACAAACACCATAAGAATTACGCCAAACAGCACAACAAGTGTCATAAGCACGCTGAAATAAAGCATAATGCTAAGCACACAAAGTACTACCGTCACCGACTGCAGCAGGCTGGGCAATGCTTGAGAAACGAGCTGGCGAAGAGTATCAATATCGTTAGTGTAAACACTCATAATATCGCCGTGCTTGTTGGTATCAAAATATTTAATCGGCAGGTTCTGCATACCGTTAAACACCGATTGGCGCATTTTATTAAGGAAGCCCTGTGTCATATAAGCCATTAGCTGTGTTTGCGTTACTATAGCACATATTGAAACAAGATAGAAGCATATTAGGGTTATTACCTTGGGAACAATCTCCCTTGATGCGCTTGCCCAATCGCCTGAATCTACCCAAGTTTCAATGGCGGCGATTACATTTTGCATAAATATCGGTGGCAAGGAAGCCGTTACCGCCGCAAAAAGTATACAGCAAACCGTAAGCGGCGCTAAAACGGGATAAAACCTAAATAGCATTTTTATAACGCGGGGGAGTGTGCCTTTCGCGGCTTTGGGTCTGCTCTGAGGACCCATAGATCTGCCCATCGGTCTACTCATTGTCATCCCCTCCGTTCGTTTGCTGCTCATATACCTCGCGGTAAATATCGCTTGTTTTTAAAAGCTCACTGTGATTACCTACGGCAGAAATCTTACCGCCGTCCATAACGATAATCATATCGGAATCCTCAACCGAGGCAATTCGCTGAGCAATTATAATTTTTGTGGTTTCGGGAATAAACTTTTTAAATCCCGCACGGATAAGCGCGTCGGTTTTAGTATCAACCGCGCTTGTCGAGTCATCTAAAATCAAGATTTTCGGTTTTTTAAGCAGTGCGCGCGCTATACAAAGTCGCTGCTTCTGACCACCCGAAACATTGGTACCGCCCTGCTCAATCATAGTATTGTAGCCCTCAGGGAAAGTGCTTATGAATTCATCTGCCTGAGCGAGCTTGCAGGCTTCGATTAACTCTTCATCGGTAGCATTTTCGTTGCCCCAACGCAAGTTTTGTGCAATGGTGCCCGAGAAAATAAGGTTTTTCTGCAGCACAAATGCAACGGCATTACGGAGTGCTGTTATATCATAATCGCGAACATCCTTGCCGCCCACCATCACACTGCCATCAGTTGCATCGTAAAGACGGGCAATAAGCTGAACAAGGGTGGTTTTGCTCGAGCCTGTACCGCCGATAATACCGACCGTCATACCGGATTTAATATGCAAATCTATATCCTGAAGCGCTGAACGCTTAGCACTTTCTGAATATTTAAAGCTAACCGAATTAAAGTCGATAGAGCCATCGCTCACTTCATAAATCGGATTTTCGGGGTTTTCGATTGTCGGCTCCTCGCTTAGCACCTCTGCCAAACGGCGCATAGACTCAAGTGACATTGTAATCATCACATAAATCATCGACAGCATCATAAGCGACATTAAAATTTGCATACCGTAGGTAAGCATTGCCGACAGCTGACCAACATCGATTGTGGCACCGCCCGAAGTAATTATCATTCTCGAGCCCACAATAAGCACAAACGCCATATTGAAATATAAGCAAAGCTGCATCAGCGGCATATTGAATGCAACTATTCTTTCAGCCTTGGTAAAGTCGCGGCAAATATCGTCTGCCGCTGCAGCAAACTTCTGCTTTTCGTAATTCTCACGCGAGAAGCCCTTTACAACACGCATTGCGCGAACATTTTCTTCAATCGACTCGTTTAAACGGTCGTATTTTTTAAATACTCTACGGAATGCGGGCATAGCCTTTTTGCCTATCATAAGCAGTCCAAACGCGAGCACGGGAACAATTACCACAAACGAGGTTGCCAGTGCACCGCCCATTGTGTACGCCATAACAATTGAAAACACGAGCATTAAGGGACTGCGAACGGCAGTACGGATAATCATCATATAAGACATTTGCACATGGGTTATATCGGTGGTTAAGCGAGTAACCAAAGACGATGACGAAAATTTATCAATATTCGAAAAAGAAAAATTCTGGATTTTCGAAAATACATCGTGACGAAGATTTTTAGCAAAACCTGCCGAGGCCTTAGCACAGGTGTAGCCTGCAAGACCGCCACACGAAAGAGAGGCTATTGCCATCAAAGCGAGTATAATACCGATTCTTATTACCTCATTCATTTGCAGATTATCGGATTTTATCTGGTTAAGCAAATCTGCGGTTAAAAATGGTATCAGACATTCAAGAATAACCTCGCCCACCATGAGGAAAAGTGTTATTATAGACGGCTTTTTGTATTCACGAACACTGCCGAAAAGTTTTTTGATCAATTATAAGACTTCCTTTCCTGCCCAAACTTGGGCAAATTTGCATACTTTACTATTATACTTCTTAAAAACGCGCTGTTCAAGTGGCAAATTGTGAATTTTTGATGAATGTATAAACCGTTGATTTTTCAACAAACTTATGCTATAATATTTGATTACAAAAACTAAATTAACTAGGAGTTGTTATGAATTTTAAACGCTTTCGTCTTTCAACTTCGCAAATAATACTGCTAAGCTTTCTTTTTACAATACTTATAGGCTCTTTTTTGCTGGCTTTACCCATAAGCTCATCTTCGGGTAGGGCTATACCCTATATAGATGCTTTGTTTACAGCCACAACAGCCACCTGCGTAACAGGGCTTGTAACCGTGCCAACGGTTAGCACTTGGAGTATTTTTGGTCAGGTCGTAATTTTACTGCTTATCCAGATAGGTGGACTCGGTGTTATAACCGTTGTTTCAGGGTTTATGATAATGCTAAAAAGAAGAATCGGTATTTCAAATCGCCTACTTATTCAGGATGCCTTTAATCTAAATTCCCTTTCGGGACTGATTGCGTTTGTTAAAAAAGTAATCATAGGCGCTTTGTTTATTGAGGCGCTTGGCGCTTTGGCATATATGCCGGTTTTTATCCGCGATTTCGGTATGAAAGGTATATGGATTTCGGTTTTCACTTCAATTTCAGCTTTTTGTAACGCAGGCATTGATATTATAGCCGAAAACAGCCTTGTAAATTATGCTACAAATCCACTTGTTAATGCCGTTACAATTATATTGATAATACTCGGCGGTATAGGCTTTATTGTTTGGTGGGATATTGCACGCGTTTTAAAAACCGCAAAGAAAAGAGGCTTTAAGTCCTTTAGTTCTTTAACGCTTCATAGCAAAATCGCATTGCTTGTAACCGCCGTTTTAATTTTACTCGGCACTATTTTGATATTTGTTTTTGAATACAACAATCCCTCCACAATTAAAGATTACTCATTATTTGATAAAATTCAGGTGTCTGTTTTTCAGTCGGTAACCACTAGAACAGCAGGCTTTGCCACCGTTAATCAGGAAAATTTAACAAATTCCTCGGCAATTATTTCGATGCTTCTTATGTTTATCGGCGGAAGTCCGGTAGGTACAGCAGGCGGAATTAAAACCGTAACCTTAGCCGTTCTCTGTGCCGCGGCTTACAGCACAATAAAGAACAAAAATGAAATTTCACTTTTCGGAAGAAGTATACCGGCTGATGCCGTTAAAAAATCGGTAGCAGTTATTGGTATGTCCTTTATAACAATGTTTATTTCTGCGTGTGCTTTGTGTTTTATTTCTAACGCGGACTCGCTCGATGTTTTTTTCGAGGCTGTAAGCGCTACCGCAACGGTAGGTCTTACACGGAATTTTACCTCTTCGCTTAACACACTCTGCAAGGCTATTGTAATCATTACTATGTATTTTGGGCGAATAGGTCCGATTTCACTTGCTATTGCTTTTAGCACGCGTAAACCAACAGAAAATATAATAAAGAATCCCACCGAACAAATAAGTGTGGGTTAACCGAAAGGAAGAAAATATATGAGTATTCATAAATCTTATGCTGTTTTGGGGCTCGGGCGTTATGGCTTTGCCGTTGCAAGAGAGCTGCTCGAGAGCGGAGCTGAGGTATTGGCTGTTGATAAAAATCGGTCGCTCGTAAATGCCGCAGCAGATGTAATTCCTCTTTGTAAATGTGCAGATGTTACCGATCCGGATGTTATCGAACGCTTAGGCATTTCAAGCTTCGATGTTGTTATTATTTCAATGGCAAATTCACTTGAAGCAAGCGTTATGGCTATATCGCTTTGCAAGCAGGCGGGTGTTCAAACCGTTATTGCCAAGTGCGCCAGTGAAATGCACAAGCAAATTATGCTTCGTGTGGGCGCCGATAAGGTTGTTTTCCCCGAACAGGAATCGGGTGTTCGTCTTGCAAAAAACCTGTTAAGCTCAGGCTTTATCGATATGATAGAGCTTTCCGATAAATTCGGATTAGTTGAAATTGATGTTCGCAATGAGTGGGCTGGCAAAACCCTACGCGAATTAAATTTAAGAAAAAAATACTCTCTGAATGTGGTTGCGATAAAATCCGGCAACGAGATTTCAATCGACATTGCACCCGAACTGCCGCTTGAAAGCAATACAAAGTTGATTGTTATCGCTAACACCAAAAAATTAGAAAAACTTAATTAATGGAGGCTTTTATATGGAAAATCTACTAGTAGCTTTCACCTTTGGAGGTGCACTCATAGCGCTTCTGTTCGCTTTACTCACATCAAGAAAAGTGCTTAAGTTCCCAGAGGGAAACGCGCTAATGCAGAAAATTTCCCACGCTATAAGACAAGGTGCTAACGCTTATTTAAAGCGCCAGTACGCTATAGTGTTAATATTCTTCGGCATAATGTTTGTAGTGCTGGGTATTTTATCTCTTGCCGGACTTTTAACTCCGTTTGTTCCCTTTGCTTTTATAACAGGCGGATTTTTCTCGGCTCTTTCGGGCTTTGTGGGAATGAAAATTGCAACCTATGCAAACGCACGAACAGCTAATGCCTGCACTGAGGGACTCAATAAAGGCCTTCGTGTAGCCTTTTCAGCAGGCAGCGTTATGGGCTTTACGGTTGTTGGTTTAGGACTTCTCGATATATCAATTTGGTTTGCCCTTTTAAAATTTGTGTTCGGTCTTTCTACAGGTGAAATCACCTCGGCAATGCTCACTTTCGGTATGGGCGCTTCGTCTATGGCGCTCTTTGCCCGTGTGGGCGGCGGCATCTTCACTAAAGCCGCAGATGTTGGCGCCGACCTTGTAGGTAAGGTTGAAGCAGGAATTCCCGAGGACGACCCCCGCAACCCCGCCGTTATTGCCGATAATGTAGGCGATAATGTAGGCGATGTTGCAGGTATGGGCGCCGACCTTTATGAATCCTATGTTGGCTCGATAATTTCCGCTTGCGCCTTAGGCGTTTCGGCAATGCATAGTATCAATGCATTAGCTTTACCTCTTTTACTTGCCGCATTAGGTGTTGTTTGCTCACTTATCGGTACATTTTTCGTGCGAACCAAAGAGGGCGCTACACAAAAACAGCTTTTAACCGCGCTTTCCCGCGGCACAAACCTCTCGGCTATACTAATAGCAATTTTTGCTTTGCCTCTTGTTTACTTCGTTTTAGGCAAAAGCGGCTGGACTGTATACTTCGCCGTTCTTGCAGGTCTTATTTCAGGTGTTCTTATCGGTCAGGCTACCGAATATTTCACATCCGACAGCTATAAACCCACCCGTAACCTCGCTAAAACCAGCGAAACAGGTACCGCAACAATAGTTATAGGCGGTTTATCTGTTGGTATGCTTTCCACCCTTTTCCCAATAATCATCGTTTGCGCTTGCGTACTCGTTTCTTATTTAGTATCTGGTGGTGCTACCAGTGCCGCTAAAGGTCTTTACGGAATTTCAGTTGCCGCAGTAGGTATGCTTTCAACCCTTGGAATCACTCTTGCCACCGATGCTTACGGTCCCGTTGCCGATAATGCGGGCGGCATTGCCCAGATGGCGGGGCTTGATGAGAGTGTGAGAGAGAGAACCGATGCACTCGACTCTCTCGGTAACACAACCGCCGCTACAGGTAAGGGTTTTGCTATAGGCTCTGCAGCACTGACAGCTCTCGCCCTTATGGCATCATATATCGATAAGGTTAAAACTATTTCGGGCGGCGCTGAAAAAATTGCCGATTTAAGCATTACTAATCCCACCGTCTTAACGGGACTCTTTATTGGCGCATGTCTACCCTTTGTTTTCGCCGCACTCACAATGAACTCAGTTGGCAGAGCCGCACAGAGTGTAGTTAAAGAGGTGCGCCGTCAGTTTAAAGAAATCAAGGGACTTATGGAGGGCAAGGCAGAGGCAGATTATGCCTCCTGCGTTGACCTTTGTACCAAGGCAAGTCTTAAAGAGATGATTTTTCCCACCGTTGTAGCCGTTGCTGTTCCCATTATTGTTGGTATTATTCTCGGTTGCACAGGTGTTGTAGGTATGCTCGCGGGCGCGACTGCATCGGGCTTTTTAATGGCAATATTTATGTCAAACTCGGGCGGCGCTTGGGATAACGCTAAAAAATATATCGAAAGCGGCGTTCTGGGCGGAAAAGGCTCCGATAATCATAAATCCGCCGTTGTGGGCGATACCGTAGGCGACCCGTTCAAGGACACTTCGGGTCCCGCAATCAACATTCTTATTAAACTGCTTTCAATGGTTTCCATTGTCTTTGCAGGAGTTGTTGTTGCATTCTCAATTCTTTAATACGACAAAAAATAGGACTCATAACGCTTCGTTATGAGTCTTATTTTTTTATCTTTATATTTCCGCTTCCATTCCGTCAAAAGTAACTAAAAAGCCATGATTGGCAGCCTTGTCGACAAAATCATCGTAAACAACATCCACACCGTTGTGCGAGAAATGGTTAAGCAGGTGAACGGTACCTGCATTGGTAAGCCCCATTTCATAAAGACGCTTTTTGCACTCGACATTCTGAATCATTCCCATATGACCGCGATATTTTATTTCCCAGCTGTTTCCGTTGGTGCAATCCATTGCTACCAAATCAATATGCGGCCTTATTTTCTCAAGATATTCCCAAGTGTCCTCAGGGAATATATCGGTATCGTTAGCGTAAAGTGCCGTCTTTTTACCGTCGGATATAAGATATATGTAAGGATTCTCGGTGCCGTGCCAAGCCTTAAGTGCTGTTACAGTATATTCGCCCACGCTAAAAGGCTCGAACGGCTTTATAATATTAAGTTTCAAACAACCTCGCGACGGCTCAATAAAATCTGCAGCAACCGTGTTTAAATCTTCGCTGCCGTGAAGAGTAAAGGTATATCCCTCACGCGGGCGACTGAATCCGGCTCTAAAATAATCCAGCTCTTTCTCATATAAATGGTCCTCGTGAATATGGGTGATAAGGCAGTCTTCCACATTCATAAAATCAATGCCATACTGCACAAAATGCGAATATGTATCGGGACCGAAATCAATGAGCAATTTACCATCAATAATCGCCTGTGAACGGGTACGGATGTTTCTGCCACCCAAGCGACGCGATTTCTGACACTTTTCACAGTCGCAAAAGAAAGACGGAACACCCTCTGCTGCTGCAGTGCCTAAAAATTTAATCTTCACAACATCACAACCTTTGTATTTTTTACGATTATATAACACTTGACCGTGAATTGCAACAACAAAAAACACACAGCCATACCCTAACGAGTAAAACCGTGTGTTTGGAAAGGTTGCACGAATTCGATGCCCTTTAATTTTTTGACCTATGTGTTTAAACTCCTACATATTTTATAATTTGTCGGCAAAGCCGACACCGAAACTTTTATCTCTTATCTATTATCTTTTATCTGGAAAAGTCGTTTATTTTTTTAGAGAATAGATAAGAAAGAAGAGATAATAGATAAAAGTACAAAAAGAAAAAGCCGCCTTACAGCGACTTTTCTTTTTGGCGCGCTGAAGAAGATTCCCGCCGGTGCTTCCGCACCTCTCAGGCACGCGTCGGCATAAACAGTCCTCTGGACTGTTTACTTCCGCAACCTACGTTTGCTCCCTCCTGTTCGAATCTTCTCATTAAAAAAACACACAGCCATACCCTAACGGGTAAAACTGTGTGTTTGGCGCGCTGAAGAAGATTCGAACTCCCGACCTTCTGGTCCGTAGCCAGACGCTCTATCCAGCTGAGCTATCAGCGCAAATTAAGACTTTTTTGTCCCAACGTTTAAATATAATACCACAAAGCTTTGCAAAAATCAATAGGAAAAATTTAATTTTTAAAAACTTTTTATATCTGTTGAAAAATTATACTTTTAATATTATAATAAATATATAATATTTATCCCCTTGAGGAGGAATAAAAATGTTTAAAAAGATTTTATCGCTTTTATTATGCCTGAGTCTTTGCCTATGCTTTACTGCCTGCAACAAACCCAAGGAGCCGGCAACCGATACCCAAGCACCGTCAGAAGATTCCGCTGCTTCTAATTCAGAGCAGTCTGATTTAATTTCAAATCCGCTTACCGGTATGCTTGATTTCAATCCTGAAAAAAGCAAGGTGCGCCCTGTTGCTATTATGATTGACAACGATTCCGTAGCTCAGAAAAACGCACAATCGGGTGTACAAGCTGCCGATGTTGTTTTTGAAACCGAGGTTGAGGGCGGCATTACAAGACTTATGGCGGTTTTTGCCGATATAAGCAAGGCTCCGCAGATAGGTGATGTGCGTTCAGCGCGAGTTGTTTTTGTTGAAATTGCAACCGGCTTCAACGCCATTTATGCCCACCACGGACAGGACGAAACATACTGTGTTCCGCGAATGAGAGAGCTTGGCACCGATGATTTTTCTGTGGGTGAGGGTAATTGCGGTTGGCGCCACACCTACGGCAATGCAACCAATTGGCAAAACCTTTACACAAACGGTGAAAAATTTTGGAAAAGCCTTAATGACAGCAAGTGGAAAACAACACAAGACGAGTTTTCAGCTTGGCAGACATTCACAGACGAAGCTTTAACCCTCACAGGTGGGGTTGCCAATAAAGCAACTGTTTCTTTTAGCGGCTCTTCAACCTCATATTTTGAGTATGACCAAACTACAGGTAAATACATTAAAACAAGTGGTCACACAACCAATAAAGATATTATAACGGGCGAAGCTTACGAATTTAAGAATATATTCGTTTTAAAAACACCTATGGGCTACTACTCCGACGGCAAACACAGAAAGATTGATTTAAACTCTGGCACCGGATATTACATTGTAAACGGTACATATGAGAAAATCAATTGGAAAAAGGGAAGTGCTTCGAATAATTTCACTTTCACTAAGGCCGACGGCACACCGCTTACTGTTCAGGCAGGCAACAGCTGGGTATGCATAGCCAAAACCGATGCAGGTGTTACATTCAATTAAAGTATAAAACGCCACAAGCCGTAGTCGAACGACTGCGGCTTGTGACTTTATAGGGATATGGGGATGAATATGGGCATTTTTATATCTCAACAGATTTTTAACTGTGGAGAATCGGTATCGGACGCTTGCTGTATAGGTTGTTTTTCAATACGGATGCGATACTCTATATATTCCTTATTTTCACGCTTATTGCGGCTTGCCTTAATGCCTGCAGCAAGCATTGTATCAATAAGTCTATTAAGGCTGTTTGAAAAAATACGAACATCAGCAATACCGGATTTACGCGTAGGTTTTTTCTCCTCCTCTTTTGCGGGAGGATTTATTATGCTTTCTATATACTCCTCACACTCTTTTGCTGTCATATTTTCGGCAATAACGCGGTCAAGCACGGGCAAACGGATTTCTTCCTCCTCAAGCCTTATAAGCGCCCTTGCGTGGCGCTCGGTAAGTCTTGAGGCGGTAATTCGGCGGCGCTCGTTTTCACTAAGCCTTAAAATGCGAAGCTTGTTTGAGAGCGTTGATTGCGCAATACCGAGCCTCTCGGCAGCATCGGCATGGCTTATACCGTACTCGGTGATGAGTCGGTTTATGCCCTCTGCCTGCTCAAAAAGTGTTAGATCTGCTCGTTGCAGGTTTTCGATTATCGAATACGCGGCGGCTGTTTCAGCTCCAACATTACACACTATGCAGGGAACTTTTTTAAGCCCCGCCTTTTTAGCGGCTCTAAGCCTGCGTTCTCCCGCAATAAGCAGATAACCGTTATCCTGCTTGCGAACGGTTAACGGCTGTATTACTCCGTTATGGCGAATACTCTCACTTAGCTTGTACAGCTCGTACTCATCAAAATTCTTTCGCGGTTGACCTGCATTGGGGGCAATATCCTTTATATTAATGTTTACAAGTCTTTTTTCCTGTTCCTTAAATAATGCCATAGAGCTTGCCTCCCTGTGGTTATATGTTAGCATGTACCTGTCGCTTTTGCAAGAAAAAGCGTTCGCTAAAAACCGCCCTAAAAGCACAAAAACAGCCCCTTTTAAAGAGGCTGTTTTGTTATTTTGCCCGAGTTTCGGGGGTATTTTGGCGAAGTTTGCGATACTTTCTTTACTTTTATTATAGACCGCATACCACAATTTTGCAATTCTTCGCAAAACAGCGTTGGCTTTTCGCCGCCTAGCACTGCTATAGCCTTTTTCGATGCTTCGATTTCCTCAGCCGCGGCGGGTCCCTTTAGGCTTACGAATATTCCGCCCTTTTTAACATAAGGCAGACAGTATTCGCTAAGCACATTCAAGGGGGCTACCGCACGGGCGGTTGCAATATCGAACTGTTCGCGGTATTCGGGGCGCCTTGCGCCCTCCTCAGCACGCAAGTGAACAGCAACGGTATCGACAAGTCCTAATTTATCTATAACCTCATTTAAAAAGGTGATACGCTTATTCAGGCTGTCAAGCAAGGTTAGCCTTATATCTGGGCGAGCAATTTTCAGCACAACTCCGGGGAATCCTGCCCCTGTACCCACATCAATTACCGATGCATTTTCGGGCACATCTATACATTTAAAAAACAGCAAGCAATCGAGAAAATGCTTAAAAACAACCTCATCAGGCTCGGTTATGGCGGTAAGATTCATTTTCTCATTCCATTCCACCAGCAAATTGCCGTACATGCTCAGTTGTTGTTGCTGTTTATCGCTAAGTGCAGCAAAATCTTTACAAAGCGGTAGAATTTTTTCTATTGGAAAACTTATCATTTTGCATTCTCCCTCCGCTTTTTCTCAAGGTGAATAACCAGCACCGAAATATCTGCCGGACTAACCCCAGATATACGACTTGCCTGACCAATATTTTTAGGACATACCTTTTTCAGCTTTTCCACCGCCTCCAACCGCAATCCGTAGACCTCATCATAGTTTAAATCGGCAGGGATAGTTTGCTTTTCAAGCCTTAACATTTCTTCAACCTGTGCCGCCTGACGGTTTATGTATCCCTCATATTTAATCTCGGTTTCAACCTTTTCGGCAACGCTGTCCGGCAAGGTGGGGCGAGCCGTATCAAACGCCGCTAAATCGGCATATTTAAGCTGTGGGCGACGAATAAGCTCGTCCATTTTGCAGCCTGTTGTTATCGGTACGGTACCCTTGCTTTCGAATAGCTTTGAAAGCTCTGCAGAGGGCGCTAAGGTAGTAGCCCTCAGCCTTGCTATTTCCTTTTCCTTTAACTCCTTGTTGTTGCAAAACTTCTCCCAAGTTTTATCGTCGATTAACCCCAAGCCTCTGCCTATTGGCATAAGTCTTTCATCGGCATTATCCTGACGGAGCAATAAACGGTATTCGCTTCGCGAGGTCATCATTCGGTAGGGGTCGGCACAGCCCTTGGTTACAAGGTCATCAATAAGTGTGCCTATGTAGCTCGACGCGCGTGAGAGCACTAAAGGCTCCCTACCGTCGATGCTCAGTGCCGCATTAACACCCGCAACAAAGCCTTGAACAGCCGCCTCCTCATAGCCCGATGAGCCATTAAACTGACCGGCGCCGTAAAGCCCCTTAAATTCCTTAAATTCAAGCGTGTAATCGAGCGATATCGGGTCGATACAATCGTACTCTATAGCATAGGCGTTGCGTATCATTTTTACATTCTCAAGCCCAGGTATAGTGCGGTAAAACTCTATTTGCACTTCTTCTGGTAGCGAGGATGACATACCCTGAAGATACATTTCCTCAGTATCAGCACCACAGGGCTCAACAAAAAGCTGATGACGCGGCTTATCGGCAAAACGCACCACCTTATCCTCAATACTCGGGCAATATCGTGGACCTATGCCCTCAATATCTCCCGCATAAAGCGGAGAGCGGTGTAAATTTTTCATAATTACCGCTCGCGTTTCATCATTAGTATATGAAATATGGCACATTACGGTGTTTTCTTTGGGCTGCTCGGTTGAAAAGCTGAACGGAACTATTTTTTCGTCGCCCGCCTGCTGCTCCATTTTTGAAAAATCTATACTTGCACGGTCAACACGCGCGGGTGTGCCCGTTTTAAATCGGCGTAGCGGCAGACCCAGCTTTTTAAGAGATTCTGAAAGCATTACAGCGGGAAACTGACCGTCCGGACCACTTGAATAATTTACTTCACCAACGAAAATTCTGCCGTCTAAAAATGTTCCCGTAGCTAGAATAACAGCGCGGCAATGGTGCTCAGCGCCGAGTCTTGTTTTAACTATCCAGCCGTTCTCACTCGGCACAATCTCGGTAACCTCAGCCTGCTTAACATCTAGGTTTTCCTGCTTTTCTACAATGTGCTTCATATATCCGCTGTAGGCGCGGCGATCTATTTGGGCGCGTAGGGAATGCACCGCAGGACCCTTGCCAAGATTGAGCATTCGTGACTGCAGCATATTGGCATCCGCCGCCTTACCCATTTCGCCGCCTAAAGCATCAAGCTCGCGAACGAGATGACCCTTTGCCGTGCCGCCTATCGACGGATTACAGGGCATATTGCCTATCCAATCGGCGCTGACGGTAAACATAACTGTGCTTTTTTTGAGTCTTGCGGCAGCAAGCGCCGCCTCAATACCTGCATGACCTGCACCTATAACGGCTATATCATAATTTTCAGCTTGATAACTCATAATTCCCCTCTATTTTCCAACACAAAATCTTTCAAAGACCTCATCGGCAACGGTGTTTGTAACGCGTTCGCCCGTAAGGGTATATAGGCTTGCCAGCGCGTCATCAATCAGCACGCCAACGGCATCAATTGTAAGCCCCGAAACAAGGCTCTCGTATGCCTCGTCCACCGCTTTTTTCGCACGCATAGCGCAATCTCTTTGGCGTTCCGAGCCAAGCACCGCCGTATCGGCACTAATATTTGAAGCGCCCGTAATTTCGGCAATTTTTGCGGCTAGTTCCACCTCTCCAACACCGTTTTTAGCCGAAACCGTAACGGTAGGTAGGTCGCCGAAAGCACTTGCATCAAAATCCAAGGCAATATCACTTTTATTAAGCACCGCAATGGTGTTTTTGTTTTTAATGCTTTCAATTAACTCGCGGTCGTCACCGTCAAGCGGACGCGAAAGGTCAAATACCGCCAAAACAAGCTGTGCGGTATTGCTTTTTTCCCGAGCTAAACGAATTCCAACATTCTCAACCTCATCTTCCGTTTTATGAATGCCCGCGGTATCACTCAGCCTCAGTGTTATATCTCCCACCATAACGGTATCCTCTATAATATCGCGGGTGGTGCCTGCAATTTCGGTAACAATTGAACGCTCGCGGCGGGAGAGCAGATTCATTAGCGTGCTTTTTCCTACATTCGGCTTACCCACAATAACGGTATCAACACCCTCGCGAAGCACTCTGCCACTATCGTAATCGAAAATCAGCTTTTGCAAATTATCCGAAACGGTTTTAAGCTTTAAAGCAAAGTTATCGGTATTAAGCTCAGGTATTTCCTCATCGGGATTATCGTTAAAAAATGCAACCGAAGCCGCCGTTTCCAACAGCTTACCTTTAATTTCATTAATCTCACGGCTTACATTGCCCGAAAGTGCGGACATTGTCATTTTAAGCTCGCTGTCACTTTGTGCGGAGATTACACCCATAACCGCCTCAGCCTGTGTAAGATCAAGCTTACCATTTAAGAAAGCGCGTTTTGTAAATTCACCAGGGGCTGCCGCCTCAGCGCCGTTTTCAAGCACAGCTCTTAGCACCTGCTTTACAACATATCTGCCGCCGTGAACGCTTAGTTCTACAACATCCTCTCCTGTATAGCTTTTAGGCGACACAAATTTAAGCGCAACCGCATTATCTAACTTTTCATTATTATTTAAAACTTCGCCGTAAAGCGCAGAGTATCCGCCTATATCGGCTATTTTTTTGCCCGAAAATGCGCGGAAAACTTTATCTGCAACGGCTACGGCAGCATCGCCCGAAATTCTTATAACTCCAACCGAGGCTTCACCTAGCGGTGTAGCTATTGCGGCTATTGTGCGGTTTTTCACTTAAATCACCTCTAACAAGATATTTTACCATATATGCGACTGTTTTTCAATTCAAAATAAATTTTAAATTTATTTACGGTTTCTCTTTATTTTTACTTTAAGTTATGCTATAATTTATTATGTATATTTATACTGTTAAAAGGGGTGATATTGCCGTGAAAAAATTATTGGCTGTTTTTTGCGCCGTTTGCATTGTTCTGAGCCTTTCTGGCTGCAGTATGCTTGACGGTAATATTGACACCTTGCTTGCTCCGCCCGCACCAACAGGCAAGCTTCGCGAGGTCCAGTTGGCGCTTGAGGCATCGGTAAGCGATAAAATAACCCTTAAATATCCAACAAGCGGCGATTATCGCTCGGCAATTGTACTCAAAGACCTTAACGGCGACGGCACCGAAGAGGCGCTCGCCCTTTATTCAACCACCCTCGATAACACCACCAATATGCATATAAACCTTATTGCCAATAACGGTGAAGAATGGGTTTCAGGAGGCGCAGCAAGCCTTGTTGCAACGGGAGTTGAAAAAATCGACTTTGCCGATATGAACGGTGACGGTGTTTTGGAAATACTTGTAGGCTGGAGCATTTACGGTACCGTTGAAAAAAGTCTTGGGGTATACTCGGTAACCGACGGTGGAATCACAAGCCGCATACTCGAAAGCTACACAAGCTACATTTACCGCGATTTTAACAACGACGATACACCTGATATACTCACAATTTATCAGGACACCGCAAAATCCGTTTCAACTGCAAAGCTGCTTGACCTTACAGAGGACGGCACCGCCGTTTTAGGCACCTGCCCGCTCGACCCCGCGGTTACAGAATATCGCGAGCCGATAATTTTTGAGCTAAACGGCAAAATTGCCGTTTATTTAGACGGCACCAAGGGCACGGGTACTGTGACCGAAATGCTTATAATCGATTCGGGAATGACGAATCTTTCGTTCTCTGCCGATACCACAACCGCATTCGACACCTATCGCTCAGGCAATACCGCAACAACCGATATTGACAGTGACGGAAACTATGATATTCCTATTTCTTTTTTACTTACCGAGTCAGCAACAGGCAACGCCGATAAAATTTATAAAACCAATTGGTACTGCTATAACGGTGAGGGAATTGTGCTGACGATGTCGGCTTTGATGAACTATCAGGACGGGTATTTTCTTGAAATTCCCGAAAAATGGGATTCCGGAGTAACCGTTACGAGCAACTCTGCCGAAAGACTCCGCACCGTTTTCCGCCTTGACAAGGAATCGGGCAACTCAGCCGAAGAACTGCTCAAAATTCAGGCAGTTCCCAAAGCGAACGGCACCGCATCCACCCATGCGGACAGCATCAAGATAGGTGAAAACGATAAATACACCTATTATGCAGTATTTGGCACCTACACAGGTGCTGAAGCGCTGAGCATTGACGAGTTAAAAGAACTATTTAAAATTATTTCTTAGGAGTACTGAAATGAAAAGAATACTCATTGTTGAAGATGAAGCCGCAATCAGAGAGTTTGAGGCAATAAATCTAAAGCGCGTGGGCTACGATACTGTCGAAGCAGGCTCGGGCGAAGAAGCGCTTGATATTTACGATAACGATGCCATCGGCTTTGATATTGCGTTGCTCGATATTTCAATGCCTGGTATGGACGGCTTCCAGCTGTGCAAGGAGCTTCGCCGTCGCTCAGTAAACTTAGGTATTATAATGCTTACCGCACGCACTCAGGAAATGGATAAAATCAGCGGACTTATGATTGGTGCAGACGACTATATAACCAAACCGTTTTCTCCGACAGAGCTACTCGCCCGTGTTGACTCTCTCTACCGCCGTGTTGAGATGCTGAGCTCAAAAGCGCCTGTTCAAAAGGTAACCGACGAGATAACTCTTGGCGACTTCACCCTTAATGTACGCCGTAGAACGCTCACAAAGCGCGGCAAAAACATTGAGCTTACACAAATTGAGTTTGAAATTATGGAATACTTTTTCACCAATCCCGATGTAGCTCTTGACCGCACCGATATTCTCAATCGCGTGTGGGGCGAGGCGTATTTCGGCGAAGAAAAGATAGTTGACGTTAATGTAAGACGACTTAGAATGAAAATTGAGGATGAACCCTCAAGCCCGAAACATCTTATGACAGTTTGGGGTATGGGCTACAAGTGGATATCCGAGCCAACGGTTTAATCTACTGAAGCATATAACCGCAAGAAAGGAGCAGACTATGGAATTCGAACTTAAATTTAAAAGCATAGCATCGCAATGGTTTTTGCAGATGTTCTTGCTCGTAGCCGTTGTTGTTATAATAGTTGAAATTATTGTTTGCTCATTTTTGCGCGCAATAAACATTGAAAATGTGCGCTCTCACGCTGCCGACTATGCACAGCAGTTCTCGGTGCTCGCAACGGTGAATCCTGAAAACTTTTACACAGCTTCGAGAAACTATATAGAATCCTTCGAACACAAAGATACGGTTGAAATTGAGATAATAAACGCCGAAGGCATCGCCTTTATTTCATCCTCAGGCTTCCTACCCGCAGCCTCAGATATGCCCGACTATCAGGCAGCGCTCAAATCCTCCTCCGGCTCTGCCTATGTTGAAACTTTCTCAGCCGACGGTGAGCCACTGCTTTGCGGCACCATTCTGCTTGCCGATTTAGGAAACGGCTCTAACGGTGCAGTAAGATGGAGGGTGTCCCTTGAGAATGTAAACTCCTATTGCTTTAAGCTTTATATCATTATGATTGCGGTTGGAGCAGTGGTTGTCGGTTTTACCGCCCTTTCAGGCTATTACTTCATTAAATCAATTGTTCGCCCGATAAGACAGGTGAGCTCAATGGCTAAAAAAATTGCGGCAGGCAATTTTGATACCGACATTACCATTTCGGGCAACAACGAAATAGGCGAACTTTGCGACTCCATTAACTTCATGGCAAGCGAGCTGAAATCTGCCGATACAATGAAAAATGATTTTATTTCCTCGGTTTCGCACGAGCTCCGCACCCCTTTAACCGCCATTCGCGGCTGGGGTGAAACGGCAAAAATGTCTATCGGCACCGATGAGGAAATTGTTACAAAAGGACTTGATGTTGTGCTTAAAGAGTCTGAGCGACTCTCAAGCCTTGTTGAAGAGTTGCTTGATTTCTCGCGTATGCAAAACGGTAAGCTTTCTTTAAATATGCGCACCTTTTCGCTCTCAGAAGTGCTCGGAGAGGTGGCTGATATTTACACCGAGCTTGCTCATCAGCAAAAAATCACACTGCAATTCCCTATTCCCCGCGAAGATTCAGTTATTTTCGGTGACCGTGACCGCATAAAGCAGGTATTTATTAATGTTATTGATAATGCCGTGAAGTATACCGAAGCCGGTGGTCAGGTACTGATTGAGCAGTACGAGGAGGATGGCGTTGCACGCATTACGGTTAAGGATACGGGTGTGGGCATTCCCGCACAGGATATTGACCGTGTTAAGGAAAAATTCTTCAAATCAAACAAAACGGTACGCGGCTCGGGAATTGGCCTTGCCGTTGCCGATGAAATAATTAAACAGCACAAGGGCTTGCTGTTCCTTGAGAGCACAGAGGGTGTGGGCACCACCGTCACAATGGCTCTGCCTGTGTATGAAGAGCCCGAGGCTTCGGAGCAAACCGAAGACACCACTGAGAAAGGCGTTTAATATGGCAAAACAGAAATACACTTCAATAGGCGGTCAAGCGCTAATTGAGGGGATTATGATGAGAGGTCCGGAAAAGACCGCAATGGCGGTGCGGCGTTCGGACGGTGAAATAGAAGTCCGCTATCTGGAATTCACATCAATTACCAAAAAGCATAAATTTTTAGGAATTCCCGTATTGCGCGGCGTTGCAAACTATATTCAGTCTATGGTGCAGGGCTATAAATCACTTATGCTTTCGGCTGAAATTTCGGGCTTTGCCGAAGAAGAGGACGAAAAGCCGACAAGCGGCACGATGGCTGTTATTATGACAATAGCCTCGGTGCTCGCAATAATTCTTTCGGTATTTTTATTTATGTATCTGCCCGCCCTTATTTTTGACGGAATTAATTACTTAGCCGGTGGCACAATCACCACGCTTGCAAGCCTTTTTGAGGGAATGCTTAGACTTGTAATTTTGGTGTGCTATATGTTCGCCGTTTCCAAAATGCCCGACATAAAGCGCGTATTTATGTATCACGGCGCCGAGCACAAGACCATTTTCTGCTTCGAGGCAGGAAAGGAACTGACAGTAGAAAATGCCAAAAATCAGAAAAGGCTTCACCCGCGTTGCGGCACCTCTTTTCTGATACTTATGATACTTGTAAGCATACTTATATCATCGGTTATCTCTATAGTTTTCCCCGTACTTCGCACTGTTAGAATTGTGTGGGTACTTATCAAAATATTAATGATTCCGCTTATTTGCGGGCTCGGTTATGAGCTTATTAAAATATGTGGCAGATATGATAATATTGTAACCCGCATTATTTCAGCCCCCGGTATGTGGCTGCAGAAAATAACAACACAAGAGCCCGAGGAGGATATGCTTGAAATCGCTATTACCGCCCTTAAAGCAGTTCTTCCGGCGGAAGATACTTTAGAGTGTGTTCCCTGCTGCGGTCAGGTTGAGTGTAATAAAGAAAATGAATAAGTTAACTATTTTTTCGGCATATAATCAAACAAAAAAGCTGTTAAAGGCGGCAGAAATAGAGGACTATGGCAGCGAGGCGCGCTACATAATCCGCAATGTTACAGGTTATGATAACGCAAAAATTCTAACCAATTATTCCGACGAATTATCTCCCTTGCAGCAAACGGTGCTTAATAATATGGTCAACAGACGCTGTACGCGCTACCCACTTCAATACATATTAGGTGTGTGGCAGTTTTACGGGCTTGATTTTTTGGTTGGCGAGGGAGTTCTCATTCCCCGTAGCGATACCGAAGCCTTGGTTGATGTTGCTCTTGAACACTTAAAAGGTAAGGACACAGCACAGGTGCTCGATTTATGCTCGGGTAGCGGCTGCATTGCGATTGCAATTGCTAAAAACAGCAACACTAGCGTAACGGCGGTTGAAAAATACGATGCTGCTTTTGAATATCTCGAAAAGAATATAAAAAAGCACGCAGTGAACTCGCAGGCGGTAAAGGCAGATGTTTTTGACTACACCCCAACCAATAAATTCGACCTCATTGTAAGCAACCCGCCCTATATAAGCGAAGACGAGCTCGCTTTGATGAATAAAGAAACCTCGTTCGAGCCAAAAAGCGCGCTCTTTGCCGAAGATGACGGACTTGTGTTTTACAAAAAAATTATCAAGGATTACAAGCAATTCCTTAAAAGCGGCGGAATGCTGGCGGTTGAGATAGGATTCCGCCAAGGCGACGAGGTCAAATCGCTTTTCGCTCAAAATGGCTACGAGAATATTTCTATCCGTGAGGATTACGGTGGCAACCAAAGGGTTGTTTTTGGGACAGTAAAATAATTATACTTAAGATATAAACTAAGAAAAGGTAGGTATAATCATGGCAAATCAGGAAAAACAAAAAGCATTGGATATGGCAATAAGTCAGCTTGAAAAACAGTTCGGTAAAGGCGCTGTTATGAAGCTTGGCGAAAATATGGGTATGGCAGTTGACCATATAAAAACGGGCTCGGTGTCGCTTGATTTAGCACTCGGTATAGGCGGCGTTCCAAAGGGCAGAATAGTTGAAATTTACGGACCTGAGTCTTCGGGTAAAACCACCGTTGCACTGCAGGTTATTGCCGAAAGCCAGAAAACGGGTGGCTGTGCCGCGTTTATCGATGTTGAGCACGCACTCGACCCTGTATATGCAAAAAATCTCGGCGTTGATATCGATGCGCTTTTAGTTTCTCAGCCCGACACAGGTGAGCAGGCTCTCGAAATTACCGAGGCTTTAGTTCGCTCAGGCGCTATAGATGTTGTTGTTATCGACTCGGTAGCCGCTCTCGTACCCAAAGCGGAAATTGAGGGCGATATGGGTGACAGCCATGTAGGTCTGCATGCCCGCCTTATGTCACAGGGCCTTCGCAAGCTTGCGGGCGTAATTTCAAAATCCAACTGCGTTGCTATCTTTATTAACCAGCTGCGCGATAAGATTGGTGTTATTTACGGCTCAAGCGAAACCACCACAGGCGGTAGAGCGCTCAAGTTCTACTCCAGCGTACGAATTGACATTCGCCGAATTGAGGCAATTAAGCAGAACGGCGAAATTATAGGTAACCGCACACGAGCGAAAATCGTTAAGAATAAGGTAGCTCCGCCTTTCCGCGAAGCAGAATTTGATATTATGTACGGCAAAGGTATATCTCACGAGGGTGAGCTTGTTGACTTAGGTCTTAAATTCGAAGTCTTGAAGCGCAGTGGCGCTTGGTTCTACTACGGCGAAACCCGTATCGGTCAGGGCAGAGATAATGTAAAACTGCTCTTTGCCGAAAATAAGGAGCTTGCCGCAGAAATCGAGGCAAAGATTACCGACGCCATGAACGGCATAGTTGTCGAAGAAGAGATGGCAACACCCGAAGAGGCAGCACCCGCAGAAATCCGCCCGAGAAAGAAAATTAATATCGATATTGCCGTTGACGAATAATGGAAATCACGGCAATAAGTAAGCGGCGCGGTCATCTTTATGAAATAGAGTTGCTCGGTGCAGACCCTGTCACCTTAGATATAAAGACCGTTACCGATAACGGTCTTTATGTAGGTCAGGAAATAAGCGAACAAAGACTTTCCCAGCTTCAAAGGGAATCGGATTACACCCGCGCTATGTCGCGGGCAGTCTGGTATATAGAGCGTGGAGATTTAAGTGAAAAAGCACTCTGCGATAAGCTGAATAAGGCAGGCTTTACCTTGGCGGCAATTAAAAAAACAGCTGAAAGACTCATTGAGCTAGAGCTTATAAACGATGCGGCTCTTGCCGAGCGTATGGCAACAAGACTGCTTGAAAGCAATATATCATTAAGGCAGGCGCTTTTAAAAATGACCGCCAAGGGAATTCCGCGCGATATAGCAAAGCAGGCCCTTGAGGGTGTGGAGTGTGATGCCGAAAGTCAGATTCGCGCCATTATTGAAAAGAAGTATAAAAACAAATTATCCGACCGCGACAACACTAAAAAGGTGTTTGCCGCACTCCAGCGGCTCGGTTTCGGATATTCCGATATTCGCTCTGTTTTAAAGCAGTATAGCGAAGAACTTGAGTATAGCGAGGAACAATATGGGTTATAAGGTTAGTATGGTGTCTTTAGGTTGCCCTAAAAATCAGGTAGATGCCGAACAGATGCTGTATACATTAAAGAATGCAGGCTTTACCATTGGCGTGCCTGAGGCTGAAGCCGATGCCATTGTTATTAACACCTGTGGTTTTATTGAAGATGCAAAACGCGAAGCAATCGAGAATATTTTAGAGGCAGCACAGTATAAGTCTGACGGTAAATGCAAGGCGGTTATCGTTACAGGCTGCCTTGCCGAACGATACAAAAACGATGTTACCGAGGAGATTCCCGAAGTTGATGTTTGCGTTGGAATAGGCTCGAATAAAGATATTGCAAAAATTGTAAGACGGGCAATTGAGGGCAAAAAGGCAAATTTCTTTGGTGAAAAGTGCGATTTAGATCTAAATTCACCCCGAATTTTAGGCGGTTACCCATTTACCGCGTATATTAAGGTAGCCGACGGTTGTGATAACCGTTGTACATACTGCGCAATACCCGAAATTCGCGGCAAAATGCGTTCGCGTAAAATGGAGGATATTCTAAAAGAGGCGAAAAGTCTTGCAAACCGCGGCGTTCGCGAGCTTATAGTTGTCGCTCAAGACACCACCGCCTACGGCACCGATATTTACGGTGAGCCAAAACTCGCCGAGCTATTGCGTGAGCTTTGCAAAATAGAAAAGCTGCATTGGATAAGAACGCTTTACACCTACCCCGATAAAATCACCGATGAGCTTATTGAAACCCTAAAAACCGAGGAGAAATTAGTTAAATATCTCGACATTCCTCTACAGCATATTAACGATAACATTCTTAAAAGAATGAATCGCAGGGGCAGGCGTGCCGATATCGAGGCGGTTATATCAAAACTTCGCCGTGAAATTCCCGAAATCACGCTCAGAACAACCTTTATAACCGGTTTTCCCGGGGAAACTGACGAAGAGTTTTGCGAGCTTCACGAGTTTATTAAGAATACCCGCTTTGACAGACTTGGTTGTTTTGCCTACAGTGCAGAAGAAAACACCCCCGCGGCGGAATTTGACAATCAGATTGATGAGCAAACGAAAATTGACCGCGCCGACGCTATTATGAACGATCAAATGACGGTTGCTGCCGAGAAAAACCAAGAGAAAATAGGCTCGGTGCAAGAGGTTTTAATAGAGGGTTGGGATGACTACATTAAGTGCTACTTTGGTAGAACAGCATTTGATGCCCCCGAAATTGACGGCAAAATTTTCTTCACCTCTACCGAACCGCTTAAAATAGGTGATTTTGTGAAAGTACAAGTTACCGACTCTATTGAATACGACCTTTTAGGAGAGGCCATTTTATGAAAAATATGAATTTACCGAACAAACTCACAATTGCACGAATTATTGCAACACCTATATTTATGCTTTGCCTTTTATGGGAATTCCCGTTCCACTATTTTGTGGCAATGCTCATTTTTATCGCAGCTTCACTTACAGATATGTTCGACGGGAAGTATGCTAGAAAACATAATATGGTTACCGATTTTGGCAAATTTTTAGACCCGCTCGCCGATAAAATGCTCACAACCGCCGCTTTTATAGGCTTTCTCGCAAAGGGAATAGGCGCTAGTATTGTTTGGATACTCTTTATTGTACTGTTCCGCGAGTTTATGGTGTCGTCGATAAGATTAATTGCCGTATCTTCGGGTGGAAAGGTTATTGCCGCAAATATGTGGGGTAAATTGAAAACCGTAGCACAAATGACCGCTATTATATATGCGCTTTTTGCTGAGGGTGTTATTTCGTTATTTGAAATACCGCTGCTCACTTCAATTATGCATATTTTTACAGACCTATTCCTTTGGATTTCAGCTGTACTTTGCGTGATTTCTGGCGTGATTTATTTAAAGGATAATATTTCTTTTATCGACCCTAAAAAATAAATTGTAGACAAATCGGTAAAAATAAATATAATATATAGTATAGATTAAATGTGTTTATCGGGAGGAGTAGCAAAAACACCCGCTTTCAGAGAGTAGGCAGCTTAGGCTGAAACTGCCTATAAGCTAGGCTTTTGCGAAATGCACCCGCCAGCACACAGGGGGAATAAAGTATCTCTGTGCGTACGGCCGCGTTAAGGCCCTAGAGTTCTAAAGTGGAGTGGAACCGCGATTATTCGCCTCCGTAGCGTTTTTGCTATGGAGGTTTTATTTTTTCGAGGTGATTTATTTGTTCGATAGAATTAAAGAGGATATTGCCGCCGTAAAGGAACGTGACCCAGCTGCAAAAAACAGTTTGGAAATTTTCTTTTTATACCCCGGCGTTAAAGCGATAAGAATGTATCGTCGCGCGCATTTTTTCTACAAACACGGTATGTTTTTTATAGCGCGCTATATCTCGCAACACGCCGCCCGTGTTACGGGAATTGAAATTCACCCCGGTGCCACAATCGGCAGGCGTCTAGTTATTGACCACGGCCACGGTGTGGTTATTGGCGAAACAGCCGAAATAGGCGATGATGTACTCATATACCAAGGTGTAACACTCGGAGGCACGGGTAAGGACACAGGTAAACGTCACCCGACAATTGGTAACAATGTTATGATAAGCTCGGGCGCTAAGGTCTTAGGTCCGTTTAAGGTTGGCGATAATTCCCGCATTGCGGCAGGCGCAGTAGTGCTTGAAGAAGTTCCTGAAAACAGCACCGTTGTAGGTGTTCCCGCGCGCGTTGTTAAAATCGGCGGAGTAAAGGTTAAGCCCCTTGACCAAATTCATATTCCCGACCCTGTAGCACAGGAAATTTGCCGACTGGAAGTAAAAATAAACGAGCTTGAAAAGCGATTAGAGGAGAAAGAAAATGAAAATATTTAACACCTTAACAAGAAACAAAGATGAATTTATTCCGATTAAAGAGGGCGAAGCTAAAATTTACGCTTGCGGACCCACCGTTTATAACTACATTCACATTGGAAACGCCCGCCCGCTGTGCGTTTTCGATGTACTGCGTCGCTTTTTAGAATGGCAGGGTTACAAGGTGACCTTTGTGCAAAACTTTACCGATATTGATGATAAGCTGATAAAGAAAGCTAACGAGGAGGGCACAACCGTACCCGAAGTAGCAGAACGCTACATTAAAGAATTCTGGGTTGACGCTAAGGGAATGAATATTCGCGAGGCTACCGTTCACCCAAGAGCCACCGAAAACATACCCGAAATTATTGGAATTATAGAAGAGCTTGTTCAAAAAGACTTTGCCTATCAGTCGGGCGGAGATGTTTACTTCCGCGCTAAGAAATTTGATGAATACGGAAAGTTATCCCATCAGCCGCTTGAGGATTTAGAGGCAGGCGCCAGAATTGCCACGGGCGAAATCAAGGAAGACCCCATGGACTTCTGCCTTTGGAAAGGCGCTAAAGAGGGCGAGCCTTTTTGGGAGTCACCCTTTGGTAAAGGCAGACCCGGCTGGCATATTGAGTGCTCGGCTATGTCGACAAAGTATTTAGGCAAGACTATCGACATTCACTGTGGCGGTCTTGACCTTATTTTCCCGCACCACGAAAACGAAATTGCGCAGAGCGAGTGCGCAAACGGCTGTGAGCTGGCTCACTATTGGATGCACAATGGCTTTATTAATGTTGATAACCGCAAAATGTCAAAATCGCTCGGCAATTTCTTTACCGTTCGCGATGTTGCCGAAAAATACGGTTATGAGCCAATTCGTTATTTAATGATTTCTTCACATTACAGAAGTCCAATTAACTATTCGCTTGATATTATTACTCAGGCGGGTAATGCGCTTGAGCGCCTTTATACCTGTCGCGACCGCCTCGATTTTGCTATAGAGCACGCCGAGGACGGCGGCGAACCACCCGAAGTATTGAAATTACGCCGCGAAAGATTTGCACAGGCGTTAAACGATGACCTCAACACCGCCGATGCTTTAGCGGAGGTGTTTAACCTTGCACGCGATATAAACCTGCTTATCGACGGCGGCGCTAAAAAAGGCGAGCTTTCGGCTGCCGGCGAGCTTTTTGATGAGCTGTGCGATGTTTTGGGCATTCTCTATAACCGCAAAAAAGAAAGCCTTGACAGCGAAATTGAGGATTTAATTGCTCAGCGTACCGAGGCGCGCAAAAACCGCGATTTTGCTACCGCCGATGCTATCCGCGATAAATTAAAGGAAATGGGAATTGTGTTAGAGGACACCCCACAGGGCGTAAAATGGAGCAGAGCATAAAAAAAGAGCCTTTAGGAAAAGGCTTTTACATAAATGTATCAAAAAATCACACCTTTGGTACCGATGCAATTGTACTTTCTAACTTTGCGGCAGCCCGAAAGACGGATAAAATGCTCGACCTCGGCACAGGCTGTGGAATTATCCCGCTTTTAATGCTCAGAGACGGTAATTTGTTTTCTGCCACAGGTGTTGAAATAAGCGAAGAGGCGTGTTTCCTTGCCGAGCAAACAAAAAACGATTTAAAGCTTGATAAATTCACCGTAATTAACAGTGATTTGAACGATTTAAAGGGTAAAACCGATTTTGGATGTTATACCCTTGTCACCTGCAATCCGCCCTACAAAGCGCCCGATGCGGGACTTAAAAATCCGAACGAGCGCCTACGCGTTGCACGGCACGAGGTTGCTTGTACATTAGAGGATATTGTATCTGTATCCTCCCGCCTATTGCAGACCTCGGGCAGATTTTGTATTTGCCAGCGCCCTGAGCGTATGGCAGAATTAATCGACCTTTTAAGACAGTACAAATTGGAGCCTAAAAGACTTCGCCTTGTAGCGCAAGATGTTGGTCGCGAGCCATGGCTTATTATGCTTGAAGCCAAAAAGTGCGCCAAAACAGGGCTTAGAATTGAGCCGATGCTTTATATTGAGCGTGACGGCTGTCTTAGCGATGAAATGATAAAAATTTACGGAACTTACAAGGAGGCTTACCTTTAAATGAGCGCAAAACTCTATATTGTAGGCACCCCCATAGGCAATTTAGGAGATATTTCTCCCCGAGCACTCGACACTTTGGCAGCTGTAGATTTTATTGCTGCTGAGGACACCCGCGTTACATCTAAGTTGCTTAATCATTTTGCGATAAAAAAGCCGCTGATTTCCTATTTTGAGCATAACAAACGCGAAAAGGGCGAAATTATAATTGACCGCATTTTATCGGGAGAATCCTGCGCGCTTGTAACCGATGCCGGTATGCCTGCAATTTCCGACCCAGGTGAAGATTTGGTGGCTTTAGCCCACGAAAGGGGTGTTACCGTAGAATCGGTACCCGGCCCCACCGCCGTTACAACGGCGTTAGCGCTATCAGGTATGCCCAGCGGAAGATTTTGTTTTGAGGGCTTTTTATCGGTTAATAAAATAAGCCGAAAAGAACACCTTGAATCACTTATAAACGAAAAGCGGACGATGATTTTTTACGAAGCTCCGCACAAGCTCAAAAACACTATTTGCGATATGTTCGAAATTTTCGGTGACCGTGAAGTTGCCGTTATAAAAGAGCTTACAAAAATTCACGAAACCGTGCTTAAAACAACCCTTTCAGCGGCATTGTCACATTTTGAGGATAACCCGCCTAAGGGCGAATATGTTTTAATTATTTCGGGCAAAAAAGAGGATGAAAAAACAGAATTTACCCTTGCCGCCGCCGAAAAAATCGCCCGAGATTTGATAAAAAACGGCCAATCCACTTCAGATGCCGCAAAGCAGGCGGCAAAGCTTACGGGAATAAAAAAAAGTGATATTTACAAGGCTATTTTAGGTTAATTCTTTACAATTTCACAGTTAGGGTAGTACCATAAAAGTATTTCCTTATAGGTGCCGCCCTGCTGTGCCATATACTGAGCCCCCGACTGACTAAGCCCCACACCGTGACCGTAACCGCGGACGGTAAAGGTGAACTCGCCGTTACTGCACGATACATCAAAATTTGCCGAACGAAGTGAAAAAATATTTCTAATTTCGGCGCCCGTTAGAGTTTTTCCGCATATTGTTACATCTTCAACATATCCGTTTGGGCGATGCTTTACTTCACTTATCCAACCGCTTGCATCTCCTGATGTTTCAACCTTTTCTTTAATTTTTGCGGTAAATTCCTGCTCGGACAGGCTCACTTTTGAAGTATAATCGGAATTAAGCAAATCCCCTATGCTGTCACGCACAATAAGGTATGGCAAATCTTGTCCGAAAACCGACTTACAGCTCTCGGTCTTGCCTGCTGAAATTGCGTGATATAACGCTAAAATCGGTTTGCCCCCGTAGCTTATATACTCCCCCTCAACCGAAGCCAGCGCATTTTTTATCTTTTTTTCATACAAATCGGCATTTTTGCCCCATTTTTCGCGGGCTTCTGATAGCGTAATATACCGCTGGTTGGTTGCGGAAGAATCAGTTATATCATATTCTTTATCGGCATTTGTGTTTTTTTGGTAGAGCGCATATGTATACGCTGCAACTGCTTGAGCTTTAAGAGCCTCATCACTATATGAGGCGGGCATTTCTGCCGCTACAACGCCTAAAATATAATCCGAAAAAGCAATTTCCTCAACTGTGTTGCTTTCGCTTTTTAGAACCTTTATTTTTGCGGTGTTATCAATATTGGTTTGAATGCTGTCGCTTAATTTGCCGCCTGTTAATATGCTTTTTTCACTGTCCTTTGCTTTTAGTGATAAAAGCGGCAAAAGCAGCATAAAAAATATAAGCGTAACTGCTATTATTACATAAATGTTTTTCATTTTATTCCCCTGTGTTTTTTACTATATGTATATTATTTTTTATTACTAAAAATAACATAAATTTTTAAGTGAGATGATTTTATGAAAATTCCGTTTAAAAAAGTCGGCGTTCTTATCGCCAGCTGCGCACTTTGCTTTACACTGTTGCGTGTTTTGCAAATATTTTTCTGCATTGAGCCTTCTTCAGGCTTTTTCAAATCCGGCTATGCTGCAATAGGCACCGAGCTTAGCGTTGTTATATTTGCTTTTACGCTAATAAGCGTGCTTTTCTCGTTTTCTGAGCGAAAGGCACCCGCACAATATCCAAAAAACACACCGTTGCTTTCGGTTGGCTATATTCTCCTCTCGGCTTTTTTAGTGGCGGATTTATTATTTTTTCCAACTACCTTTTCAGCTCCGCTTTGGCAAATTGTAATATATTTTGTTACGGGTGCTATAAGCACACTTCTTATTCTGTTAACGGGTATTTCTTTCTTTGTAAAGCTTGATTTCCTTTCCTTTTTAGGTTTTAAAAACGGCAGTTTTCCGTCTGTTTGTACGATTTTCCCGCTTGTTTTTTGGATTATAAGAACCATTATTTATTTTTCTTTCTTTACCGAAATTGCCGTAATTTCCGACCTTGTGTTTGAAATTTTAGCTCTTATATCTGTAATGATATTCCTTTTGTATGTTGCGTTCTTAAAAAACAAAATAGAGCCCGTTAAAGCAGAAAAAAGAATGTTGCCCTTTTTCACTCTCGCTTTTTTAACCTCGGTTTGCTGCAGCCTGCCACAGATGCTAATTTTTATTTTCGGTTTTGGTTATAAACTTCATTCTATAAATATTAATCACTTAACAATGCTGGGTATCTCGGTATTTTTAGCTATCTTCTATTTCTGTATTTTTAAAGAGGATAATTTAAAAGAAAAAACCAAAAAACATATAAAAGAAAAAACCAGATTTATAAACTAAAGCTACAGCCACGGAAACAACATTTCCGTGGCTTTTTTATATATAATATTTATTAATATATATATAATAATATAGTTGAAAACTTTTCTTATTTATGTTATAATAACTTCAAATATGGGATAGTATACTTTTTTCTTTAAATTTAGATAAAGAGAGGAAGTTTTAAATTGCAAATTGAATCTTTAAACGATATTTGGGGAGCCGTTTGTGACCAGTGTCGCGAAAGCATTACGGAGATTGCCTTTAATGTATGGATAAAAGACCTCCACCCTATGGATATGCAAGGTGGAACACTTACCTTAGGTATGTATTCGGCATATAAAAAATCGGTAATCGAAACTACATATATGTCACTTTTAAAGGACTGCCTTAAAACAATAATGGGCGTTGATATGGACATCAAAATTGTTGTTGAGGATGAAAACGGAATGGAGAAAAAGCCACCCGTTATTTCTTCATACGAAGATTCCTTTACCTTTGATAACTTCATTGTGGGCTCAACCAACCGTTATGCCCATGCAGCGGCTATGGCTGTGGCGAGTAATCCAGAAAATACAATGCATTATAATCCTTTGGTTATTTACGGTCCGTCAGGCGTTGGTAAAACCCACTTAATGTTGGCTATTCGCAACGAGGTTTTAAGAAGAAATCCTAATTATAAGGTTGAATATGTAAGAAGTGAAGAATTCACTAATCAGCTCATTAAAGCCTTGCAGGACGGTAAGCTAGGTCTTGGCACAATGGAAGACTTTAGAAACCGTTACAGAAATGTTGATATGCTTCTTATCGATGATATTCAGTTTATCGCCGGTAAGGAATCCACTCAGGAAGAATTTTTTAATACCTTTAATGCACTTTATGAGAAAAATAAGCATATTGTTGTAACGCTCGACCGTCCTACAAAATCAATTGCTACTCTTGAAGACCGAATTAAAACCAGACTTCAAGGCGGTATGTCTGCTGATATTACCCCTGCCGATTTTGAAACCCGCGTTGGTATTATTATTAAAAAGGCTGAGAGATTAGGAATTAAGCTTGCCGACGATATTGTTTATGAGATTGCTAAAAAAATAATTTCAAATACCCGCCAGCTTGAGGGTGTTGTAAATAAACTGCAGGCTTATATTCAGATTGAAAACAAAACACCTACTGTTTCAGTTCTTAATAATTTAATACGCGATGTTATTAATGATACACAGCCTGAGCCTATTAAAATTGAGCGTATTATTGAAGAGGTAGCAAGAAGCTACCGTGTATCGGAAAGTGATATTCTTTCTACCCGCCGCTCGGCTCAGATAGCATTAGCGCGCCAAATAGCTATGTACATAGCAAGAGAAACAACCGAGCTTTCTTATCAAGCAATTGGTGAAAGCTTTGGTAAAGACCATTCAACGGTGCTTTACAATGTTGGACAGGTTGAAAAATTTATTAAGGAAAAACCATACGAAAAAGAGGTTATTGATGAAATAATCCGTAACCTTAAATCAGAATAGTTTTAAACCGAGTTATTAGTTTTTAACTAACTATTTTAAACAAGACGGTTGATAACAAAATTTGACAAAAAATTACAAACATATTATTAAAAAATTATCCCCAATCAAAATTCCCATAACAAAGGGCTTTTAGAAAGGTTTTCCACCGTTTCAACCGTATATATTACTTCTACTTTTTTTATCATTCTTTTAAAGAAAAATTTTTGTTATACAAGGAGAAAACAAAATGATAGTTACTATCGAGCGTGAAAAAATTTTAGAGGCTGTAAATCATCTTTCCCGTATAGTTTCATCTAAAACGAGTCTTCCTGTTCTTGAGGGTATTTTAATTTCTGCTGAAAGAGGAAAAGTAACCCTTATAAGCTATAACCTTGAAATGGGTATTAAAAAAGAAATATACGCATCTACTGAAGAAGAGGGCGACATTGTAATTAATGCAAAAATACTTGCTGACATTTTAAGAAGAATGGACGGACTCAGTGTAGAAATTTCAACTGATGACCGACTTATGTGCCATATAAAATCAGGTGCTGCTAACTTTGATATTATGGGAATGGCAGCATCGGATTTTCCAGAAATGCCTAGTGCTCCGGAAAAAAATAAAATGGTGCTTAGCGGTGAAATAGTTAAAAATATGGTTCGTCGTACAATTTTTGCAGTAGCACAGAATGAAGGCACAAGACCTATTCTCACAGGTATTAATGTAACATTTTGTGAGGGTGCTGTTAAATTTGTTGCAATAGATGGCTATCGCCTTGCAATAAGAACAGAAAAACTTAATATAAATGATGATATAAATTTAATAATTTCAGGCAGAGCCATAGGCGAGCTTGTAAAACTAATAACCGATGACGAAGAAGATGTTGAAATATATGTAAATGATAATCTTATTTGCTTTAAAACAGGTGGTTATTCATTTATTTCTCGTCTTTTAGAGGGTAGCTTTGTTGATTACAAAAAAACGGTGCCCGAAACCTATAAACAGAGAATATTTGTTAAAACAAAAGAACTTATAGATACTATTGAGCGTATTAGTTTAGTAATTAATGATACTTTCTCAACACCTGTAAGATGTATTTTTTCTGAGGATAATATTGTTTTCAGCTGTACTTCATCAGTAGGACGAGCTACTGAAAATTTTCCCATTACTCTTGAGGGTGAAGAATTTGAAATTGGTCTTAACAGTCGTTATTTAATAGAAGCTTTAAAGGCAACAGAGTCAGATACTGTTAAAATTGAATTTGGCGGACCGTCTGCAGGTGTGCTTATTAAACCCACTGAGGGTGAAGATTTTCTTTATATGATTATGCCGATGAGGTTAAAATAATGGAAAAAATAATTACTATAAAAGAAGATTTTATTAAACTCGATTCACTTTTAAAATATGCAGGTATAGCCGCTACAGGCGGACATGCTAAAATGCTTATTTTAGATGAAGAAATTAAGGTTAACGGTGAAATTTGTACACAACGCGGTAAAAAAATAAGAAAAGATGATAAAGTACAGATTGATGACACTATCTTAATTATTAAGTAATGATAATAAAAAAATTAGAAATTAAGAATTTTAGAAATATAGGTGAAGCAAAATTAGAGCCTATAGAACAAGTAAATATTATAAGCGGTGAAAATGCGCAAGGCAAAACTAATTTAATTGAGGCTATATGGTTTTTCACAGGGGCTAAAAGCTTTCGTGGAATAAAGGATAATGAAGCTGTAAGAAAAGGCAGCGAAAAAGCAAATATTAAATTAGAATTTATTGCCGGCGGCATTGAAAAAGATGCCGAAATTGAAATTAAAGAAAAAAAATCAATAAAGCTTGGCGGTAAAAATTTAAAAACACCGTCAGCTATGGCAGGAAATTTTAATTGTGTTGTATTTTCTCCTACAGACCTTAATTTTGTATCTGGTGCACCACAGCTAAGAAGAAGATTTTTAGATATAGCAATTGGGCAGCTTTATCCAAAATATATAGATATATTAAGGGAATATACACGAGCTGTTAAACAGAGAAATAATATTTTAAAGGATAGTATTAAAGACGGTTCACTTATTTTTTTAATAGAGGATTTTGAAAGAATTATTGCCACTGAGGGTAAGAAAATAATTGATTACAGATTAAGGTATATAGAGCTTTTAAAAAAATATTCAACCGAGATATATTCTGGAATTTCTGAAAAAACTGAGTTTTTTGAAATAGAATATGTAAGTACCGTAAAATCTGATTTCATTAATGAATTAAAAATTTCACGAGAAAAAGATAAATTTAAAGGTATTACAAGTGTTGGACCACATAGAGATGATATAATCTTTAAAATAAATGATTTTCCGGCTCGTGAATATGCTTCACAGGGGCAAAAGAGAAGTATTACGCTGGCATTAAAACTTGCCGAGGCTGAAATTATTAATATAACAGCGGGAGAACATCCTGTTATTTTACTTGATGATGTAATGAGTGAGCTTGATAAAAAGCGTCAAAATTATATCTTAAATAAAATTAAAGGAAGACAAGTATTTATTACCTGTTGTGAAGAAGAAAATTTTAAAGAACTTGAAAAAGGAAATATTATTAGAATTAAAAACGGAGAAATAATTTAATGTATTTACATTTAGGTAAAGAAACTGTAATAAAAGATGAAGATATTATAGGAATATTTGATCTTGATACTGCAACCGTTTCACGGCATACACGAAAATATTTAAATACAGCCGAAAAAGAGGGTCAAGCAGTAACAGTAAGCTATGAGCTACCAAAATCTTTTATTGTTTGTGCTAAGCCAAAAAGTAAAGAAAAGAAAGTATATATTTCTCAAATATCCTCTGTTACTCTGTTAAAGAGAAGCAGTAATTTAATATATGATATTAAAGAATAAAGAAAAGGAAAGAAAAAAATGTCTGAAGAAATTAAAAACACGGTAGTAACCGAAAATTACGACGAAAATTCCATTCAGGTATTAGAGGGTCTTGAGGCTGTTAGAAAACGCCCAGGTATGTACATAGGCTCAACAGGTGAAAGAGGTCTTCACCACCTAGTATATGAAATTGTGGATAACTCTATTGATGAAGCTTTAGCAGGTTATTGTGATAAAATAACGGTTGAACTTCTTGATGACGGAATTGTTCGTGTTACCGATAACGGACGCGGTATTCCTGTTGGTATAAATCCTCAAAAGGGTATTCCTACAGTAACTGTAGTATTCACAATTCTTCACGCCGGCGGAAAGTTCGGCGGTGGCGGATATAAAGTATCGGGCGGACTTCACGGTGTTGGTGCATCGGTTGTTAATGCGTTATCCTCATGGCTTGAGGTTGAAGTAAGTGACGGTACAAATATATATAAACAGCGTTATGAAAAAGGTAATATTGTTACAGATTTAGAGGTTATAGGAAAAACTGATAAAACAGGTACCGTTGTAACCTTTAAACCTGATCCGACAATTTTTACAGACACTACTACTTACGATTACGATACTCTTCTTACTCGTCTTCGTGAGCAATCTTTTCTTAATGCAGGTATTCGTGTAGAGATTAAAGATCTTCGTACCGATGTTTACGAGCCTAAAAATGACGAATTTTATTATGAGGGCGGTATTCGTTCTTATGTAGATTTTCTTTTAAAAGGAATAAAGAAAGAGCCGCTTAATAGCGAGGTTATATATCTTGCAGGTGAAAAGGATGACGAATCGGCTGAAATAGCGCTTATTTGGTCAACAGCTTACGATAATAAGATAATGTCATTTGCTAATACGCTCCATACTATCGATGGCGGTACCCACGAGCAGGCATTCCGTCAAACAGTAGCGCGTGTAGTTAATAAATATGCCCACGATTTTAAAAAATTAAAGGTTGATTCTGATAATTTAAAGGGCGAAGACATTATGGAGGGTCTGGTTGCTGTTGTTTCGGTTAAACTTTCAGATGCTCAGTTTGAAAGTCAAACCAAGGCAAAGTTAGGTAATACCTCAATAGGTACACTTGTTAGAGGAATCATTAATGACAAGTTATATCAGTATTTAGAAGAGCATCCAAACGAAGCTAAAATTGTTATTGAAAAGGCAATTGCGGCATCAAATGCGCGTGAAGCCGCTCAAAAAGCCCGTGATGCATCACGAAATAAGGCAGGTATAGGCGGAAAGTCGCGTATGCCCGAAAAATTAACTGACTGTATATCTAACGACCCAACGAAGACCGAGATATTCATAGTAGAGGGTGACTCTGCGGGAGGCTCGGCAGTAGAGGGTAGAAATTCCACCTATCAGGCAATTTTACCGCTTTGGGGTAAAATGCTTAATGTTGAAAAAGCGCGCGATGATAAGGTTTACGGAAACGATAAATTAACACCTGTTATTGTGGCTTTAGGTACAGGTATAGGTGAAAACTTTGATATTGAAAAGCTTCGCTACGATAAAATCGTTATTATGGCGGATGCAGATGTAGACGGCTCTCATATCAGAACACTTTTACTTACTTTTTTCTTCCGTTATATGCCACAGCTTATTGAAACAGGTCATATTTATTTGGCTCAGCCTCCGCTTTACCGTGTTTCAAAGGGTAAAAAGCATTTTGATGCATTCACAGATGAGGAAAAGGCAAAATATATAGAAGAACTCGGCGGTAATGCTGATGTTCAGCGTTATAAAGGTCTTGGTGAAATGGATCCCGATCAGCTTTGGGAAACCACACTCAATCCGGAAGTTCGCACAATGCTCAGAGTTACAATGAACGATGCACAGCTTGCTGATGAAACCTTTACTATGCTTATGGGTGAAGAGGTTGAGCCCAGAAAACAATTTATTGAAGAAAACGCGGTATTTGCGACCGACTTAGATATTTAATACGAGGGGAGTGCTTAAAGTGGCTAAACAAGAAAAAGTTTACTGGCCGGAAAACGAAGAAACCAATATAGTTCCGGTTGAAATTGTAGACGAAGTTAAAAACAGTATGTTACAGTACGGTATGTCGGTACTCGTAGGCCGTGCGCTACCCGATGTTCGTGACGGTCTTAAACCAGTTCACCGCCGCATACTTTATACTATGTATGAAAATGGCTTAACACCCGATAAGGCTTACCGTAAGTGTGCCGATACCGTAGGTTCGGTACTCGGTCGTTACCATCCGCACGGAGATAGCTCTGTTTATGATGCTATGGTGCGTATGGCTCAGGATTTTTCTTTGCGTTATCCGCTTATTGACGGTCACGGAAACTTCGGTAACATTGACGGATATCCTGCAGCTGCTTACCGTTATACCGAGTCTAAAATGAATAGACTTTCCCTCAATATGCTTGATGATATTGATAAGGATACGGTTGATTTTGCACCAAACTACGATGACCGTTTAAAGGAGCCTGTAGTTCTTCCTGTGCGCTTCCCGCAACTGCTTGTTAACGGCTCAAGCGGTATTGCTTTCGGTATGGCAACCGAAATTCCGCCGCATAACCTAGGCGAAATTATAGACGGTATGTGCTGTCTTATTGATAATCCCGATGCTGAGCTTGAAGAAATTTGTCAGCATATTAAGGGACCCGACTTCCCGACAGGCGGCATAATTATGGGTCGCAGCGGAATAAGAGCCGCTTATGCTACGGGTAAGGGTAAAATTATTGTTCGCGGTAAAGCAGAGATTGAGGAACGCGATAACGGTAAATTCCGTATTATTATTACCGAAATTCCTTATAAGGTTAAGAAAAAGGACCTTGTTAAGAAAATTTACGATTTAGCCACCGATAAGCGCATTGAGGGAATTGACGATGTTGTTGACTATTCCTCTAAGCGTGACGGCGGTATAAGAATAGTAGTTGATGTTAAGCGTGATGCAAATCCACAGGTAGTGCTTAACAAACTTTATTCGTATACCGAGCTTCAAACAACCTTTGGTGCAAACCTTATTGCCATTGTTAACGGTAAGCCACAGATACTTACTCTTAAGGAAATGCTCCAAAACAGCATTGATTTCCAATGTGAGATAATCGAGCGTCGCACTCGCTTTGATATGAACAAGGCAAAAGAGCGCGCACATATTTTAGAGGCTCTTAAAAAGGCTATTGACTTTATTGATGAGGTTATTTCAATAATTCGTACATCTAAAACTATTCCTGAATCTAAGGAAAGACTTGCTGAGCGTTTTGGATTTGACGATGTTCAGACCACCGCTATTGTTCAAATGCAGCTTGGTAAGCTTGCAGGTCTTGAAAAGCAGAAAATTGAGGATGAACTCAAAGAAAAACTTGATTTTATTAAGGAATGTGAGGAAATTCTCGCCGACCATTCAAAGGTGCTCGATATTGTTAAGACCGATTCATTAAATCTTCGCGATAAATATGGTGATGAGCGCCGTACAGAAATTACTGCAGTATCGGGTGAGGTTGATATTGAAGACCTTATTCCGCGCGAGCAGGTGGTACTCACAAAAACACAAAACGGCTATATTAAGCGTATGCCCAGTGATGAGTATGAGGTGCAAAACCGTGGTGGACGCGGCATCCGCGGTATGACTACACGGGAAGATGATGTAGTTGAAAGTATGTTTATCTGCTCATCTCACGATAATGTGCTTATGTTGTCCACTCTTGGTAGAATTTATAAGCTTAAAGCCTATGAAATTCCTGAGGGTAGCCGTACTTCAAAGGGTATGAACATTGTAAACATTCTGCCACTTATGGAGGGCGAGCAGATTTGCGGAATTCTACCCTGCAACGAGATGGACGAAAATCATTATTTAGTTGTTGTTACCAAGAACGGTACCATTAAGCGTACCAGCCTTGATAATTACCTTAATATCCGTAAAACGGGCATTATTGCTATCTCGCTTGAAGAAGATGACCGTATGGCGTTTGCCGCCATTACCAACGGCGAAAACGAACTTATCATCGCAACCAAGAAAGGTATGGCCATTCACTTTAATGAAAACGATGCCCGACCCATGGGTCGTTCGGCACACGGTGTTCGCGCTATTCGCTTGAAAGATGGCGATGAGGTTGTTGCAATGAGTGTTTGCGATGAAAATACCGTTCTTCTCACCGTTACTGAGACCGGTTACGGAAGAAAGAGCTATATTTCAGATTACAGATTGCAGTCACGCGGCGGTAAGGGTATTACTAATTACCGCACCGAAAAGTACGGCGATGTTGCAGCAGTTCTTGCCGTTACTGATGATGAAGATATTATTATGATAGCATCCGACGGTGTTATCATCCGTGTTCCCGTAGCACAGATAAGCACATTCTCCCGCCCTGCAAAGGGAGTTAGGGTTAAAAAGGTAACAGAGGGTGTTAAAATTCTGTCGGTTGTTGTGTCGGAACACAACGAGGACGAGATTACTGATACACCCGAGGCACCCGACGCTGATGCTGCAGCTGATATTGACACTGCAGAGCCGGAAAATGAAATAACTGAGAACACAGAGGAGTAATTTTGGTGCAGGAATATTTTGATTACAGCGGTTTTGAGGAGATTTCGCCCGAAATTATCGAAAAAAAGCAAATTAGACGCCTAGGTTTTGCCTGCGGCATAGGTCTTATTGCTCTTTTCGTGGTTATGTATTTTTGGGCTAATGTTTATTTGCGCATTGCTGTAATTTTGGGATTACCCGTGAAAAATGCTTTGGAATTTGCAAACGATCCGTTTTTATCAAACATTTTTCATATAGTAATTTCGGCAATTATGATTGTTCTGCCGTTTTTCGTTGTATCAAAGGCTATGGGCATTAAATTCGGCAAGGACATTCCGTTTAAGGCGGCAAAGAAAGGATACTTTTTGCCGTCGGTGATGTTAGGAATTGGATTTTGCTTATTTTCAAGCATTGCCACAAATTACGGCAGTCGAATTTTCACCTTTTTCGGTATTGAATTTCCAAGCAGTAGCTCTACACTTCCTCAGGGAGTGTTAGGAATACTGATAAATATAATTGCAACCGCTTTTTTCCCTGCTTTTCTAGAGGAGCTTACTATGCGCGGCATGGTAATGGGAATGCTACGCAAAAAAGGTGACGGATTTGCGATAGTCTGCTCGGCGTTTATTTTCGGTATTATGCATGCAAACTTCGAGCAGATTGTATTTGCGTTTTTTGTAGGTCTTATTTTAGGCTATATAACCGTTAAATCTGGCTCAATTTGGCCCGCAATAGTGGTACATTTTCTAAACAACCTAATTTCGGTAGCCTTTTCTTATTTAACGGGTTTAGATAATTTGATAACCTCCGTTTTGTTTACAGCAATATTTGTACTGCTTACTGTTTTTGCTGTAATGGGTCTTAATAAACTGCAAAAAATTGATACTGATTATTTAAAAATGCCAAGTGACGGTGAAATTTCACCCATTAAGAAAACCGTTTGGTTTTTAACTTCGCCTGTAATAATCATCAGCATTTTAATTTCAATATTAATTGCTTTTATGCGTTAAAAAGCTGCTTTTGCGGCTTTTTTTCGTAAAGGAGAAAATATGGACAGAAAATATATGGATTTAGCGCTTATAGAAGCAAAAAAAGCAATGGCTGACGGGGATGTTCCCGTAGGTGCCGTGGTAGTTAAGGACGGCGAGGTTATAGGCGTTGGCAGGAATCGTCGAGAGAAAGATAACAATGCCGTGGCACACGCCGAAATACTCGCTATACAAGAGGCGTGCAAAAATGCAGGCGATTGGCGGCTGGACGGTGCTGAGCTTTATGTAACTCTTGAGCCCTGCCCGATGTGCAGCGGAGCAATTATCAACGCTAGAATTAAAACGGTTGTTTTTGGCGCGTATGATACCAAGGTAGGCTCGCTCGGCTCGGTGGCAAATTTTGTAAACCTGCCCTACGCTTTTACTCCCGAGGTATACGGTGGCATATGTGAAAATGAGTGCCGAGAGGTGCTTACCGATTTTTTTAAAGGAATTCGATAAATGAAGAATATAATAAGGGGAATTTTAAGAAAAGCGGAAATTTTTGAATGGGCGGTCTGTGATTTTTTTGATGTTAAAAACCATCTTATTCCCTGCCGCGCAATAAACCGCATTCCCGAGAATGCAAAAAGCATAATTATTGCAGCTTTCCCCTATAAAGTAGAGGATGCCGCACCAAAAAATATCAGCCGTTATGCCGCGGTACCGGATTATCACGATATTTGCGGCAAAATGTTAAAAAATGCCACCGAAGAATTGTCGGCGGCATTCCCTGAACAAAAATTCGAATATTTTTTAGATAATTCACCAATACCCGAGGTTGCCGCAGCGGCGCACGCGGGGCTTGGGGTCTTGGGTAGAAATGGACTGCTTATTCATAAAAAGTACGGCTCTTATGTGTTTTTGGGTGAAATTGTTACCGATTTACAACTCAATGCCGATAAGGGGGGCAAAAAATGCCTCGATTGTGGACAGTGCATTTCTGCTTGCGGCAGCATTAGCTCAAAGGATACCTGTCTATCGGCTGTAAATCAGCAGAAAAAAGGACTAACAGATGCTCAAATTAACAGAATTCGTGAATCTGGTAGCTGTTGGGGCTGTGATAAATGCAGCGAGGTTTGCCCAATGAACAAAAAAGCGCAGCTGACATATATAAAAGAATTTATAGACGGCTATCGCGACCGTTTTACTCCTAATGAAAACCGTGAGGGCAGAGCCTACAATTGGCGAGGTCACGAAGTAATTGAGCGCAACTATAAAATTATAAACGGTTAAATAAATTCATCTTTTTTTATTATACCGAGCAAATAAAGCAAGCCGACATACAAAGCGAGTGAAAAACCGCAAAACAAAATTACGCCTGCAATTTCAGACAATGGAAAAATTGCAAGGAGTGTTCTTGTTGTAATGCACGCAGTAATGCCCACGAACAGCGGCAGCAGTAGGAAGTTAAAATAATTTATTCTGACCTTTGATGTTATTATAAGTTGGCGAAAGTGTAAAACGGCGGTAAAGGCGTTGCTTAAATACATAATAAATATGAAACCCTCAAAGCCGTAGCGCGGCAGTATAAGAAAAATCAGTATCAGCCGCATTCCGGAATCGGCAACCGAATAACGGAATGTGACCGCCTGTTTATCGAGCCCCTTAAGCATTCCGTCAGCAATGCTGTCGATATACATTAACGGTGTTAAGGGAGCCAACCATTTAACTGCTTGACCTACAGCTTTGTCGTGATATAAAATCTGACCCAGATTTTCCCCGCAAAACCAAAAAACACACCCGAAAACAACGGAAATGAGCGTTGTAATTTTCAATGTGGTAAAAACTGTGCTTTTTAAAGCGAGGGTTGAGTTTTTAGCCTTAGCTTCGGAAAGCTCGGGGATAAGCAGTAATGATACCGCACTTAAAATAGCAGACGGAAAAAGCAATAAAGGTAATGCCATACCCTTTATAATTCCAAACGCCGATAGTGCTGCCGAAGAGGTCATTCCGCTTTTTACAAAGAGGCGCGGAACAGCGGTGCTTTCGGCAGTTCTGAGAAAAGAGCTTAAATATCTGCCGGAGGTTATCGGCAGTGCAATGTTCAGCATTTTTTTGGCGATTTTTTGTGTACCCTGACCGTTACTGCATTTAATTTTTTTGCGATCAAGCAAATAAAGAATGTATAAAAACACGGCAGATACAGCCTCGGCAATAGCATCACCCGTAACAATTGCGGCGGTAGCAGAAGTAACCGATAAATTTCCAAATCTTTTGATAAGAACGGCTATAACAATAATGCGAATAAGCTGTTCGAGTATTTGAGAGGCACTTGAACTCAGCGCATTGCGGCGGGCAAGAAAATATCCGCGAAAGCATGAGCAAAAACCGATAAAAATAAGTCCGCTCGCCATAATTTTAATCGATAATGCGGCGCGCATATCGCCGATAAATAGTCTTGCTATAATATTAGCGCCGAAAAACAGCACAAAAAAAGAAAAAAGCGCTACTGTAAGGGTCAGTGTCATTCCGCGTGACATAATTCGTTTAATACTTTTTCCCGAAACAGCCAACTCATCGGTTACAAGCCTTGTAACCGCGGTGCTGAGTCCCGATGATGCAAAGGAAGCGGCTAAGATGTAGACCGACATTACTATTTGGTAAAGTCCGATTGTTTCACTGCCAACCTCGGCAGAGAGCCAGATTTTGAAAATTACCCCTGCAAAGCGCAGTATCAGCGCGGTTGCAGAAAGAATTATTGTGTTTTTGATAAATATTACTCTCTTCATAAAAAATCCCACCGATAAAACTTATGTTTTCAATGGTGGTTATATTAATATATTTTGTAAAATATGTGTATAATTAAGGGGTGCAGCTTATGAAAGGCCCATTAGCGGACAGAATAAGACCGGAAGATATTAGCGATGTGTGCGGTCAGCAGCATTTGCTCGGGGAAAATCGCGCGCTTCGCAGAATAATAGAATCAGAGGAGATTCCAAATTTGATTTTCTACGGACCGTCAGGCGTGGGTAAGACGACTGTTGCTAACATAATAGCTAAGAAAAGCGGAAAAAAGCTCTATCGAATGAACGCAACGACGGCATCAACTGCTGATATTAAGGCGGTAATAGATAGCCTCGATACAATCGAGGGCGTTGGCGGAGTGCTTCTGTATCTCGATGAAATTCAGTATTTCAATAAAAAGCAACAGCAAATACTGCTTCAGTATATCGAAAACGGCGACATTACGCTTATTGCATCGACTACCGAAAACCCATATTTTTATGTGTATAACGCAATTCTCAGCCGTTCGACCGTTTTTGAATTCAAACCACTGAGCAGTGAGGATATTGAAAATGCTGTTCGTCGCGGAATTGACCTTTTAACCGAGGAAAAGCAGAAAAAGGTCACCGTTACACAGGCGGCAGTTAAGAAAATTGCAATGTCTGCTGCAGGTGATGTCAGACGAGCGCTAAATACGCTTGAGCTTTGTGTTTTAACGGGCGAGAATTCCGACGACGGCATAATGGTAGATGAGGATACCGCCGAGCAGCTGCTTGCGGGGAATTCGGTGCGCTATGATCGCGAGGGTGATGAGCATTATGATGTAATTTCGGCTTATCAGAAATCTATGCGCGGCTCCGACCCTGATGCCGCTGTGTTTTACCTAGCAAGGCTTCTTGAGGCGGGAGATTTGCAAAGCGCTTGCAGAAGACTGCTTGTATGTGCAAATGAGGATGTGGGTCTTGCCTATCCGCAAATAATTCCGATTGTTAAAGCCGCTGTTGATACCGCTCTTCAGGTAGGGCTTCCTGAAGCTCGTTTGCCTCTCGCAAATGCCGTGATTTTGGTAGCGCTCAGTCCAAAATCGGTTACTGCGCATGATGCCGTGAATGCTGCAGCGGAGGATATTCGGGCAGGCCTTACCGGAGAGGTGCCGCGTCAGCTGCAAAATAAGCATTTTGATGGTGCCGATGCTGATGTTAAAGGTCAAAATTACAAATATCCGCATATCTTCCCAAATCATTATGTAAAACAGCAGTATCTTCCCGATACTGTCAAGAATAAAAGGTATTATAAATTCGGTGATAACTCTACCGAGCAGAAATTTGCCGAATATTGGAGAAAAATCAAGGGAGAGTAGTATTGAAAACATACCATCCACCGAAAAACACACTCTTTTTGTGGCAATTAAGAGTGTTTATAGCACTGATGTTATTTATCGCAGTTACTTCATGGATATGGGTGCTGACACCTTATTTTACCGTGATTGCAGCGGCGGCTGTGCTTGTTGCGGCGTTTTTTGTTTTTTTCTATATTCCAAAATATATTAGGGAATACTCTATAACCTTGGGAGAAAATGCGCTTATTCTCAAAAGCGGAGTTTTCGTGCATCACGAGCGCATTATGCCCTATCCGCGACTTGTATACACCGAGCGTCAGCAGACCCTGCTTGCGAGGGGATTCAGGGTGTCCGGACTTATTCTCCGCGCAACTCGTGCGGTTACCATAACGATAGAGTTCGGAAATCGCGATGTAGCCGAAATTTTGGAGGCGATGTCCGAATGAACGGAATAAGGCACTCCTATACGGCGCATCCGGTAATGGTACTTCATTATTTGAAGCCTTTTCTGTTTGTTTTGTTGCTTCCACTGCTCAAGGCGCTAATAGGCGCGCTGATGAAACGGCAGGTTAACGGTCTTGTGCTGAATGAATTAATAATTTCGGTGGTTATAATTGTATATACTACCATAAAATGGAAAACGGTAAAAATAACAGTTTCTGATACCTCGGTGCAAATAGCTTCGGGTCTTCTGTTTCGCCGTTTTACCGAAATACCTGTTGAGAAGATTTCGACAATAGAAACGATACGATATATTTCTGACCGCATTTTTGGAAGTGTGACACTCAGAATTAATACGGAGGCTGGCAGAAAAGGTAAAGCAGATTGCGAAATTAAGTTAAGCCGACATGATGCCGAGCAAATAAGAACTACTCTTTCAAAGATTGAAACGGCTAGAACTTTAAAATTTTCAGCGGTGCGTGTGGCGGTAATGGCGGCAACTGCCTCTTCGGCGTTTACGGGACTCGTTTTTACCGTACCTATCATAAAAAAGGCCGGCGACCTGCTTGGTACCGCCATTGAGGAGATTCTACTTGCAAGAATCAACGCGGTAAGCGAGGCGACGAATAGATTTCTTCCGCCAATAATTAATACCGTCACCATAGTTTTTGTTGCGCTTTATACGGTGTCGTTCTTGATTTCGTTTTTTCGGTGCGTTAATTTTCATTTAAGGCTTGGCCCAGAAAAGATGGAGATTGCGAACGGACTTATAACCCGTAGAACAATAACCTTTAAAACAAAAACCGTAAACAGTGTGCTTATAGAACAGACCCCGCTTATGCGCTTTTTTAAACGATATCTTGTGAGAGTAAGCGTTGGCGGGTATGGCGATAACAGGGGCAATAAAGCGGTGGTGGTACCGTCAGCAAAAAAGGCTGAGGTAAATGACCTGTTTTGTGTGTTATTCCCGAATGTGGAGACTTCAAAGCGATTGATACGGCCAAAACTGTCATCAAGGCACAGATTTTATTTTATTCCGACGATTTTTTTAATCATTTCTGTTGCTGCATATTTCGTGTTTTCTAAACTTTTTCCTGTATTTAAAGCCTTACTTGCTTTCGCATTTATTATCAGCGTGGTAATCTTAATTTATTATTATAATCTTGCGGCATACAATGTGAAAAACAGTGTAATATCTGTATCGCGTATACTTTATGCCAAATACACACGCTGGTCTGCAACACGCGAAATGTACTGTGAGGCGGATAGGGTTGGAGTTATTCGCATAACCCAATGGCCTGCCGATCGAAAATACGGCACCTGCAATATTCGATTGACTGTCAGATCTGAGAACGCTGAATCGATAACCGTAAAGCATATCAATTATAATGAAATTAAAACAGAACTTTGTAATTTTTACAACTTTGAATAAAACACAGCGAGAGTGGAACACTATTCAAAACGGAGCGTAAGCTTTCGGCGGAGGGTGTTTTAATGAATATTTTTATGGATTGCTTGTATGCGTTTCTAGTAGGGGGCGCAATTTGTGGCGTGGGTCAGGTTGTTATTGATCTTACAAAGCTAACCCCCGCAAGAATACTCACGGCATATGTAGTTTCGGGTGTCTTGCTTACTGCCATAGGTCTTTATGAGCCACTGTACAATTTTGCGGGTGCGGGAGCTTCGGTGCCCTTAACAGGCTTCGGATACAGTCTTGCAAAGGGCGTAGAAATTGCGATCGATAAATATGGACTCATCGGTGCGCTTTCGGGAGGACTCACCGCAACATCTGCGGGAATCGCTGCCGCAATCGTGTTTGCTTTGATAATGGCGCTGATATTCAGGCCGGGGGATAAATCTTAAATGTTTCACGTGAAACATTTGCAGAGGCTCGGGAGCGAAGCTCTCGGGCTTTTTAACAGCCTTTATATTAGGAGAAACTAGAATGTGCTTTTGCAAATTGATTTAAATACTTTTTGCACACGGGAAAATTTGCTGCGGTAAGTTTTTTATAAAAAATTGTTTCACATGAAACAATTTTCTTGAAGAGCGCACCATACTGTGATATAATTTCAGTATATAAGTTAAAACTCAAGGCGGTGGATTATGTCTAAAATTATAGCGATTGTTAACCAAAAAGGCGGAGTTGGCAAAACAACTACGGCTGTAAATCTGGCTGCAGCAATGGGTATTGCGGGCAAAAGGATTTTGCTTGTTGATGCGGACCCTCAGGGCAACTCTACAAGCGGTTTTGGTATAAATAAGCGAGAGGTTGCTTTTTCTTCATACGATCTGCTTATCGGCACTCAACGCGCGCAAACCGCTACGATTACCACCACCTTTAAGAATGTTGATGTGATTCCCGCGAATATGGACTTGGCAGGAGCTGAGGTTGAGCTTATTTCGATAGAAAATCGCGAGTCACAGTTAAAAAAGGCGCTATCGTTTGTGCGCGGAGATTATGATTACATATTTATCGATTGTCCTCCGTCGCTGGGACTTATAACCATAAACGCCCTTACGGCAAGCGATACCGTAATGGTACCGGTCCAATGTGAATATTATGCTATGGAGGGGCTTTCCCAGCTTATGTCAAGCGTTCGTCAGATAAAGCGCCTTTATAATTCCGGTCTTGAACTGGAGGGCGTTGTACTTACAATGTATGATGGCAGGCTAAACCTTACCCATCAGGTGGTTGATGAGCTCAAAAAGTTTTTCTCAAACAAGCTGTATAGTACTACTATTCCGCGCGCGGTGCGCCTCTCCGAGGCTCCAAGCTACGGAATGCCGATACAGTATTACGATAAACGCTCAAAGGGCGCAAAGGCGTACGATGAGTTGGCTAAGGAAATGATTAAAAGGAACGGAGGCAGGTAAATGGCTATTAAAAAAGGCGGACTCGGTAGAGGCCTTGATGCGCTATTCAACGAAAATTCGACCGATAATAACGAGCTTATAGAGGTAAAGCTTGTTGATATCGAGCCAAATAAGGATCAGCCACGAAAGAGTTTTGACAAAGCAGCGCTTGAGGAGTTGGCGGCAAGCATTAAAGAGCACGGACTTTTACAGCCGATAGTTGTAAAGCCACTTACTAACGGTACATATCGCATAATTGCGGGCGAACGCCGCTGGAGAGCGAGTCTTATGGCGGAGCTGGAAAAGGTTCCCGTAATAGTAAAGGATTTAGGCGAACAAGAGGTTATGGAGGTAGCGTTAATTGAAAACCTCCAGCGTCAGGACTTAAATCCTGTTGAAGAAGCGCTAGGATATAGGACGCTCATCGATACCTACGATTTAACGCAAGAGGAGGTAGCGAAGCGTGTCGGAAAGTCGCGTGCAGCGGTTGCAAACGCACTTCGTTTATTGACGCTTGGCAAGCGAGAGCTTGAGATGCTCAAACTTGGTACAATATCTGCGGGTCAGGCTAGGGCAATACTTTCCGCAGATGACCCGATGTTGCGTGAGCGGATTGCTGATATGGCGGCTGACGGTGCATCCGTGAGGATGTTGGAGGAGTTTGTCCGCACTGAGAAAAAAGGTAGAGGCAAGCAGGCCGATAATTTACGCCAAAATAGCTTCTATACAGAAGTTGAGCTTGCGTTGAAAGAGGCACTGCATCGCAAGGTAAAGGTTGTTAAACTGGGTGAAAACCACGGTATGATAAGCCTTGAATTCTACGGCGATGAGGAGTTACGTGACATTGCCGCAAAACTCGGCAAAATGTATTAGACAAAATTTAATGTTTCATGTGAAACATTTTGAAGTAAACCAATAAAAACAACAAAGTAATTGATCATATAGAATCGAATTGAGGCAACTGTGTTAAACAGATTCGTGAGGATATGGGTAATCTTATCGGAATGCCATATCCCTATACTGTTCCAGCGGTCGGTTACTGCGATGAAATTAATTATTTCGACACTTTTTTCACCAATCAGGGGCTTGCAATAAGCGGCAGATGGGATTTAGCGAAGAGCAATACAGATAATATGCTGTATCTTGTAGAAAAATACGGATTTATGCTTAATGGCAACCGTACTTGTTTTCTCGTAAACTCGCACCCACCGTCTTTGTCCGAAGTGGTTCGCAAGGTTTTCGACGAAATAAGCAGCCTTTGGGAGAAATACAATGTTGTAGAGGGTAACATAAATGTAACGCGCCGCGCTACTATGCCGTCAATGATGGGCCGCATAGTAGGAAGCTATTTAGCACTTAAAAAATATTATGAGTAGAGAGCTTTTTAAATCGTTATTCAGTCAAATATATTGAGGAGAGATTTTATGAGTAAGGCAATATTAGATTATATCGAGAACAATTGGGATTCTTGTGAGAATGAGAATAGATCGGACATTGAGGCAGGGACAGCCACTCTTTACGGGCTTCCATATCCGTATTCCATTCCTGCAGTAGGTCATTTTGATGAGCTTTATTATTGGGACACCTATTTTACAAATAAGGGCCTCGAGCTTTCAAATCGTTGGCAACTTGCCAAAAACAACATTGATAATATTCTGTATATGATCGAACGCTTTGGTTATATGAAAAACAGCAATCGCTTTTATCATTCGGGACTTTGCCAGCCACCTTTTGCAAGCAGAATGGTGCGCGAGGTGTTTGACCATTATAGGGACAAAACATGGCTTTACGGTGCGTTCAATACCATTAAAAAGGAGTATAACTTCTGGATGACCGAGCGTATGACGCCTATCGGGCTCAACCAATATGGCGGTAAGAATGTTGATAAACCGGTTGATGTCAAGGCGGGCGACTTTATTCGCCGTGCCTGCAACGGTCAGATGCCCGAGGGTAAGACATTTGAGCAGATTGTTGACCACTATATGATTTGCTGTGAGTCGGGTTGGGACTGTAATCCGCGTTGGGGCTTTGAGGGCTACAATTATGTTCAGGTTGAGCTTAACTCTTTGCTTTATGATTGGGAAAAGAATATGGCTTACTTCTCCGAAATTTTAGGTATGGGCGAAGAGAAAAAGTGGGAAAAGGCTGCTGCTGACCGTAAGGTGCTTATGTATAAATACCTTATGAATGAGGATGGTATTTTAATCGATTACGACTTTGTGAATGGTGTTCACAGTAAGTATTTATCGAGCTGCTCGCTTTATCCTATGTTTGTTAATATGGTAGATGTCGAGTACGCCGAGAATATGACTAAGCATGTTACCCGTATTGAGGCAGAGTACGGTCTTGCATCTTGCGAGAAAAATGAATTTTCAGACACGCATTCGTTCCAATGGAATTATCCTGTAGGTTGGGCATGTCAGCAACATCTTGCTGTTAAGGCGTTTGATAACTACGGATTCAAAGAGGTTGCCACTCGTATTGCGGCAAAATATAAAAAGCTGGTTGAAAAGGTACATAGCGAAACAGGTAAGCTGTGGGAGAAATATAATGTTGTTGAGGGTAGCAATCAGGTGCTTTCAAAGGAGCGCACCGAGAGTATGCCTGCAATGATGGGCTGGACCGCTGCAGCGTATTTAACCTGTAAAAGATATTTAGAAGAGGGTATTATAGACTAAGAAAAAAGAGTGATGTGGTTTACATCACTCTTTTTTCTATTCTCAACAGCTTCCTTGCATTTTCGTTGGTAATTTTTACCATTTCACTATCGCTCAAACTGAGGCTTTTTAATAGTCGCATCTCCATCTCGGCCGTATGCCAAGGAGTATCGGTACCAAATAGGATTTTATCGGTACCGTGCTTTTCGATGATTTTTTCGGCGTAATATTTTGGTAGCATTGAATAACCAAAAGAAGTATCAAAATAAATATCGGTGCCGCAAAGGTATTTTAAGACAGCTTCACAGCAATTGACTCCTCCAAAGTGTGCGGCAACAACGGGTGAATCAAAGTGCTTTAGTGCTTTTATCATTTTTTTGGGCGTGCCGCCGTAGGGCGGAGCAAATCCGTAATCCCAGCCCGCGTGAAACACCGTTATAAGACCGAGGCTTGAAATCTTTTTATAAATCGGTATCATTTTTTCATCATCAACCGAAAAGCCCTGATAATCAGGGTGAAGCTTGACCCCTTTCATACCGAGCGCTTTAATCCGTTCAAGCTCCTCTATTGCATCGGGACTGTCAGGGAATACCGAGCCAAAGGAAAAAATGTCCTGACCGTTATTTATGCTTGCCGCAAAATCATTAACCTTATTTTGTTGGTGTGCGTTAGTGGCAATATTTAAAACCACCGATACCTGAACACCGTCGTTTTGCATTCGGGTTTTAAGTCCCGACACGGTGCCATCGGTATGATTTTTTAATCCACCCGATGCGAAAGACAGCTTTTCAACGGCTTTAGTGGCAAGAGCATCGGGGAAGCAATGTGTATGAAAGTCAATAAGCATATAAACACTTTCCTTTTTTATTATCTGTTACAATTATTATAATCCGATTTTTACTCATTTACAATAAAAACCTCAACAGAATTAAATCTGCTGAGGTTTTTTATTTTGCAAGTAAGTGTACACTTTCCTCAAAATCGTGATTTGGCGTAATAACCAGCTGGTTATTGATGATTTCTTCTGGTTTTGTGAAACAAATTCGAAAGTTTCGACTTGTAAATTCTAGGATGTTTGAGCACAAACTTTTGCGTATATTTCAAGAGATAAAAATGATAATATACGACAAGCTATAAACGAATTGACATAAAATTTCAAACATATTCGCATACCCGCGTTCATATAATGTAGTAGTAATTTAGGAGTTGATTTTGTATGAACAGTGCGGCCGATTCTAGGGCGGTAATTTTAGGAGAATACATAGCCGAAACAGGAGCAACAGTGCGCGCTGCTGCAAAGGTGTTCGGGGTTAGTAAATCTACCGTTCATAAGGATGTTACAGAAAAGCTTCGTTGGCGTGACCCTACGCTTTATGAAAGGGTGCGTATTGTTTTCGAAAAGAACAAAGATGAGCGCCATATCCGCGGCGGAATGGCAACCAGAAGAAAATATAAAGGAGAATAGCCCGCGCCTTTGGCGCGTGCTATTTGCATTAAGGTTGTGGCTGAAACCGTTTTATTGTTATGCAACAGGTGTATTGGTTGCAGCGTTTTTAATATTCAAGGTAAACTTATCATAATTTGTGGCGGTTATAAGTCCCATTGGAATGCCGTTCATCTCAACCTGATAGCGTCCGCTCGAATATTGCTTAAATTTAAGCACTGTATCACTCGAACCATCAGAATGCACAAGCGTTATTGTAAGCGCTGTTTCATTAATGTCTTTTGAATCGTATTCGACAGGTGAAAGACCTATAAACTCGCTGTAAAGGGCTTTAAAGTTTGTAATGTCGAGCTCCTTGCCGCCGATAAAAGCTTTATATGATTCGTCTTCACTGTTATATTCAGTAACAAAATCATAAACAGTTCCGTCAGCAAACTCAGCCTTAAAATTGGACAGTCCCGAAAGATTTTCAAGCACAATAAATGAGCTGTAGTAATCGGTAACTGAGGCTGTAACAAAAGGAAGTGAAGATGTAGGAATTTTGTGTATAATGCCACCGTAGGTATCCACCACCGCACAGAAGCTATCGTCTATTTTAGAAGCAATAATAGTGTAGGTTTTACCAGCTACTGAAATGGTGAAAACAACATCGGGATTATAAAGTCCGTATTTTTGGAGGCTTTCCTCGGTAGTGTCGAAAGAATACGCACCTGCCGAAGTAATACCCGACGACATTAACTGAACAAGCTCAGTTATCTTATCTTCGTTGCCGATGCGAACGGTGGGCGAGGTTACTTTAAACGCAAAATATGAGTTTATGGTTTCGTCCTTTTGTACTTCGATTCGCACAGGGTTCGGGTAACGGCTGCCTGAAAGGGAGATATAGTCGAAATCTGAAATTAAACCGTCGGCAAAGTGGCTTGAATTAGCTTCGGTCGGAATAACGCCCGAAACGCCAACGGTGGTTGCGAAAACAAGCGGGACAACGGTCGGGAGAGAGGCAACCGAGCTATCCGCAAGATAAATAGTATCTTTGTTTGATAACTTACAGTAGTAGCCGAGTCCCGAGGGAGCCTCATTTCCGATTTTTATCGTAACTAGCTCAAATGCCGAATTTTTCGGGTGGAGAATAATCTCAGCTTGCGGATTATCAAGTCCGAAATCAGCCTCGGAGCCCTCTACGGTTTTGAAAGCGCTTAGCATGGATATTGAGGAAGTTACTGTTGATTCAATGGTGGATGAGTCAACAAAGGTTTTCTCAATACCGTCAACATACCAACTAACGGTTGAGGCAGAGTTTGTTTCGGTCACCTCGGAAAGAAGAGTAAAGCTACCTGCAGTGTTTTTAACATCTATCCTCTCAATATTGGCGGAATCAATATTCAGCACCTCAATAGTGGGCGTTTCGTTTGTGCTCCCGCCCTGCTTTTCGGGGATAAGCTTTATTACCGCAGCCGTACCGCCCGCAACGATGGCAAGCGCTAAAAATGCCGCTAAAAGCTTAGTCCAAAGCGGTTTTTTCTTAGGCGTACGGTCGTTATGCTTTACGGGTGCCGAAAATATCGTAGATTCCTCTTCTTGTGCTTCGGTAGGAGGAAGCATTCTATTTTCTTCGGGTAGACTCATCGATTTCTCCTCCTGATCCAAACGAATATACCCGAGGCAATGAGTAACAGCGGTACAATTACAACAAATATTATGCGTATAGTTACAGCACCTTTTTCGCTGATTTGATTAACAAAGCTTTCGGTTTCTACTGTTTTATCGATAAAGAGCATCTGTGAATCGGTATCAAAACCGGCAATTTTTGCGGCGGTATTAATAGCAACTTCTAGGTTACCGCAAACCGACGATTGACTTGCAAAGGATGAATAAATGAAGTCTGCACTTGAGAAAGCAGCAACATAGCTTGATTTATAGCTTTCACCTACAACGGCAGAATCGTTCGTTACGATAAGTGTTGGGTGAATTTTCTTTTCAAGTGAAGAATCGGGAGTCCAAGTTTCATCAATACCTAATGGGGCGGCGACAGTGGCATCGCCAGTTGAAATCAAAACATTGGTGGTTTTAGAATCGTAGGTTTCGTAAACAGCGGACATCGGGAGGTTATTACTTGTTATGAAGAAGCCTATATCAGGCAAAATTCCGGTGAGCTGGGAGTCATTGCTATAAGAGTACAGCGTTGTTGGGTAGCCTGGGTAATGGTTGCGCGAATTAGTTTCATAAAGAACACCGTCGGAATAAGAAATACCCCATTCCTTTAAAAACTCAACAATGTTGGGAATGTTGGTAACTGATGTTCCCGGAACGAAAATGAGTGAGCGACCAAGATTGCCATCGTTATAAAGCCAACTGTTAAGCACCGAAAGCTCTTCGGCAAGCATATCCTTAGTGGGGCAAACAATGTAAATTTGCTCTACTTCTTTAGGAATTTCGGAAATTATATTATCGGAAATTTCGGTAACATCAAAGCTGTTAAGCTTTAACTGTGATCCAAACAGGGTTTCAAAAACCTGTGTGTTGGAGTATGCGGTTAGAACAGCAGAGGTTTTGATTTGTCCGCTAACAACGGTGTTGATAGCTGAGGACAGCGCAGTTTCAAGCTTGTTGGAGGTTATAGAATAATAATAGCCATAGCCGGATGCATCTTTATAGGAGTAAATATCATTAAATCCTACCAATTTACTGTTGGTATTTCCTTGGCTGTCGGTACTGCGAACAATGATATCTCCGTAGAAAATAGAGGGATATTCATTTGCAATTGCCGAGCCGGCAGTGCTGGTTAAATCAACATACTCAACCGTAATGTTGGTGTTATATGTGCTGTATAAATCAACCAGCTTAATTGTTTGCTCGTAATAACCGGATTCGTCCATAACACCTAAATAGCTGTATGCGATCTCCGATAAGGTTCCGTTTGTGTAGGAGTTTTTGTCGGCACAAACAGTAATGGTTACGGGAGTTGAAACGCTTTTCAAAAACTCGGCATTTTCTTCACTTATGCTGTTTTCGCCTGAGAAAGAGAGGTCAATTTTAAGTGAAACTCGGTTGCCCAGAGCAGTGAAAAGAATATTTATTAAAATAAGGCAAGCAAGTGCAACGGCGCTTATTATTATAAAGTAGCTTCCGCGCTTATAGAAGTTCTTGCGGTTGAATTTTTTTGCTTCGGGCTTTTCGGTCTTTTTGAAAATGTTTTTAATATTCATAGTGTTACCTCCTAAGCCCAACGGCGTTTTTCAACCGAACGTACTGTTAAGAAAATAAAGAATACCGATATACTAATCATATAAATTAAATCGGTAACATCAAGTACGCCGGTGATAAAGTTGTTAAAGCGGTCGATAAAGGAAATGGCTGAGGCAATTTCCTGAAGCACGGTTGAGCTGATAGAGCTTGCATACGAGCCGATGAACATAACGGTTAGAAGCACGCCAAAGGTGAGTGCTGCTGAAACGATATGGCTTTCGGTAAGAGATGAAATAAACATACCTATTGATATCATAACGCAGCCGAGTAACAGCACGCCGAGCAAAGCATATAGATAAATAAGCCAATTTACACTTATGAAAAAAGTAACTATAAGCTGGAACACAAGGGTAAGCGCAAAGCCTAAGCCGTAAAGGCAGAGGGCTGCTAAAAATTTACCCATAACAATGCCCGTTATTTTAACGGGTGCAGTAAGAAGCGCTTGGTCTACTTTTTGGCGGCGATCCTCACTGAACAGTCGCATTGTAATAAAAGGGGTTGCGAAAATAGCAACGGTTGACATAGCGGAAATTATGTTTTCAACTTCCGGTGAGCCATAGCTGTATATAATACTGAAAAACATTCCTGCAAAAGCAGTGAAAACAGCAACAAATACAAAGCCGATAGGGGTTGTAAAATACGATTTAAATTCTCTTTTGAAAACAGCAGTCATTATTCTTCGTCCTCCTTTTCGGTGTTTGCTTCGCTTACTAATTGAAGTTCGATGTCTTTCGGGTCGATTTTTTTGGTGCTTTCGGTCTTGAATTCTACAGTATTGGTAGCATCGGTAAGGCGCAGGAATATCTGCTCAAGGGTCAGCTCGTTAGAACGGAGCTCTAAAAGCGGTCTGCCACGCTCTGCAAGGCGAGTAGAAACATCACGGCGTATATCGCAGCCCTCTTTCGGGGTTATGAGATATTCATAGGTGTTTTCCTCGCGAAGTCCCTGTGATACAACGCTCTCTACATCTTTAACACTCTGTAAAATCTTCATAACATCCTTTTCGGGACCTAAAACGCGTGCAAGCAGTGAATGGTCTGAGGAAAGGTTCTTTGAAAGATTATCAGCGGTATCGTTAGCAACAAGGTGTCCGCCGTTTATAATAAGAATTCTCTTGCATACCGCCTGAATTTCGGAAAGTATGTGGGAGGAAAGTATTACTGTGTGATTTTTTCCGAGTTTTGAAATCAACTCGCGTATTTCAATAATCTGCTTCGGGTCAAGACCGACGGTCGGCTCGTCCAAAATAAGCACATCGGGGTTGCCTATGAGTGCAGATGCAATACCAACGCGCTGTCTGTAACCCTTTGAAAGGTTTTTGATAAGACGGGAAGCCACATTATCAATTTTAACAAGGCGTAAAATTTCGTCGATATGCGCTTTTTTAGGGAATTTAACCTTTTTAAGGTCATAAATGAAATAAAGATATTCGGTAACGGTCATATCAGGGTACAGCGGTGGAATTTCGGGCAGGTAGCCTATGCGGCGCTTTGCCTGTTCGCTTTGCTCTAAAATATCATATCCGTCAATAGTAACACTGCCTGAGCTTGAGGAAATATATCCCGTCAGAATGTTCATAATAGTCGATTTACCCGCACCGTTAGGTCCCAAGAAGCCGACTACCTCGCCTTTGTTTATGGTAAACGAAACATCATCAACGGCTAAATGCTTTCCGTATCTTTTGGATAGAGATTTTACCTCAATCATCAAAATTACCTCCTACTTTTTACTCTATAAAATATTAACAGACAAATTTACACAGTTTGTAAACAAACTATTAAATATTATACTATAATATTTAAGTATAGACAAGCAAATATTGACTTTTTCTGTTGGTTGGTTTAAGATTATTTTAACAAGGAGTGGTTTTATGGCAGAAATTAAGGAATTCAGGGCACTGCGGTTTACTGATAAAGCGGGCGAAATAACCTGTCTATGCTGTCCGCCTTATGATATTATAAGCGCAGCTGAGCGTGAGGGATATTTAAATAAAAACGAGAATAATATAATTAAGCTCGAATCCCCCGAGCAGACAGCTGAGGGCTACGCGGGGGCTAAGACTGAGCTTGACTGCAGAATCGAAAGCGGAATTATGGCTCAGGACGAAACGCCGTCGTTTTATATTTATGAAGAGGAGTTTTCGGTTGGTGGAAAGCAGTATTCCTTCCGCGGCGTTACGGCGTATGTTAAACTGCACGAGTTCTCCGAGGGTATTGTTTTGCCCCACGAGCACACCCTTTCAAAGGCAAAAACCGACCGCCTTAATCTTTTAAAGGCAACGGGCTGCAGCTTTAGCCAGATTTATTCTCTTTACACCGACGAGGATGGCAAAATCCCTGCACTTATAGCCGAGTTATCAAGCGACGCACCCGATGTTGAGTTTACAGATAACGATAATGTAACCCACCGTATGTGGGTGGCTCCCAAAAGTGATAAAACAGCACAGCTTGCCGCACTTTTTGCGGATAAAAAGCTCTATATCGCCGATGGTCACCACCGCTATGAAACGGCGCTTAATTATAGAAAGTATGTTGCCGAAACGGGCGACTGTAATGAGAACGCCGATTATATTATGATGTTCTTAGTAGATATGCAGAACGAGGGGCTTGTTGTTTTCCCCACCCATCGCGTTATTTTCGGTGTAGAGGGCTTTGACAGCGCTGTACTGCTTGAAAAATCGGCAGAGTATTTCAATATAACCAAAACAAGCGGGGATATTGAGGCTTTACTTAAAACTGAATATGAAAAAAGTAAAACCGCATTCGGTTATTTCGACGGCGAGTACACATATCTGCTTGTTCTTAAAGATAAGAAGAGTCTTGAAAACCTGCTGCCCGATATGGGTGAAGCACTCAGAAATCTTGATGTAACTGTGCTTCACAGCCTTATTTTAGAGGGAGTGCTTGGTATAGACAAGGAAAATCTTGCAAATCAAATAAATCTTAAATATACCCGCGATACCGCCGAGGCGGTGATTGAGGTAAAGAGCGGCGCCAACTGCTGCTTCATACTTAATCCTACCCGCGTTTGCGAGATTGCAGATGTTGCAAAAGCAGGCGATACAATGCCGCAAAAATCAACCTACTTTTACCCGAAGCTTATTACAGGACTTGTGGTAAATAAGGTGAAATAAACAGGCTTCTGCTCAAGGAGAAACCTGTTCTCTCGCTCCTGTTCGACTCCCTTTTGTGAAGCATAAAAAAGAAAAAACCAACCACAAGGGTTGGTTTTTTCTTTTTTGGTGACCCGGACGGGATTCGAACCCGTGTTACCGCCGTGAAAGGGCGGTGTCTTAGGCCTCTTGACCACCGGGCCGTATATGGTGGCTGTAATTGGACTCGAACCAATGACACTCCGGGTATGAACCGAATGCTCTAGCCAACTGAGCTAT
>JAZNXU010000015.1:0-64750 GCA_045594065.1 Acutalibacteraceae bacterium
TAAAAAGGTTTGTCCTGTAACAATAAAAATTTTCCTCTCGGAGAAATCCGAGAGGATTTTTTATTGCGTTTGGATATTTATGTGATATAATATAAAAAACATCGTATTCTCTAAAGGTGACAATTATGAAAAAGACCTACATAACATCTATGCCCGACCATATTGGTGCTTTTCTAAAGGCAAGTGAGTGTTTTTCCTCGTTGGGTATCAATATCACCCGTGTAAGCTACAATAAGGCGGTTGATTCGCACACATTGTTTATTGATGCAGAGGGCGCAGAGGAGCAACTCCAAAAAGCAGATTCGGAGCTTGAAAAAATCGGATATTTAGGTAATGATAACGATAACAAAACAAGTGTTGTTTTATTAGAATTTTGTTTGAAAGATGTTCCCGGAAGCGTTACGGATATTCTTAAGCTTATAAGTGAATTTAATTTTAATATTTCTTATATCAGTTCGCAAGAAAACGGAACAGATTTTCAGTATTTTAAGATGGGGCTGTATGTAGACGATTCTGATAAAATTTCCTGTTTTTTAGGTCAGGCAGAAAAGCTGTGCAAGGTGAGGGTTATCGACTATAACCGTTCCAAGAATGTATACGATAACAGTATTTTTTATAACAACTATGTTTTGGGGTTGTCACAAATGATGGGACTCTCCGCCGACGCAAATCAAGAGCTTTTAATAAATGTCAATCTTGCTATGCAAACATTGGATGAAAAAGGCTTATCACCCTACAGAACATTTGACAGTATAAGTAGGTTTGCGGAGTTTCTAAGTGTTTCCAAGGGGAATGATTTTGCGCCCCGCATAACCACACATAAAATTTCCGAAAACACCGAAATTGTTTTAATCGAGCCGCCTTGCGGAAGCAATACAATGATTATCAAGAGTAATGGGGATTATTTATTTGTTGATAGCGGATATGCCTGTTATCAAAAGGAAATGCTCAATATCTTTGAAAAAATCATTCCAAACTTCAGTACAATAAAGAAGAAAATACTTATCACGCACGCCGATGTGGACCATTGTGGACTTTTGCCAATGTTCGACGAGGTTATTACAAACGAAAACACGGCAAAATGCTTGGAAAAGGAATATAACGGACTCGACGGATACCGCGAAGAAAACCCTTTACACAAGCCGTACATTAACATCTGTAAAATTCTTACCGAATATAAGGCTGTAAATCCGCAAAAAATCGTTAAATTGTGGGAAAGTGCAAAATTTTACGACAAGCCTTTAACACAGATAGGTTTTTATAGTTTTGGAGAACTGAATTTTGAAGTGTATGAGGGTAAGGGCGGTCATTTGCCCGGAGAAATCATTTTAATAGATTATTCAAATCATATCGCCATTACAGGAGATGTTTATATCAACACGCACGGTCTTACATCCGAACAGGCAAAATACAATCAATACGCACCGATATTAATGACCTCTGTTGATACCGATCCTAAATTATGTTTAGAGGAAAGAAACGCTGTTTTACAACGCTTGGGTGTGGGAAAGTGGCAGATTTTCGGCGCACATGGGTTTAAAAAGGATTATTCGGTAAATTTATAGTTTTATTAATTAATATGTGATACAAATTTCTCAATTTTGTGTTTTCTTCACACAGTCGCTTTTTGGATAAGCTGTGAATAGTTTCTATTGTGAGTACTATGGTAAAAGACAGACTTATAGATAACACGACAAAGGAGTGAAATTATATGTTTGATTATCATTTACACAGTAGAGTTTCCTTTGATTCTGACTGCGCTCCCAAGGATATTGTGAGCGCTGCCGAAAAGGCGGGTCTCAAGGAAATTTGCTTTACTGACCATTATGATTTTAACGATGTTTTCAGAGAAAAGCGTGATTTATTTACGATAGAGCAATATCGTGCCGATTATGATGCGCTTAGTTCAAAAAAGATCACAATTCGCCGTGGTGTTGAATTTGGTCTTACCACTTGGAATCAAAATGAACTTAAAGAGCTGCTCGATTTGTACAATTTTGATTTTGTTATAGGCTCGGTGCATTATGCGGGCGGATATGACCCATATTTTGAAGAATTCTGGACGCATAACGGCATTGATACGGCGTTCGAAAAATACCTATTGCAGACTTTGGAATGCGTGAAAGCACACCGCGATTTTGATGTGCTTGGACATCTTGATTATGTTTGCAAGTCGTTGTACAATCCTACGCGCAAGCCTATTTATTATCAGGATTATAGTGATGTTTGTGACGAGATTATGAAGACACTTGTACAAAACGGTAAGGGAATGGAGATAAATACAAGCGGTGTTGACAGGGTAGGTGACTTTCTACCGTCACTTGATTTCATAAAAAGATTTCGCCAGCTTGGTGGAGAGATTATTACCGTTGGCTCTGACTCTCACGATTCCAATCGCGTAGGTCAACATATAGCGGGTGCGCTTGAAATTGCCAAAGAGGTCTTCGGTTATGTTTGCACCTTTGACAAAAGAAAAGCAGTATTTCACAAATTATAAAATGTATTATGGAAATGCTTTTGGAGTAGATATTATGAAAAAAGTTTTGTGTGTGATTATTTGTATTTTAATGGTGGTTTTAATGTGTTCCTGCAAAAAGGACAATACCGTGCCGGAGAAAAGCGGAACTGATAGTCAGTTGGTACTAAATGAAGAAGAGAAAACCCCCACACAGGATAATGCAGATGGCACAGAAAACGAATCGGTCGCTGAACCTGAAACACCTCAAGCTCCTACGGAAATACCTGAGCCTGAGCAACAACCGCAACCTGAGCCTGAGAAGGAAACAGTTAATCCTCCCGCAACGGTTAAACCGGCATTGCCACAATTCAGTTATATCGTAAACGATCCGGAAAATGCGAGGGGCTTATCCACAGAGAAAAAACAATTTTCGTTCGGGATTGCTAAAGACGGAGTTCCGCACAGCCAGTCGGTTATAAATCAACAAACCTTTGATGCTTTCCAAAATGTAGAAGCATTGGCACTGGATACCAAAACACAGGAAAAGTGTATGTACCTGACCTTTGATAACGGGTATGAATATAAAAATTTAACGGCAGACATTCTTGATACGCTTAAAGAGAAAAATGTAAAGGCGGCGTTTTTTGTAACGCTGAGTTATGTAAAGCAAAATCCTCAGCTTGTGAGCCGTATGATAGACGAGGGCCATATAGTGGGAAATCACAGCGCAACGCACCCCTCTTTCCCAAGCATTACCCGAACTCAAATGGCACAGGAAATAGCAACGCTTGATAATTATCTGAGAGAAAATTTTTCATATACAAGTCCGTATTTCAGATTCCCCTCGGGTGAGCATTCCGAATGCGCTATGGAGCTCGTAACCTCAATAGGTTTTAAATCTATTTTCTGGTCGATAGCCTATGCCGACTGGGATACATCTACTCAAAATGGCGCAGATTATGCTTTTTCAACCGTTACTTCGCGTTTTCATTCCGGCGCCGTTATACTGCTTCACGCGGTATCACAAGACAACACCGATGCGCTTGGTAGAATTATTGACGAAGCTCATAATCAAGGCTATAAATTTAAGACTTTGGAAGAATATTCATATTGATTTTCAAAATTGAATGAGTCCTCATTTTTAGTTGCACAATAGTTAAAGGAGTGCTTTTTATGAAAAATACGCTTATTGTAGTGGATATGCAGAATGATTTTATTGATATGGCTTTGGGCACAAAAGAGGCTATTGCCATTGTTCCTAATGTGAAAGCTAAAATTAAACAGTATATAGATAGCGGAGATGAAATAATTTTCACCCGCGATACTCACAGTGAAAACTATTTGGATACTCCCGAGGGCAAAAAGCTGCCCGTTCCGCATTGCATTAGGGGAACAAAGGGCTGGGAAATCGCGGACGGTCTTTATATAGAGGGCTGTAAAATTATCGATAAGCCGAATTTCGGGTGGCCGCACTGGAGTGAAGAAACGCTTGAAAATGTAGAACTGATTGGCCTTTGCACCGATATTTGTGTTGTTTCTAACGCACTTATTATTAAAGCGGCTTTCCCAAATGCAAATGTTAAGGTTGACAGCAGCTGCTGTGCGGGTGTAACCCCCGAAAGCCATAATGCCGCGCTTACTACTATGCAAATGTGTCAGATAGATGTTTTGTAAGGTGATAAAAACAGATAGCGCTTTAGGCTTTAAATTTAACATATTAAATAATCGGGTGTTAAGCAAAGAAGATTTCAATAAAAAGGTTGAATTAAATTTAATTTTATGATACATTATAAGTAGCAAATAAAATATAAGGTGGTGAAATTAATGGACACTTTAAAGAAGTATTTCCCTGTAGCTTTCAATGCTAAAAACGATGTAACCGCACTTGTTATCAACATTATCATTCATGTAATTGCAATGGCTATTGTTGGGGCTGTTTCTTGGCTGCTTGGTTTTATTCCGCTTTTAGGCGCTGTTTTAGGCGTAATTTGCGGTTTAATAGGACTTTATTTACTTATCAGCCTTGTATTATCAATTCTTGACTACTTAAAGATTTTAAAGTAAGAAATGTAAAAGACCTGTGAAAAAATTCACAGGTCTTTTTATTGGGTAATTTCCTTTTCACTTCGTATTTTTTTAATCCATTTTCCGCTGCGAAGTCGGATAATGCACCATACGGCTTTGAGCACCTGATCGATCTTAAGCGCAAAATATATCCAGAAAGCAGGCAGGTGGAGTATCAATCCCGCAAGAATGCCAAGTGGTAGGGATGCCGCCCATAAAAAGATATTATCGGCAAGCATAAGCACCTTTGTATCTCCGCTGCCGCGAAGCACACCTTGGTCATAATGGAGTTGGTGGCTTGGAAAATCATAATTATACTGATTGAAAGCATAAGCTCTTTGGCAATTGCAACCGCCTTGGGGGTCAGGGTGTAGGCGCTTATCATAGGTGAGCTTATAAGCATAAAATTGCGTTTCTTTCAATGCAGTAAATCAAATAATGCCTAATAAAACCCGAATTATACACTTGTTTTTTGAGGTGCAAAATGGTATAGTAAAGCAGGTGATGTTATTGTGACAGTGGCGTTGCAGATTGTAATATTTATAATAATGGCTTTTCTTGTTGACACCAAGGTTTTAATTACAGGAAAAGCAAAACTTGATAATATTTTAGACGCACTTAAATTCAATATCGTAATATTTGCCGCAGTAACGGTTTTGTTTTCGGCTTTCTGGGCGCAGGGACTGGACGTATCTCCGCTCACCGTTTTTCTGGCGCTCATATTTTCTTTGTGTACCGTTGTGTTTCAGGTGCTTTATGCACTCGCTCTTAAAGAGGGACCGATAGGTATACTAATACTCATTAATAATTTTTCTGCCGTACCAAGCGCAATTCTCGGTACAGTTATTTTTGGAGAAAAATTCCGTGTTACCAATGTTTTGGGTCTTATTTTGGTTATTGCCTCTATTTTATTAACAACCAAAAATAGCGGTGAAGAAAAAAGTGACAGCAAAAAAGGTTATGTGTTAATAATGGGCGCTATGATTTTAACCTGCTTAGGAACTTTAGTACAGCGATACCACCAAAAAACCGAATTTGCGGCGGAAAGAAATAAATTTTTGTTTTTCGCATACCTGTTTTCGCTAATAATAGCGGTGGCTTTGGCGGCGGTTTTATCGTCGCGTAAAAAAGATAAGGTTAAAATCAGTAAAAAAACCTACGGCTTCGCGGCACTTGCGGGTATAGCTTTGGCGATATATCAGTTTTTGCTCATTTATATGTCGGGTATATCCAATTCGATGCTTATGTACCCCACGCTTTCGGGGCTGACAATTATTGTGAACTTTATAATGTGTGCCGTAATATTCCGCGAAAAAATGACCACACGGCAGAAAATCGGCGCCGCGCTCGGCACCCTTGCTATAATAATTATGGCTATTTAGTAAAAGTCTTAACACCCTGCAATCGAAAGATTGTGGGGTGTTCTATTTTTACGCCTGTCCGCATAAAATTTAGCGGTGATAAAAATGCAGGACGGTTATTTCAGTGCATTGGAGTTAATCGAAAAACCAATTGCCGATATTTTGCGAAAAGTATCGCAGGATGTAGCCAAAAGAGTTGAGGAAATACGACTGAGGGCTGAGCGTCCGGTATCGGTATGCTTTAGCGGTAAAATATATTTTGTTAATGAAAATTCATATATCAGTGAAGCACCGAAAGGTGCTGTCAGGGTGGAAAAAGCGGCATTGAATTCCACGGTTAGAAATATTTGCGGCAGCTCAATCTATTCTCACACCGATGAAATTATGAATGGCTTTATTTCAATGCCGCATGGTAACCGCGCGGGCATTGTCGGCAGCTTTCGGCAGGGTAAGTTCTGCGATGTTTCATCGGTTAATATCCGTATTGCCCGCGAGTGCAGAGGCATTGCCGATACGCAAATTGGGCAATACACGGGCGGCTCGTTGCTTATTTGCGGCCCACCTGGATGTGGAAAAACAACATTTTTGAGAGAGCTTGTGCGCGGTATTTCAAACGGAGAGTGCGGAAAGCCCTATAAAATTTCGGTAATAGACACACGAAATGAAATAGCCGCCGCTTTCGGCGGTGTTCCACAGCTTGAGGTGGGAGTTAACACCGATGTTATCTCGGGCAGGGATAAAGCACAAGGTATCGAGGCGGCGCTCAGGAGTATGTCGCCCGAAATAATCGCTTTTGATGAGATAGGAACGCTTTGTGAGCTTGAGGCTGTAGGAAATAGCCTGAGCGGTGGCGCATACATAATAACAACGGCTCATATCGAGTCACCTGAAAAGCTTGCTTGCCGAAGTGTTACAAGGCGCCTATTGGCGGAGGGATCTGTGGATAAGGTTATTTTCCTGAAAAAAGTTGGGGCAAGCCCTGTGATATTTTCGGTGAGGGAGGGTAAAATATGTGGCTTATAAAGTTTTTGGGCGCTATTCTTATAACGGTTTCAAGCCTAGGGGTTAGTATGAATGCCGTTAATAAAGTGAAGCGCCGTGTAGATGCCCTAGAGTGGTATTCGAAAGCGGCGGGTATTATCGGGGTGCAGATAAACGGTACTGCCGCCGAGCTTTATGATATTGTAGCTACTATCTGCGGCAGTCGCGATTATTTAGAGCTTTCCCGTCCGTTTGTGGTTAAATTTAAGCAGACAGAGCTAAAACCAAATGAAAAACGAACGGTTGAGGAGTTTTTCGAAAACCTTGGTATGGGCGAAATAGAGGCACAGGTTAAACGGTGCGAGGGCTATGCCGCCGTTTTCGCCGAAAGGCTCAAAGAGGCAAGAGCGGAATATACCGAGAAAGCTAAGCTGTACCGAATGCTCGGGCTTTTTTCGGGTATTGCAATATCTATTATTTTAGTGTAGGTGGAATTATGGATGTCGATTTTATATTTAAGGTAGCGGCAATAGGTATAATTGTAACGGTGTTGAATTTGGTGCTTGTACGCTCAGGCCGCGAGGAGCAGGCGTTGCTTACCACTCTTGCGGGGCTTGTGGTGGTGCTTTTAATGGTGGTTAATGTTATATCTGAATTGTTCACAACCGTAAAGGGGCTTTTCGGGCTTTAAAATGGAATTTTTCAAGGTTATGCTGCTGTGCTTGGCGGCGGTTTTCATTTGTGTGTTTTTCGCACAGTATAAAAAAGAATACGCCGCTGTAATAGCCGTGGCGGTGGGCGCTATGGTTTTGGTTATTTCCTTTCATACCTTGATATCACCGCTTAATTCTCTGCTGAACATTTTAAGCGGTGCTGGAGTAAGTGCTAAATATTTCACGGTGGCGCTGAAAGCTGTAGCGCTTGGGTATATAACTCAATTTGTAAGCGAAACCTGCCGCGATTTTGGCTGTGGCTCTATTGCGGCAAAGGCAGAGCTTGCGGGAAAAATTTCAATTTTTCTCACCTGCGTGCCGCTCGTAAACGAATTATTTACTGTAATAACGGAACTTTTATAAAATGAAAAGAATTTTAGCTGTATTTGTTTTTATCTGTATTTTTTCTTTTCCTGCCGCGGCGGACGACCTATATGAGGAGTCACTGAAGTCGGCGGGCTTTGAGCAGGTTGAGGATAGTCTGTCAGACTCAGCCCGCGATTATTTTCGGAAATATAATATTGATGCCTATGATCCGAATTGGGTGACCGAAATTTCGGGCGGGAATATGTTTACCGTAATTTTAGATTTTTTCAAAAACGGCACCAATGAATTCAAGGGCGCTCTGGCTGTGAATATCGCGGTGCTGCTGCTTTGGGCGGTGTTTGGAACATTTTCTGACGGTGCGGTAGCACTTGGCGGAGTTAACACAGCGTTTACCGCAATATTAACGCTGAGTATAACAGTTCCCGTGTTGCGCCTTATAACCTCTGTATCGGCAGCAATCAAGGCGTGCGGAATGTTTATGCTATCCTTTATCCCCGTATTTTGCGGCATAACCGCCGCATCAGGCAATATGCAGGCGGCGGCTGGGGGAAGTACGCTGCTGCTTATGGCGGCTGAGGTTACTGTGCAGATAATTGCCTTTATTATAGTGCCTATTGCTTCGGCGGAATTGGCGCTGGCCATAAGCGGAGTGCTCAGTGAAGTATCCCCCGCGTTAAGGCTGTCAACCTCATTAAAAAAAGCAACAGGCTACATTATGACCCTCACTTTTACTGTTTTTTTAGGGCTTTTATCGGTACAAACCGCTATAAATTCGGCGGCTGACAGTGTTTCGCTAAAAACCGTAAAATTTATGGTGGGTAGCTTTGTGCCTGTTGCAGGCTCGGCACTCAGTGAAACAATTTCCACCCTCGGCAGCAGTGTTAAAATATTGCAAAGCGGGGTAGGGGTTTACGGAATATTTGCCGTTTTGTTCACCGTTTTGCCCGTGGCGGCACAGCTTATTTTGTGGCGGCTTACCTTTTGGGCGGGCAAAACAGCAAGCGATATGCTGGGGGTGCCTATGGGAAGTAAAATTATAGGCGCGGTAGACAGTACGGCGGCGCTGCTGCTGGGTGTACTGCTTTTTGTGGGCGCACTCTTTATAATAGCCCTTGCGGTACTTTTAAAGGTGGGCGTATGAGTGAAATTAAAGGAATAATTTTAGGGCTTTGCGCGGCATCTCTTGTGCTTGGTGCAGTATATATGCTCAGACCCAAATCAAATGTCGAAAAAAGCATTCGGTTTGCGTTTGCGGTGGTTTTTCTCAGCATTACGGTGGTGTCGGGCGCAGGCATTCTGAAAAAGGATATTAAAATAGCCGATATAAATGTAAATGCCGATTTCATCTCCACCGCCGAGGAGCTCACTAGGGTGCAGGCAGAGTATTTGGCAGAACAGGTGTTGCTCGAGAACGGTTGTGAATTTCAAAAAATTTCGGTTTTAACGGATAAATCGGTTGACGGCGGCATATTTATTAAAAGAGTAACCGTCATAAGCCGTTATAATCCCGAAGAAATACGCCAGAGTATATTGTCGGTGATAGAAACAGACGGGGTGGAAGTGATAAATGAATGATTTTTTAGCAAACCTTAAAGATAAACTAAAAAACGGAAAAACACTTTTCATCATCGGTATGGTGGGAATTTTACTGATTTTCAGCTCATCTTTTTTTACGGCTGATGAGAAGACAGATACAGTTTGTGCTCAGTCCTTTGATACCGACGGCTATCGTCTTCAGCTTGAAAAATCGGTAAAAAAGCTGGTGCAGAATATTATCGGCAGCCGCGATGTTACGGTTTTTATAACGCTCGAGGGCGGAGTGCGTTACACCTACGCTAACGACAGTCGCCAGAGCAGTGACTCTGACGGTACCGAGCTTGCCGAGGAAATCGAGCAGAGCTACATAATAGTTACCGATTCTTCGGGCAACCAAAAAGCGCTTAGCGTATATGAGGCATATCCTGAGGTGCGCGGAGTAACGGTGGTGTATTCAGGCTCTTCGGCTTATGACGAGAAAATTAAAAGTGCCGTAACGGCGGCACTTGGTATAACATCTAAACGAATTTTCACAGTAGCTAAAGGAGGAAATTAAATTGAAAAAGGGTAAGGTTTTAGGTAAAAAGCAGTTGATATTAGCCGTTATGGTGGTAGCGCTCGGCGCGGCAGTATGGTTTAATATGCGGTATTCAAGCTCTAATAGTGGGACGAAATATTTAGGCGAGGCTCAGTTTGTTGATAATGGGGAATCGGGTGATACGGTTGAAACCTCAGGTAATGTTGCCGATTATTTTACAACCTCTCGCGATGAGCGCGACAAAAACCGCCAATCCGCTCAGGAGGATATTACCGAAGCAATTAAAAACGCGGGTGGCGACAAATCGGCATTAGCCGCAGCTTCGGAAATGTCGGCAAGGTTAGCGGCAAGGCAATCGGCAGAAACGAATATTGAAACGCTTTTAAAGGCAAAGGGCTTTTCGGAGGCTCTGGCAATTATAGGTGACAGCGATGTTAATATTGTTGTGCGTTCCGATGCTCTTTCAGCTCAGCAGACAATACAAATTCAGGACATTGCCGCGGCGCAGAGCGGCTATACTCTCGATAAAATTAAAATTCTTACCGTAAAGTAGTTGATTTTGCCCGTAAAAATGGTATAATATAAAAGAATACTAAATTATGGAGGCAGAATACTATGTCAGAAAATAAGATTTTAAGCGGACTCGAAATCAATACCGATGTTATTGAAAAAATGGTTTCAATGGCGGCGCTTGAGGTTGAGGGCACAGCCTCTATGGCAAAAAAAGCAGTTGATATTTCAGGTATTGTCAACACGGGCTCGGCATTAAAGCCTGTTAAGGTTGCTGTTAAAAACGGTGCGGTTGATATTAATGTTTATATTTGCGTAAAGGCAGGAGTTAATGTTAAAGAAGTTGCCGAAAATGTTCAAAAAAATGTTAAAGACAAGGTGCAGGATATGACAGGCAACGCAATCACCCGTGTTAATGTTCACATAGCAGATTTAGTTGAAGAAGAATAAAAAACAAGACCGCTTGCGCGGTCTTGTTTTTTTATTCATCAAGTTTAAGCACAGCCATAAATGCTTCCTGCGGAATTTCTACAGAGCCTAATTTCCGCATTCGTTTTTTACCCTCTTTCTGCTTTTCGAGCAGCTTTTTCTTACGGGTTATATCGCCGCCGTAGCATTTTGCAAGAACATCCTTTCTCATAGCCTTAACGGTCTCTCTGGCAATAACCTTGCCGCCAACGGCCACCTGTACAGGCACCTCGAAAAGCTGACGCGGAATATAGTCTTTAAGCTTTTCGGCAATGCGGCGAGCGCGGGCGTATGAGTTATCTGAGAACACAATAAACGACAGCGCATCTACTACATCTCCCGCAATAATAACATCTAACTTTACAAGGGTTGATTTCTGATAATCTTTCATTTCATAGTCGTAAGAAGCATAGCCTTTTGTACGGGATTTTAAAGCATCGAAAAAGTCATAGATGATTTCTGCTACAGGCATAATGTAGTGAATATCAACACGGTCGCCCATATATTTCATATCGGTATATGTGCCGCGGCGCTCTTCGCACAGCTGCATAATGGCACCTACATAGTCACTCGGGCTGTAAATATGAACATCGGCAACAGGCTCATAAGCCGCCGCAATGGTTGCAGGGTCGGGGTAGTTAGTGGGATTATCAACCTCTACAGTTTCACCGCTTGTCAGTTCAAATTTATAAATAACGCTGGGTGCGGTCGTTATAATATCAAGGTTGTATTCGCGCTCAAGTCGTTCCTCAATAATCTCCATATGCAGAAGTCCTAAAAATCCGCAACGGAAGCCGAAGCCGAGCGCTTTAGAGGTTTCAGCCTCGTAAAGCAAAGAGGCATCGTTAAGTTGTAGCTTTTCGAGCGCTTCGCGCAAATCCTGATATTGCGCGCCGTCGGCAGGGTAGATACCGCAAAAAACCACGGGGTTAACCTTGCGGTAGCCCTCAAGGGGAGTATCTATCGGATTTTCAGCAAGGGTAATAGTATCACCAACGCGAGCTTCGCTTACTGTTTTAATGGAAGCCGCAAGGTAGCCAACCTCGCCTGCCTCAAGGCAGTCGCACGGCTCTAAATGGGTGGCTTTTTTTCTGCCGATTTCAACAATATCGAATTCAGCGCCCGTAGCCATCATTTTTATGCGGTCTTTATTAGTTATTTTGCCGCTTACAACGCGGAAATAAACTATAACGCCCTTGTAGGCATCATAATAGGAATCAAAAACAAGTGCCGAAAGGGGAGCCTCGCGGTCGCATACGGGGGCGGGAATTTCGGTTACGATTTTCTCAAGCACTTCTTCAATATTAATACCCGTTTTTGCCGAAATCATAGGGGCATTATCTGCAGGAATTCCGATAATATCTTCAATCTCGTTCTTTATTCTCTCAGGCTCTGCAGATGGCAGATCAATTTTATTAATTACAGGCAAAAGCTCAAGACCGTGGTCAACCGCTAAATAGGTGTTCGCAAGGGTCTGTGCTTCAATACCTTGAGATGCATCAACCACCAACACCGCGCCCTCGCAAGCGGCAAGGGAACGCGAAACCTCGTAATTGAAGTCAACATGTCCGGGGGTGTCTATTAAATTAAGCTCATATTCCTTTCCGTCATCGGCGGTGTAGTAAAGCGTTACGGCATGCGATTTAATTGTAATGCCGCGTTCCCTTTCTAAATCCATACTGTCGAGTATCTGTTCTTCCATATCGCGCTCTGACACTGAGCTTGTTTTCTCAAGTAGGCGGTCGGCGAGTGTGGATTTACCGTGGTCAATATGAGCAATTATGCAAAAGTTTCTAATATTTTCAAGCGGGAATGACACTTATCAAAACTCCTTAAAAAGATATTAAGGTTATTTTATCATAAAATTTTCATTTTTACAACCATTTACAAATTATTAATATTGATATAAAATATTAAACGGGGGGAGAACAAAAAATGAACTGTGATAATTGTGCTTATAACACCTACGATGAAGAAACCGAAGAATATGTTTGCACCGCATATATGGACGAGGACGAATATGCCGCGTTTATTTCTTCAGGCTACAAAAACTGCCCGATGTTCAAATTAGACGATGAGTATGGAATAGTGAGAAAACAAAATTAAAAGCAGCCATCGGCTGCTTTTTATTTGAACAAATATTTGAATTTTTCCGATTCGAAAAGTGATACATAATCTCCGCTCGCAATGATTATATGGTCGAGCAGATGCACGCCTATTGGTGCTAAAGCTGATTTCATTTCGGCGGTTATCTGCACATCTTTATCAGATGGCAGTGCAATTCCACCCGGATGATTGTGGGCAATAACTACTGCGGTGCCCTTTGTTTTTATAAGCACCTCAACAACCTTGCGAATGCTGATTCCCACAGATGATAAATCGCCCCTCTCGACGATATCGAACGACAGCAGCTTTCCTTTATTATTAAGGCTTAGCATTGAAAAAACCTCATCGGTGCCGAAATAGGCGTATCGGCCAAGTAAATATGTACCGATTTCCTCAGAGCTCTGCATAACGGTTGTGGTAGAAAGCGTATTTCGGGTGTAAGCCTTTGCAACCTCTAAAACAAGCTTTATAAGAATTGCAGTGTGCTCGCTTATACCGTTAATTTTTGTCAGTGCGGATATCGGCGCATTGATTACACCTGAGAGTGAGCCGAATTCGTCAATCAGTTGATGTGCTAAGGTATTTGTATCCTTTCTTGCAATGGCATAAAAAAGCAGCATTTCAAGAATTTCGTGGTCGGGAGTAGCCTCGGAAAATCCGTTTTCCAAAAATTTTTGTTTTACACGCTTTCTGTGATCTTCGTGCATATTCTGCGCCAAGGCTTACACCCCTTTCCAAATTTTTATTAATTACACTCATTATGATAATATAAAATCCAACAAAAGTAAATAAAAATGTTGAAAAAAGAGCAAAAAAAGGGTATGATTAAATATGTAAAAACGCAAGGGAGGGAGCAATGTGAAAAGCTTTACGGTAGGCAGTAACGATGCCTCGTTAAGATTGGATAAATTTATAGCCAAAAATATACCGGCATTGCCTAAGTCCCTTATGTATAAATATATCCGTACAAAGGATATTAAGGTTAACGGTAAGCGTGCTGAAATTTCCACTCGTCTGCAGATAGGCGACCGAATAGATGCATATATTAAGGATGAATTTTTAGTGCCCGCTAAAAAGCATTACGATTTTTTGCGCGCTTCAAAGCAGCTTACTGTGGTTTATGAGGATGAAAACATTCTGCTTGCCGATAAACCGCAGGGGGTACTTTCCCATCCCGATGATAAGGAGTATACCGATACTCTCATCAGCAGAATTCAGCGGTATTTGTATGAAAAAGGTGAGTTTGAACCCGAAAAAGAAAACACCTTTATGCCTGCCCTTGCAAACCGAATTGACCGCAACACGGGCGGTATAGTAATAGCCGCCAAAAATGCCGAGTCGCTCAGAGTTTTATGTGATAAAATAAAGCACCGCGAAATAGATAAACGGTATTTGACCGTTGTTCACGGCGTGCCCAAAAAGAAAAAAGACATGCTTACAGGCTACCTCGAGAAGAACGAGGAGAAAAACAAGGTTTATTTAAGCCGCGAAAAACGGGAAAACAGCAGTGAAATCAGAACGGCTTACACAGTGCTTGCTTCAAAAAATAATTTATCCCTGTTGGAAATAGAACTGCTTACGGGCAGAACGCATCAGATAAGGGCGCATATGGCGTCTATCGGTCATCCGCTGCTGGGCGACGGGAAATACGGTAGTATCCGTGAAGATAAAAAGCTCGGCTTTAATAAGCAGGCGCTCTATTCTTATAAGCTCACCTTTAGCTTTAAAACCGATGCGGGAATTCTTAATTATTTAAAGGATAAAACCTTTACCGTAGAGAAAGTTTGGTTTGCCGAGCAACTTTTTTCGACAAATATCAAAAAAAGTGTTGACAAACAGTAAAAATGGTGTATAATACAGATATTGTTTTTCGCAGAAGCTTTCGGGAGGCAACAACCGACTGTGGAGAAAACTCTGGAGAATCCCGTTTGGGTGCCGAAGGTGCAAGGTGTAAACCGAATCTCTCAGGCAAAAGGACAGAGCAATCAATTTATAAAATTGTGTTTATTCCTTTAATTTCAGAGCTTCTGTGTAAAAACAGAAGCTTTTTTATTTTTCTGTTTTAGGAGGATTTTATTATGCAGGCATTTCTTGATTCATGTTTAAGCATCGTATCAAAAGCCAACGCCTACCTTTCCGACTATATTCTGATTGTACTTTTAGTCGGTGTAGGTCTGTTCTTCACAATCAAAACGCGCTTTGTTCAGGTGCGCTGTTTTGGTGAGGGTATGAAAAGGGTATTTGGCAATATTAAGTTTTCAGGTGGAAAACAAAGCGGCGGACTTTCATCTTTCCAAGCTTTGGCTACTGCTATTGCTGCACAGGTAGGTACAGGTAATATCGTTGGTGCTTCTGGTGCTATCTTAATTGGTGGTCCGGGTGCAATTTTCTGGATGTGGGTTATCGCATTCTTAGGTATGGCTACTATCTACGCAGAGGCAGTGCTCGCTCAGGAAACTCGTGTGACCGATGAAAAGGGCGAAGTTCACGGCGGCCCCGTTTATTATATTAAAAGGGCATTCCCGAACGGCTTTGGTAAATTCCTTGCAGGTTTCTTTGCTATTGCGGCTATTCTTGCCCTTGGCTTTATGGGCTCAATGGTACAATCAAATTCGATTGCCGAGTCCTGCAATAATGCCTTTGGCATTGAGGGTTGGGTAGTAGGTGTTATTCTTGCTGTTATTGCAGCCATTATCTTTATCGGCGGTATTCAGCGAATTGCATCTGTAACCGAAAAGTTAGTACCGATTATGGCAATATTATTCCTGCTTGGCGGTGTTGTTGTTCTCGCTTTCAGAATTAAATACATACCCGCCACTTTCGGCGCAATCTTTAAATATGCATTCACCCCCTCAGCCCTTATCGGCGGCGGTATAGGTTATGCTATTAAAACCGCTATCAGTCAGGGCGCTAAGCGTGGTCTGTTCTCTAACGAAGCAGGCATGGGCTCAACTCCCCACGCTCACGCTCAGGCGAATGTTGAAAAGCCTCACGACCAAGGCGTTGTTGCTATGGTTGGCGTGTTTATCGATACATTTGTTGTACTTACTATGACAGCCTTAGTTGTAATTTCTACTCTTTTTGTAGGTGACGGAGCTTTGGCAGGTCTCACAGGCGGCGCATATATTTCGGCTACAAGCGGAGCTGATGCCATTGTTTCCAAAACTACTGCTATGCAGCAGGCTATGGGAAGCATATTCGGCGGCAATATCGGCGGTATCTTTGTTGCGGTATGCCTTTTGTTCTTTGCTTTCTCAACTATTATCAGCTGGAACTTCTTCGGCAAGGTTAATATTCAGTATCTTTTCAAAAACAGCAAGGCGGCGGTTGTTATTTATTCTGTAATCGCTATCGCTTTCGTGTTTATGGGAACACTGCTTTCTAACGACCTTGTTTGGGAGCTTACCGACTTCTTTAACTACTTAATGGTATTACCCAATGCTATCGCACTTATTTTCTTAAGCAAGCTTGTGGTAAACGCCTCAAAAACCAACAAACTTAAAAAGTAATATAAAGGAGTTACCTCTCTTTTATGATTTAGTCCCGAAATGTAATAAAAAATTACATTTCGGGACATTTTTTATTGCCATTTAAAATAGGCGGTGGTATAATGTGGGGGAAAGGGTGATAACAGTGAAACTTTCTGAAATTGATAAAAATTTTGAAATTAAAACCGCTATTGATGAACCTGATGTTAAATGGTATTCGGTACTCCATGAGCCGTTCGATATTTACGGACTTTATAAACCGAAGGAGGACGGAATTTTCCGCAGAATGCCCGCCGAGGTTGCTGAAAATATACATTCCTCAACCACAGGCGAAATAAATAAAGGTGTTGCAAGCCTTTACACAAACACTTCGGGTGGTCGCATTCGCTTTAAAACAGATTCTAAATACTTAATGCTCAAGGTAGAATTTGAAAGATTGCACTTATCCGCTCATATGCCCGAGTCGTGTGTTGCGGGATTCGATATTCACCGAATTGAGGATGGGAACTATATCTATATGGGTATTATGATGCCTAATATGGATGATGATAAGGGTTATGTTCGTAAAAGAGATTTGATGGGCAGAATGACCGAGTATTTAATTGGTATGCCGCTTTATAATAATATCACAAATCTTTATATTGGTATCAGTAAGGATGCTAAGTTAGAGCATGGCGGTGAGTACAAAATCAAAAAACCGATTGTGTACTACGGCTCATCTATCACTCAGGGAGCTTGCGCTTCCCGCCCGATGAACTCATATCAGGGTTATATTTCGGAGTATTTCGATGCCGATTATATAAATCTCGGCTTTTCGGGCTCTGCTAAGGGCGAACAGGATATGTTTGATTACATTGCAAGCCTTGATATGTCGGCATTTGTTTACGATTATGATTGGAATTCGCCTTATGAGGAAACAAAGCTGCGCCATATAGAGGGTTATAAAACCATTCGCGCTGCCCACCCTGATATTCCGATTGTTATGGCGGGCTACCCTGCATATAATCCGGCAGATAATGGCGGTTTAAGGGCTGAAAATATCAGAAACACATATGAGTATGCTCTTTCTCAGGGTGATACCAAGGTAGCCCTTGTTGAAACCAGCAAACTTTGCGACGGTGACTTTAAAATGCATTGCACCGTTGATAACTGCCACCCCAACGATTTAGGTTTTTACCGAATGGCTAAGAATTTTATAGAAAAACTCGAAGAGCTGTTCAAAAAGTAATAAAAAATGCCGCGGGAGATAACTTTTTATGAAGCGCCTCCCACGGCTTTTTTTATTTAAACATTGTGTGTATGCCGTCCATTAAATCGCCAACCGCCTTAACGGCCTTGGTTGAGCCTTTGGATAAATTGTGATTGTTATCCATCATCATTTTGCCGACGGTAAGCAGCGCGGCACCCGCAATCATACCTGTAACGGCACCCTTTGCAAAGGTTGAAACTGAATTTTTTTGCATAATAAAACCTCCCTTTACCATTAGTTTTAACGGTAGGGAGGTTTTTTATTAATTAGTTTTCAAAATACTGCTTGTACCAAACCAAGAAAGTATAAACCGTCCAGATTTTGCGGCTGACATCCTCTTTGTCGCTTCTGTGGCGGTCAAGAAGAGCTACAAGTCTTTGGGTATCGAAATATTTTTTAGCTGCATCGCTTAAGAACATTTCTTTAACGATATTATAATATTTATCCTCTTTAAGCCATACCCTGATAGGCACGGGGAAGCCGAGCTTATCCTTTTCGGCGGTGAGCTTCGGTAAGGTCTTTTCGGCAGCCTTACGGAGAGCGAGCTTGGTGGTTTTGCGGCTCACGCGGCACTCAAGCGGGATTTTTTCGGCTAACTCCATAACCTTTTTATCAAGGAATGGAACGCGAAGTTCGAGTGAGTTTGCCATACTCGTTTTATCGGCTTTTAAGAGAATATCGCCCATAAGCCACATATTTATATCGAGATACTGCATTTTTGTAACGGTGTCCTTATCGCTTACCTCGTCATAAAACTTTTTACAGAGTACTTGCGGTGCCTCACTGTTTTTGCCGCGAAGCAGAATTTTTTCGCGCTCGCGTTTTGAGAAGATATTTGCGTTACCTATAAAGCGTTCTTCGATAGTTTGACCGCGGCGAATTAGATAATTAATACCGTGGATTTTCGGCAGGTGCAAAAACTCAATAGCTTTGCTTATTGCTCGGCGAATAACGAAAGGAATGGAGTCATAAGCCGTAAGGGTTATGGGCTCTTGGTAAATGCGGTAACCGCCGAAAAGCTCGTCGGCACCTTCACCCGACATTACAACCTTTACATGCTCGCTGGCTAACTTTGAAACAAAGTAAAGCGCAATAGCGGCGGGGTCGGCAAGCGGCTCGTCCATCCCGTACTGAATGGATGCGAATTCGCCCCAATATTCCTCGGGGGTGATTATCTTGCTTATGTTTTCAACCTTGATTGTATCGGCGAATTTTTTGGCGAAATCAATTTCGTTATAACGGTTACCGTCCGGGCTTTCAAAGCCTACGGTAAAGGTCTTATCCACCTTTGCTGCCTCGGCAATGTAGCTTGAGTCAATTCCGCTTGAAAGGAAAGAGCCAACCTCAACATCGGCGATTTTATGTGCCGCAACCGATTCTCTAACGGCGGCGTCAACCTTATCACTGTAATAATCGAGTGAGCCCTCCTCGGGTGAGAAATCGGGGCGCCAATATCGGGCTTTTTCTATTTTTTTGCCGTCATAAACAAAGCAGTGGGCTGGGGGAAGCTTGAAAACACCTTTGAAAAAGGTTTCCTCGGTCGGTGAATACTGGAATGAGAGATAATGAGAAAGTGCATCTTCATTCAGCTCCTTTTTAAATTCGGGGTGGAGCAAAAACGATTTTATCTCGCTTCCAAAAATAAAGGAGTCATCGGTAAAGGTATAGTACAGCGGCTTGATGCCAAACATATCGCGCGCTCCAAAAAGCTTACCTGTTTTCTTATCGTAAATTACAAAGGCGAACATTCCGCGAAGCATTTTTACAAACTCTGCACCGTATTCTTCATATCCGTGCAGTAAAACTTCGGTATCGGAATGGCTGGTTCTAAAGGTGTGACCTGCTTCAATTAACTTTTTCCTGAGCTCACGGTGGTTGTATATTTCGCCGTTAAAGGTAACAACAAGACTTTCATCCTCGTTAAACATTGGTTGGTCGCCGTCGGCAAGGTCTATAATACTAAGGCGCCTGAAGCCCAAGCAAATGTTTTCGTCCACATACTGTCCGCTTGAGTCGGGACCGCGGTGAACTATTTTATCCATCATACCTTGAAGTAAAGTTCCGTCATCCTTTATTTTATTTGTAAAGCCAACAAAGCCACACATAGAGTTTTACTCCTTTAAAAATCAATTATCTTTAATATTGTATCACAGATTTCTCTTCTTTACAAGAATATAAAACAATGTTATACTTTATATATGAGAAAAAATTTAGCATTTTTGTCGGCGGCGGTGCTTTTATTGCTTTCGGGCTGCACCCCGACGCATGACAATTCTTCGACCCGTTTCCTTATGGATACTGTGGTAAATATTACTGCCAATGTCGAATATTCGGTTATAACCGAGGCTATGGAGCTGTGCGAGTATTATGATAAGCTTTTCTCAAAAACCGTTGAGGACAGCGATGTGTCACGCCTTAATTCGCTTGGCGCCTATGCCGTATCGGAAGATACCCTGCGACTAATCAAAAGCACTTCGGCTTACAGTGAACGCACCCGAGGTAAATTTGATGTGACTATAGGATCGGTATCGGATTTGTGGGATTTTAATGACGGCGTTATTCCCACCGAAGCTTCTATAGCTTCAGCTTTAGAAAAAGTTGATTATAAAAAAATTAAGACGAGTGGCAAAACCGTGAATCTTAATGGTGCTAAAATAGACCTCGGCGGATGTGCGAAAGGCTTTGTGGCAGATAAGCTACGGGAGTTTTTCGAAAACAAGGAAGTAGAAAAGGCGGTTATAAATCTTGGCGGAAACCTTTATATTATGGGTGGACCTATAGATGTAGGCGTTAAAAATCCGTTTGGCGAGGGTAATATGGCAACTCTTCGCGTGGTTAATCATGCCGTGGTAACGGCAGGCACCTATGAACGCTGCTTTACTAGGGACGGTAAAAACTATCATCATATTTTAGATACAAAAACAGGCTATCCCGCTGATACCAACTTAGTATCTGTAACCGTCATTTCAGACAGTGCGCTAGAGGCCGACATTCTTTCAACCTCGCTTGTTATTATGGGGCTCCAAGACGGTATGGATTTTATCGAGAAAACCGAGGGCGCTGAGGCGCTGTTTATAACAAGTGACGGTGAAATTCATATTTCTTCGGGAATTTACTGTAAGGACGGAATTTATCGACTTTAAATTCTTTATTTCTTAACAATTAGGATTTATAATGTATAGTAATAAAGAAAAATGAGGTATAAAAATGGGTTTTATGAAAAAGCTTTTCGGCGATTACAGCTCGAAAGAAATCAAAAGAATATTACCGCTGCAAAAAAGAGTGCTTGAGCTCGAGGATGAGTATCGCGCCCTTAGCGATGAGGCATTAAAAAATAAAACTGCAGAATTTAAAGAGATGCTCGAGATGGGCAAAACCCTTGATGATATTCTGCCTGAGGCATTTGCCACCTGCCGAGAGGCCGCCGACAGAGTTCTCGGTATGCGCCATTTCCCCGTGCAGATTTTGGGCGGTATTGTACTGCATCAGGGTCGCATTAGTGAAATGAAAACCGGTGAGGGTAAAACACTCGTTGCAACACTTCCCGCATACCTTAATGCGCTGTCGGGCAAGGGTGTTCACATTGTAACGGTTAACGATTATCTTGCCAAGCGTGACAGCGAATGGATGGGCAAATTATACCGCTATTTAGGCTTATCGGTAGGTCTTATTATTCACGGTATGGACACAGAGGAAAAAAGAGAGGCATACAACGCCGATATTACCTACTGTACCAATAACGAGTTAGGCTTCGATTATTTGCGCGATAATATGGTGGTTTACAAGGAGGGCAGAGTTCAGCGCGGTCACAATTTTGCTATTGTGGATGAGGTTGACTCAATCCTTGTTGACGAGGCTCGTACCCCGCTTATCATTTCGGGCAAGGGCGATAAATCAACCGACCTTTATGTGCGTGCCAACCACTTTGCCCGTGGCCTTAAAATGGTAAAGGTTAAGGAAACCGATGCTAAACAGACCGATGAGGAGCAGAATTTTGACGGTGACTTTGTTGTAGATGAAAAGGCTAAAAGCTGTACGCTCACCCCAGAGGGTGTTAAAAAGGCAGAGCAATATTTCGGCATTGAAAACCTGAACGATGCCGAAAATATGACCATTTCCCACCATGTTAATCAGGCAATTAAGGCTTACGGCATTATGAAGCGTGATGTTGATTATGTTGTAAAGGACGGTCAGGTAATCATTGTTGATGAGTTTACAGGTCGTCTTATGTTCGGTCGCCGTTATAATGAGGGTCTTCATCAGGCGATTGAAGCCAAAGAGGGAGTAACCGTTGCAAACGAGTCTAAAACGCTTGCAACCATTACATTCCAGAATTTCTTTAGATTATACAGCAAGCTTTCGGGCATGACGGGTACCGCTATGACCGAGGAACAGGAATTCCGTGAAATTTATAAGCTTGATGTTATTGAAATTCCTACAAACAAGCCGCTTGCTCGTATTGATGAAGCCGATGTTGTTTATAAAACTGAACGCGCAAAGTTTAACGCTGTAATTTCAAAGATTGCCGAGTGCCATGCAAAGGGTCAGCCCGTGCTTGTAGGTACCGTAACAATCGAAAAATCCGAGTTGTTAAGTAATATGCTAAAGCGTCAGGGTATTAAACACAATGTTTTGAACGCTAAGCACCACGAAAAAGAGGCGGAGATTATCGCTCAGGCGGGTAAATACGGTGCCGTTACTATTGCTACAAATATGGCGGGTCGTGGTACCGATATTATGCTTGGCGGTAATGCTGAGTATCTTGCAAAGGCAGAGCTTAAGGCACAGGGCCTTTCCGAAGAGCTTATTGCCGAGGCTACGGGCTTTGCCGAAACAGAAAATGCCGAAATTATTGAAGCCAGAGGCAGATTTAAAGAGCTTAACGAAAAGTATAAGACCGAAATAGCACCCGAGGCAGAGCTTGTAAGACGCGCGGGCGGACTTTGCATTATAGGTACAGAACGCCACGAGTCGCGCCGAATTGATAACCAGCTACGCGGTCGTGCGGGACGTCAGGGTGATCCGGGTAACACACAGTTTTTCATATCGCTTGAGGATGATTTAATGCGTCTTTTCGGCGGTGAGCGTGTTTATAATATGATGGAAACCTTGAAAATTGAGGAGGATATGCCGCTTCAGTTTGGAATTCTTTCAAATGCTATTGAAAATGCTCAGCGCACGGTCGAGAGCCGTAACTTCGGAATCAGAAAAAATGTACTTGAGTACGATGATGTTATGAACAAGCAGCGCGAGCTTATCTATGCGCAGCGTAACAAGGTGCTTGATGGTGAGGATATCAGCTCAAATATATCCTCAATGATTGAGAGCACTCTTGATATGGCGGTTAAAACCTATTTAGCCGACGAGGTTGTTCACGATAATTGGAACCTAGAGGGTCTTAGACGTTATACATTCGGTTGGCTTACAGGTCCCGATGATTTAGTGTTTACAACTGAGGAATTAGGAAATAATTCGCCCGACGATGTAAAGGCAATGCTTATGAGCAAGGCTGAAAACAAAATGTCAGAAAAAATTTCCAAATACGGTGAAGAAACCGTTAAGGAAATTGAGCGCTATGTTTTGCTGAAAGCGGTTGATACTAACTGGATGAATCATATTGATGCTATGGATGAGCTTCGCCGTGGTATAGGGCTTAGAGCCTATGGTCAGCATAATCCCGTTGTGGCATACCGCAATGAAAGTTATGATATGTTCTCGGCTATGACTGATACTATCAGGGAAGAAACCGCGAAAACAGTGCTTTCGGCAGAGCTTCGTCAGAACACTGAAATCAAGCGCGAAAAGGTAGCCGAAGAAACAGGTACGGGTGATGACGGCACCGTTTCAAAAACCGTTCGCGGTAAGGGCGTTGTAAGCAAAAACGCATTATGCCCGTGCGGTAGCGGCAAAAAGTATAAGCGCTGCTGCGGTAAGGATATTGATTAATATGCGTGGTAAGGTTTTAATTGCTATGTCAGGCGGGGTGGACTCTTCAGTCACCGCGCGCCTTTTAAAGGAAAAGGGCTATGATTGCGCGGGGGCTATTATGCAACTTTGTGGCTCTGAGGGCGTAACCGATGCCGAGTCTGTAGCAGAAAGTGTCGGAATACAGTTTTTCTGTATTAATAAAAAAGAGAATTTCAAAAAACAGATAATAGATAGGTTTATTGACGATTATTTCTGTGGGCTCACTCCCAATCCCTGCATTGAATGTAATAAAAAAATGAAGTTTGGCGCATTTCTTGACAGTGCGCTCGAAAAGGGCTTCGATTATATTGCTACAGGTCACTATGCGAGGGTGGGGTATAATGAGCTTAGCGGTAGGTATGAGATTTTAAAGGCTAAGGATTTATCTAAAGACCAAAGTTATGTGCTGTATTTTTTAAGTCAAGAACAGCTAAAGCACATTTTGTTGCCGCTTGGCGATTATACTAAGACCGAAATTCGCGAATTAGCCGAAAATTACGGGCTAACCAACGCCCGCAAAAAGGACAGTCAGGACATCTGCTTCGTGCCTGATAATGACTATGCCGCGTTTATCGAGAAAACCTCGGGTAAAAAATCTTGCGCGGGTAGCTTTACCGATATTTCGGGTAATGTATTGGGCGAGCACAGCGGAATTATTAACTATACTATCGGTCAGCGCAAGGGACTAGGTATTGCGCTCGGTAAGCCGCAATTTGTGATAAGTAAAAATGCCGACGATAATACCGTGGTGCTCGGGGACGAAGAGCATATCTTTTATAAAAAGGTGCAGGTTACCGATGTCAACTTTATATCGGTAGAGAGTATCACCGAGCCTACACGCGCCGAGGTAAAGCTTCGTTATTCAATGCAGCCTCAGCCCGCCGTTATATTTAAAACTGAAGACGGCGTAACCGTAGAATTTGAAAAGCCTCAAAGAGCGCCAAGCCCTGGGCAGGCGGCGGTGTTCTATCAAGGGGATGTGCTGCTTGGCGGCGGAACAATAGTAAAAGGGGAAAACTAATGGAAAATATTGTTAAAGCGCTAGAGAAAAATAATATGGAGGCGCATATTTTTAAAACGGTCAAAGAGCTTTGCGATTATGTTGAGGCTTTACTGCCTGCAGGCGCGAAAATTTCCAACGGCGGCTCTCAATCCTTAATTGAGAGCGGCGTTATGAATTTAATCAAAAGTGATAAGTATAACTATATCGACCGCTTTGCGCCGCAAGATAAACAACAGGAAAAACAGATGATTTCCGATTATTTCACGGCAGACTATTTTTTCTGCTCAACCAATGCTTTAACTGAGGCTGGCGAGCTTATAAATGTTGACGGTAGGTCTAACCGTGTTGCCGCCATAATGTATGGTCCCGAAAATGTTATAATGGTTGTTGGCAAGAATAAAATAGTGAAGAATATCCCCGAGGCACTTTATCGCGTAAAGACGGTAGCGGCACCTAAAAATACCGTCCGCCTTAACTGTGATACATACTGTCGCGAAAAGGGCATTTGTGTAGCGGCACAAAACAATGATATTGCCTCAGGCTGCGGCAGTCAGGCGCGAATTTGCTGTAACTATGTTGTATCCGGCTATCAGCGTGAGAAAAACCGAATTAAAGTATTGCTTTGCGAGGAAAACCTCGGCTTTTAAGTAATTTAAAAACTTCGTTTTGCATACCCTTTTAAAAAGGGGTTATGTGAAATGAAGTTTTTTGTTTGTATTCTTTTGTGTTTAAGTCTGCTAATCTTTCCCGTATCGGCGGCGGGCGCCGTAACCGTTTCAAGCGAGCATTTAAGCGACGATTTGTATGACCCGTTGCCTGTTGCGGCGGATGCACCTGCTGAGGTAGGGCAGGTGCTCGATTTAAAGGCGAAATCTGCAATTTTAATAGAGCCTAATACGATGCAAATCTTATATGAAAGCAATTCCGATGAAAAGTTAGCGCCTGCATCAATCACCAAAATAATGTCGTTATTATTGGTAATCGAAGCAATAGACAACGGCAATTTAAGGGTGGAGGACATTATAACGGCGAGCGAGTATGCCTGCAGTATGGGCGGTTCGCAAATCTGGCTTGAGCCGGGCGAACAAATGACGGTGGATGACCTTTTAAAGGCCTGTTTTATAGCCTCGGCAAATGATGCCACCGTGGCGCTTGCCGAAGCAGTTGCCGGCAGTGAAGAGGCTTTTGTACAGCTAATGAACGAAAAAGCGGCGGCACTCGGAATGAATAATACTGTTTTTAAAAATACAACGGGTCTTGATGCCGAGGGGCATCTAACCACCGCGCATGATGTTGCGCTTATGTCGGCAGAGCTTATAAAGCACGAAATTGTTAAGAAATATTCCACCGTTTGGATGGATAGCTTGCGTGACGGCAAAAGCGAACTTGTGAACACCAATAAATTAGTGCGCTTTTATGAGGGCTGTACGGGACTGAAAACAGGTACTACCTCCTCGGCGGGCTACTGCCTATCTGCTACCGCTGAGCGTGACGGAATGAGTCTTGTAGCAGTAGTAATGGCGGGGGATACAAGCAACGACCGCTTTGAGGCGGCGCGCAAGATGCTGAATTACGGCTTTGCTAATTACAACTTTTCGTTTATAGAATACGATAATTCTGTACCGCTTATTATTCCCGTTCTCGGCGGTACACAAGGCACGGTAGAGCTTTATCCCGACGGCGGCATTAATGTGCTCTTAAAAAAGAGTAATAAGGGTAAAATCACACAGGATGTTCGGCTCGACGAATATGCATCGGCTCCCATAAAGGCGGGGGATAGTGTCGGCTGTGTGTATGTAAATGTAGGCGATGAACAAATAGGGGTTATAAATTTAAAGGCAAAAGACGATATTCCAAAGCTTTCTTTTGGGTTTGTCTTTATGCAGCTTATAAAGGCCCTGTTCACAATGTAAATAAATTAAAAATTTTCTTATAATTATGTTGAAAAAAGAACGGTTTTAGTGTACAATAATTGTAATAAAACTTTTGGAGGCAGAACTAAAAAATGTCAATTAAATTTAGCTCTTCTTATGCGGAGGGTTTTCTTCGCGAAAATGATATTAAAGGTTTAGAAGCACAGGTGCATGCCGCACACGATATGATTGAAGCAAAATCGGGACTTGGCAATGATTTCCTAGGCTGGGTAACCTTACCTACCGATTATGATAAAGAGGAATTCGCCCGCATTAAAAAAGCGGCAGAAAAAATAAAGAGCGATACCGATGTTTTAATAGTAATCGGTATTGGCGGCTCATATCTCGGCGCCCGTGCGGCAATCGAGTTTTTAAAGAGCCACTATTATAACAGCTTAGCACAAAACACTCCTCAAATTTATTTTGCAGGTAACAGCATAAGCGGTTCAGCGCTCAATGAGCTTTTGCAGATTTGCGAGGGTAAGAGGGTATCGGTTAATATAATTTCAAAATCGGGTACCACCACCGAGCCTGCCGTAGCTTTCAGAGTGTTTAGAAAGCTAATGGAGGAGCGTTACGGTGAAGAAGCTGCAAAACGCATTTACTGCACTACTGATAAGGCTCGCGGCACGCTTAAAGCTTTAGCCGATGAAAAGGGTTATGAGTGCTTTGTAGTACCGGATGATGTGGGCGGTAGATTTTCTGTTCTCACCGCGGTAGGTCTTCTTCCTATTGCTGCAGCAGGTGCTGATATTGATGCTATTATGAGGGGAGCGGCTTTAGCTCAGGCTGAATATGCTAACCCCGATATTGAGGCTAACGATTGCTATAAGTATGCAGCAATTAGAAATGCAATGTACCGCAAAGGCAAGGCAATAGAGCTTCTTGTTTCTTACGAGCCTAGATTTACTATGATGGCGGAGTGGTGGAAACAGCTTTACGGCGAGAGCGAGGGCAAGGATAACAAGGGTCTGTTCCCCGCATCGGTTACTTTTTCAACCGATTTACACTCAATGGGTCAGTATGTTCAGGATGGCGCTAGAATTTTATTTGAAACCGTGGTAACTATAGGCGACTGTGGCAGCGATGTTATAATTGAAGCTGAGGAAACCAATGGTGATGGTCTTAACTTCCTTGCAGGTAAGCCGATGTCTTTCGTTAACGAAAAGGCATTCGAGGGCACAGTGCTTGCCCATACCGACGGCAATGTTCCCAATTTCGTAATCTCGGTAGATAAAGCTGATGAAGAAAACCTTGGCAGACTAATCTATTTCTTTGAAAAGGCTTGTGCAGTATCAGGTTATATGCTCGGCGTAAATCCGTTTGACCAACCCGGAGTTGAGAGTTATAAAAAGAATATGTTTGCGCTTCTCGGCAAACCCGGCTATGAGGAAATGAAAGCCGAACTCGAGGCAAGGCTTGGAAAATAGGTAAAATAACCGCCGACGGCGGTAAAATATAAAGGAGATGGCAATTATGATTAAACTTATCGTTGGAAAAAAGGGTTCAGGCAAAACTAAGAAATTAATAGACTTAGTAAACGCCGCTGTTGAATCCAGCAAGGGCAACGTTGTATGTATTGAGCAGGGAGAAAATCTACGCTTTAGTGTAACACATAAAGCAAGACTTATTAACAGTGAAGATTTCGGCATTAAGGGCTACGGCGAATATTACGGTATGCTCGCAGGAATTAATGCAGGCAATCACGATGTAACTGATATTTTCGGTGATGCTACACTTCGCATCGGATCACGCGATTACGACGAGCTTGCCGAATTCCTTGACAGAGTTTCTGCTCTTTCTGAGGATAGCCATGTAAACTTCTGCTTTACTGTATCGGCAGACGAGGCTGATCTCCCCGCAAGACTTTTTGAAATTGCTGAAAAGTTTTAATTAAAATTAAACCGATAAAAAGCAGTATGACACTTTATTGTGAGGTCATACTGCTTTTTTATATACATAGCAGCAAACTTTATAAAACAAATGCGTCATAAGCACGGTAAATTTGTGGGAAAAGCTATCAAATAAAGCCTTGACAAATTTGTCCGCTACATATATAATAGATACCGTGACAATTGGGGGGATTCTGTGATTTTAGATTTAAAAAAGGCATTTGCCTCAGAAAATTACAGTCAAGACCTCCGGTTCCAAATAGACCTCGGCGATGTTGAGGTTGCGGGTGTTTTTCCGTTTGAAGAGCCCGCAAAAGTAACAGCCGAGCTTAAAAGCAGTGCCGGTGTGGTAACTCTTACTACACATTGCGATGCCTGCTACAATGCGCCGTGCGACCGCTGTGCTACCAATTGCAGTGAGCGTATTACGGTTGATAAAGAGTATATTCTCGTGACAGAACTTGAAAACGAGGATAACGATGATATCTTGCTTGTAGCAGAAAGTGAGCTCAACTTGGCAGAGCTCTGCAGAACAGATGTGTTGCTTCAGATCCCGACGAAGCATTTGTGCAATCAGGAATGCCGCGGCTTATGCCCGCAGTGTGGCACAAACCTTAATGAGCAAACCTGTAATTGCAATAAGAAACAGATTGACCCACGCTTGGCAGCACTAGCAGAGCTTTTAGATTAATTATTACTTTTTAAGGAGTGTTTTTAAAATGGCAGTACCGAAGAGAAAAACTTCAAAAGCAAGAAGAGATAAAAGAAGAAACAATTTATGGAAGCTTACCGCTCCCACACTTGTTAAGTGCTCACGTTGCGGCGAGTACAAAAGACCTCACAGACTTTGCGCTGCTTGCGGTTACTATGGCGACCGTGAAGTTGTTAAGGTTGAAGACTAATTTCTAAGGGTAGAGGGGGAAAGGTTATCCTCCTCTATTTTGTTTTGATGTCGAAAAAGGGGGAAGCAGAATGTCGGTTATAATCAGCGAGGTTGTGAAAGGCTCGCCCGCATATAAAAAGGGCATAAAGAGCGGCGATATATTACTCACAATCAACGGAAATGAAATAGTTGATGTTCTAGATTACCGCTTTTTTGAAAATGATAAAAAATTAAAGCTTGAGCTTTGCCGTGACGGCAGGGTTTATAAAAAGAATGTGTCGAAAAAGGAATATGAGGAAATAGGCTTAAATTTTGAAACTTATTTAATGGACAAGCAGCACTCTTGTAAAAACAAGTGTATGTTTTGCTTTATTGACCAAATGCCAAAAGGAATGCGCGATACGCTCTATTTTAAGGATGACGATTCCCGACTTTCTTTTCTGTTCGGCAACTACATAACGCTTACCAATATTACCGAGCATGAGGTTGAGCGTATTATAAAAATGCACATAAGCCCCATTAATATTTCGGTACACACCACTAACCCTGAGCTTAGGGTTAGAATGATGAAGAACAAAAATGCGGGCGAAGTACTAAAGCTTCTTGACCGCTTCAATGCGGCAGGCATTGATATTAACTGTCAGCTGGTGCTTGTTCCTGAGGTTAATGACTCGGCTGAGCTTGAGCGAACACTTAGCGACCTTACAAAGCTCCAAAACGTAAAGTGCATAGCCGCTGTTCCTGTAGGTCTGACGGGTCACCGTGAGGGATTGCCCGAAATTACACCGTTTAACAAGCAAACAGCAGCAAAAGCACTTGATATTATTGATAAATATGCTAAAATTTGTATAGAGAAATATGGTAGTAGACGCGTATACGGCTCTGATGAATTCTACATTCTAGCCGAGCGCGATTTTCCTGATGCTGAATTTTACGGCGAGTTTTTACAGCTGGAAAATGGAGTAGGGCTGTGCTCACTTCTCAAAAGTGAGGTTGAGCAGGCGCTCGGCTATACCGAGTTTTGCGGTGAAGCGCCGAAATGCGCCATCGCCACAGGCGAGGCAGCATATCCACTGATAACTTCACTTGTGGAGAAAATCGGCAAAAAGTTTAACATTAATACTAATGTATATATGATAAAAAATGAGTTCTTCGGCGGTAAAATAACCGTTTCTGGCTTAGTTACCGGCGGCGACATAATAAAACAACTGCAAGGTAGGGATTTAGGGGGTAGACTGCTTATACCCTCTTCAATGCTACGCCACGAAAACGATAAATTCCTTGATGATGTAACAATTGAGGAATTAGAGGAAAAATTGAAGGTTAAATTAGTTGTTGTTAATAATGACGGACAGGACTTTTTAGATGCGATATTAGGACAGGAGGTGCGGTAATGGCAAAACCCGTAATAGCGGTTGTGGGTAGACCGAATGTAGGAAAATCCACACTTTTTAATAAGCTTATCGGTCAGCGGTTATCCATCGTTGACGATACCCCAGGCGTTACGCGTGACCGTATCTACGGTGAGGCGGAATGGGCAGGCAAAAAATTTATGGTTATCGATACCGGCGGTATCGAGCCCAAAACAGATGATTATATTTTAAAGAGTATGCGCAATCAAGCGCAGCTTGCCATAGAAATGGCGAATGTTATAATATTCGTAACCGATTTAAAGGCGGGCGTTACCGCTGCGGATATGGATGTCGCCGCAATGCTGCAAAAAAGCGGCAAGCCGATTGTGCTTTGTGTTAATAAGTGCGACGGTATCGGTCAAACTCCGCTGGAATTTTACGAATTCTATAATTTAGGACTCGGTGAGCCAATTGCAGTTTCTTCTGTTCACGGTCATGGCACAGGCGACCTGCTCGATGCCGCGTTTGAACACATTGATTTCCCCGAGGAAGAGGAGCTTGACAGTGAGGTTATTAATGTTGCCGTTATCGGCAAGCCGAATGCGGGCAAATCCTCGCTTATAAACTATATTTCGGGCGAGGAACGCTCAATCGTTTCGGATATTGCGGGCACTACGCGTGATGCTATCGATACGCAGATAGAGAATAATTACGGTCGGTTTAATTTTATTGACACTGCAGGACTCAGAAGAAAATCCCGTGTTGACGATACAATAGAAAAATATAGCGTGCTTCGCGCTAAGATGGCAATTGAACGCAGTGATGTTTGTGTTATTATGATTGACGGTAAGGATGGCTTTACCGAACAGGACTCCAAGGTTGCAGGACTGGCTCTCGAGCAGGGTAAGGCGTGCGTTATTGCTGTTAACAAGTGGGATATTGTCGATAAGGACGGACAGACTATGGACGCCTACCGCAAGAAACTTATGAAAGATTTTTCCTTTATGACATATGCGCCCATAATCTTTATTTCGGCAAAAACGGGGCAGAGAATAGACCGCCTTTTCGACCTTATAAAATATGTTCATACGCAAAACACAATGCGCATTTCAACGGGAATGCTCAACGATGTTTTAGCCGATGCTACGGCGCGTGTTCAGCCGCCATCGGATAAGGGTAAGAGGCTAAAGATATTCTATATGACACAGGCTTCAACCAAGCCACCCACATTTGTTTGCTTCTGCAATAAGGCAGAACTTTTCCATTTTTCATATCAAAGATACTTAGAAAATCAAATAAGATCTACCTTCGGACTTGAAGGTACACCGGTAAGATTTGTTATAAGAGAACGAGGAGATAAATAATGAATCATATAATCGCTGTTTTGACCGTTATTGCCGCCTATTTAATAGGCAGTGTTAACTTTGCTGTGATTTTTACAAGGAAGTTTAACAATGTTGATGTTCGAGATTTCGGCAGCGGAAATGCCGGCACCACAAATGTTTTGCGTGTGTCGGGCGCTAAGGCGGGAATTGCTACCTTTGTGCTCGATATTTTGAAAGGTGCCGTAGCAGCTGGGCTGGGACTTGTGGTATTTTCTGCTCTATACCAAGCCCAATACGGTCAGCTTCTCACTTCCTACTATAGTGGGGATGGCACTGAGTTTTCACCGTTTTTTAATCCTATTTATGGAAAATATCTTTGCGGTCTTGCATGTATGCTGGGGCATTGCTTCCCAATATTTTTTGGCTTTCGCGGCGGTAAAGCGGTAGCTACTAGTGTTGGTATTTTTGCTGTTTGTTGTCCCATAGTAATAATTTTGGGTCTTATAGGCTTTGGAATTAGCCTTGCTATTTCGAAAATCGTATCACTTTCAAGCCTTATCGCCACCCTTATAGTGGTAGCGGGCTGTGCTATAACGGCTTTCACAGGCGAGCAAGTCTATGCTACCAACCCAGTTGTTGTAACCATTATTGCGGCGTGTTGCGGACTTATAGTTTACTTGCGTCATCTCGAAAATATTAAGCGTTTAATAAACGGAACCGAGAAAAAGTTTACAGTAAAAAAGGAGAAATCTAATGGCTAAGATAACTGTTCTCGGAGCCGGTGGCTGGGGTATGGCGCTGGCAATAGTGGCACACTCCAAAAATCACATTGTTAATATTTGGTCACCCTTTGACGCGGAGGTTGAGGCTTTAAGAATTAATCGCACTAACGAGCGCCTTTTAAAGGGCGTTTATCTCGATAAAGAAATTAATATAACCACCGATATAACCGCCACAGAGGGTAGTGATATTACAATTATTGCCGTGCCGTCGGTAGCGGTTGAGGAAACAGCCCAAAGACTAAAGTTCGTGCAAAACACTGGAATTATAGTTAATGTATCTAAGGGATTTGAGAAAAATGGCGGAAAGCGCCTTTCTGAAGTGATTTCATCAGTTCTGTCCGGCAGAACGGTGGCGGTCCTTTCTGGACCCTCTCATGCTGAGGAGGTGGCGCGCAAGCTTCCTACAAATGTTGTTGTGGCATCGAATGATACTGCTGCAGCGCAGCAGGTGCAGCAACTACTTTCAACAGAAAATTTCCGAATTTACACTAACGATGATATGATAGGCGTTGAAATAGGCGGAGCACTTAAGAATGTAATTGCCGTTTGCGCCGGTATTTGCGCGGGGCTGGGACTTGGCGATAACACCAGAGCCGCACTTATAACAAGGGGACTTGCCGAAATGACCCGCTTAGGTGTAGCAATGGGTGCTAGAGAGCATACTTTTTTAGGCCTTTCGGGAATTGGCGACCTGATAGTTACCTGCCTGTCGGAGCATAGCCGAAATAACCGCTTTGGCAGACTCGTCGGCGGTGGTATGCCTGTTTTAGAGGCACTTGATACCGTCGGTACGGTAGAGGGTTATTATGCCGCTGAGCTAGCATACAAGTTATCCATCGAATATAATTTGGAGCTGCCTATAATTGAGCAGTGTTATGGAATTTTATATAATAATAAATCGGCGGCGGCAGCCGTAGGGCAGCTTACAAGCCGTCCGCCCAAAACGGAGTAGTATGAAAAAGAAGATAAAAGTTTATGATGTAATCATAGCGGTGCTGGTGCTTATAATGGCAGTATCGATTTTTATGATAGTGCGAAGCATTGTTATAGGTCGGCGTGAGCAGGGCGAGTTCGAAGAAATTGCATCTCTGATAACGCTCACTAAGCCCGAGCAATCGGACGAGGCTACAAAAGGGCCAGACGAAACACAAGAGTCTGCCCGCGATATTTCGGCGGTGTTAGCTCAAAATAAGGATTGCGTTGGTTGGATTTATATCAACAACTCAATTATAAATTATCCCGTAATGCATACGCCGAATGACCCTGAGAAATATTTGCATCTAAGCTTTTACGGTAATACAAGCCATGCAGGAACGCCGTTTTTAGATGCCCGCTGTGAGATTAACGGAAGTATGAACACCATTCTTTATGGGCATAATATGAAAAACGGTACAATGTTTCATCAGTTAAAGCGTTACCGAAATCTGCAGTACACGCTCGATAATCCTATAATTGAATATCAAACCGCCGAGGGGTTGAAGAAATACCAAATCTTTGCAGTCTGTGAGGTTGAGGGAAACGATAAATGGTATTCCTTTGTAGGCGATATTAATGAAACTATGTATAATAACAGGATACAGTACATAAAATCCAAGGATCTGTTTGAAACGGGACTAACGCCTACATACCCGCAAAAACTGATAACACTTTCCACCTGTAAGGACGCGAGTGATAAGGGGCGACTCATTGTAATAGGAATGGAAATAGAATAAATAATCGGGTGCGAATGCACTCGATTTTTATTTTTTAATGTCGAAAAAATGTCAATATGGTAAAATGGCTAAATTTGGATGACTGATAATATATATAGTGTACAAAAATTCAAATTTCCATAAAAAAACAGCAAATATTGTGGTTTTGCCTCTTGCAAATATAAAAAAATATGGTATAATGTATTTGCTCGCCCAAAAAACAGCATAATTTGTGCCGCAAATCGGGGCAAAACACAATATATAGTAATTAGGGAGGTAAATTTATGCAGATAATCAAAAGAAGCGGCTCGGAAGAAACATTTGACATTAATAAGATTATTGTAGCTATCACAAAAGCAAATGACAGCGTTAACGAATCGGAGCGTATGACTCCCGAACAGATAAACGATATTGCGCAAAGTGTTAAAAACACCTGCGGTGCAGTAGACCGCGCACTCAGCGTAGAGGAAATTCAAGACTTGGTTGAGAACGGCATTATGCAGAAGCAGGCGTTCAAGGTTGCAAGAAAGTATATCAAATACCGTTACAACCGCGCTCTTATTCGTAAATCAAACACTACAGATGAGCAGATTTTATCACTTATTGAATGCAATAACGAAGAGGTTAAGCAGGAAAACTCTAACAAAAATCCTACCGTAAACAGCGTTCAGCGTGACTATATGGCAGGTGAGGTTAGTAAGGATATTACCAAGCGTATTTTACTGCCGAGTGACATTGTTGAGGCTCACGACCAAGGCATTATTCACTTTCACGATGCTGACTATTTCGCACAGCATATGCACAACTGCGACCTCGTAAATTTAGAGGATATGCTTCAAAACGGAACTGTTATCAGCGGTACATTTATTGAAAAGCCGCACAGCTTCTCTACCGCTTGTAACATTGCTACGCAGATTATTGCTCAGGTAGCATCTAACCAATACGGCGGACAGAGTATTTCACTTACACACTTGGCTCCGTTTGTACAAATTAGCCGCGAAAAGCTACAGCGTCAGGTTGTAGAGGAGTTCGCCGCAATTGATTTGGATGTAAGCGACGATAAGCTTAATAAAATCGTTGAAAAAAGACTTCGTGAAGAAATCCGCAAGGGTGTTCAGACCATTCAGTATCAGGTTGTAACACTCCTCACAACTAACGGACAGGCTCCCTTTGTTACCGTATTTATGTATCTTAATGAGGCTAAAAACGAGCAAGAAAAAGCTGACCTTGCGCTTATTATCGAGGAAACCCTTAATCAGCGTATTTGCGGCGTTAAGAATGAAGAGGGCGTTTGGATTACCCCTGCTTTCCCGAAGCTTATTTATGTTTTAGAAGAGGATAATATCAAAGAGGGAACCAGATTCTGGTATCTTACCAAGCTTGCAGCAAAATGCACTGCTAAACGTATGGTACCCGATTATATTTCCGAAAAAATTATGCTCCAGAATAAGATTGATAAAAACGGCAACGGTAACTGCTATACCTGCATGGGTTGCCGCAGCTTCTTAACCCCATTTGTTGATAAGGACGGTAAGCCTAAGTATTACGGTCGCTTTAATCAGGGTGTTGTAACTGTAAACCTTGTTGACATTGGTCTTTCTGCTGCAGGTGATATGGATAAGTTCTGGCAGATTTTCGATGAGAGAATGGAGCTCTGTCACAGAGCCCTCCAGTGCCGCCACGAGCGTTTGACAGGCACCCTGTCTGATGCTGCGCCAATTCTTTGGCAGTACGGAGCTCTTGCACGACTTAAAAAGGGTGAAACAATTGATAGTCTGCTTCACGGCGGATATTCCACTATTTCTCTCGGCTTTGCCGGTCTTTGGGAATGTGTATATTCACTTAATGGCAAAAAGCTAACCGAGCCCGAGGGCGAGGCGTTAGGTCTTGAGATTATGAATAAGCTTAATGAGTACACCGCCAAGTGGAAAGCCGAAGAAAATATAGACTATTCGCTTTACGGCACTCCGCTTGAGAGCACTACCTATAAGTTTTCTAAGTGCCTACAGGCTCGTTTCGGTATAGTTCCGGGAGTTACCGATAAAAACTATATTACCAACAGCTATCATGTTCATGTTACCGAGCCGATTGATGCCTTTGATAAATTAGCGCTTGAGTCTAAATTCCAAGCGTTGTCACCCGGTGGCGCTATCTCCTATGTAGAGGTGCCCAATATGCAGGATAACCTACCCGCAGTTCTCTCGGTAATGCAGTATATTTATGAAAATATTATGTATGCAGAGCTTAATACTAAGAGTGACTACTGTCAGGAGTGTGGCTTCGACGGTGAAATAGAGGTAATTAAGGACGACCATAATAAGCTTATTTGGCGTTGTCCAAAATGCGGAAACACCGATCAGGCTAAAATGAATGTAGCAAGACGCACCTGCGGATATATCGGCACACAGTATTGGAATCAGGGCAGAACTCAGGAAATAAAAGAGAGAGTATTGCACTTATAAAAGTTAAACTCCGAGTCACCCGACTCGGAGTTTGTTTTAGCGAGGAAATTTATGAATTACGGTGAAATAAAGAAAAACGATATAGCTAACGGACTTGGTGTAAGAGTGTCCCTTTTTGTATCAGGTTGCCGCCACCACTGTAAAAACTGTTTTAATAAAGACACATGGAGCTTTTTTTACGGTAAACCCTTTACACAGGCGGAAACCGATGATATAATTGAGGCGATGAAGCCCGACTATATTTCGGGGTTTTCGCTGCTGGGCGGCGAGCCGTTTGAGCCTGAAAACCAACCCGAGTTGTTAGCTCTTTTAAAGCAAATTAAATCGGAGTATCCTAATAAGGATATCTGGTGTTATACCGGCTTTTTACTGGATGAAGAGCTTTTGGGCTCAAGTCGCGCGAATACAGTATATACACGCGAAATGCTATCATATATCGATGTGTTGGTCGACGGTAGATTTGTTGAGAAACTTAAAGACATATCTCTTAAATTTCGCGGCTCTTCAAATCAAAGAGTAATTGATGTGAAAAAATCTCTCGCAACCAATGAAATAGTTTGGGTGGAGGGACTGAAATAGGGAGGAAACTTAATGGAACGCAAGGCTTTTGATGAAACTCAGGTTGTTGTAACCGCCAAGAAAGAGTATCCTACAGAGGATACTATTTGGGATTTTATAAGAGTTAACGACTGTTATAATAATGCGAAAAAGCGTCTGCTTATTGTCGGTGACAGTATTACGGGCGGAATTAACGGACAAATCGACAATATTATAAGCTCAGCGTGGATAGTTGACAGCTTTACAACCTCACTGCCGATTACCGATCGCGATTTTATTCTTACGCTGCGTAATTCTCTGCAGTTTTCTCGTCTGCCTTACGATGTTATTCATTTTAATAACGGCGGTCACGGAGTTGAAACTCCCGAGGAGTTTGAGGCTGCCTACCGTGAGGTTATAGCGCTGATAAAAGAGCTTCACCCCACAGCTAAAATTGTGCTAGCTACCAGCACGGCAGCATATGTGCCCGAGCCTGACGGCAGCTTTGTAAAGAAGCTGCAAAAATGGCATATGTATACTAACGACCGAAATAATGTTGTTTACCGCTTGTGTAAGGAGTTCAATTTCGAACTGAATGACCTTGCTGTATATTCCGAGAAGATTAAGGACGACCACGGTCCCGACGGTATTCACTTTAAACCTGATGGCTACAAAAAGCTCGCATTTCAGGTTATTAAGTTCGCAAGGTAGGTGGAGATTATGTTAGTAGATTCAAAGCGCAGTAAATTTGAGGACTATAACCGCACTCAAAGGGTGAATGAATTTAATCCCGCAAAGGAAACGGAGTACAGAGGCTGGTCGCGCCTTTGGATGCCCGGACTTTACCGCGATGACCAAAAAAGATTGCTTATAATCGGTGACGGCGTTACTGAGGGTATGAGCTTTTATTATGAGGAGCTTTTGGGTAATGATTGGTGTGTTCACCGCCTGACAGGCTCTATTTCGGTTACCGATAAGTGCTATCCTGACCGTATTCGATTTGCCCTTACTGCTTCACGCAAAACCTATGATGTTATTTGCTATACTGCTGCAATTATCGGTAATGAAACATCTACAGGGTTTGACACCGCTGTACGAGCGACAGTTGAAGAAATTAAGAAAACCCACCCCGAGACAAAGCTTATTTTAGCGTCACACACAATGTGCGACCCTGCAAAGAGGGGAAAGGATACCAACACTCATATTTTTGGTTGTAACAAGGCTATCGAAGTTATGGCCGCGGACTACTCCGCCCAATATGTGGATCTAGGAAATTTCTCGGAAAAACTGCTTTGTGACCATTTAGATAACGGCGTGTTCTTCACCGATGCGGGTTATAAAAAATTAGCATTTGAAGTGGTGAAAAAATTCAAATAATAAAGGGTCCCTTTAAAAGGATACGCAATTTTACGGTTTTTAAAATCGTATTTATTGTAAGCTGTGTGTCCTAATAAAGGGACTTTGTTTTATCAAAATATATTTGTTGGGGAGAAATGTATGTTAGGGGCAATAAAAAAGACGATAGCTTTTCTATTATTATTTGTGGCGATTTTTAGTTTGATTCCGTTCGGCACAGTGTTTGCGGCTGGAAGAATAGTCGTTGTTGATGCGGCTGGAACATTAACCAACGGTGCTATAGGCAATGGCGGTAATGTTTTAGTTATAAAATCAACCATTACTGAGGCTATCGACTATTTAGGCAAAGCGGGTGGTACGGTCTATATTAACGGTAGCTTCAACCCAGCCTCCGCTGAGGGCCTAGAGGGTAAAGACACCGCTGTTACAACACGCGGTGCGGTAACTATTGAGGGATATGATGGTAACGCCCTGCTTGATTTAAGCTACGGCAAGAACAACACCGACTGCTATGCTTTTCCGTTAAAGGGTGATTTAACCTTTAAAAACATTGAAATTAAGGCGTATAGTCATAATGCCGCTATTATTTCAACCGGTTTTTATTCCTATGGTTATAAGCTAACCTTTGGCGAGGGGGTTACAACAACCCACACAACCTATCGCTTAGGGCATAATGTGCCGAGCAATAGCGGAACTAATAATCCTGACAGTGAATGGTATAACGATATAGATATTAAATCGGGCACATTCCAGACTGCAGCACCGATGATGTATCAGTTTTGCAGTGATACACTAAACTATAGCACGAGTGTCAGGTACAGTCTTTATGGCGGAGAAATCAGGGATGTTTATACACAGCCCTTAGCCGGAAATAACAGTACTGTAGGCAGTAATGCCAATTATTTGAAAGCCATTAATCTTTCGGGCGATTTTGAGTTCAATATGTATGGTGGCACGGTAACCAATATGTATGTGGGGACAATAGTCAGCGGTGATTTCTCGGTAATTAAAGGTAATACGCTTGTTAATATTAATGAGGGTAATATAAGTAGGATTACTGTTGGACACCAGACAGTTTTGACCCCTACAGCCAACATCGGTGAAACGGGGAATATAACTATAATTCTTAACGGCAAAAAATCCTCAACTACCACCGTTGCAGGCAACGACAATGCGCAGTACTTTAATAAGGCAGACAACAAAAAGTTTATTGTTATAGTAAATAATGCTGAGGGCGGACAGGCTGCTGTAGATACTACAAACGATCAGTTTAAAAAGCTTATCGATTATAATATTGCGGTAACCAACGGCAAGGCGGAGCCTGTGTTTGAGGGCAAGGCCTCCTCAGCTGTGCTTAAGGGATTTAAAATAACGCCTGATTCAGAGAATTCTCAAATTTATATAAACGGCAACGCTGCGTATCCTATTGAGGGCACCGATGATATATACAGTATTGAGCCGTTTGGCGCCGAGGTAATTGATATTACGGTTAATGTTGCTTATAAAGTAGTTGTGGCTTCCGAAACTTATGAAGCAAAAGCTAACGAAAAGCATTTCACCGATATTTCTTCGGCTATTGCTTACCTAAGCCCTCAGGGTGGAACTGTTTATGTTAAGGGTGCTGTTACAACTGATAATCTTGCAAGCTCTGCGGCTGTTCAGCACGATCTTATAACCGTTACGGGATATAATAATTCAGCTGAGAATTCCCTAATCATCACAAATGCCGCCGCACCTAAGCTTTACGGCGATATTACCTTTAAAAACATCACTCTTATCCCGACAGGTGGCACTATAAATTCGGGAGGGCACACATTAACTCTTGATGAGGGTACTGTTGCTGCCAATATCAAGCCATCGGTAGTTACTTCTGCTACTCATTATGCAAATAACAAGAGCAGTAATGTTATAATTAATTCCGATTTCGTTTCGGTTGCAGATGGTATAAGCTGTCATAATGTATGGGGCGATGCTGATGTACCGATGAGTTTCAACACTACTCTTAATAAGGGTGCTATGGGCGTGTACATATTCGGTATGGGAAACGCCTGCACAGGCACCACAGGGCAGATTGTTAACGGTGATATTTCTTTCACAATGAGCGGAGGCACGGTTAATAAATTTTATCTTGGATACAACTCCGGAAGAGCAATTTCGGGCTCCGGCGGTAGTGCCGGCTCGGGTGCGGCGCCCGCTATAAAGGGCAACACCGTAGTCAGAATTAACGGCGGTACTGTTTTGGAGGGCTTCGGGTTTGGACCTCAAGGAAGTAATACCACTCCAAAAGTGCATAATATAGCAGTGATTATCGATAAATCCGCTCTTTCAAGCGGATTCGATATTCATAAAAGTAATTCATTAGAGAAAATATCAGCTGATTATAGTAAATGGATGATAATTATAAATAATGCCGAGTGCGATTATGCTGAGGTTAATGTTAGTGATTTGAAAGATGTTCTCGATTATCATATAGAGGCGTACAACTCTGAGGTTGAGCCCGAATTCTCTGCAAGAACCAGCCAGACTGATGCTACCGCAAGCAGGCTTTTGGGCTTTAGGATTAGATTGGATAACGGAGATACAGTTTTAGCGAATGGTGAGATTATCACAGCGGACGAAAACGGTCTTTACAATCTTGATAAATTTTTAGGTAATAAAATTATAATTAAGACTGCCACTGATGAGAAGACCTCGGTTGTTTACGATGAAATTTTTAATGTTTCAGACTTTCGTAAAACAGACAACTATGTTGCTCCCGATAAGAACGGTTATGTGTTTGGCGGATGGTATAGCGAGGCTGATAATGAAAATGCGGTTATGAATGAGGCACAGGTTAACCTTGCAGCACAGACAGGAACACCACTTTATGCTAAGTTTGTGCCGACAAATGTTCTCCGCATTGGTTGGCAAATATCTGCGGGCACAACGGCTGAGAGTAAAACCACTAAACTTAGGCTTGTTTCTACGGTTGATAGCTTTAAGTATTCCAAGGTGAGATTCACTTTGGCAGCCGACGGCATTCAGACTATGATAATGGAGTCCAATACGGTTTATTCAAGTCTAAGGGCTACAGGTTATGACGGCGATATATATTATGACCCGACTATATTTTCACCCGCATCACATAGGTTTATGACCGTTACCGTAACAAATGTACCTCAGGATTATTTTGGCAAACCCATAACAGCACAGGCGTTCTGGCTTACTAAGGATGGCACACTGGTGGGCGGCAGAGCGTTAGATATTTATATAAATACAGACTTTGAGTAACAAAAAAGACCGCGAAAGCGGTCTTTTTAATCAAATAAATCCTTAATTTTATCAGCAAAGCTACGGCTTTTTTTGTAATTGCTGTCCTCTGTAAGTTTTTCAAATTCTTTTAGGGCTTCCTTTTGTTTTTTAGAAAGGTTTTTAGGCACTTCAACAACAATTTTAACATATTCATCGCCGCGTCCAGAGTAGTTAAGACGCTGAATACCCTTGCCGCGAAGTCGGAATTCCTCACCTGGCTGTGTGCCCTCGTGAATTGTGAATTTAACCTTGCCGTCAATGGTTGGCACTATGATTTCAGCACCTAAAGCCGCCTGTGCATAAGTTATCGGAACTTCGCAATAAACATCAAAGCCCTCGCGCTCGAAAATCGGGTGTGGACGCACCGTTACATTAATTCTAAGGTCACCGCTTGGTCCGCCGTTTGTACCGGCGTCACCTCCGCCGCGAATGCTTATTATCTGTCCATCGTCAATTCCTGCAGGAATATCAACCTCTTGATTAAGTGTGTGGCGAATTTTGCCTTTGCCACCGCAGGTTGAACAGGGGTTGTCTATTATTTTACCCGAACCTCTGCACTGTTCGCAGGGGGACTGATTTTGTATTGTACCGAAAGGTGTGCGCTGCATTCGTGTTACATAGCCCGAGCCATGGCAATTAGGGCAGGTTTTGGGCGAGGTGCCTTTTTTAGCACCGCTTCCGCCACAGTCGTCACAGCTTTCAATTCGGGTAACCTTAATCGTCTTTTTACAGCCCTTTGCCGCCTCTTCAAAAGAAATGATAATATTTGCCGCGGTATCTGCACCGCGACGAGGTGCATTAGGATTGCGACGGGTAGCCCCACCACCAAAAATACTGCCGAAAATGTCACCAAGGTCGCCGAAATCTCCAAAGCCGCCGAAGCCCCCGCCAAATCCGCCGAACGGGTCGCCTCCACCTGCACCGAAGTTGGGGTCAACACCCGCGTGACCGAATTGGTCGTAGCGAGCGCGCTTTTCTTTGTCGGAAAGAATTTCGTAAGCTTCATTAACCTCTTTAAAGTTCTTTTCAGCTGTAGCGTCCCCTGGGTTTAAATCAGGGTGGTACTTTTTAGCCGCTTTTCTGTATGCTTTTTTAAGTTCATCATCGCTGACCGATTTATCAACGCCCAGCACTTCATAGTAATCGCGTTTATTTTCTGCCACAATAACTCTCCTATATGTATGGGATAGTCAGCCTCCCTTGTGAGAAGAGAGGGGGACCGCTTGCGGTAAGGGTGTGTCCCTTTTTGGCAAGCGGTTAGGGTAGAGCGAATAATCCGAACTCCGTTTTAAAAAGGCGGATTTTCACTCATACTTTGTTAAAATACTCGTTAATCCGTTAGGATTAACTGCGTTTTGTGCCTTGGCTGAATAAAAATCCGCTCTTTTTAAAATTTTTGACCTCGAAGAGAGAATATTTTGAGTGATTTTTATTCAATACGGGTGCAGTAAGGCTGTAGCCTTACAAGAACGGATTGGGTAAAAAGCGCCGAAATAAGCCGCTTTGAGGCGGGTTCGGATTATTCGCTCTACCCTAATCTTAGATATTATTTGTTTGTATCATCAACATCGGTGAAGTCAGCATCATATACATTGTCAGCATTGCCGCCTGCTGCATTCGGGTCTGCACCCTGAGCTGCCTGCTGAGCCTCTGCAGCTGCCTTATAAACCTTTTCGCTGATAGCAAAAATTTCTTTTTGCAGTGCTTCCTGCTTTGCCTTAATATCATCTATATTGTCGCCCTTTAAAGCTTCCTTAAGAGCTTCTTTAGCGGCTTCAATCTTGCTCTTTTCTTCCTCAGTTACCTTATCACCGAAGTCAGCAAGGGTCTTTTCGGTCTGATAAATCATCTGGTCTGCACCGTTGCGAATATCGATATCCTCACGGCGCTTTTTGTCCTCAGCGGCATATTGCTCAGCCTCTTTAACAGCCTTATCAATATCCTCTTTAGACATATTTGTGCTGGCGGTAATGGTAATGTCATTTTCTTTGCCTGTGCCCAAGTCTTTAGCCGAAACATGAACAATACCGTTAGCGTCGATATCAAAGGTTACTTCAATCTGGGGTATACCGCGGGGAGCGGGAGCAATACCGTCAAGATGGAATACGCCAAGGGTCTTGTTATCTCTTGCAAATTCGCGCTCACCCTGTAAAACATGTACTTCAACCGAGGTCTGATTATCGGCTGCGGTTGAGAAAATCTGGCTTTTCTTAGCGGGAATAGTGGTGTTGCGTTCAATTACCTTTGTGGAAACGCCACCCATAGTTTCAATACCGAGGGAAAGGGGAGTAACATCGAGAAGTAAAAGTCCCTTAACATCGCCGCCGAGCACGCCGCCCTGAAGCGCCGCACCGATTGCTACGCACTCATCGGGGTTGATTCCCTTAAAGGGCTCTGCACCCATAAAGCTCTTAACAGCCTCTTGAACGGCAGGAATTCTTGAAGATCCACCAACCATAAGCACCTTGTTGATTTCATTTTTTTGGAGTCCCGAATCGGCAAGAGCCTGACGAACAGGATTCATAGTGGCCTCAACGAGGTCTGCGGTAAGCTCGTTGAACTTAGCGCGGGTAAGGGTTGTTTCAAAATGCTTCGGACCGTTAGCATCAGCGGTAATAAAGGGCAGGTTAATATCAGCCTGTGTCATACCGGATAAATCAATTTTTGCCTTTTCAGCAGCCTCTTTAACGCGCTGCATAGCCATCTTATCTCCCGATAAATCAATGCCGCTTTCAGCTTTAAAGCCTGCAACGATGTAATCCATAACGCGCTTATCAAAGTCGTCACCACCAAGGCGGTTGTTACCTGCAGTGGCTAAAACCTCCTGAACGCCGTCGCCCATTTCGATAATGGAAACATCGAAAGTACCGCCGCCTAAGTCATAAACCATAACCTTTTGGTCGGCATCCTTATCAATGCCGTAAGCGAGAGCAGCTGCAGTAGGCTCGTTGATAATTCTCTTTACTTCAAGACCCGCAATTTTACCTGCGTCTTTAGTTGCCTGACGCTGAGCATCGGTAAAGTAAGCGGGAACGGTAATTACAGCCTCGGTAACAGCGGAGCCGAGATATGCCTCAGCATCAGCCTTTAATTTCTGCAGAATGATTGCTGAAATTTCCTGAGGAGTGTAGTTTTTCTCATCAATTTTTACTGAGTAGTTGGTGCCCATTTCGCGTTTGATTGAGCTGATAGTTCTGTCAGGGTTGGTGATAGCCTGACGCTTTGCAACCTGACCTACCATTCTTTCGCCTGTTTTTGAAAATGCTACAACAGAGGGTGTAGTTCTGCCGCCTTCAGCATTTGCAATAACAACAGCCTCGCCGCCTTCCATAACGGCAACACAAGAGTTAGTTGTACCTAAGTCGATACCGATAATTTTTCCCATGATAAAAATCTCCTTTATAATAATTGTTTTTATATGTTAGTTTGCAACCTTGACCATTGCTGCACGAACTACGGTGTCGCCTACCTTGTAGCCCTGCTGTAAAACCTCGGCAATTTCGTTCTCGCCAAAATTCTCGTCTTCACAGTGCATTACTGCCTCGTGAAAGTTCGGGTCAAACTTATCGCCTGCTTTAGCTAACGGTATAAGACCTAAATTATCTGAAAGGGTGGTGAACTGCTTAACAATCAGCTCAATACCTTTTATATATTCAGGACTACCCGCCTCAACTGCGGCTGCACGGTCGATGTTATCAATAATGGGTAATAAAGTTTTTAAAACCGACGCTTTAGAGTATTCCGCGGTAGAAATTCTCTCGCGTTCGGTGCGTTTTTTATAATTGTCAAACTCGGCTGCGGTGCGAAGCAGCAAATCGTGTTCAGATTCAAGCTTTTGATTTAATGCTTCAATTTCCTCATCCTTTTTGTTTTTCTTCGGAGCTTTCTTTGCTTTTTCAGCAGTCTGCTCGGTAGGGGTTATATTTTCTTTCTCGTCCACTATACTTCCTCCATATCCTTTAATGTATTGCTTAGTAGTTTGTTTATTTTTTCTGCAGCGTATTCTACGCTTGGCAGTATTTTTTCATATGACATTCGGGTCGGTCCTATAACGCCCAAGCAACCTATATCCTTACCGCCAACACCGTAGCGCGCTAAGATAATGCTTGACGGTTTAAGTGCCGAATATTCAGTATCGTCGCCAAACACAATGCTGAGCGGCTTGTCGGTTTTTGAGATAAGTGACATTAGGGTATCATGCGAGCTGATGAGATTACTTATCTTATCGGCAGCCTCGCGATGAAGCCCCATTGTGAAAAAGTTTGATGTCCCCTTAACACTCAGGCAGGAATTCTTAATATCCTCAACCATCTGGAAAAGCGCCGTTATCAGCGGCATCAGATTTAGAATATTCAATCCCGATTGCACTGTAATGCTTTGCATAGCCGCAGGGGTAAGGGCTTCTAAATTCTTACTTATTACACACCGTGTTATATACTTGTCAAAATCTGAAATTACCGTAGCGGTCAAAGGTACTGTGATATGGCAGAGCCGTGAGCGTGAGCGACCGTCGGAAGTGATTATAATAAGCATTGCCGAGTGGTTACCCATAGGAAGCAGCTCAATACGCTTAAGGGTTATTCCATCGTCCGAAATTTTTGCAGAGAAAGCGGGTAGCCCGGTAATGGCTGATAGTATTTCTACCGCTTTTTCGGGCAGCTTTTCGGGGTCACAGTTTGAGAAATTAAGATTGTTATCGATAATTTCTTTTGCATCAGCGGAAATTTCGCCTTTATCCATAAGAGTGTTAATATAAAGGCGGTAACCATCTGCCGTGGGAATTCTGCCTGCCGAGGTGTGCGGCTGGCTAAGCAGCCCTAAATCGCATAGCGCGTTCATCTCGTTTCTAAGCGTTGCGCTTGACGGTGCATTTTCCAAAATTTGGCAGAGCATTTTTGAGCCTATCGGCTCACCTGAGCTTATGTACATCTTAACTATTGCTGAAAGTATAGCTTTTTTGCGCTCGCTCAGTTCCATTCACACACCGCCCTTGTTATAAGCTTTTTATAGTTAGCACTCGATACTCGCGAGTGCTAACTATCCTTATTATAGCAGGAATTTCCAACTTGTCAATAGGTTTTTAAAAATATTTTTTGACTTTTCCTGACCTTTACAAATTGTTCATAATTAGGCACAAAAACGGTGGCTGCCTATTGTGACAATGTACGGACGCGACCAAATCCAATCGTTTGTGGCGGTGTTGGGGTTAAAATAGTAAATAGCGCCGTCACTCGGGTCCATACCATTTAATGCGTCGCGTGCGGCGGCATAGGCGCTATCTGCTATGGGCTCATCAAACTGCCCGTCATATAGGCAGGAAAAGGCACCCTTTTGGTAAACCACACCGGCCAGTGTATCCGGAAAAGAGGGGTGCTCTATTCGGTTTAGCACCACGGCGCCAACCGCTACCTGACCGATATAGGGCTCACCCCGCGCCTCGGCTGAGATTATACGGGCGAGTAACTGATAGTCGGCAGAGTTGTAGCTATCGCCACCCTCAATACCGAGAGCTGACAGCGTTTCACTGCCCGCAATTCCGTCTATACGAAGTCCGTTATCCCTTTGGAACTGTATTACGGCGTTTTCGGTGGCTTTGCCGTAAATTCCGTCAACGCCTGCAAAATAGTAGCCGCGGGCGGTAAGCTCGCGCTGAATAGCGGAAACCTCGTCACCGCGCGAGCCATACAGCGATACCGCAAGGCAGCAGGGCGCCAGCACCAATAATAGCGCCGAAACAATTGCAAATGCTTTGAAAAATTTATTCATTAAAATCACCAATAATATTTTTACCTCTATTTACCTAAAAATTCATTGCAATTATTGTACTTTTGTGATAATATAAAATGATGAATAACCCTATGGGGAGGAAATAAGATGTATAAAAGTATTTCGCCTAATGTTAATTTCGTTGAAGAAGAAAAACGCATCGAAAAATTTTGGGTGGACGAAAAAATATTTGAAAAGAGTATAGAGGAACGCAAGGGCGGCGAGCCTTATGTTTTTTATGACGGACCTCCGACCGCTAACGGCAAGCCGCATATCGGTCATGTGCTTACCCGCGTAATTAAGGATATGATTCCGCGTTACCGCACAATGAAAGGCGCCATGGTGCCGCGAAAGGCAGGTTGGGATACCCACGGACTACCCGTAGAGCTCGAAGTTGAGAAGCTTCTTGGTCTTGACGGTAAGGAGCAAATAGAGCAGTACGGTCTTGAGCCGTTTATTGACCACTGTAAGGAAAGTGTTTGGAAATATAAGGGAATGTGGGAGGATTTTTCCCGTACCGTTGGCTTCTGGGCTGATATGGAAAACCCATATGTTACTTATCATAACGATTTTATTGAGTCTGAATGGTGGGCGCTCAAGAAGATATATGAGAAAAACCTTCTTTATAAGGGCTTTAAAATTGTGCCTTATTGCCCCCGTTGCGGAACTCCGTTATCTAGCCACGAGGTAGCTCAGGGCTATAAGAATGTTAAGGAGAGAAGTGCGGTTGTTCGCTTTAAGGTAGTAAATGAGGACGCTTATTTCCTTGCTTGGACAACTACCCCTTGGACACTTCCGTCTAATGTTGCGCTTTGCGTGAATCCGAATGAAACCTACTGCAAGGTTAAGGCTGCCGACGGTTACACCTATTATATGGCAGAGGCTTTGCTCGATAAGGTGCTTGGCAAATTAGGCAGTGAGGAAACTCCCGCCTATGAGATTATCCAAAAATATGTTGGTACCGATTTAGAGCATAAGGAATATGAGCCGCTGTTTGCCTGTGCGGGTGAAGTAGCCCAAAAGCTGAACAAAAAGGGCCATTATATCACCTGTGACAGCTATGTTACAATGACAGATGGCACAGGTATTGTTCACATTGCTCCCGCATTCGGTGAGGACGATGCTAAGGTTGGCAGAAAATATGACCTGCCCTTTGTTCAGTTTGTTGACGGTAAGGGTGAAATGACTGCCGAAACACCATATGCCGGTAAATTTGTTAAGGATGCCGACCCGTTAGTACTCGTTGATTTAGATAAGCAGGGAATGCTTTTCGATGCTCCGAAATTCGAGCACGATTATCCGTTCTGCTGGCGTTGCGACACTCCGCTTATCTACTATGCAAGAGAGTCTTGGTTTATAAAAATGACCGCCGTTCGCGACGATCTTATAAGAAATAACAATACAATCAACTGGATACCCGAAAGCATTGGTAAGGGTCGCTTTGGCGATTGGCTCGAGAATGTTCAGGATTGGGGTATTTCCCGTAATCGATATTGGGGCACACCCTTAAACATTTGGCAGTGCGAGTGCGGACACCTGCATTCTATAGGCTCAATTGCAGAGCTTAAAGAAATGTCGGATAACTGCCCTGAGGAAATTGAACTGCACAGACCTTATGTTGATGCCGTTACCATTAAGTGCGAAAAGTGCGGAGGCGAAATGCATCGCGTACCCGAGGTTATCGACTGTTGGTTTGACTCGGGCGCAATGCCTTTTGCTCAGCACCATTATCCGTTTGAGAATAAAGAGCTATTCGAGGCGCAGTTCCCAGCCGACTTTATTTCTGAGGCGGTTGACCAGACCCGCGGTTGGTTCTACTCACTCTTAGCTATCTCAACCCTTATTTTCAATAAGGCGCCCTATAAGAATGTAATAGTTCTCGGCCATGTTCAGGATGAGAACGGTCAAAAGATGTCTAAATCAAAGGGCAACGCCGTTGACCCGTTTGATGCACTCGAGTCCTACGGCGCCGATGCAATCCGTTGGTATTTCTACACCAACTCCGCACCTTGGCTGCCTAACCGTTTCCACGGAAAGGCTGTAACCGAGGGTCAGCGCAAGTTTATGGGCACACTCTGGAACACCTATGCTTTCTATGTGCTTTATGCTGAGATTGATAAATTTAATCCTACCGAGTATAATCTTGCCGACTGTAAACTCACAGTTATGGATAAATGGCTGCTTTCTCGTTTAAACTCTACTGTAAGAGCAGTTGATGAAAACCTCGGCAACTATCGCATCCCCGAGGCCGCCAGAGCGCTTCAGGAATTTGTTGATGAAATGAGTAACTGGTATGTTCGCCGTGGTCGTGAACGCTATTGGGTACAGGGTATGACCGAGGATAAAACGGCTGCCTATATGACCCTTTATACAGCTCTTGATACAATCTGCAAGGCGGCTGCCCCGATGATTCCGTTTATGGCAGAGAATATCTACCAGAATATTGTAAGAAGCGTGGATAAGGACGCACCCGAGAGTATTCACCTTTGCAACTTCCCCGAAGTAGATGGAAGCGCAATTGATCCTGCTCTTGAGGATAGCATGGAAAAGGTGCTTGAAATTGTAGTTCTTGGTCGTGCGGCGCGTAACGGCTCGAACCGTAAGAATCGCCAGCCGCTTAATACAATGTATGTTAAGCTTGATAGCGAGCTTAATGAGATTTATCTCGATATTATCAAGGATGAGCTCAACATTAAAAATGTAAGCTTCGTAGCTGATGTTGACGGCTTTGTAACCTATAAGTTTAAGCCGCAGCTTAAAACTGTTGGACCTAAGTACGGCAAGCAGTTAAATGAAATCCGTACGGCGCTCTCCCAGCTTGACGGCTCGGCGGCTAAGGCTGAGCTTGATAAGAACGGCAAGCTGGTATTTGATTTTGCTTCGGGTAAAGTTGAACTTACCGCCGATGATTTACTTATCGAGTCAGAACAGAAAGAGGGCTTTTTTGCCCTTACAGATAAGGGAGTTACGGTTGCTATTGATACAACCCTTACCGACGAACTCGTAGCCGAGGGTATTATCCGCGAAATTGTCAGCAAGGTGCAGACAATGCGTAAGGAAGCGGGCTTTAATGTAATGGATCACATTAACATTACCTTAAAGGGTAGCGAAAAGGCTGTTTCAATTGCCCTCAGCGGTAAGGACGGCATTGTAGGCGACACCCTTGCAGAAACACTTGTTGAGGCAGAGCCCAAGGGCTTCGTTAAAAATTGGGATATTAACGGTGAAGACCTTACAATCGGTGTTGAAAGAATATAAACACTAAACGAGCGAGATTTAATCTCGCTCGTTTAATTTGTCGTAACTCCAAAGCTCTGCGTTATCGTGGAGCTTTGATTTTGTATGGTCCTTTTGTTGGTTACGCTTGTGCGGTTGTGTTGGCAATCCCTGAGCTATTGCGGGGAACCAGTCGGCACGGTCGGCTGTCGGCTGAATTTCATAGGTGCCGTATTTATTTAACTGTTCAAAAACAGCTTCAGGCGTATCGCGCACATCTTCTGCGGGCGGTGTGTGTTCGTCGTATTGTGGGTTTCTTTTCTTTTTCATAATATCCCTCCAAAAATAGTATGCGCAAAAAATAAAAAATCTCATCGAAAAACCGATGAGATTTTTTATTTATAAACTTTCAAGCTCGTCAAGCCAAGCCTTTGCGGTTATATCTGAGGGCATTTTAAATCCGCCGCGAGGTGAAAACGAAATGTCGGTCACCTGAACACCGTCGGGCATACAGGAGCGCTTAAACTGCTGTGTGAAAAAACGCTTTACAAACACCTTTAACCATTTTAAAATTGTAGTCGCATCATAGTCGTTTTCAAATGCCTTTAGAGCCAAGCGGTAAATTTTAGCAGGTGAGAAGCCGAGCTTTATCATATTGTAAATAAAGAAATCGTGCAGCTCGTAAGGCCCTACCAGCTCTTCTGTTACCTGACCGATAACGCCGTCCTCGGGTGGGAGCAACTCGGGAGATACGGGAGTATTCAGAATATCAAGCAGGGTTTTGCCTATCTTTCCACCAAATTTTTCGGCTTCATAGGCAGTTAGAGAACGGATAAGCGTCTTTGGAATTGAAGCGTTTACACCGTACATCGACATCTGGTCACCGTTATAGGTTGCAAAGCCAAGTGCTAATTCTGATAAATCACCCGTGCCTATAACCATACCGCCGACATCGTTGGCAATATCCATAAGAATTTGGGTGCGTTCACGCGCCTGAGCGTTTTCGTAGGTTACATTTCGGTTGTTTTTATCGTGGCCTATATCGCTGAAATGCTGTGAAACAGCCTCTTTAATATCAACAGTTTTAAGGGTAACGCTTAAATTCTCACATAATACCTCGGCATTTGATTTAGTGCGCTCGGTAGTGCCAAAGCAGGGCATTGTAATGGCAATAACATCTGCGCGCTCCATACCGCAAAGCTCTGCCGTGCGAACACAGGTCAGTAGCGCTAATGTACTGTCAAGTCCGCCCGAAATTCCCATAACCAGCTTTTTACAGTGGGTGTGGTCTATTCTTTTTTTAAGTCCGTAAGCCGCGGCGGTCAAGGTTTTTTCGTAAAAATATTCCTTGTTTACCTTTGACTCAAAGGGTGAGCGGTCAATTTCGCGTGTGAGCTCGGTGTCCTTTATTTCGCCGAAAAAAAGCACATCGGTAAATCCTGTGGGGCGGGCAGGAAAGCTGTTTCCGCGTGCGGAAGAAGCTTTCTCAGCATCAATTTCGCTGATAATAATATCGCTGCCGCTAAATGGTAGATTTTCGGTTAAAATTTCGCCGTCTTCAGCAATAATGCTGTGACCTGAGAATACAAGGTCGGTAGTGGATTCTCCACAGCCTGCATTAGAAAGAATATATCCGCTGTTGAGCTTTGCACATGTAGCGGCGGTGAACAAACGGATTTTATTTTCATTTTCAGGGGTGTCATGTATGGCGGCACAGTTAACAATTATTGTAGCGCCTGCGGCGGCTAAGGTATCTGCGGTGCTGTTAACCGCAAATAAATCGGAGCCTATTTGTACACCGAAACGGAAAGCATCAACATCGTTATGTCTAAAAACAAGGCGTGAGGAAATTGGCGCAATATCGGCGCCTATTTTTAAGGAGTTATACTCGGCGCCTAATGTGTCGGCAGGGGCGAAGTAGCGGCGCTCTTCGGCTGTAAGATTAGTTTTTGGCACAACGCCTAAAATTTCGCCTGCGTGAATAACAGCGGCACAGTTATATACCTTATAGTCGTATTTTACAGGTAGACCAACAACTGCAATAATATCACTGTCTGCAGTAGCGGCGGCAATTTCGCTAAGCGCCGATAAAGCGTTACTTAGCAGTGTGTCGCTTAAATACATATCGCCGCAGGTAGCACCTGTAACCGAAAGCTCGGGAAATACCGCAAGGCTTACGCCGGCATTTTCAGCGTTACATATAGCTTTTATTATGTTTTGCTTGTTAAGGCTAACATCAGCAACCGAAATTTCGGGGATTATAGCTGCGCATTTGATAAAGCCGTGTTTCATTGAAATCACCTTGATTTTCATATTATATACTTAATATAACACACTTTACAAAATTATTCAACAAAAAAACACCCGACACGCTGTTGCGTATCGGGTATTATTATTTTTGATTTGGCGACCCCTTCACGGCCGCTGTTAAATAGAAATTTAATAAGTTAAATTACATAATGCGTAAATTTAGATGCATATAATTTATCTTAAACCATTGGACTCACCCAAAAAATATTTTTGTATTAATCAAGATAACTGTTCATTGGTCTATCACCAATCTTAAAAAATTTTTGTTGAGTTTCTAATTTAATTGTACTTTGGACTCACCGCTTTCTATCTATTTTTTAGCAGCATATCTGACACAATGCTGCGGTTTGATTTCCATTTTCATTGGTCTCAGTCCTTTCTAGTTCTCTTTCTGACTATAATATACCATAACTTTACACAAATGTCAAGCAAAAAGTTGAAAACTTTTGTGAAAAATTTATAAATAAAATGCAAATAATTAGAAAAAGCCTTAATTTACTATTTATTTAAGTAAAATTTTGCTTTATAATATATGTAAAGACAGTTTAGGAGATGATAATATGCCGCCTCCACCGCGTAGAGGCTTTGGTGGACCTAGGGATTTTTTAACCGATAAGGAAAAACAAAATCTTCCAAAGGTGACCCCTCAGCTTATAAAAAGAATTTTGAGCTATTTAAAGCCATACATATTACAGTTTGTACTTGTATTTATTGTAATTGCAGTGTCCTCGGTTTTAGGACTGTTACCCAGCGTTATAACCGGTAAAATAGTTGATAAAATAAGCATGGGTGGCACGGTGCTTCAGCTGCTGAATTTGCTTGTAATTGCATTTATAGTACTTGCTGCGTCACAAATAATTTCGGTGCTTGAGCGTTATATAAATGCTTGGATTTCGCAAAAGATAATATTTGATATGAAAAATCAGATGTATGCACATCTGCAGGGAATGTCGCATTCGTTCTTTATGAGTGAAAAGCAGGGCGATATAATTACTAGAATGAACAGCGATATTAACGGTGTCAGCAGTGTAATATCTGGCACGCTTGCCTCGGTTGTAAGCAACATTTTAACAGTAGCAAGCACACTCTTTTATCTTTTCTACACCGATTGGCGTCTGGCGATTGTAGGAATTATAATAATCCCTTTGCTTATAATCCCAACAAAATCGGTAAGTCGCCGCCGCTGGAGTTTGCTTAGCCTAGCCCAAGCTAAAAACGACGAAATGAATCAGCATATTGAGGAAACACTCAGCGTTAGCGGCTCTGTGCTAACAAAGCTTTTTACAAGGGAAAAGCAGGAAAAAGAGAAATTTCGAAAAATCAACGGCGAGTTTACCGAGATTTCGGTGCGCGAACAACGCGCCGGAAGTTGGTTTCATATATTTATGGGACTTATTATGGAGGTTGGACCCTTACTTATTTATTTTGCGGGCGGATATTTTGTGCTTACAAGCCCAAATTCCAACCTAACTATAGGCGATATAACAGTTGTTGTAGCGCTTGTGAACCGACTTTATTTCCCTGTGAGAACTCTGCTTAATTTGCATGTTGATTTTACCCGAAGCCTTGCGCTGTTTGTGCGTATTTTTGATTATTACGACCGTCCACAGGAAATTGTTAATGGCGAAAATCCGCAAATGCCTGATATGTCACAGGTGGATATTAAGTTTGAGAATGTTAAATTTGCTTATGACAGCAAAAAACCGATTTTGCGCGGTGTAGACTTTACTCTTCCGCACGGAAAAACCTATGCTATAGTCGGAGCATCGGGTGCAGGAAAGTCCACAATCATTAATTTAATACCACGCCTTTATGATGTTACTGAGGGTACAGTTAGAATTGCGGGAGTAGATGTTAAGGATTTCGATTTAACCTATTTGCGGCGAAGCATAGGAATTGTAACTCAGGATACCTATTTGTTTAACGGCACCATTTTGGAAAATTTGCTGTATGCAAAGGCCGATGCTACCGAAGCTGAGATTCATTCTGCCTGCAAAACCGCAAACATTCACGATTTTATTATGTCACTTCCCGATGGGTATAACACCGTTGTGGGAAATCGCGGATTAAAGCTTTCAGGCGGCGAAAAGCAGAGGGTATCTATTGCTCGCGTGTTGCTTAAAAACCCCGAAATTCTTATTTTAGACGAGGCTACCTCTTCACTCGATTCAATCAGTGAAAATGCCATTCAGGAGGCATTTGACCGCCTAACCGTCGGCAGGACCTGCCTAGTTATTGCGCACAGACTCTCTACCGTTTTGGGCGCTGATAAAATTATGGTAATTGAAGAGGGAAGAATTACCGAATTCGGCTCGCACGATGAGCTCATAGAGCACGACGGCACCTACCGAACGCTGTACGACACTCAGTTTAAGCGCGTAATTGAAAAGGAAACCGCAAAATACCGAGAAGGCATTGACTAAAGGTGCTTTTTAGGATAAAATATAATCAGATAATCTACAGGAGGAATTTTAAATGACCGAAGAATACAATCCCGATATAGTAACCCTTACAGATGATGAGGGTAAAGAATATACCTTTGAAGTGCTCGACGCTATTGAGGATGACGAAAACCGTTATCTTGCATTACTTCCCGTTTACGAGGACCCTCAGAAGATTTTAGACGATTCAGGTGAGCTTGTAATCGTTAAGGTTGAGGAAGAAGACGGCGAGGAATACTTCTCTGAGATCGAGGACGATGAGGAGTATGAAATGGTAGCCGATGCTTTTATCGATCGACTTCAGGATGCTTTTGAAATCGAAGAGGAATAATTTTTATAAATTTCAGTAAAATAAATGGTGTCCTGCTCTGCTCGCGGACCGTACTATTATAACCCTACAAGCTACTATTAGGGGTCCGTATTGGGCGGCGGGCTTGGAGACCTCCCGTTATAGGCGGCTAAGCCGTTTCCTATAACGGAAGAAGGGACCGCGAAACCGCACAGAGGACACCCACCTGTGTTTTCCGCAGGTTATCATTAGCACATTACGACAGAGCGGGATGCCCTAATACCAAATGTTTAACATTTGCCAACGAAACCCACCCTAACGGGTGGGTGAAATACTCTTTCAGAGTGTGAAATTGCCTGCAGACAGTTTTTAATTTGAATTAAACTAAAAGAAAAAAGCGAGCAACCTATGGAGTTGCTCGCTTTTTATCTCTCGGGATATTTTAGGTTTTTGGGAAGACCCAGAATGTAATCGGCGGATACATTAAAAAAGTTGCAATATAATATTATGTCTTCATCTTTTAAATGGGCTCGTCCGGTTTCTATTCTGGAAATTTGCAACTGGCTCATATTTAACAGCTTTCCAAGCTCAGTTTGATTGTAATTTGTTCTTTCCTCTCGAAGTGCCTTAATTCTTTCGTGTATAGTCATTTTAACCACCTCGAAAAGATTTTAACATAATCGAAATTCGACTATTGATATTTAATCGATAATCGATTAAAACGAGTAATAGGGTTTACCTTTGTTGCTGCGATACGAACTAAAGGAAGAGAAGATGCTATCTTAGCATCTTCTCTTCCTTTCTTACAAATTGACATTTTATGCCATTAGTGGTATAATGTACGCAAAGGAGGTAGTTTTATGAGAACAACCGGAATTATAAGAGCCGTTGATAAAAACGGCAGGGTAGTAATACCTATGGATTTAAGAAAACAGTTAGAGGTTGAAAACGATGTTGACAGTTTTGAAATTTTTATGGAGGATGATAAAATCATTCTTAAAAAATATCAGCCAGGCTGTATTTTCTGTGGCGAGGTGGGCGACACCCTAAAGATGCGAGACCACCATGTTTGCCTTAACTGTATTGACAGGCTTACTAAAATGAAAAGCTCAATGGCGGAGTGGGAGGAAAAATAATGGAATTCAGTATTAATTCGCCTATTCTTTTTGTAATGGTAGGCATAATTATTGCCGCGGTGCTCGGGCAGTCGGTCTTTTTTCTTATAAAGGCTTGGCGCCGCGCTAAAGAGCTAAAAATGGATATGAAAAAGCTTAAAAAGATTGCAGTATCTGCTGCAATTTTCACAATCGCTCCCGCTATTGCGATTGTTATCAGCGTTATGACGCTTTCTAAAAGCCTCGGTATTGCATTGCCGTGGCTAAGACTGAGTGTTGTAGGCTCACTGTCATACGAAACAATTGCCGCTACGAATACCACAAATGCAATGGGGGTTGAAAGCGGTGTGGCACTTACTGCTACACAGTATGTAACCGTAACATTAGTTATGACACTCAGCATTTTGGTGGGCATATGGCTCGTTCCTGCCGTTTGTAAAAGAATGCAGAACGGTATGGTGAAATTAGAGAAGCGCGATAAAAAATGGTCTGATATTTTCCAGTCAGCAATGTTTATCGGTATGATTTCCGCCTTTGTCGGCTTTGTATTCTGTGATGTATCAACCGTTTTCTCGGGTGATTTTACGGGTGTTATTCCGGTGTGCGTAATGGCGGTATCGGCGCTTGTTATGTGTGTTGCGGGATTACTTGTTAAAAAGGTCAAGGCACCGTGGATTTCCGATTACGCGCTGCCCGTAAGCCTTATTGTAGGAATGGCAAGCGCTATTCCGTTTACCGCGTGGTTAGGTTAGAAAAGGGGGAGAAGACAATGAGCGAATATATGAACAAAGTACATAAATACGGAACTGTCTGGAATTTATCTATGATGGCGATTTTATTGGCATTCCCCATAGCCGTTTCACTGATTTTCGGTGCGACACCCGATATGAAAGGTCTTTTGATGGGTCTTGTTGCAACCGCTCCTATGTATTGGGCGGTAGGTGTTGTAGAGGTTATAACATATATACCGATGCTCGGTGCGGGAGGCTCATATCTCTCGTTTGTAACGGGAAATATTTCAAACCTTAAATTACCCTGTGCTCTTGGTGCACTCGAGCAGGCAGGCGTTAAGGCGAATTCCGACGAGGGCGAGGTTGTATCGACCATAGCCATTGCTGTATCATCAATTGTTACAACAGTTATTATAATTTTGGGCGTATTGCTTATAATCCCGCTTACTCCCGTTCTTAATTCGGAGGTGCTTGCCCCCGCCTTTAAGCAACTGCTTCCCGCATTATTCGGCGGTCTTGGAGTTGTATTTATTTCTAAGAATTGGAAGATAGCCATTCTGCCAATAACCTTAATGCTTATTCTGTTTATAGCTATTCCTGCCTTAAACGAGGGCACGGTTGGCATAATGGTACCCGTAAGCGTAATATTCACCTTGGCTATGAGCCGCATTATGTATAAAAAAGGATTACTGTAATGATTGGATATATTATAGGTGCCGCTTTAGTTCTGCTTTTAGCGGTTTTGATGATTAAAACTCTGTGTTTTAAACCTAAAGCACAGGATTTCTCGGATAATACCGAGATTGAGTTTGATAGGGATGCTGCAGTAAACGCACTGCAGTCGCTCGTTCGCTGTAAAACAATATCTTATTACGATAAATCACTCGAGGACGATGCCGAATTCCAAAAGCTTGAGGCATTATTACCTGAGCTATATCCGGAGGTGCTTAAAAACACCAAGCTGATTCGCCTGCCCGACCGTGCTTTGCTTTTTAAATGGACAGGCAAGCATAGCGAAAAACCGACCGTTTTAATGGCACATTTTGATGTTGTACCCGTAAATGAGGAAAATTGGGAAAAACCGCCTTTTAGCGGCGAAATAGAGGACGGCATTATGTGGGGCAGAGGCACACTCGATACAAAGGTTACCTTTAACGGTATCTTAACTGCTGCCAACACCTTAATGAGTGACGGATTTGTGCCTGAAAATGATGTTTATATGGCTTTTTCGGGCGGTGAGGAGATAAACGGCGAGGGTGCAGTTAACATTGTAAATTGGTTTGTGGAGAACGGCATTCAGCCCGAACTTGTTGTTGACGAGGGCGGAGCTGTTGTTGAAAATGTATTCCCCGGTGTCAAGCAGCCTTGTGGACTTATCGGCATTGCCGAAAAGGGTATGATTAATCTTGAATTTTCCTGTGAGTCACAGGGTGGACACGCATCGGCTCCAAAGCCGCATACGCCAATCGGTGAGCTGTCTTCTGCTTGTGTGAGTGTTGAGGCAACACCCTTTAAAATGCATTTAACCAAGCCGGCGGCGGAAATGTTTAATACCCTTGGCAGACATTCAACCCTGCTTTACCGTATAATTTTTGCAAATTTATGGCTTTTCAGACCGGTGCTTGATATGCTGGGCAAAAAGAGTGGCGGTGAAATGAATGCGTTGCTGCGCACCACCGTGGCTTTCACACAAAGCTCGGGTAGCACGGCGCCTAATGTTATCCCGCCCAAAGCTACACTAGTTGCAAATTTGCGCCTTAATCCCGATGATTCAGTAAGCTCGGCGGTAGAATATATAAAAAGTGCGATTAATAACGATAATATTAAATTGACCGTTCTTGGCAGTATGGAGCCCAGTCCCGTTAGTGAAACCGAGTGCGAAGCCTATAAAAAAGTGGAAAAAGCGGTAGGTAACACTTGGAAGAATGCTATTGTATCACCTTATTTAATGGTACAGTGTTCAGACAGCCGCCATTACCGCAATTTGTCAAATCATGTTTACCGTTTCTCGGCTATGGATATGACCTCTGCCGAGCGCGCAACCATTCACGGCAATAATGAGCGCATTAGGCTCGAGTCTATTGGCAAGGCGGTAGAATTCTTTATCCGTCTATTGAAGATGTGCTGATGTTTTGTAAATTAGGTTACTAAACAAAAAGCTCCTCGGTAAAAACCGAGGAGCTTTTGTATTATCACAACACTAAATATGCCGATTTTTTGGTTTATTTTATCAAATTACCAAAAGTGTTGACACGGCTTTTTTTTAGATTAAAATAATTAAGCAAGCAATATGCAATTTTTACAATTGTTTAATTTAAGGAGGTTTTTTATGGCAAATTCACTTAAAAGAATTATCGCTGTAATACTGGCACTTGCTATGATAATGTGTCTTGCAGCTTGCGGCGGAAATTCCGGTAAAGACGATGACGGTAATAAAGGCGGCGCCGGCGTTACTGCAAAAGATGCATTTGACACCGATGGATTTATTGCTTCAATGCCTAGCGAACTCAGAGGTACCACAATTCAGTTTTTAAACTGGTACAATCCTGATGACCGCGCAGAAGAAAAGACGGTTATAGAGGCGTTCGAAGCTGCCAGTGGTATTAATGTTGAGGTTATATATACCGAATACGGCAACGATTATAACGATAAGCTGGCTGGTCTTGTAGCAACAGGCTCAGCTCCCGATGTTATCCGTATGTCTGAGCCAAAAGCAGGTTGGATGAAATATATGCAGCCGATAGTTAACACAGGCTACGACTTCTCAGATAAGGCTTGGAATAACGATGTTAAGGAGCTGTACTCTGTAAACGGCGTTCAGTATGCTGCAAACCTTTCATACACACCTTTCGTTCTTTTCCAGACAATCGTATACCATACCGATACTATGGAAGAATTCGGCTTTGAAGATCCGTGGGAGCTTTACAAAAAGGGCGAATGGACCTGGCAGAAGCTTGAGGAAATGTGCAAAACGTGGATTAAACAGGGTCCCGATTATTACGGTGTTGCAACAGCTCACTACTCAATGGTAGCAGAAACTACAGGCGTAGATTTCGTATCCTATGACGGTAAGCAGTGGAATATGGATCTTTACAATTCAGAGCTTCTCGACATCTGGAGATATACTTTAGAGAACAGAGAAAACCGTATTTTCGTTCAGTCTACAAATACTACCTTTGATGCTGTTAAGCATAAAGCATTGTTTGCTTATACCGACTCGACAGGTCTTGAGCTTTCGTCTATATTCAATAAGAAGATTAAGCAAAGAGGCGTATTTGCTGCCGCTCCAATGCCGAAATATGAGGGTAAGGATTATTATGCAGGCGTTACCGAGCTTGTAGGTTGGGGCGTGCCGATTGGCGCTAAAAACCCGAAAGCCGTTCCGTACTTTATTTCTTGGTACGGCAACCTTGCTAAGTATGACCTTGATGCGCTTTATGTAGATGAGCAGTCGCGTGCAGTTTATGAGGCGTTAGTTCAGGAGCCAAACCGCTTTATTTCGATGACTTCGACCATATTCGATTTCGATGCTAACCCGTTTGTATGGTATCTGTTCAACCATGCGGCATCTTCACAGATTACAACCTTTATTCAGCAACAGGAGTATAAGTGTCTGGATAAGCTTACCCAGCACAATGATGTTCTTTCACGTATGAATACTGAAATAAAGTAGAATAGCAAATAAAAATTCCCGAGGAATTCCTCGGGAATTTTTTTATCTCTTTAATTTTTTAAGCACTTCTAAAAGCATCTTATAATTTATAACGATAAGCAGTATCAGGCAAATTATTTGATATACCACCCAATAAGGCGGTTCAAGCAGCATTAAAATTACCTGAGCTAAGGTTATTGCTGAATTTACAGTAACCGTAATGCTTGTAAAATTAATATCGCGGTTGCGCCATTTTATATCTATCGCTCTTACGGCGTATACCGCAAAGTAGCTAATGCAGGTTGCTATTGCCGCACCGTTTGTTTCGTATTTAGGTATCAGCATAAAGTTAAGAATTAAATTCATAGCCGCGCCAAGCAGAGTTGTAAGCAGGGTTGAGACACTACGCTTTTCGGCTAAATAAATATTTCCAAGGAAAACCACAAAGCAGGAATAAACCGTAGCCAGCATTAAAAACGGGATAAATTGCCACGAATTGTAATAGCTTTTATCCAAAAGTATGACGGTAATAAACTTGGCAAATAGAATAAGAATGGAAGATATTACGAATATTGCGCCCTGAAAGGATTTGAATATGTTGGAGTAAAAGCGGTTTCGCGATTGACTTGAGTTTTCCTCAACGGCAGATATCTGCCACGCGTCGAGGAATATAGTTGAAACCAAGGTTAAAATGGTTGGCACCTTATAGGCAACCGAATACAGTCCGTTTGCTGAAGCGCTTACCATATACTGTACAAAATACCGGTCGGACACATTTATTACCCACCATAGCAGTGAGGTCGGTATTAGTGGCAGTGAAAAACGAATCATCTGCCATATAATACTCTTGCTTATACCCTTGAATTTAACAAAGGGCAGCAGCCTACCTGTTACGGTAAGGAAGATTACCGAGGAAAAATCGGCTAGTATAATAGCGAGCAAATAGCCGCGAATACCCATTTTTAATGGGATAAGGAAGATGATTGTAAGAGCGCAGGTCATAAAGGTGGAAAATATACCGTCCGCTGCGTAAAGCTTTGTTTTGCCAAGTGCCCTTACAAAGTAACTGCATATGTGTCTGAGTGAAGACATCAGCACATAAGCGTACAAGTAAATAATGTATGCTCTAAGCTCTGAGATTTTCATAATCAGCGGTGAAGCCGTGAGCAGCACCACCATACCTAAAGCAACCGAAATAATTCCCGCTGAGAAAACATCGCTTTTTTTATAGTCGTTATCAAGTCCGAAACGGATTATTGAATTCTGAATGCCCAGCATACATATCGGCAACATAAGGCTGCCTGAATTTATAATAATATCAAGCGTTCCAAACTCCGCGGTCTGCATTGCACGGCTGTAAAAAAACACCATTATAAATGAGAGTATTTTCGAGCCAAATGTACCGATTGCAAAAATTGCGGTGTTTTTTGCAAGGCTTTTATATCTGTTCAATTTCAGTACTCCTTTTTAACTTTACAGGAAAAGTGTAGTAAAGATATTCGGAAATGCGTAAAAAATTATGCTCATAATGGCGGCGGCGATAAGAACGCCCAAGATTATAGCAACAATAGCCTTTTTGAATTTAATACCAAGCAGTGCCGCAAGGAGTGCGCCCGTCCAAGCACCTGTACCGGGCAGGGGAATACCAACAAAAATCATAAGTCCCCAAAACTCACCCTTTTCAAGCCTGTCACGTTTTGCAAGGGTTTTCGATTCAAGCTTTGCTACTAAGGGGCTAAAAAGCTTGGTGGTTTTCATCCATTTAAAAATAGGTATGATTAAAAGCAGTATAAAAGGAATGGGCAGTAAATTACCCAGCACACAAATACCGAGTGCCGGTAAAAACTCAATTCCCATAACTGCTGCTACGGGTATACCGCCTCTGAGCTCAACTATCGGAAACATTGAAACAAGAAATGCTACCAGCTCACGTGATACGGGAAGACCCTGAAACCAAGCAATAATACTATCCATATAAAAACTCCTTTTTGCCAATATATAGAACATTATACTATAATTTTATAGTTTATTCAACCGTTAAATAACTCTTGAAAATGGATGTTACATAAAGTATAATAACTATATAAATCTAATATTGTTTGGGAGAGATGATTTATGCTAGAAAAATTAAGAAAACTTAACCCTGAGATTAAGGTTTATTCGGTTTATGACCCCGAGTTTGCTTCTTTTGGAAGAGTTATCGAGGGCTTAGATGTAACCGAGCTCACCGCTGCAGCAAAAACTATTGCAATGCCGAGTAGCGGCAGCTGCTATAAGGCGAGTGAGGAAAAGTTTGAGGAGTTGAGCTTTGCAAAGCTTGTTCAAAATGAGTTTTTCGGCGGTGTTCCCGCACAAAGCGGCTACTGTTGGGGATATAACAGCGCTATGAATGCTACAGAGTGGCACACCTCAAGTGAAATCAATGTTTCAATTACAGAAATGGTGCTTATTTTAGGTCACATTTGGGATATAAAGGATAATAAAATCGATTCTTCAAAAATGGTAGCATTTTATATGCCAGAGGGAACTGCTATCGAGTGCTATGCCACAAGCCTGCACTATTGCCCCTGCCAGGTTTCAGACAGCGGCTTTATGAGCTATGTGGGTCTTCCGAAAGATACCAACACCGATATTACACACGATAACAAAAACCCGTTGCTTTTTGCTAAAAACAAATGGCTGATTGCTCACGCCGACAGTAACGAATACAAGAAAGACGGCGCACTGCTTGGAATTACAGGTGAGAATCTGGTAATTAAGTATTAATTAAAAATGCGGACTTGTAAAAACAAGTCCGCATTTTCTTTTAGGTAATTATTGTAAACTGTTGACATAGCTTCTCAAAATTTATATAATTAGAATGGATATAAATTTGTAAAGGAAAGTAAAAAATGCTCGGAAAAACACTCAAAAAATTGAATGCTTTTTTCTTGGTTGTCTGCATTATAGTATTGCAATTCAGCATTAGTGCATCGGC
>JAZNXU010000016.1:0-1543 GCA_045594065.1 Acutalibacteraceae bacterium
CTAATAGAGCTACCGCTAAATAATTACAACCACCTTCTATTATTGCTTTTATAGAATCCATTCCATGTCCATAACAATAAGCTTTAACAACACCAAAATAGTAATCATATTCACTATAATAATTAATTATTTTATTAACATTTTCTTTTACATTTTTTAAATCTATTGAAACATAAGTATCACGATAGTTTTCCATATTTTCATCACCAATATAATTATACATTATTGGAATTGATAATAATAGAAAAATATACAAAAAAAGAACTTTTTCAAGTCCTTCTCATTTATAAAGCTCGAACCGTCGAGACATTTTCAAATGGTGGCTCCGAGTGGAATCGAACCACCGACACAGGGATTTTCAGTCCCTTGCTCTACCGACTGAGCTACAGAGCCAAAAAAAATGGCGGTCTCGACGGGGATTGAACCCGCGATCTTCTGCGTGACAGGCAGACGTGGTAACCACTGCACTACGAGACCATTTTGGTTGCGGGAAGAGGATTTGAACCTCTGACCTTCGGGTTATGAGCCCAACGAGCTACCGAGCTGCTCCATCCCGCGATATATATAAATTAAGTGGCGGAGGAAAAGGGATTCGAACCCCTGCGCCGCTTGCACGACCTCCCGGTTTTCAAGACCGGTCCCTTCAACCAGACTTGGGTATTCCTCCAGATTGGTGCCTAAGGTCGGACTTGAACCGACACGAGGGTTGAATCTCGCAGGATTTTAAGTCCTGTGCGTCTACCTATTCCGCCACTCAGGCATCTAAATAAAAATGGTGTCCCGTGCGAGATTCGAACTCACGACCCTTTGATTAAAAGTCAAATGCTCTACCTACTGAGCTAACGGGACAAAATACAAAAAAATTGGCTGCCTCGGCTAGATTCGAACTAGCGCATGCGAGAGTCAAAGTCTCGTGCCTTACCGCTTGGCTACGAGGCAATCGAGTGGTGGAGAGAAGTGGATTCGAACCACTGAACCCGAAGGAACAGATTTACAGTCTGTCGCGTTTAGCCACTTCGCTATCTCTCCATATATGGTGCCGAAAACAGGACTTGAACCCGTAACCTACTGATTACAAGTCAGTTGCTCTACCAATTGAGCTATTTCGGCAAAAAAAATGGTGGGCGATATAGGACTCGAACCTATGACCCCTTGCTTGTAAGGCAAGTGCTCTAACCAACTGAGCTAATCGCCCATTTCCGCCCAAATCACTAGGACGTTATTAACTATATCATTTAATTAAATGGATGTCAACAAAAGTTGCGATTTTTTTTAATTTTTTTTCTAAACTTTAAGAAATATGGCGCTCATCTATCCATTTTTCAAGATTATCCTTCAAAATTTGGAAGCCACTCACCGTCTCATTAATCTTATTTTTATTTTTTTTATTTATGCGATAATCAACATTTTTAATACTTAATTTAAGTTGAAATGAATCATCATCAACCTCTAAAATACGAACTTTAATCGTTTCACCAACATAAACATAATTATTAACATTTCGTACATATTCTTCACTAATTTCAGATATATGTATTAAACC
>JAZNXU010000017.1:0-90883 GCA_045594065.1 Acutalibacteraceae bacterium
TTAAAAATTTGAATATTAAAATCTTCGATTTAGAAGAAACCAACTATTCCATTGAATCCAAATATAATTGTTTGAGTTTACTTGCTGTTTCACTCATCGATTTAGGATTAATTGAAATTGAGTCATAAAAGGAAGTGATACAATGACAGGTGTAATTTATGCACGATATTCAAGTGAAAATCAGCGTGAAGAGTCTATTGAAGGTCAGTTGCGTGAATGCAAGGAATTTGCACAGAAAAATGATATTCAAATTGTTGGCTCATACATTGACCGTGCATTATCTGCAAAGACCGACAATCGCCCTGATTTTCAGCGTATGATTAAGGATAGTGCAAACGGTCTGTTCGATACTGTCATTGTATGGAAACTTGACCGCTTCGCACGTAACCGTTATGATTCTGCACACTATAAAGCCATGTTACGTAAAAACGGTGTTAAGGTAATATCAGCAACCGAAGTTATTTCTGATACTGCCGAGGGCATCTTGCTTGAATCTTTGCTTGAAGGTATGGCTGAATATTACTCCGCCGACCTTGCAGAGAAGGTTATTAGAGGTCTTACTGAAAACGCTCTTAAATGTAAATATAATGGTGGTACACTTCCTATCGGTTATACCATAGATTCCGAGCAGTTTTTCCAAGTTGACCCGCTGACTGCGCCTGCCGTATTGCAAGCGTTTAGGTCTTATGCCGAAGGCGCAAGTATGCAAGAAGTTACAGACCAACTAAATATAAAAGGTATCCGCACTAAGCGTGGCGGTAAAATCAGCATAAACAGCGTTACCCGTATGTTACATAACCGCAAATATATTGGTGAATACAAATACCGTGATATTGTTCAGCCAGGTGGTATCCCTGCGATTGTTCCACAAGATTTATTTGACCGAGTTCAAGAGCGTATGATTGCAAATAAAAAAGCTCCGGCTAAACATAAAGCCGAAGACGAATATTTGCTCACTACTAAACTTTTCTGCGGAAAGTGTCAATGTCTAATGGTTGGCGAAAGCGGTACAAGCCACATGAAGAAAAAGGTGCATCGCTATTATAAATGCGTAAGCGTTAAAAATCATAAAGGATGCGATAAGAAGACCGTCAGAAAAGAGTGGATTGAAGATGCAACAATCGCATTTATCCGAAAAATTGTATTTGACGATGATTTGGTGACTATGCTCTGTGAGACAGCAACCAAGGTGCAAAACCAAGCCAACACCACTTTGCCGTTACTAAAAAAGCAATACGATGATACGCTTAAAAGCATAGAGAATCTTCTTAATGCTATCCAGCAGGGCATTCTAACTCCATCCACAAAACAGCGTATGGAACAGTTGGAACAGCAGAAAACGGAACTGTCTATCCAAATTATAAAAGAGGAAATGACAAAACCAATAATCTCAACCGAGGATATTGAAGCCTATTTTAACAGACTTCGCAAGCTGAACTTCAAAAATATTGAGCATCGCAGAAGATTAATCGATACTTTTATAAACAAAATCGTTCTTTGGGATGACGGCAGAATTTATTTCGGCTGTAATTACAAGGACTGCTCACGGGAAATGACATTTGCCGAGCTCGAAGAAGCAGGCATTTTAGGTTCGGATATCAGTGCACTCGGTGCAACAAAAAGAAACACTTCCTTTTGGGAAGTGTTTCTTTTTGTGTTTGTGTCCGTAAGGACACAACATCGTTTGCGAGTTTACTCGCAACATCATTTAGCCGAAGGCTAACATCATTCCGCATTAGCGGACGCAAAACGAGGTTGCCTTACGGCAAACAGTGTTGTGCTTCGCACAAACGATGTGGGCTTACGCCCAACGAAGTTGCACTTCATGCAAATGTATGGTATAATCAATGATACAAGTGAGGTGATAGCAATGAAAGAAGACAAACTGTCAGACTTATCTATGCAATTATCTGTTGATGTTTTAAAACTGACAAAAGAATTGAGGGCAAAACACGAAACAGTAATTTCAAATCAAATAGGCAGAAGTGCCACAAGTGTTTGTGCCAATATTGCAGAAAGTAAATACGGTCATAGCCGTGCTGATTTCATTGCTAAACTTGAAATTGCTTTAAAAGAGGCAAACGAAACGGGCAAATGGCTTGAAATGCTTTTTAAATCTGACTATATTAGTGTTGTAAAATATAAAGAGTTAAACAAGACTTGTTCTACAATTAGAATTTTACTTATTGCGTCAATTAAAACTGCTAAGGAGAATTCAAAATGAGTAATGCAAAATATATTAGCAGTATTCTATTTGATAATTCCTTAAGTGAGAACTCCTATCTGAATGATTTACCTATTATAAAATATCTTGCTGCTAATAAAGAACTAAAGCTTTCTTCTAATATCACTTTTTTAGTAGGCGAGAATGGTACGGGTAAATCCACATTGCTGGAAGCGATTGCTGTTGCCTATGGCTTTAATGCTGAAGGCGGCACAAAAAACTTTTCTTTTTCTACTAAAGATACCCATTCGGAACTTTCCGAGCATTTAACTTTAACTAAAAGAGAATATGCAAAAGACGGTTTCTTTTTAAGGGCGGAAAGTTTATATAATGCCGCAACATATATTGACGAGGTCAAAGCAACTCACAACTATGGGAATGTTTCTTTGCACAACCAATCGCACGGGGAAAGTTTTCTATCTATAGTACAAAATCGCTTTAGCGGAAAAGGTTTATATCTTTTAGACGAGCCCGAAGCAGCACTTTCTCCTATGCGGTTAATGACTTTAATTGTTGAAATGGATAGTCTGTTGAAAAACAATTCTCAATTTATAATTGCAACCCATTCACCGATTTTAATGGCATTTCCAAATGCAGAAATATTACAGTTTTCTGAATCAGGAATTGAAAAGGTGAAATATTATGAAACTGAGCATTATAAAACAACAAAACTTTTTGTTGAGGAACCTGAGAAAATGATTCATCATTTAATTGGTTCTAATAATTGAAAATAACGGTTTTCAGGCACATTTCATTCGTGTCATTAAGTTCAAAACTCCCAAAGCATTCAAACCCGAACCTTTTACCAATCTGTGAAACGTTCGGGTTTGTTGTTTTCTTAAGGTCAAGACCTGCCGCGAGGGTTTTTGCTTTGTTGTGAACTGCGCCCCAGTCGGAAACAACGGCGCCCTCATAGCCCCATTCTTCGCGCAGTATTTCGGTGAGCAGCCACTTGTTTTCAGAGGCAAAAATACCGTTAACCTTATTGTAAGCACACATCAGCGAAGTTGGCTTAGATTTCTTCAAGGCGTGCTCGAAGCCTGCGAAATATAATTCGCGCATTGTTCTTTCATCACTTTCAGAATTAATGTGCATTCTGTAGTGTTCCTGAGTGTTCATTGCGAAGTGCTTAAGGCAGGTGCCGACACCCTCGCTCTGAACGCCGTTTATGTAGGCAGCAGCCATTTTGCCGGTTAAATAGGGGTCTTCGGAAAAATATTCAAAATTTCTGCCGCAAAGGGGATTGCGGTGGAGGTTAATTGCAGGGGCAAGCAGCATATCAATGCCGTGGGCAATACAGTTAGCACCAATTCCTGCCGCCATTTCACCAACAATTTCGGGGTTAAAGGTGGCTGCCATAGCGCTCTCGCACGGGAAAGCTACGTCGCCGCCGTTTTCCATAGGCTCTTTCCAAGGGAAACGCACGCCCGAAGTCGCGTCCGACATCTGAATAGTGCCGATGCCGTGCTCGGGCAGCTCTACGGTGTTCATTCCAACGCCTGTAGTAAGCAAAGCCTTTTGCTCAAAGGTTAATTGCTTTACAATTTCTAAATATTTCTGATAATTATCCAAGGGAAGTACCTCCTTTTAATTTCTATTTGAATTATATATCAAATTATCTCACTATAAGCGACATTTTGTAAGAAATTTTATAGAAATCCCTGAAATATATTTAAAAATGTCTAGTAACAAAAGCTTATGTTTTAAGTGCGGAGTGGTAATAAAAGTTTCCATATTTTTGTAAACTTTTCTTTACAAAAGCCATTGATTTATTAATATATATTTGATATAATTCTTATAAGAAAATTGGAAAAAGGTGAGATATATGAGGGCAATTATTAACGGAAAGGTTATCTTAAAAGACCGCGTTGCAGAAAATCTCGCGGTGCTTTATACCGATAAAATAGAGGGTGTTGTGTCTGCTGACAAAATACCTGAGGGCGCCGAAATTATCGACGCAAAGGGCGGCTATGTAGCTCCCGGACTTATCGATATTCACATTCACGGATACTTAGGTAAGGATGTTTGTGACGGTGAAGAGCAAAGTATTCGCACAATTTCTTCGGGACTTCTCCGTAACGGCGTTACGGGTTACCTACCAACTACTATGACGGTGGATATGGCGGTTATTAAAAGGGCACTGCAGGTCTGCCGTGATTTAAAGGAAGAAAGCAAGGGTTGGAACGGCTCGCAGATATTAGGCTGTCACGCAGAGGGACCTTTTATAAGTGAAGCCAAAAAGGGCGCACAGGCCCCGAAATACATATTAAAGCCTGACGCTGCTTTTGTTAAGGAATACGCCGACATTATTAAAATAATAACCCTCGCCCCCGAAACCGATACAGAGGATTTTGCGGCTATCAGAGAAATTCGCCGCGAAACGGATGTTATAATTTCTATGGGTCACACCTCGTCCGATTATGAAACCGCTAAGGCGGGCGTTGCTGCAGGTGTGGGTCATGTAACACATTTATTCAACGCTATGACACCTCTTGCCCACCGCGCACCGGGTGTTGTAACCGCAGCACTTGATAGCGATGTTAGCTGCGAGCTTATTGCCGATACTTTCCATGTTCTGCCCTGTTTCTATGATATTCTGTGGAAATTGAAGGGAAGAAAGCTTTGCTTTATTACCGACTGTCTGCCCGCAGGGGGACTGCCCTACGGGGAATATACTTTGGGCGGCAGCAAAATTGTTTACCGCGACATTGTATGCCGACTTCCCGACGGTACCGTTGCAGGCAGTGTCTTAGGGCTCAACAAGGGCGTTTGGAATGTGTATACAAATTCAAATATTCCGCTTAACGAGTGTGTTAACGGTGCCAGTCTTAACCCCGCAACCACAATCGGTGTTGCAGATAAGAAGGGCTCGATTGAAACGGGCAAGGATGCCGATTTGATTATTACCGACGCAGAATTCAATGTGCAGAAAACTATCATCGCAGGAGAGATTAAATATGAAGCTTAAAGTAAATGCGAAATTAGACCCCAATTTTCAGCCGCTTTCCCTCGTAATTCGTCAGATGCGTGAGGCAACCGCAAAGGACGGACAGGACATAGTTATTGCCGCAATTCGAAACAAGGGATACACCTTGGTTTATAATACACGCGTTTTCCGCGATGGCACAGGTCACGACAGTGAAAACTTCAAGTTTGCAGAGCGCATTGCGAAGTCACTTTTATGGGTGGCAGGCGGATACAAGATAGTAATTGCCGGAAGTGACACAATCGGTGAGTACATCAAAAAGGCGTTCTCACACGGTGGAAGTCGCGATTTCGATGTTAAGTTTATGGAGCGCGTTTATGAAACCGAGTTCCAAGTAGAGGTAACTACACTTGAAAATGCGCCCAAGAATGTTTCCTCTGCAGCCCCTGTTGGCAGACATCTCGACGGCTGTCGCATCGGCTTTGATGCAGGCGGCTCTGACCGCAAGGTAAGCGCCGTTGTAAATGGTGAGAGTGTATATTCCGAGGAGGTGGTTTGGTTCCCGAAAACCAATTCCGACCCCGAGTATCACTACGAGGGTATTTTAAATGCAATGAAAACCGCCGCTTCAAAAATGCCGCGTGTTGACGCTATCGGTGTTTCGAGCGCAGGCGTTTATATCGATAACCGCATAATGGTGGCATCGCTTTTCTTAAAGGTAAGCGATGAGGATTTTGATAAAAAAGTTAAGAATATGTACCTCGATGTCGCCCGTGAAATCGGGGAGAATATCCCGATTGAGGTTGCTAACGACGGAGATGTTACCGCCCTTGCGGGTGCAATGAATTTAGACGATAACGGCGTGCTAGGCGTTGCAATGGGTACATCTGAAGCCGCAGGTTATGTTGATATGGACGGCAACATTACAGGCTGGCTTAACGAGCTTGCTTTCGCGCCCGTAGATTATAATGAGGATGCTATGGTTGACGAATGGTCGGGCGATTACGGCTGCGGTGTTAAATATTTTTCTCAAGACAGCGTTATTAAGCTAGCTCCCAGAGCGGGAATTGAGCTTGATGAGAAATTATCTCCCGCTGAGAAGTTAAAGGTTGTTCAGGGCCTTATGGAAAATGGTGATGAGCGTGCCGCCGCGATTTATGATACTATCGGTACATATTTCGGTTACGCTATCGCTTTCTACAGCGAGTTTTATGATATTAAGCACGTGCTTATTATGGGTCGTGTAACCTCGGGCGAGGGCGGTGTAATTCTGCTCAACAAGGCACAGGAGGTGCTTAACACCGAGTTCCCCGAGCTCGCGAAAAAAATCGAACTCCACATTCCTGATGAGAAGTCAAGAAGAGTAGGTCAGTCGGTTGCCGCCGCAAGCTTGCCTAAGATTAACTAAAATTAAACCCCCGAAGTCAGCTGACTTCGGGGGTTTGTTATTAGAATTCAATTTCTACAATACTGTGAATATGAAGCGGCGGCAGGGCTATTTCATAGCCGTGCTCTACTTTTTTAATCTCGAGCGGTGTACCATCGGGTTGCCAGACGGCTGCTTTCGGCTCGGCCTCAGGATTAAGCTTCAGCTTTAGATTGTAAATCGGTAAAATTTCATCGGTGTTATCAACAATCGCGTTGTTGTGTTCGCCCGAAACATTGAAAAGATGAATAAGCTTCTTTCCGTTTTTCTCTGCAACATTTATGTTACAGAAGCGGGTACCTTCAACACGCGCATAAGGCGTGAAATAATCAAAAAGCTTTTCGATTATTTTGCGGGCGGTAACGGTCATATGTATTTCACTTGCCGCACCGATATCGGTACCGATAAGAATTACAGTACCCTTGCCCACACGCTTAGCGGCGGCGATAGGATAGCACTTATCGGGGTCTTCTTCATCCTCACGGAAGGCAGACAGAGCAAGAACTTCTTCACCCTTTACTGCACAATTTACGGTGGGTATTGCCGACCAGAAGCCGTCACCGAGGGATATATTGGTGATTTCCTTCTCGCTCACTTCGCCAAGCTCTAGCTTTAAGCGGTCTTTGAAGGCGCCTAGTGTCTTAACACCTGTAAGCACTAAGGTACCGCCGTTTTCGGCGTAGGAGGATAAAACTTCAACATCATTTTTGCCGAAGTGCGAGTTAACCTCGGGCACAATTATAACAGGGAATGAGTCGGTTCTGTCGAAAAGATTGTGCTCTTCGCGGATATCATAGCAAATTCCCGCGCGGGAAAGCAGCTTGGATAAGCCTCTGATTGAATGATACGCCTGACCGTTTGAGAACGGGTAGGGGATTTCGGCGTAGTGGTCAATAGTTGAATTGTAAATCGTTGCCTCTGGCAGATTCTTAATGCCTTTGCAGAATGGCTGACGCTCGCGGCAATACTCTGCAACCGATTTCATATTAAGAACACAGGCTGTCTTTGGTGAAGTATCACGGCGCTGCATTATGTAGTTCTGGTATGCGCCGCCGAGCATCATCACAGCCGAAGCCTCCTGCTTTAGCTGTTCGGGGTGCTTATTGCAGTGGAGTTTGCGTTCCTGGCGGAATCCCCATGACATTAAGTCCCAAGGGGTGTCCTGCGCTGCAATAATGCGGGCAGAGAACTGCACATTTTCAACCGAATTGAGCGGTGCATAGTCGCCCGATAAAAAGTCAACGGGGGTGTTTACCTTTTCGGGCATCTCTTCACTGTACGCCCAGTTGGAAGCAATTTGGAAGTTGGGGTATTTTTCTTGAACGGCATCGCAGTACTTCTGTAGGTGCTGCCTGAACGCCTCACGGTGGAATTCACGGTACTCCTCATAATATGGGTCGCCATATTTCTGCGGGGGATTTTCGCTAATGCTAACCTCGTATTTTTCCTCAAATTGTTTAATAACATCGGGATGGTAACCAACCTTAACACCCCAACAGTCGCCGTCTACCCAAATGCCGTCAACTCCGTAGGAAGCAATTTCGAGCAGCTGGGGAATCAGTAATTCATCGCGGTATTTATCTTTAAACGGGCAAATATCCTCGTCCATATATGTGCCGTCAATACGCATCGCGGCTTGTTCGGGCTCAACCTCGCGAACATATCTGAAATCGCGAACACCTGAATAATGAACATAAAGCGCCACGCCCTCTTCGGCTGTAGCCTTGCGCCAAACCGCTAATGTGTCCTTAGCGAAATTAGGCATTGCGTTGCCAAGCTTTGTGGGGTACGAAGCATAGCCTGGGTGACCCTTACAGTCTATTTGAATGAAATCGGGCTTTACTTCGCGGCAAATCTTTTTAATATCCTCTTCATTTAGGTTCTCACCGAGAGTAATGCCTGCACATTTATCGGGATGTGCGTGGAAATCAAAGTGCAAACCGAAAAAACTGTCTTTTCTCTTTTTTCTTTCCATTTTCAGCCTCCGAGAGTGAATAATTCAGTATTCTTCCATTATATTGAAAGCATAATAAAAAAACAATGGCTATATTATCGAAAAATTGTATTTTTATTGACAAAAAGTGTGTAAAGTAATAAAATAATAAGTAGTTAAAATTTTAGCAATCAGGTGATTAGAATGAAAAAAATTATTAGTTTATTGTTGGCAATAACGCTTATGCTTACGCTTTGTGCCTGCGGTACTGCAAAGAAAAACGATGATGCTACCGAAAATACCCCTAAGGCCAAAACAGATATTAATGTATTTGTATTAACAGGACCTACAGGTATCGGCGCGGTTAACCTAATGGAGGCTGCCGAGAAGGCTGAAGGCCTTGAAAATTATAAATTCACTGCCGTTGCGGCTCCAACCGATATTGTTTCTAAAATCTCCAATAAGGAAGCCGACATTGCTGCAGTTCCCACCAATCTTGCATCAACCCTTTATAATAAGACAAGCGGTGGCGTTAAGGTGCTTGCCGTTAATACTTTAGGTGTGCTTTATGTATTAACCCCAGAGGGTACTGAGATTGCTTCTATTGCCGATTTAAGGGGTAAAAAGGTTTATACCACCGGTCAGGGCTCTAACCCCGAATATATCATCAATTATATTCTTGAGAGAAACGGACTTGACCCTCAAAAAGACCTTGATATTCAGTTCAAGGTGGAGGGCACAGAGCTCACAACCGTTTGGGCGACCGAGCCGAATGCCGTTATAATCGCACCCCAACCGGTAGCAACATCAATAACTATGAAATATGCGGGCTCTAAGCAGGCTCTTGATCTGACAGAAGAATGGGCAAAGGTTAGCAGTGATAGTGCATTAATGCAGGGCTGCGTTGTTGTAAGAACTGAGTTTTTAGAGCAGAATCCCGATGCGGTTGAAAATTTCTTGACCGACTATAAGGCATCAATCGAAAAGGCGCAGAATGATTATGAAGCGACTGCAGCTCTTTGCGAGAAGCATGGTATCGTAGCCAAGGCGGCGGTTGCCAAGGCGGCGCTTCCATATGTGGGTCTTTGCTATATTGACGGGCAGGAAATGAAAACCAAGCTCTCAGGATTCCTAACCGTTCTTCATACCGCCAACCCGACTTCTGTCGGCGAAAAATTACCAGGAGAAGATTTTTGGTATGAAAAATAGATTCAAAAAGCCTGCCCTAGTGGCAGGCTCTGTTGCATTTTGGATAGTAGTGTGGCAATTAGCAGGTTCGATTGCAAATAAAGACCTGTTGCTGAAAATTCCGTTGCCGCTTGATACTCTAAAGGCGTTCTTTTTAAATCTCACAAACAGCGAATTTTGGCAGGCTGTGGGAACCTCAGTTTTACATATTACTATCGGTTTTACTGCTGCAGTAATATTGGGAATAATTTGCGGAATTTTAGCCAACGCATCGGTGATTTTCAAAACTCTTTCGGAGCCGATATTTCATATCGTGAGAGCTGTTCCCGTTGCGGCATTCATAATAATTGCGGGACTTTGGATTCGCTCGGCAGTTATGCCGTCGTTCATCTCTAGCCTTATGGTTTTGCCTATTGTGAAAAGCCATATTGATGCGGGACTTTTGGCAGTTGATAAGAAAAATATCGAAATGGCGTCTGTTTTCGGTATGAGTAAGCTGGGAATTCTCCGCCACATAAAAATACCAACTGTTTTACCTTTTTTAAGACAAGCATTAATAACGGGGCTCGGAATTGCTTGGAAATCGGGTGTTGCGGCAGAGGTTATCTGTAACCCCACAGGTAGTCTTGGGGCAATGCTTAGGGGAGCGAGCTCAAGTATAGAATATGAGCAGGTTTTCGCCGTGGCGTTAATGGTTGTAATTCTGAGCTTTATTCTTGAAAACATTTTAAAGCTCTGCTGGAAGGAGAGAAAATATTGATTAAAATAGAAAATATTTCCTTTCATTACGGCGATAATAAGATTTTTAAGGATTTCAGTTTAAAACTTGAAAACGGTGAAAGAGTATGCCTTTTCGGGCAGTCGGGCATCGGCAAAACCACCCTGCTTCGCATAATTATGGGGCTAGAAAAGCCAATTAGCGGCAGTGTTGATACCGAAAACAGCGAAATTTCGGCGGTGTTCCAAGAGGATAGATTACTTCCGTTTAAAACGGTAATTGAGAATATTACACTCTTTGCAGATGAATCAAATGCAAAAGAATGTTTAGAGGCTCTCGGGATTGGAAATGCGGCAGAGCTTTATCCTGCCGAGCTTTCAGGCGGTATGGCAAGGCGTGTAGCTATAGCCCGCGCGCTGGCTTGTAGTGCCGATGTATACATTCTTGATGAGCCTTTCTCGGGGCTTGATAGCGAGAATATTAAAAACGCCGCTGAGTTTATAAACAAAAAGACCGAGGGCAAAATTTTAATAGCCGTGTCACATTCGGCAGAGGATGCACAGCTTCTTAGAGCGAGAATAGTTGACATTGTTCGCCCTTAGTGTTAAAATGTACTTGCTGAATAAAAAGCTGTAAAGTTTCGTTTGTAATGAACGGATCAAAAAGGAAGTGGAGTGTAAATCTCCCACGAACTCGTCGCCGTGAGGACGAGCACTGTTTCGGTTATGCCACTGATTATTTTAATTGGGAAGGTGAGGCGGTGTGTTGACTCTTAGTCGGAAGACTTGCTTTACAGTACCAATGCAGGGAGCCACGAGTAATTGGCAGCTGTATTTCCGTATTTGTTTTGGCGGTATACGAAGCATCTATATGAGTATAGCTTCCCCCTGAATTGGTTGTTCGGTAATACCAATACAGGGGGACTTTTTATGTCTAAGAAAACAAAAATAACAGTGGTGCTGGCGGTAGTTTTAGCGACCGTTGTAGCACTAGCGGCAGGAATTTGGTTTATTACCCGACCCGAAACTGACGATGGTGCCAAGGATATTACCTTTACGGTGGTTTATAAGGATGCGACACGCGAGGAATTCAAAATCAATACCGATGCCAAGTATCTTGCCGATGCGCTCGTAGAAGAGGGCATTATTACCTATGAAGAATCGGGTATTTATTCCACTATTAACGGTGTTACCGCAGATTATAGCGTCGATGGCGGCTGGTGGTGCATCTATGTTGAGGGTGAATCTTCAAATCTTGGTATGAATGAACTTCCCGTAACCGACGGAGGAAACTATGAAGCAGTCTATACAATCGGGTTTGTCGCATAAATTAAGACTTCGCGAATGGCTAGCCCTCACGCTTTTAGGTGTCACTATGTTTGTTGTGCAAATTGTGCTTGCGTTTTTTGCAAATATTGAAATGGTAAGCACTTTAATAATCGTTGTAACAACAGTTTTCGGCTGGAAAGCGCTTATTAGCGTCTATATATTTGCCTTTTTAGAAATAATGTTTCACGGGTTGGGTATATGGAATGTAATGTACCTTTATGTGTGGGCAATTTTGGTTGTAATAGTAATGCTTATTCGCCGTTTTGCAACACCGATAATTAACGCGATAACAGCCGCCTTTTTCGGTCTTTTTTTTGGCTGCCTTTGCAGTGTTCCATATTTTGTAACCGCAGGTATAGCAGGGGGAATAGCTTGGATTATATCGGGTATACCGTACGATTTAATTCACTGCGTTGCGAATTTTGTTTTTACTCTGTTAGCGGTTAATCCGTTAATCAGGGCTTTGAAAAAAGCAATTTAAATGGTTGGGGTTCAGGTAAATGAACTCCAACCATTTGTACATTTTGGTTGGAATTTTGAAAGATTTGTCTTTACTTGTGGGTTGTCTTGGTATATTATTTTAATGGATAGAGAAAGGCGGTGTTATAATGGTATTAAATAGGAAAAAGGCAATTATAATTTCGGTTGCGGCTCTTGTGCTGATAGCGGCAATAGTGCTTGCGGCGATTTTTATTCCACGCGTAAGCGGCTCGGAAGATGTACTCGGCGGTGCAGGGGGAACAGTCTTGTCTAATGCTGATGCCGTTAAAAGACTCAATTTAAAAACCGAAATACTGCAAGGGGATACCTCAGTAGTTAATATGAAGATTAATTCACGCGAAGGATTTTTTGTTGTTGACGGTGCGCCAACCTTTAATTGGAATATGAATTCCAGCCTGCGTGGAGAAAAGCAGATAGCATATGCTGTGGGTGTTGCTTCAACAATGGCAAAGGCGCAAAGCGGTGACTTTGATGTGTGGTACAGCGGAATTTTTGCGGGCAGTACGATGAACCTTATTTACGGCACGCCCGAGGGTGTTAATGCCACCACTCCTACAGAGCTTAAGGCACAGACGGTTTATTATTATGCTATTCAACTTTATAATAAGGACGGTTATATGGTTCCGCAAAGTGAGGTTAAAAACTTTGAAATGGGACTTCAGGGTGATTTTGGCACTGATAACAAATGGATTGAGGCAAGTATGCCTGAAAATCCGATAGATGGCACCGACTTAACAATAGCATCATCACTTTTCAGAAAGCAGTTTACACTTAGCCAATCGGCTGAAAATATAGCCTCGGCTAGACTTTATGCAACGGCGGCGGGCAACCATATTATGTATTTAAATGGCAGTCGTGCGGGAAACGATTATATGGCGCCCGGCAAATCGCTTATGACTGATCTTGTTTATTACCAGACCTATGATGTTGCTGATAAACTTATAAGCGGAGAAAACACGATAGCGGCTGAGGTTGGCCACGGCTGGTACAATGCAGGTCCCGTACGTACCGAATACGGCACAAATACAGGTCTTAAGGCTAAGCTGGTTGTAACCTATAAGGATGGAACACAGCAGGTTATAAATACCGACAGCAGTTGGGTTGGCACAAAGGAGGGCCATACAACCTCTAATAAATATTATAGCGGTCAAGATGTTGACGGTCGCCGCAGAATAGAGGGCTGGAATGAAAACAACTCGGTATCGGGCAAGTGGACGGCGGTTACGACCACCGATGAATTTGTTACCAGCAAAAAACTTACCATAAGCAGTAATTTCAAAGCGGAAATAATGGATCCCGTAACGGTGGTTGAGATTTTTAATCCAATATCGGTTGAAAAAGCGGGTAATAAATACATATATAAACTGCCCCAGAATATTGCGGGAACATTACGCGTTACGGCATCGGCACCAAGGGGAACAAAAATTACGATTGATTACAGTGAACATTCCAGTGGTTCAACAAATGCATATTTAGACCATAACGGTGTTGATAGCTACATTTTTGCGGGAAGCGGCGCCGAAACGGTTGAATTTGATTTAGCCTATCACGGTTTTCAGTATATTGTAATAGAAGGATTATCCGGCGAAATTCCGTTTGGCAATATTGAGGCATTGGTACTATCATCATTATCGGACAGTATGTGTAGCTTTGAAACCTCAAACAGCGAAATGAACAAGTTTGTTACAAACACTATGTGGACATTGCGTAACAACTTCGTGTCGACAATAACCGACTGCCCGACGCGTGAGAAAAACACCTGGACGGGCGACGCGCAGATTATTTCCGCTGCCTCAACATACTATTTCAATACCTATAATATATATGATAACTTTCAGATTCTATCCAGAGCGTCACAGTATTCAACAGGTGCAATGGGTGATATTCTGCCAGCCGATTATGTAAATGTTAATGAACGCAGTGGCAATGGCTCTAATCAGGCGTGGTCTGACAGTATTGTAATAATACCGTGGAATATGTATGTGGCTTACGACAACAAGAATACACTTATTGAAAATTATGACGCTATGAAAAGGTATGTAGATTATGTCATAAGCGATAAGACCTATAACACGACCGACAGCTCGGCGGAGAATTATTATATCCGTAAGGGTAGTGCCTACGGCGACTGGCTGAGTTACTACACTAAGACCAACAAAAACGGTGCAAAAACAGGCTATTACATAAAGGATGAGGTGCAGGGTCAAAAGTGGGTTGAAACCCATTATGATGATATTGCAACGGCATATGCCGCGTATATTAGCAAAATTGTATCACAGTCTGCTGCAAAGCTGGGTAAAGCTGAGGATGCCGCCTATTATGCCGATATTTCGGAAAAATACGCTGCCGCATGGCGCGCAAATTGGCTTAAAGAGGATGGAATTACACCAAAATCAAATTCTCAAACCTCTTATGCTTTAGGTCTTGAGTTAGCCCTTTATGAAGAGTCTAACAGAGCCGCTGCGGCAAAGCAACTTGCAGAGCTTGTAAAGAAAGAGGATTACAAATTCACCTCGGGATTTGTAGGTGTAAACTGGATATTATCGGCTCTTCACAACAACGGTCAGGAGGCAACGGCATTTAAGCTGTTCTTCAGCGACCAAGAGCGCTCGCTTCTGTATGCTCTTAGAAACGGTGCCACAACTATTACCGAGCATATTGAGCAGGAAACTGGCAACCACTATGTGTTCGGTGCGGCATCGCGCTGGATTTTAGGCAGTGTGCTGGGAATAGGTGAAAGTGACACCGACAACACTGGTTACCGCAGATTTATATTAGCTCCAACCTACAGCACTGAAACTGGTGTTACATACGCCAAGGGCGTGTATCGGTCGGCAGCGGGTGAAATTGTGAGCGACTGGAAATTATCCGACGACGGTAAGACTTTTACTTATAAATGCAAAATCCCCGCAAACTCAACAGCGGTTATTTCACTGCCTATAACGGCACAGAGTAATACTATAACCGAGGGCGGCATCGACGCGAAGACCGCCGAGGGACTTGAATTTATTGAAATCAAGGAAGGAAGAGCGTATTTTAATGCAGTGTCGGGAGAATACAATTTTATAGTTAACTATTAATAAAACACCGTTCTGGGCTAAGAATAAACTCAGGACGGTGTTTTTATGTGTACGGCAGTAGCTTTTGTAAATGGTGACAGCTATTTCGGCAGAAATCTTGATTTAGATATGACATATGGCGAGCGGGTTGTGATAACACCGCGCGAGTTTGCCGTCAAATTTTTAAACGGTGATGTTGTATCTAGGCATTATGCCATAATAGGTATGGCAAATATAGTGGACGGATATCCGCTTTATTTTGACGGCACTAACGAAAAGGGGCTTTCCTGCGCGGCGTTGAATTTTACGGGTAATGCCGTTTATAAAAAAGGAAAGGGTAAAGGATATATAGCGTCTTATGAATTTATTTTGTGGGTGCTCAGCCTTTGCGATAGCGTAAGCCTTGCCCGCGAAAAGATAAAGAAAATCAAAATTTCAGATACGCCCTTTTCGGCAGAGTTGCCGCCTGCAGGGCTTCATTTTATAGTATCGGATAAATCGGGAAGTATCACCGTTGAGCAGACTGAAAAGGGGCTTAAAATCTATGAAAACCCTATCGGCGTGCTTACAAATAACCCCGTATTTCCAATGCATTTAATGTATCTTAATAATTTTGCGGCACTATCCTGCAAGCCACCCGAAAATAATTTTTCGAGTCAGCTCAAATTTACAAACTATTCAAACGGCCTTGGTGCTTTTTCTCTACCCGGCGACTTTTCTTCGATGTCCCGCTTTGTGCGGGCGGCGTTTGTTAAATCCAATTCTGTATGTGAGGAAACCGAGGAGGAAAGCGTTGCTCACTTTTTTCATATTCTAGACTCTGTCGCGGTGCCCTCCGGCAGTGTGATACTGCCAAACGGAAATGTTCACAAAACTGTGTATTCGAGCTGTTGTAACGCGTCTAAAGGCGTTTACTATTATAAAACCTATAACGACTTAGGCTTGAATTTCGCAGATATGCACGACTTTGATTTAGACGGTAAAGAGCTCATAGAAGCATAAAAAGCAGTAGGCTAACCTACTGCTTTTTAAAATATTTAATTAAAACTCTGCTGAGCCTGTGGTGCGTGGGAAAGGAAGCACATCGCGAATGTTCTGAATACCTGTAATATACATAATCAGGCGCTCAAAGCCAAGTCCAAAGCCTGCGTGCTTAGCGCCACCGTAACGGCGGAGGTCAACATACCAATCGTAATCGGCCTCTGTTGCGCCAATTTCCTCAATACGCTTAAGCAGTAAATCAATACGTTCTTCTCTTTGCGAGCCGCCGATAATTTCACCAATACCGGGTACTAATACATCCACAGCTGCAACGGTCTTGCCGTCGTCATTGAGGCGCATATAGAATGCCTTAATCTCTTTCGGATAATCGGTTACAAATAAGGGCTTGTTGAATATTTCTTCGGTTAGATATCTCTCGTGCTCGGTCTGCAAATCACAGCCCCATTCTACGGGATATTGGAACTCTTTTCCGCTGTTTTTAAGGAGTTCTACCGCCTCGGTATAAGTAACAGTGGCGAATTCAGCATTAATTACCTTGTCGAGTTTTTCTCTGAGCCCTTGCTCAAAGTGCTGCTCGAAAAATGCGAGTTCATCGGGGCAACGGTCAACAACATATTTTAAAACAAACTTTAACATATCGCCTGCAAGCTCCATATCGTCTTCGAGGTCGGCAAAGGCAATTTCGGGCTCAATCATCCAAAACTCTGCCGCATGGCGGGCGGTGTAGGATTTTTCTGCACGGAATGTGGGACCAAAGGTGTAAATCTTACCGAAAGCCATAGCCATAGCCTCGCCCTCTAACTGACCCGAAACGGTAAGAGAAGTAGCCTTGCCAAAGAAATCCTCGCTGTAATCAACAGCGCCGTCCTCGGTTAAGGGTGGCTCTTTATCGGGAAGAGTGGTTACTCTGAACATTTCGCCCGCACCCTCAGCGTCAGATGCCGTAATAAGCGGGGTATGTGCGTAAACAAAGCCGCGGCTCTGGAAAAATTCGTGAATACCTGCTGCTGCTACAGAGCGAACTCTAAAAGCGGCAGAAAAGGTGTTTGTGCGCGGTCTTAAATGCTGAATTGTGCGCAAAAACTCAAGTGAGTGGCGCTTTTTTTGAAGCGGATAATCGGGGGTAGAGGTGCCCTCAACCGTTACCGATATTGCGTGAAGCTCACATGGCTGTTTCATTTCGGGGGTGAGCACAAGGCTGCCCTTAACCGATACCGCGGCGCCAACATTTTGTGAGGTAATTTCATCAAACTCAGGTAATTTATCGTTTTCAAGAATTACCTGAAGTCCGGCAAAGGCGCTGCCGTCGTTAATCTGCATAAAGGCAATACTCTTTGAAACCCTTATAGTTCTTACCCAACCGCAAACGGTGATTTCGCCGTTTGCAAAGCTTTCGGGAGAAGCTAAAATTTCTCTTATTTCGGTTCTTTTCATAAAAACATCTCCGACTAAATATTAATACAAAATATATTATACACATAATTTACCAAAAGGTCAATTTTAAATATTGATATATTTTAATATTTATTGTAAAATATCTTATATAGATTATATTGGGAGCTTATTTAATGTTTGAAAATCTTGTGGATTTAAGAAATAAAGTAATAGAAAAAGAATACGGCAGTATGAATAATATGCAGTTTAGTGCTGTAACAAGCGTTGAGGGACCTCTACTTGTTTTAGCGGGTGCGGGTTCGGGTAAAACCACTGTGCTTGTAAACAGAATTTCCTGCCTTGTAAAATACGGAAGTGCCTACAACTGCACAGATGAGCCGTATTTAAATGATAATCAAATAGCTGAAATTAATACATATCTGTCGGGAGCAACCGCTAGTATTAATATTCCCGCTCTCAGCGTGCATCCCGCAAAGCCGTGGGAGATACTCGCTATTACCTTTACCAATAAGGCGGCGGGCGAGCTAAAGGAGCGTATTGCGTTAAAGCTGGGAGATGCCGCATCCGATATCAACGCCGGCACATTCCATTCTATTTGCGGAAAAATTCTCAGGCGTTATGCCGATAAGATCGGTTTTACCTCGCACTTTACAATTTACGATACCGATGACCAGCGAAAACTGATGAAAGAAATTATGAAAGCGGAGAATATAGACGATAAGATTCTGCCGCACAAACTGGTGCTTAAGGAGATTTCATCAGCTAAGGATAAGTTAATTTCTCCCGAGGAATTCGCCGCATCGGTAGGTAGTGACTATAGGCTTCAAAAAATTGCTATGCTTTACAAAAAGTATCAGGCGCGTTTGCTCAATAACGATGCTATGGACTTTGACGATATGATTTATAATACCGTAAAGCTTTTTGAAACTAACCCCGATGTGCTCAATTACTATCAAAATCGTTTTAAATACATAATGGTGGATGAGTATCAAGATACTAACCACGCACAGTATGTGTTGGTGCGTGAAATGGCGGCGGGTCATCGCAATATCTGTGTTGTGGGTGATGACGACCAGAGTATCTACCGTTTTCGTGGAGCCTCGATTGAAAATATCCTGAATTTTGAGGACGAGTATAGTGACAGCAAGGTAATTCGTCTTGAGCAGAATTACCGCTCAACACAAAATATTCTTGATGCCGCAAATGCCGTTATAAAGAATAACCGCGGCAGAAAATCAAAAAGCCTTTGGACCAACAGCGGCGAGGGTGAAAAAATCACGGTGTTTACGGCGGCTGACGAAAAAAGTGAGGCGCGCTATATTGCCGACAGTATACTTGATAATGTGCGCGCGGGCGCGAATTTTTCCGACCATGCCGTGCTTTACCGTATGAATGCACAGTCTAACGCTCTTGAAAATGTTTTTGCCCGCAGCTCCATTTCCTATCGCGTTATCGGCGGTATGAAGTTCTTTGAAAGAAAAGAAATCAAGGATATTTTAGCATATTTAACCGTTATTAATAACCCATATGATGACCTGCGCCTTAAAAGAATTATAAATGAGCCTAAGCGCGGTATAGGGGATACCACCGTAAATCATGCTCAGCAGATTTCGGATAGTCTTGGCATTTCGCTGTTCGAAGTGTTTAAGACTGCCGATGAATACCCAATGCTTTCCCGCGCGGCGGCGAAGCTTAAGGAGTTTTGCGCGGTAATAGATGAGCTTCGCGGCGATGCAGAAAATATGCCGCTTAATGAGCTTTTAGAGGTTACCGCCTCTAAAACGGGCTATATGCAATCTCTTTATAATTTAGGTGCGGAGGAGCAGGACCGCATTGATAATATTAAGGAATTAGGCTCGAGTATAGTTCAGTATGAGCTTGAGAATGAGGAGCCAACCCTTTCGGGCTTTTTAGAGGAAATATCCCTTTTCAGCGATATTGATGCGGTTGACAATAACGATGACCGAGTAGTACTTATGACCATACACTCGGCAAAGGGCCTTGAATTCAAAAATGTATATATAATAGGTATGGAGGAGGGTATTTTCCCAGGAAACCAATCAATTTACGGTGGCCCTGAGGAAATTGAGGAGGAAAGGCGCCTTGCATATGTTGCAATAACCCGCGCTAAACGCAACCTCACCGTTACAAATACCACAACGCGTATGCTTTACGGCAGCACAAATCGAAATCAGGCATCTCGCTTTTTAAAGGAGATACCTGAGGAGCTTTGCAATATCTCAACCGAGCAACCGAGCTACTCCTTTGGTGGCTCTATGGGAGGCTATTCGGTTGCAATTAACAGAGGCCGCTCGCCGTCCTATAATCCTATTCATCGCACCGCTCATACACCTAAAGCTGCAAGCAGTGTAAACTACACCGTCGGAATGGATGTAGAGCACCGCACATTCGGCGAGGGTATAATTATTAGCGTGCAAAGGGTTGCCGACGATTTTATGCTTGAAATCAATTTTAAAAATGCAGGCACTAAAAAAGTTATGGCAAATTACGCAAAGTTAAAGATTATTTAATAATTTTGCGGTATAATTAATAAAAAAGGAGGGGAAATATGTTTCCAAATTCTGTAGCTGTTAAAAAAACCGCTTTAGCGGCGCTCAAAAACGAATGGCCTACGGCAATGGCGGCAGTAACAATACCGCTTGTGTTCTATTTAATAATGATAAATGTTTTTTCCCTGCTTGAATATATATTTGCAGTACCCGTAGCATTGGTGACAGTGCGTATATTGCTTATTTTTGTTATGATTTTTATAGGACTTCCCTTAAGCCTCGGTGCGCTTCGCATTTTGTGGGGGATTGAAACTGATGCGTCACTGAAAATTTCGGAGGTTTTTCATTATTTTTCCTCAGTCAAAGCATATAAACGGGTGTTTAATTTTATAGTTTTGCTATTCGGCGGAATGATTTTAAAATCGGTGGCGTTGCTGTTACCGTCATATATAATCGATTTAATATCAAATTCGTCCTCAGGCCTGTTTGCTAATACCGCTATGCCCCTTTGGGTGGATAACCTATGGGTATTTGCCGCATTTTTAAGGATAATTGCCGTTTGTTGCATTATATATGTGGCTTTGCGTTATTATTTAGCACCCTTTATATTCGTAGCGAATGACGGCGCCGACCCATTCGAGTGTGTGCACAAGTCTTATACGGTATCACGGGTGAGTGTCGGTAATTTTGTGGGTCTTATGTTCAGTCTTACGGGGTGGATATTGCTGTCACTGTTTTTTATACCGATGGTATTCACTCTGCCCTATATGAGTATGTGCTACCTTATGCATTCAAGATTTTCAGCTGTGTTCTACAATAAAAAGGTTGAAAAATATGAAAGGGGCGGGGAGCTATGAAAATAAAGGTATTAACAGCCTCGCTTTTGGTGCTGCTGCTTTTAGTTTCGGCATTTAATATTGGTTGGAGTATACATGACAGTTATTTCGACAACATAGAGCAGCTGCCTTATGGTGAGTTTTTATATTCCTCATTATCCCCTAACGGCGAGACTACCGTTAGCGTATACAAGGTAAAGGTGCCCGTAGGCAATGCTATACGCGGTGCTGTAGTCACAATTGATGAACAGGGGATAAAACGGGAAAGAAATATTTTTTGGGAAGTCGGCGCTGATAATGCAATGGCAGGCTGGGTTAGCAACGATACTATAAGTATAAACGATAAGCTTATAAATGTTGCAACCGATGCGGTTTATGATTCAAGGTATGATATTCCCGAGCCCGAAAAACTTGACTAAAACACAGTTTAGTTATATACTTTAGAGTAAGTTAAATTTGGAGTGATAAATATGAGTAATTACAATATTGAAACTAAATGCGTTCAGGGCGGTTATACCCCCGAGAACGGTGAGCCAAGACAAATTCCAATAATCCAGAGCACTACCTTTAAGTATGCTACCAGCGAGGATATGGGCAAATTATTCGACCTTGAAGCCTCGGGCTATTTTTATACAAGACTGCAGAATCCTACTAACGACTCTGTAGCTGCAAAAATTTGCGAAATGGAGGGCGGCACCGCCGCAATGCTGACATCATCAGGTCAGGCGGCTTCATTCTATTCTATCTTTAATATTGCGTCGTGCGGTGACCATATTGTATCATCCTCCACTATCTATGGCGGTACATATAACCTCTTCGCCGTTACTATGAAGCGTATGGGTATCGATTTTACCTTCGTATCACCCGATTGTTCGGATGAAGAATTAAATGCTGCATTCCGCCCGAACACCAAGGCTGTTTTCGGCGAAACCATTGCAAATCCTGCGCTTACCGTGCTTGATATTGAGCGTTTTGCAAATGCGGCTCACGCCCATGGTGTTCCGCTTATAATTGATAATACATTTGCAACTCCTATAAATTGCCGCCCGTTTGAGTGGGGCGCGGATATTGTAACCCACTCTACTACTAAGTATATGGACGGCCATGGCGCAGGCGTTGGCGGCTGTATTGTAGATTCGGGTAAGTTTGATTGGACTAAATATCCCGATAAATTCCCTGGGCTTTGCACACCTGACGACAGCTATCACGGCGTTACATATACCGAACGTTTCGGACTCGCAGGTGCGTATATCACCAAGGCGACGGCTCAGCTTATGCGTGATTTCGGCTCAATTCAGTCCCCGCAAAATGCGTTTTTATTAAATCTTGGGCTTGAAAGTCTGCATCTTCGTATGAAAAAGCATTGCGAAAACGGTCTTGCGGTTGCAAAATATCTGCAGAGTGACAGCCGTATTGCTTGGGTGACCTATCCGTCACTCGAGGGTGATAAATATTATAGCTTAGCTCAGAAATATATGCCCAACGGCACCTGTGGTGTTGTTTCCTTTGGCGTTAAGGGTGGAAGACGCGCGGCAGAGGCATTTATGAAAAACCTAAAGCTTGCCGCAATTGAGACACATGTGGCAGATGCCCGCACCTGTTGCTTACACCCCGCAAGCGCAACCCACCGCCAGATGAACGATGAGGAGCTTATTGCCGCAGGCGTGTCACCAGACCTCGTTCGCTTCTCCTGTGGTATTGAAAGCAGTGAGGACCTTATCGCCGATATTAAACAGGCACTTGATAATATGTAATTAGGAGGGCATTTTAATGCCTATTAAAATACCAAACGATTTACCTGCAGTAAAAACGCTGGCAGAGGAAAATATCTTCGTTATGACCGAAAAGCGTGCTATAACACAGGATATTCGTCCACTTAAAATTCTGCTGCTTAATTTAATGCCTAAGAAAATCGAAACCGAAACTCAACTCTCGCGACTTCTCGGCAACTCTCCGTTGCAGGTAGATTTAGAGCTGATACACACTAAAAGCCATCAGTCGAAGAACACTTCGGCTGAGCATCTTTTCAATTTCTATAAAACATTCGATGATATTAAGCACTTAACCTTTGACGGTATGATTATTACCGGCGCGCCCGTTGAGCATTTGCCATTTGAAGAGGTTGAGTATTGGCAGGAGCTTTGCGAAATAATGGAGTGGAGTAAAACCCATGTTCATAGCACACTGCATATCTGCTGGGGTGCTCAGGCAGGACTTTACTACCATTACGGTATTGAGAAAAAGCCGCTCGATAAGAAAATGTTTGGCATTTTCCCGCACAAGACCGATTATAAGCAGTCAATTTTGTTCCGCGGCTTCGATGATGTTTTTAATATCCCGCATTCCCGCCATACAACGGTACTTCGCGAGGACATTAAAAAGATAAAAGAGCTTAAAATTTTAGCATCATCTGATATTGCAGGCGTTTTTGCTGTTACCAGCAAGGGCGGCAGACAGATATTTATTACAGGTCATCCCGAATATGACGCCGAAACCCTTAAAAATGAGTATATCCGCGATGTTAACGAGGGCAAGCCGATAGAGATTCCCGTAAACTATTTTCCCGACGATGACCCCTCAAAACCACCATTGGTTACTTGGCGCTCACACGCAAATCTGCTTTATTCAAACTGGCTTAACTATTTTGTTTACCAGACAACGCCGTATGATATTACAACCATTAAATAAAAAATGCCCATGTAGCACAGCTGTTACATGGGCTTTCTAATGGAGGATAATATGCAGAAGTTAAATAAACTGCAAATATTTTCTGCCTTTACCCTTAAAATTTTTGCCTGCATTTTTATGGCGGTAGACCATATAGGGGTGCGGATATACCCTGATAATGAGCAGCTCCGCATAATAGGCAGACTCGCATTTCCGATTTTTGCCTATTTTATTGCCGAGGGCTGCCGTTACACTAGAAGTAAGCTAAAAAGATTTTTATCGGTTTTTTTGCTAGGCATATTTTGTGAGGCATTTTATATTAGCTATTCAGGTGAATATTACGGAAATATTCTAATTACCTTTTCAATTTCAATATTACTTATCTATCTTTTGCAGGCGGTTAAAAGGCAGCTTAACGGTGGAAAAATGCATTTAAAAATACTGTCGCTTGTAGCTTTTGCCGCAGCGCTTGTCGCCTCATTTTTATTCTGCCGCGATTATGGTGTAGATTACGGCTTTGCAGGCGTTTTAGTGCCGTTATTAGTGTCACTGCCCGATTATAAAGAGGGTGAGGCACCCCGTAGCCTTTGCAGATTTGATAAAAGATATATCAAATTAATTCTTTTGGCTGTGGGTTTGTTGCTGGTGGTTATGGAGCTGCCTTTTTTTAGCAATCAGCTGTGGTCATTAGCGGCAATACCCTTAATAGCCTTGTATAATGGTAAGGTTGGTAGGTTTAAATTCAAATATGGTTTCTACATTTTCTATCCTGCACATTTGGCAATTATAGAAATGATTGCTATGCTGCAATAAGCCTTATAATATTTTCTTTTATGCATACAAAAAATAAAACAAGCCCCGAAAGTTAAATGCTTTCGGGGCTTAATTGCTATTCAATTATTGATTTTCCTGTCATCTCAGGTGGTTGAGGTAGTCCCATAACCTTAAGCATTGAGGGAACAATATCAGCAAGTCTGCCGCCCTCACGAAGTGTGCAATCATAACCTACAACGCAGAACGGAACAGGGTTAGTGGTGTGAGGAGTAAAGGGATTTCCGTCTTCACCCACCATACAGTCGGCATTGCCATGGTCGGCAGTTATAAACACAACGCCGCCCATTTTAAGGGTAGATGCTACAACATCACCAACGCAGGTATCAACTGCTTCAACGGCTGCTACGGCAGCATCAAACACACCTGTGTGACCTACCATATCGCAGTTGGCAAAGTTAAGCACTACGGCATCATACTTGCCTGACTCGATTTCTTTACATACAGCATCACGCACTGGATATGCGCTCATTTCGGGCTGCAGGTCAAAGGTGGGAACATCGGGTGACTGAATAAGAATTCTGTCTTCACCCTCGAAGGTTTTTTCCTCGCCGCCGTTAAAGAAGAATGTAACATGTGCATACTTCTGTGTTTCGGCAATTCTCAGCTGTGTCATATGCTTGCTGGCGAGATATTCACCGAAGGTCATTTTGAGCTCTTCCGGCGGGAAAGCAACCGATACATTCGGCATAGTTTCATCATACTGAGTCATACAAACATAATTTACGGGGAAGTAACCGTTACGGCGAACAAAGCCGTCAAAATCAGGGTCAACAAAGGTGCGTGTAAACTGACGCGCTCTGTCAGGACGGAAGTTAAAGGAAACAATACTGTCATTTTCCTTAATGGTGCCCTCTTTATTAACAACGGTAGGAACGATGAATTCATCGGTAACCTCATCTGAATAGGATTTCTCCATAGCGTCTACGGCATCAGGGTTAATATTTCCCTCACCATACACCATAGCGGCATACGCTTTTTCAACTCTATCCCAAGCGAAGTCACGGTCCATAGCATAGTATCTGCCGCAAATTGTAGCAATTTTGCCCACGCCGATTTTCTCCATCTCAGCCTGTAAATCGCGGATAAAGCCGACACCTGAGGTAGTGGAAACATCGCGTCCGTCCATAAGGCAGTGAACATAAACCTTTGTAAGTCCGCTTAACTTTGCCATTTTAAGAAGTCCGTAAAGGTGGTCGATGTGGCTGTGAACGCCGCCATCAGATAAAAGACCTATTAAATGGAGTGCCGAATTATTGGTTTTGCAGTTGTCAATTGCGTTTTTAAGAGCGGCAATGTTATAAAAATCGCCGTCCTCAATAGATTTAGAAATCTTTACAAGCATCTGGTAAACAACACGACCTGCACCGATATTGGTGTGGCCAACCTCGCTGTTACCCATCTGACCGTCGGGCAGACCAACATCAAGTCCCGAAGCACCTATGGTTGTAAAGGGGTTTTCGCTGAAAAATTTTGTAAGATTAGGGGTTTTAGCGGCGTGAATGGCGTTGCCCTCAGTAACTTCACGAATGCCGAAACCGTCCATAATACATAAAACAACAGGTTTTTTCATTATCTGAATTTCTCCTTACTTAGAAGCGGCTTTAACAATGATAGAGAAGTCCTCAGCCTTAAGTGAAGCGCCGCCGATAAGACCGCCGTCAACATTAACCTTAGCTACTAATTCGTCGGCATTTTTAGCGTTCATAGAGCCACCGTACTGAACGGTAACGGTCTCGGCAATATCCTTGCCGTAAACCTCAGCTATAGCCTCTCGAACATAGCCGTTGCCCTCGTCAGCCTGTTCGGCAGTAGCGGTAACGCCTGTGCCGATTGCCCAAACGGGCTCGTAAGCGATAATGATATTCTTTAACTGTTCTTTACTTACATTTGTAAGAGCCATTTTGGTCTGGTATTTAAGAAGAGTCTCGGTGTAGCCGAGCTCTCTTTGCTCGAGTGTTTCACCAACGCAAACGATAGCGGTAAGACCTGCGTTTACGGCAGCCAGTGTGCGAAGATTTACGGTCTGGTCGGTTTCACCGAAGTACTGTCTGCGCTCAGAGTGACCGATTACAACATACTCAACACCGCTAGAAACGAGCATTTCGGCAGAAATTTCACCTGTGTATGCGCCTGATGCCTTAAAGTGAACATTCTCGGCACCGATTTTAATGTTGGAGCCTTTAGCTGCCTCAACAGCTGCAGCAATATCAATAAAGGGTACGCAAAGAACTACATCGCAGGAAGCGTCTTTAACTAAGGGCTTCATTTCGTTTATAAGAGCGGTAGTCTGTGCGGGAGTATTGTTCATTTTCCAGTTGCCTGCTATAACGGCTTTTCTTAAATTCTTGTTCATTTTAATTCTCCTTTTAAATTACATAAATGTAGGGGTCGATGCCAAGAGCCTCGCCCCTACAAAATCTATAGTTAATTATTTCTCATTAAGTGCTGCAATACCGGGAAGTACCTTGCCCTCTAAGAACTCGAGAGAAGCACCGCCACCGGTAGAAATGTGTGTCATCTTATCAGCATAGCCAAGCTTTTGAACAGCTGCTGCAGAGTCGCCTCCGCCGATAATGGAGATAGCGCCCGACTCAGCTACTGCACGAGCTACAGATTCTGTACCCGAAGCAAAGTTTTTCCACTCAGATACACCCATCGGTCCGTTCCAAATAACAGTTCCTGCATCCTTAACAGCGTTGGCAAATAAAACCTCTGTCTTAGGTCCAATATCAAGACCCATCTTGTCTTCAGGAATAGAATCGGAATCAACAATAGATACATCGGTGTTCTCATCATACGCAGAACCTAAACGGTTATCGATGGGGAGTAAGAATTTAACGCCCTTTTCATCTGCTTTCTTTATAAGCGAAGCGGCAAGTTCAATTTTATCCTCTTCGCAAAGAGAGATACCAACATTGTAGCCCTTAGCGCGGAAGAATGTGTAAGCCATACCGCCGCCTATAATAAGTGTGTCAACCTTATCAATAAGGTTTTCAATTACGCCGATTTTATCAGATACCTTAGCACCGCCCAGAACCGCAACAAAGGGACGCTTAGGATTAGCAAGAGCGCCACCCATAACGCTGATTTCGGTTTCAATAAGGTAGCCGCAAACAGCAGGTAAATAATCGGCAACACCTGTAGTAGAAGCGTGAGCGCGGTGAGCAGTACCGAAAGCATCGTTAACAAAGATTTCAGCTAACGACGCAAGCTCTTTTGCAAAAGAGGGGTCGTTCTTGGTTTCTCTTGCATCGAAACGAACATTTTCAATTAAAACAGCCTTGCCGTTTGTAAGAGCAGCAACCTTTTTCTTAGCGCATTCGCCGATAATATCGCAAGCAAAATCAACAGTGCCGTCGCCGAGTAATTCATTAAGTCTGTCAGCAACGGGCTTTAAAGTGAATGCCTTAGCATCGTTTTCCTTAGCCTTTGCTAAATATTCAGCGGTAGCAGCTGCACGCTCGTTTTCGGGTAAAGCTTCAACAGCCTTTTTCTCTTTCTTGGAAAGACCGAAGCCCTCTGTGAAAATGTTGTGGGGCTTGCCCATATGAGAGCAAAGAATAACCTGAGCGCCGTTATCAAGCAAATACTTAATTGTCGGTAATGCTCCGATAATTCTCTTGTCACTGGTGATTTTGCCGTCTTTCATCGGAACATTAAAGTCACAGCGAACAAGAACCTTTTTGCCAGATACTTCAATATCCTCAATAGTCTTTTTGTTAAGTGCGTTCATTTAAAGTACATCCTTTCGAGTGTATTTATATTTGATATAGTATTATTGTACCACAAATTGTAAAAATTTCAATATTTTTATTTGATAATCTTTTAACGAGCCTACCATTTATAGTTGTGCAATTCTCCTAAATTCTGTAAAGCGGGATAATCCCATTGACGCAGCACCTCATAAACACCGATTGCTACCGAGTTCGAAAGGTTAAGGCTTCGCGCGTCGTCAATCATAGGAATGCGCACACATCTCTCGCGGTTGCCAAGCAATAATTCTTCGGGCAGCCCCTTAGTTTCCTTGCCGAAAAACAGGTAGCAGTTATCGGGGTAGGTAATATCGCTGTGCGTGTTTAGCGCCTTGGTGGTAAAAAAGAAGAATTCGCCTTTGTTTTTCTGGAAAAACTCGTCTATATTTTCATAATAGGTAATGTCAAGTAGGTGCCAATAGTCAAGTCCAGCCCTCTTTAATTTTTTATCGTCAATCTTAAAGCCCATAGGACCTACAAGATGAAGTCGTGCCCCCGTAGCGGCACAGGTACGCGCAACATTGCCCGTATTTTGCGGAATTTCGGGCTCGACCATTACAATATTTACAGTTGCCATTTTAATTCACTCCCCAAAAATAATTATGCTTTATAAATTTTGCCTTGTCAAGAGTAACATTTAAATGTATAATGTTTAAGAGGTGTAATTTAATGAAGAAAAACGAATTTTTGGAATATGTGCATCTATACCACAGAAAAAATTTTATTACATATCATAAAACAAGTGAAAAGCTGTATAAATGGCTCAAAGCAATATACATATTAGCTTTTATTTATCAGTTTTTTATAAACCTTGTTTTAATATGGAATATGGTGGTAGTGCCAAGTCACAGACCGTTGGAATCGAATATTCTTACCAACACTATTATAGCCACAGCGCTGTTGGCAGTGGCATTTGTAATTATGTTTTTTAAGTTGGGAATTTTTTCTTTCGCTCTTAATGTTATATCGGTAATTTTTGAAATGACACTTATGGTACCGGGACTTATTTTGACTTCAGGTGCGGTAGATGTAAGCGGTGCGTTTTATTGGCAGTACGCCATTCCTATGACGATTATTCTAATACTGAGCTTATGGATGGGCATTATTGCCACCCGCGAGTGGTACATTGTAAGGCGCGATGCCAAACTGCTTGATAATGCGCTTTACGAAGAGTTTGGTGAAGAGTACAGTTCGCTGACACCCAAGCAGATAAAGCATTTTGTTAATACTTATGACCCATATACCCAAAAGGAAACCGGAATCCCCGTTTAACGGGGATTTTTTTATTGCAAATAGTGTCGAAATATAGTAAAATATATATAGATTTGAATATTGAGGAGATGAATTTATGGCACTGAGAGCAGACGGCAAAAGAGTTAAAAACGCCGACCCTATGTATACTGTAGCACCGTTTATTATGGATAAGCGTTATGATTCAATGAATATGGTTGAGCAGGATATTCCTGTAGAGCCGATACAGAAGTATATTAATGATAAGCGTAAAGAGGGTAAGAATATAAGCCATATGGCGGTAATACTTGCGGCGTATATCCGCACAATGGGCGAATTTCCATCTTTAAACCGCTTTATTGTTAATAAACGAATTTATGCGAGAAATGAAATAGCCGTTGGAATGGTAGTGCTGCAGGGTGGCAAAATGGATAACGGCACAATGTCGAAGATGTATTTCGATTATGAAAATACCATCGACGATGTTAATAACATAATAAACGATTATGTAAATGAAAACCGCGTGAATGCAGAGAATAACGGTACAGAAAAGCTTATTAGGTTTTTGCTGAGTGTTCCGGGTGTTCTGCCTGTGGGTGTGGCGCTTTTTAAGTTTCTTGACCGCCACGGACTTTTGCCAAAGGCTATAATTGATGCGAGCCCTTTCCATACAAGTCTTGTAATTTCTAACCTTGCATCTATTCGCACCAATCATATTTTCCACCATGTATACGAATTCGGTACAACAGGAATTTTAATTACAATGGGTAACTCACGCGAGGTGCCAAAGCGTAAGGGTGGCGAAATTATTCACGAAAAATGCATTCCCTTAGGCGTTGTTATGGACGAGCGCATTTGCTCGGGCAGTTATTTCGCGCTTGCATTCAGAAGAATGAAGAAATACCTTGCTAATCCCGCATTACTCGAAAGCCCGCCCGAGGTGCTTAACATTGAAGTTCCGCAAAAACGGAAAAGCAAATATGCAAAATAATAAGGTAAAATTTGTAAACGCACTTGATTTTTAAGCAATATTGGTATAAACTAATTGTAGTAAATTTATTGGAGGCAAAAAATATGTTAGTTTCTGCAAAAGAAATGTTAAACAAGGCAAAAGCAGGCAAATATGCTGTAGGTCAGTTTAACATTAACAACCTTGAATGGACAAAGGCTATTCTTCTTACCGCTCAGGAGTTAAACTCACCCGTAATTCTCGGCGTTTCCGAGGGTGCTGGCAAATATATGTGCGGCTACAAGACCGTTGTAGGTATGGTTAACGGTATGCTTGAAGAATTAAACATCACCGTTCCCGTAGCATTACATCTTGACCACGGCTCATACGAAGGCGCTAAGAAGTGCATTGAGGCAGGCTTCTCATCTGTAATGTTCGACGGTTCTCATTATCCGATTGAAGAGAATATTGAAAAGACTAAAGAGCTCGTAGCTATCTGTGATGAGTTAGGTCTTTCGCTCGAGGCTGAGGTTGGTTCCATCGGCGGCGAGGAAGACGGTGTTGTAGGTGCAGGCGAGGTTGCTGACCCGAAAGAGTGCAAAATGATTGCAGACCTCGGCGTTACAATGCTTGCTGCAGGCATCGGTAACATCCACGGTAAATATCCCGAAAATTGGGCAGGACTGAGCTTCGATACCCTCGATGATATCCAGAAGCTCACAGGTACAATGCCGCTCGTTCTTCACGGAGGTACAGGTATCCCCGCTGAAATGATACAGAAAGCAATTTCATTAGGTGTTTCTAAAATCAATGTTAACACCGAGTGCCAGCTAGCTTTCCAAGAGGCTACAAGAAAGTATGTTGAAGAGGGTAAGGATTTAGTTGGCAAGGGCTTCGACCCGAGAAAGCTGTTAGCCCCCGGTTTTGAGGCTATTAAAGCTACCGTTAAGGAGAAAATGGAACTCTTCGGCTCGGTTAATAAAGCTTAATAATAAAATGAAAGCCGCTCTGCAGAGCGGCTTTTTTATATGTAATTATTCTTTCGGTATTTAAGTGGTGGAATACCTGTTTGTTGTTTAAAAAATTTAGTAAAATAATTATAGTCTTTAATTCCTACCATAGCGCCTATTTGGGTTACAGGTAGGTCGGTTGTTATTAATAGCCTTTTGGCTTCACTTACTCTGAGTGAGGAAATATAGTTACCGATAGGCATTCTAAACCACTTATAAGAAATATCATAGAGTCGGTTTTTAGAAATTCCAAAGGCGGTGCAGATATCTTTTACCGAAATGTTTTCCTTTATGTGTGCTTTTATATAGTCGTCAATTTGTGAAGAAATGGTATCGTAGCCGAGTTCAATATATTCAGAAAGCCATAAATATCTTGTTGCCATTTTTAAAATGTTGGCCGCGGAATCGATGTTCTTTTTGTCATAGCGTTGAAGATTATTATATGCCGTAATTAGTGCGCTGTAATTTAAATTAAGCTCCCGACTTAGTTTTTTCAAAGCAGCATCGGTAGCTTTTTTACTGTTTTCAGCAACCTGACCGAACATCATATATCCTAAAACTGTGTCTTTGAATTTTATGGGTACTGCTGTATCTAAAAGTCCTGCGTGGCAGTAGTGTGTTACAGCCTTTTCGGTTTTGGCACATTCAAGACATACCGCCTTATCGCTTAAATAGCAGCGTCGTTTTCCCTCGGGTGATGATTTTATCATTCGGCAAAAGTTTTGCATTTCTTTTGGGTGAATGCATAGCTGGTTATACTGGGCATCAAAAATAACGGTTGTAATACCTGTCAGATAATAAAAGTCGTATAAAAGTTGGTCAAGCTTTTTAATATTAAAGTTAATAAGCATAAAATTCACCCAACTGTATTGTATCAAAAAGCAAGAGTAAATGCAATAAAATCTTCTCAAATTTCGGGAAGATTTTTCTATTTTTAAGGAATGTATTTACTATAAATTAGTCTATGAAAATATTATTATAAAATTAACTTACAAAGGGAGGTTATAAAATGAAAAAAACAACATTTGCATTGTATTTCGGCAACAGAGGATTTTTTCCGGGCGAGCTTGTAGCAGATGCGAGAAAGGCTATGATAGAGGCCTGTGAGAGAAATGGCTACGGCTACATAATTATGGACGAAAATCTGACCCGCTACGGCGCGGTTGAAACCATAACTGAGGGCAGATGTTTTGCAGAATTCCTCGAAGAGCACAAGGGCGAGTATGACGGTATAATTTTGTCGTTACCTAATTTTGGTGATGAAAACGGCGCATCGGTAGCCTTTAAGGATATAGATGTTCCACTGCTCGTTCAGGCTTTTCCAGATGAAATGGACAAAATGGATTTCGCGCACCGCAGAGATGCCATGTGCGGAAAACTTGCAATGTGTAACCTGCTTAGACAAATGAAGATTAAATATACTCTCACAACCGATTTCTGTGTTCATCCGTTATCGGAATCATTCACTGAGGATTTGAAGCAGTTTGCGGGTGTTTGTCGTGTAGTAAAGGGTATGAAGCGCTTTAATATCGGCGCAATAGGCGCGCGTACAACCGCCTTTAAAACCGTTAGATTTGATGAGATTGCTTTCCAGAATAAGCGCGTAAATATTGAAACCATCGATATGTCGCGAATTTTTGCCGAGATGGAGAATGTTGAGGCAGATTTGTTAGAGGCTAAAAAGCAAAAGTACGCCTCTCTTTCAAATTTTGGTACATATCCACCCGAAAAGCTTGAAAACATAGCAAAGCTTGGCGTTGTTATTGATAAAATGATAGAGGAATACGACCTTCAGGCTGTTGCTGTTCGCTGCTGGGATGAACTTCAAAAGAAATACGGTATTGCACCCTGCCTTATTTTAGGTGAATTAAATGAGCGCGGAATTGCCGCCGCGTGTGAGCTCGATGTTACCAATGCTGTTATGATGCGCGCTATCGGTCTTGCTGCAAACTGGCCTGTTATGTTGCTTGATGTTAATAATAACTATATGGATGCTAAGGATAAGATTATTTTCTTCCATTGCGGTCCTGCACCCGAGTCTATGATGCAGGGCAAGGGCACTATAGAAGAGCACTTAATGTTCAGAAAGTCTTACGGCGAAGGTAGCGGCGTAGGCATTAACAAGGGTAAGTTTATTACGGGGGAAGTAACCGTTGGAAGTTTTAAAACTGAAAATGGCGAGCTTTGCTCATTTGTAACCGAGGGTGAACTTACCGATGATAAGCTGCCCGATGTATTCTTCGGCTGCGGCACCGTGTTTAAAAAGGACGGCGCAGATGAAATGTTAAAGTATATGGCAACCGAGGGCTACAGACATCATGTTGCAATAACAAAGGGTAATTTTGCACCTGCTGTTGTAGAGGCATTCACCAAATATCTTGGATATAATATTGACTTAATTTAAACGGAGGAATAAAGGATGTTAGTATCGTTAAAAGAACTTATGCAAGATGCCTGCGAAAAGGGCTATGCTGTAGGCGCATTCAATGCAACAAGTCTTGAGTCGCTCATTGCTATTATTGAGGCTGCTGAGGAAACAGGACACGGTGTTATTTTAAATCACGCAGAGGTTCACTCCTCCATTATTCCGATTGAAGAAATAGGACCGATTATGGTTGAAAAGGCTAAAAAGGCAAAAGTGCCGATTTGCTGCCACCTCGACCATGGAACGAGCCTTGAATCATGTATGAAGGCTATTCAGTTAGGCTTTACTTCGGTTATGCTCGACGCTTCGGGCGAAGATTATGAAGCAAATGTAAGAGATACAGCATTAATCTGCCGTTTAGCCCACAGCGTTGGCGTAACGGTTGAGGCAGAACTTGGCCATATTTTCTCATCGGATATTGGTGTGGGCGAGGGCGCAGTTCAGGAAACGCTTGATTCATATGAAAGCGCTGAGGATGTTTACACCGACCCCGATACCGCAAAGGATTTTGTTGAGAGAACAGGTGTTGACGCTCTTGCTATTGCTTTCGGTACCGCCCACGGCGTATATCAGGTCAAACCCAAGCTTGATTTAGACAGAATCACAAAGATTAAGGAAAAAATCGATGTTCCTTTTGTTATGCACGGCGGCTCAGGCCTTTCTAAGGAAGAATTCCAGACCGCAATTAGAAACGGTGTTCGCAAAATTAACTATTATACCTATATGGCTTTAGCCGGCGGCAAGGCCGTTAAAGAGGCTATGGATAAGGTAAAGAAGGGAGATAATGTTTTCTATCACGACATCCCACTTATCGGCATTAAGGCTATGAAAGAGGATATTATCAATGCGATCCGTATTTTCAGCTTAGAGGTGTAATATGGAAAAGAAAGGAATAACCGTTGCAGGTTCCCTTATTGCTGATGTTTTTTACGAAATAGATACCTATCCGAACGAGAGCTTTCTTACTAATGTAAGGGGTAGCAGTATGAATGTTGGTGGAACGGGAAATCTAATTCTTGATTTAGCAAAGCTCGATAAGGATTTAACCGTTAAGGTATGTGCTGCACTCGGTGATGACGAGCGAGGCGTTGGTATTAAGGAAATATTTTCAAAATATCCTAATATCGATACTGAGAATATAACCTTCGAGGGCGATAGCCCTACCTGTATGGTTATGAATGCTCAGGATACAAAGCAGAGAACATTTTTCTTTATTGCAGGCGCTACCGATGCTTTCGATATAAGCTATATTAATTGGGATACTATTGATACAAAAATATTCCAATTAGAGTATCTGCTTTTACTTAAAAAGGTGGATTCGTATGATGATGAATACGGAACACACGGTGCCAGAATTCTCAGTGAAGCCAAAAAAAGAGGAATGCTAACATCTATCGATATTGTTTCTGAGCAGAGCGAAAGAGCAAAGAATGTTGTTAAAAGCGCTCTTAAATATACGGATATATGCTGTATAAATGAGCTTGAAGCCGAAATGGTAACAGGTGTAGCCCTTTGCGAGAATGGAATATATCCTAAAGAAAAAATGCTTGAGGCTATGAAGAAAATAAAGGCGCTCGGTGTTTCAAAATGGATAGTTGTTCACGCTAAAGATTTCGGCTATGGCTATGACTGTCTGACAGATGAGCTTTATTATTCCCCGAGCCTTGATGTGCCAAAAACCTACATAAAGGGTAAAAACGGAGCGGGGGACGCTTATTGCAGCGGTATACTTTATGCCGCGCATGAGGATAAAGATCTCCCTGAGGCTTTAAATATAGCTCGTTGCTGCGCTACCGCATCGCTTAGTGAGAACAACGGAACCGACGGTATGCGCCCGATAGAAGAGATAATGAAACTCGAAAATGAGTTTCCGGAAATACTCTAAACCCTAATAAAAAAACTCGGCTTATAGCCGAGTTTTTTGTTTTATACATAATCTTCAAAGTCCCAAGAAAGCGGTAGCGGGAACCAGATTTTTGCGCAGTCGGGCAAGGAATTTTGGAATTCAAATGGGAAGCCGAAAAGAATTCTTGTTGCGGCATCCTTATTTACGGTAATGTCGGCGTCCTTATCGGTTTTCTCGCAACCTGAAGTGTTTTCATCTGAGAAAATACGGATTTTTCCGTAGCCCTCAATATCCATTATAAACTCACCGTTTGGCATAGCCGAATATGAACGCTTTAGCTTCATAAATGCATCGGTAATGCCCTCGAAGTTTATAATCTTGAATTTACTTGGCGATGCCACGCTGATTTCGTTGCCGCATCTGCCCATAATTTCAAGTTCCTTTTGCATATAAGGGGCTATCGGGACATCTAGTTGTTCACCTATGTAGGATTGATAGCCACATAAAACCTCAAAGAAAGCATCAGTATTTATGGCGCGGATTTCCAGAATTTTAGTTTTGTTTTTGTATACGCTTAAGTATCCTATCGGCTCACCGTTTCTATAAGCTATAAAAGGTGTTGCCTCTTTAGAGCATAAAACGGTATACACATCGCGGTAATTTGCGGTGTCAAAGCGCTCAACGAAGAAATCTTTAGAGTTGCAAAGCTCCATACAGAATTTAAGGTCGCCTGTGTTCTCGAGTTCTAACGGTCTTATTTCAACATCGTTTTTATAATCAGGGAAGCATTTAATTCGGTTATGCTCACTGAAAACAAAATAGTAAAGGCTCGAGCACTGTGAATAACCGTAGCGTTCATAACGTTGTCTGGCGCCGCCAAGGCGCGCAACATCGGCACCTAATTTATCTAATTCTTCCATAGTGAGCGTAAAAAGCTTTGTAAAATAGCCTCTGCCCTCATAGTCGGGGTGGGTGGCAAGGTTGCCTGTTGTGGCGAAAAGGAATTTCTTCCCCATAATTTGTACCGGTAGGGGATAAATTCCAATAACCGAAACTAATTTGTTATCTTCGAAAACGCCGATGTGCTTACCCATATATTCGTCATCTCTGACCCACATTTTAGGCTGTTCCTTAACAAAATCCATCTCTCAACCGTACTTTTTACCAAAGGTGTAATTAAGTAACTCGAGTAGCTCATCGTAATTTTCTGCAGTTAAACGTTTAATTTCCATAACTAAACCTCCCTATATTTTAATTTTACCATAAATTGATATAAAGTAAATTAATTGTTAGTTGAGTTATGTTTTGCGATTTTACAGAGTAATAAGATTTGCGCCTTTCATTTCGGCTAATTCCTTGTGGCAGGTGAAGAACAGCACCTGATTTTTTTTGGAATATTCCCTTAAAAATCTAAATCCCGATGCGGTGCGGGCATTATCATACTGTGAAAAAATATCATCTAAAATGACGGGTAGCGAGCCGCCGTCATTGCTTAAAAACTCCGAAAGGGCAAGTCTGAGTGCGAAATATGCCTGATGAATGGTACCCTTGCTGAGATACTCTACACTGTGCGAGGTTATATCGCCGTCTGCCTTTACATTAATGTCGAAATCCTTTGAAACCGACATATCACTGTAGGAATTATCGGTAAGTCCTGCAAAAATTTCTAGTGCTCGGTTTTCGAGTGCTCCGCTAAATGACCTGCGCTGGAGTGCGTAAGCCTCGGCAAGCACCTCGGCGGCGATATCTGCATTGGCGGTGAATTCACGCATTGAGGCAAGCTTATCCTCGCGTTCTTTAATTTCACGCTCGTACTCAGCAGGTGTTCGAACTCCGCTTGTCATAGCTTTAATTTCGGCATTCATAGCCGTAATTTGATTTGAAAGCTCAGAGCAAAGTTTGCCGGCACTGTGGAACTTTTCGTTAAGCTCTTCGCGTGTATCGTCAATTTCGGGGATGTCCTCGGGCATTGCATCAAGCTTTGCAAATGCCTCGGCTGTAGAGCGGCAACCGGTGTGCGAAACGGCAATATCTGCCCTTATTTTTGCTTCGTTCAGCCTGCTTAAAAGCGCTTTTAGCTCGGCGATTGCAGCATCTGCTGAAGTTATATCGTAAACAGGCTTAAAGCTACTTATTGCGGATAGCACTGCAGATTTTTCACGCTCTGTGTTCTCTTGCAGGTGAATAAGCTCGGTGCGTTTGGCAACGGCCGCCTCCTTTTTGCTTGCAAGCAGAGAATTATCGGTGTTGGTTTTAACTATGTAATCATTGATTTCACCGTCGGTATCGGTGATTTTTTGTTTAAGCTCGGCTTTTTTTGCTTGTGCTGCGCTAAGTGCATTTTCGGTTTCGGTAATCTTTAGGTCAGCTTGGGCGAAATCGGGCTTTGATTTAACAGCTAAGCCAATGCCTGCAAGAATTAGACCTACCACCGCAAAGGGGAAAAGGTAGCGTATATAAAAGCCTGCAGCAATGCCTAGGCAGATAAGCACCGCTCCAATGATTATAAGCGCAATATTCGGCTTACCCTTTAAGGCGCTTCGCTCAGTTTTTAAAACACTTAAAGCGGCGGCGGTGTCGGTTACCGTCCTGTCGGCGCTCTCAAGCTCTGCTGAAAGGCTTTGCTTTTTATCGCGAAGTGCGGTGATAAATCCGTCACCCGTCGGAAGAGCGGCGGCAAGCTCGGCTATCTCGGCTGTGGCCTGCTCTGATTCGTGTAGTTTTTCATCAAGTAAAGCGGTTTTTGATTTTAACTCTTTAAGGGCTGTTTCACAGTCTTCCAAAAAGGCATTATCGGCGGTGTCGCCGCTTGATAATTTCAGCTGCTGCTCGGTTTGCTCATAAACCGTAACAGCATTTTTAAACTCGATAAGCCTTTTTTTGAGTGAATAAAGTTCAAATGCTTTAAGCCGTTCAAATAAGCGGTTTTTATTGTTTGCCGCATCGGCAGACTTGGCTTCAAGAAGACTGAGCTCAACTGCCTTTTGTTCGGCACAGCGGTAAATATTTGCGCTTTCGCAAAGCTTATCCTGCAAGGCGGCTATTTCAGCCTCAAGCTCGCGAATAGGTCCCTTTTTGCCGTTTTTGGATATTAACTGCTCCTTAGCATCGGAAATATTTTTTATAATTTTATCGTATGAAACATCCTCATCGGCAGATGCCATAAGGTTGGCAAGCTTTAAATTAAGCTCGCCGTCGTCACCGCGTCCTGAGAAAACGACAGAATTATCAATAAAAACGCTCTGTTCGAAAGAGGATACCGATATTCCAAAAAATTTAGCGCCTATGTTATCGCTGCTCGAAAGGGTTTTAGAAGTGCCAAGGTCAAGGTCGTAAAGCACTACGGTATCGGCGGCGTTAGAGGCTTTTAGCTCTCTTTCCAGTCGGTAGCGCTTGTTTTCGTGGGTAAAGTCAATGTGCCCGCCCATTTTAGAGCCGTCCCACGGCTTGTATTTTTTGCGGATATTATTAACACCCTGACCGCGGCTGCCTGAGCCGTAAAACATAACCTTAATAAACTCGGCAATATGGGTTTTGCCTGCCTCGTTATCACCGTAGATAATGTTAAGCGTATCGGCAAAATCTAATTTTACATTCTTAAGCTTACCAAAGGAGGCGATAAAAAGTGAATTAATTTTCATTGTATTTTACCTCCGATGTGAATGCCTTTAATCCTATAGACAAGGCGTTTTTCAGATTTTCCTTTTCGCTTTCCTCGGCAGCTGAAATTTTCTCGCACATCAGCTTAGTGAATTTACCCTTTAGGGAATTTTCGCGGCATAACAGCTCTAAATCTGCAGCAATTTCGGTGTTATCGCGTATTTTCACAAAGTAGAGTATTTCGGCAAGGCGTGCGCAAATTTCTTCTGAATCAATGCGAACTTCGGCAGGGATTTCACCTGTTAGAATAATTTTGTAAAGATTATTTGCAAAACGGTCGCCGTATTTTTCTGAGAGCGTTTTTAAAATAATATCAGCAGCAGTGGGACTTGAGTCAGCCGTGCTTATATCTATTTCGGCAGCCTCATAGGTGCGGTGAGCGGTGGGTACAAACTCGTACCGTAGCTGACTTTTGTCGAGTTCTCCTACAATAACGCCCTTAGTGCCCAATTCATCAAAACCGTGCGGCTCGGGTGTGCCCGAATAGGCAAAATATGTGCCGCCTATTTTTTGCGGCGCAGAAAACGCATGTATGTGACCGAGCGCTATATAATCCATACCCGAACTTTCTATAAAGCCTTTGGTTACGGTGTTGTAGTCGCCCGATAAATCGGAGCCAAAATCGCCGTGCAGCACCATAATATTGAGCTTGCCGTCGTTTTCAGCGGGAATGGAAAAATTGTTTTTACCCTGCATATAAACACTTCCAAAGGATTTACCGTAAATTCTTACAGGCAGGTTTTCAAGCGGTATGCACTCGTCTTCAGCACTCAGGACTATAAGATTTTTCGGCAACTCACAATTTAAAAACGGAGAATCAGCTGTCAGCGGGTCGTGGTTTCCCGCAGCAAAAACAACCGTAATTTTCGGGTGAGAGCTTACGCAACGAACAAAAGCCTCGAAATATTTTGAATCTACCGAATTGTTCTCAAGCAAATCGCCGGCAACCAGCAAAAGCGGGATGCTGTTATCTGTACAAACTGCAAATATTTTTTCAAGCGTGAGCAATGCCTCGTTTCGGCGCTCAGCCGCCACTGCTGCGGTGGAGGATACAGCGGCGCCTAAATGCAGGTCGGCGGTATGTAAAAAACGAATTTTATTATCCAAAACTGTTACCTCTTAAAGTTAATTTATATATATTTTAGCATTAACTTGTGCTTATAGCAAGAAAATATTGCCTTTATCCAAAATTTAGGTTATAATAATATGGATAATATATAAGGGGGAGTATGCTTGGATATTTTAGTGGGCGATAAAATCGTTATGAAAAAACAGCATCCTTGCGGCTCCAATGAGTTCTTGGTTACGCGCATAGGTATGGATTTTAAAATCCGCTGTGTAAACTGCGGGCACGAAATAATGCTGCCGCGGCAAAGGTGTGAAAAGAACATTAAAAAAGTAATTCGCGAAACGGAAGGAAATTAAGGTATGTTTGATAAATTAAGTTCAGTAGAGCAAAGATTTGAAGAGGTAGCAAATGAGCTTATGAAGCCCGAAACCGTAATGGATAACGAGCTTTACAAAAAGCTTATGAAAGAGCATAAGCAGTTAAGCCCTATTGTTGAAAAGTACAGAGAGTATAAGCAGGCAAAGCAATCCGAAGAAGAGGCAAGAATGCTACTTGATGAGGGTGGACTCGATAAGGACTTTAAGGAGCTCGTTGAAGAGGAGCTGAGCGAGGCTAAGCTTAAAATTGAAGAAACCGGCGAGGAGCTTAAAATTCTGCTTTTACCCAAAGACCCGAATGATGATAAAAATGTTATTGTTGAAATTCGTGGCGGTGCAGGCGGCGATGAGGCGGCTCTTTTTGCAGGTGTACTTATGCGTATGTATTCAATGTATGCCGAGGCGCGCCGTTGGAAAATGGAGATAATCAATGCCAATGAAACAGAGCTCGGCGGCTTTAAAGAGGTAAGCTTTATGATTGAGGGTGAGGGCGCATACTCACGCCTTAAATACGAAAGCGGCGTTCACCGTGTTCAGCGTGTACCCGAAACTGAAACTCAGGGTAGAATTCATACCTCCACTGTAACTGTTGCCGTTTTGCCTGAGGCGGAAGAGGTTGAAATTGAAATAAATCCTGCTGACCTGCAGATTGATACCTACCGTGCAGGCGGTGCGGGCGGTCAGCATGTTAATAAGACAGAATCTGCAATCCGCATAACCCATTTGCCCACAGGCGTTGTGGTTGAATGTCAGGATGAGCGCAGTCAACACAAAAACAAGGATAAGGCTATGAAGGTGCTGCGTTCCAGACTTTATGAGGCTATGATGCGTGAGCAGAACGATGCTATTGCCTCCGACCGTAAGGCACAGGTTGGAACGGGGGATAGAAGTGAGCGAATTCGTACCTATAACTACCCTCAGGGCAGAGTAACCGACCACAGAATAGGTCTTACCTTATATAAAATTGAGCAGATACTTAACGGCGATATTGATGAGGTTGTTGATGCGCTTATCACATTCTACCGTGCAGAGATGCTGAAAGCTGATGAGCAGTAAATGAAAACGCTGATACTTAATTTAAAAAGCGGAAATGCCGATGAGAAAATAAGCACTGCCGCCGACATTTTAAAAAATGACGGTATAGTGGCAATACCAACCGAAACGGTTTACGGTCTTGCAGCTTCTGCATATAGTGATGAAGCTATAAAAAAGGTCTTCACAGCTAAGGGCAGACCTCAGGATAATCCGCTTATAGTGCATATTGCTGATACGCAAATGCTCAGTGAAATTGCAATAGATATCCCTGAGACAGCTAAAATACTTGCAAAAAAGTTTTGGCCGGGGCCATTAACAATAGTTTTAAATAAGGGCGAAAAGGTTTGCGAGAGTGTGTCGGCAGGTCTTAATACAGTAGCTGTTAGAATGCCCGATAATGAGGTTGCGCGTGAGGTTATTCGCGTATCGGGCTTGCCGCTTGCGGCGCCCTCTGCAAATGTTTCGGGTTATCCGAGCCCCGTTAGCGCCGACCATGTTATCGCCGATTTAAGCGGTAAAATTGATGCCGTAATAGCGTCTGATAACTGTAAAGTAGGGGTTGAATCAACCGTTGTGTCGCTCGTTTCAAACCCGCCTCGCCTTTTGCGACCGGGTGCTGTAACGGCTGAGCAGTTGCGTGAAATATTGCCCGATTTAGAGATAGACCCCGCGGTTTTATCTGAACTAAAGGCTGGGGAAAAAGCAGCTTCTCCGGGCATGAAATACAAGCATTATTCACCCAAAACACAGGTTATTTTGGTTGAGGGCGAAAAAGATGCATATGCTGAATATGTGAACAGCACCGAAAACAGCGTTGCTGTCTGCTTTAATGAGGACAGAGGCATAAAAATACCCGTTATTACATATGGCAGCAAGAATGATGAGGCAACCCTTGCACACAGTATATTTGCGGTTTTAAGGGAATTGGATAATAAAAACTATAAAACCGCATATGTTCACGCACCGTCTAAAAACGGCATAGGATTGGCTGTATACAATAGACTTATTCGTGCAGCCGGATTTCAGGTGATAAAATTATGAAATACATTTTAGGGCTTACAGGGCAGACGGGTTCGGGAAAGAGCAGTCTTCGCTCGGTTGCCGAAGCTGAGGGATATTTTGTTATCGATTGCGATAAGGTAGCCCACAGCGTAATCGCTACGAATACCGAAGCCAAAGCGGCACTCGTTCGTGCCTTTTCAAATGAAATTTTGAATTCCGACGGTGAAATTGACCGCAAAAAATTAGCGGCAGCCGCCTTTAAAAGCAAAGATAACACCGAGCTTTTAAATAAAACAGTCTTGCCATTTATTGTTAAGGAAATTGAGAAAAAAATAGAAACGGCACCGAGTGAATATATCCTGCTTGATGCGCCAACACTTTATGAAAGCGGAGCGGATAAAATTTGCCACTCAACCGTCGCGGTCTTAGCCGATGAAAAAATTCGCCGCGCGCGCATAATTAAACGCGACCGACTGACCCCCGAGGCGGCAGAGCTTAGACTCAGCGCCGCAAAGAGCGATGAATATTATAAGGAAAAAGCCGATAAAATAATCTATAACAACGGCGAAATTGATAAATTTACAAATGAATTTCGTGATATGCTTAGGAGGAACAACAATGAGTGAAAAAACAGCCTGTGATTTATTAAAGGAAGAGCTTTTTATAAACCGCAAAAACGGCAGAGCCGCAGCAGAAGATGCAACTCTTGCCGCTGCAGATGAATTTTGCGTTGGCTATAAGGCGTTTTTAGATGCCGCTAAAACCGAGCGCGAGGCTGTAAAGGCGGCGGTTAATATTGCCGAAAAGGCGGGTTTTAAGCCCTATGAGCAGGGTAAAAAATATGTTGCGGGTGACCGCTACTATGTAAACAACCGCGGCAAGTCATTAGCGCTTGTTAATGTCGGTAAAGAAAGCGCCGAAAAGGGTGTGAGAATTACTGCTGCTCATGTTGATTCTCCGCGCCTTGATTTAAAGCCGAATCCACTTTATGAAGAGCTTGAGCTTGCTCTTTTTAAAACCCATTATTACGGCGGAATCCGCAAATATCAGTGGACAGCCGTGCCATTGGCTTTACACGGTGTGTTCGTTAAGCGCGACGGTAGCGTGATTGAAGTTAATATCGGTGAAGATGAGGGCGACCCCTGCTTTGTTGTGAACGACCTTTTACCGCATTTGGCTCAAGAGCAAGCTAAACGCACCCTTGCCGAAGCTATTAAGGGCGAGGAATTAAATGTGCTTGTTGGCTCGCACCCGTTTAAGAGCGATAGCGGCAGTGAACTCGTAAAGCTTAATATTCTTAAAATCTTAAATGATAAATACGGCATTACCGAAGCCGATTTCTTATCTGCAGAGCTTGAGTGCGTACCAGCACATAAAGCTCGCGATATAGGATTTGATAAAAGCCTTATCGGTGCCTACGGTCAGGATGACCGCGTTTGCGCATATCCCGCTTTAATGGCGGCGGTAAATGCAGGGATGCCTGAGCGCACCTTAGTAACAATTCTAGCCGATAAAGAGGAAATAGGCTCCGACGGTAATACAGGTCTTAATTCTGCATTCCTTAAATATATCGTTCGCGACATAGCAAGGAATCAGGGTGTGGATTATACCGTAACTCTTCGAAATTCTCAGTGCCTTTCTGCCGATGTTAATGCCGGCACCGACCCAACTTTCCAAGATGTTATGGAGCGCAGAAATGCGGCATATCTAAACTACGGCGTTGTAATTACAAAATATACGGGCGCAAGAGGCAAGAGCGGCACTTCCGACGCATCTGCCGAATATGTAGGCGAAATTCGTGCAATGCTCGATAATGCAGGTGTGTCTTGGCAGACGGGCGAGCTTGGAAAAGTGGATGCAGGCGGCGGCGGTACGGTTGCTATGTATATTGCTAACCTTGGCGTTGATGTTGTTGACCTCGGTGTTCCGGTGCTTTCAATGCACGCACCGTTTGAAACCACCGCTAAATTCGATGTTTATATGGCATATCGCGCTATGAGCGAGTTTGCAAAATAACAAAATTTAAGTTGCAGCATAATATATATTAGTCCTTGGGACTGAATTCAAATTTGAAAGAGGAAATAATATGTATAGCTGCGAAAACAGGAACAGCTGCGGCTGTCTTGCCTTAATTATAGCCATTGTGGCAGGGCTATTTCTTGTAACACTCGGCTTAATTTTAGGCTCGGTATTCAGCGCATTCTTTATGACCGTTATGGCGCCGTTGGTTGTTTTAGCTATCGTTCTTTTTGTTATGGCGGCAGTGCTTATAATATATAAACTCTGCGTTCGCCGTGACTAGGTCGAAAAAATAGGTGCCCCGAAAACTCGGGGTACTTTTATAAGAGGTTGAAATGGACAAGATTGTTTTAGGTAAATATCGCCATTATAAGGGTAACCTGTATGAGGTTATAGGTATAGCCGCTCACAGCGAAACTCTCGAGCCTATGGTGGTATATAGAGCGCTTTACGGTGAAGAGAAACTTTGGGTGCGCCCCGCTTCAATGTGGAATGAAGAGGTGCACTCTGGCGGCGAAACGCTAAGACGATTTACATATATAGGTGAGTAGAAATGTTTTTTAAAAATAAAAGTTCTGTGTACTCATATCTCGTTGTGGGGCTTGGAAACCCAGGACGGGAATATGAAAACACCCGACATAATGCGGGCTTTCGCGTGGCAGACAAGCTGGCTGATGATTTTTCGGTTACGGATTTTAAGGCGAAGCATAAGGCGCTTATTTGCGATTGCAAAATAAAAAGCGAGCGAGTGCTGCTTGCAAAGCCGCAAACCTTTATGAATTTATCGGGTCAGGCGGTAGCCGAAATTGCTAAGTTTTATAAAATTCCCGCAGATAAAATTATTATTGTTTTTGATGATATTTCATTGCCTGTGGGCAAAATTCGCGTGCGTGCAAAGGGCAGTCACGGCGGGCACAACGGAATGAAAAACATTTCGGAATTAATGTCTACAACCGATATTCCCCGCATAAAAGTTGGTGTGGGGGAAAAGCCCAACCCCGAATACGATTTAAAGGATTGGGTGCTTGGAAAATTCTCGAAAGAGGATGAAAAGATTATAGGCGAAGCGGTCGAGAGAGCCGCTAAGGCCGCGTGTGAGATAATCTGTGCCGATGTTACCTCGGCTATGAATAAATTTAATAACTAAGGCATGTTATGAAATTTTTAAACAGTATTTTAAAGGAAGATGCTGCCGCCGCTGCACTTTTTTCGAGCATCGAAAAAGGGGGAACACCCTTAGCGGTATCGGGGCTTTCAAATATACACAAATCCTTGCTTTGCGGTGCGGTATCGCAGCTTGATAAGCGCAAGGTAATAGTTGTTACCCCCGATGAAGCAATAGCCACCGAGCTTACAGGTGATTTGCTTTCCCTAGGCTACAGCGCGGCAATGTATCCCGTAAGAGATTTCTGTTTTGCAGAATCGCTTTCGGCATCGCGAGAATATGAATACAGACGTGTAGACACCCTGTCCAAAATTTTGGACGGGCAAATTGACGTGCTCGTAGTGCCTTGTGAGGCGGCAATTCAGTACACCGTTCCACCCGAGGTTTTAAGTAAAAACACCATAACTCTTACTGTCGGGAATGAAGAGCCTATGGAGGCTTTAATAAACAGACTTATAGGCGCCGGCTATCGTAGTGTTTTAGAGGTTGAGGGCGCGGGTCAGTTCTCCCGCCGCGGCGGCATTCTCGATATTTTTGCAGTTAATATGGCAGTCCCCGTCAGAATTGAATTTTGGGGTGATGAGATTGACAGTATCAGCGAATTTGATTTATCAAGTCAGCGCCGCACAGAGGCGCTCGATAGCATAAGGGTGACTCAGGCGGGTGAAATTACCGCCGATACTGCCGCACTTTCCGACACCCTTACTGAGTTAATGCTCTCAGGCAAAAAGGGCGTAGACGCCTCAAGGCTTTCACGCGATATTGCGGCGCTTAATTCGGGGATTTCCTTTCCGTTAGACCGCTATTTGCCGTTTATTTATGAAAAGACAACGGTGTTCGATTATATGCCCGATGCCGTAGTGTTTGCCTGCGAAATTTCCGATATTAACGAAAATCTTGACGGTATTTACAAAAGGTACACCGAGGATTATATGCTCTACCGAGAGGGCGGATTTATTTTGCCTGACTCACAGTTCACGCTTACAAAAACTGAATTCACGGATTATTTTTCAAATGCTGTATTTTTAGAAAATTTCCCACGCACCGAATATCCTTTCCCACTTAAAAAGATAATCCCTGCACAGTATAAGCGTATCCCCGCTTGGAGGGGAGAAGTATCAGTACTGCTGGATGACACCCGTTTTATTACCGATAATTCGGGCAGCTGTGTACTGCTTGCAGGTGGGGAAAAGGCGGCGCGTGTTATATATAATGAGCTAGAGTCAAGAGGTGTAAAGGTAAGCCTTGATTTAAATGGAAAAGCCGAAGCTCTGCCCTCTGGCTTTACGGTTATGTGCGGTGGATTATCAAGCGGCTTTCAGCTCTCAAGCAGCAGCTTTATGTGTATTACCGCCCGACATATTCATTCCGATGAAAAGCCGCGCAAGCGCAATAAAAACGAGAACGCTATAGGCTCGCTTGATGAACTGAAATCAGGCGACTATGTTGTGCACTCGGTGCACGGTATCGGCGTTTTTGCGGGCATTCACAAAATTAATAACAAGGGCGTTATTAAGGATTATATTAAGATTAACTATGCCAAAACCGATGTTCTGTATGTTCCTGTAACACAGCTTGATTTAATTTCAAAATATATAGGCTCGGCAGAATCGGGAAGTATTCGCCTTAATAAATTGGGCTCTCAGGAATGGCAGAAAATAAGAGCAAGGGTAAAACGCGCCGTTAGGGAAATGGCAAAGGAGCTGACGGCACTTTACGCTAAAAGAATGTCGGTAAAGGGTTATGCCTTTAGCCCCGATACTGATTTGCAAACCGATTTTGAAGCCAAATTTCCATATGCCGAAACCGCCGATCAGATAAGAAGCACTAACGAGATAAAAGCGGATATGCAGCGCGATGTTCCAATGGACCGACTGCTGTGCGGTGATGTAGGCTTCGGTAAAACTGAGGTAGCTCTCAGAGCCGCCTTTAAGTGCATTAGTGAGGGAAAGCAGTGCGCAATTTTGGTGCCGACTACCATTCTTGCTTTTCAGCATTATAACACGGTTATTAACCGTTTCGGCGAATTACCTCTTAATATTAAAATGCTTTCCCGCTTTGTAACACCTAAACAGCAGAGCAAAATTATAGCTGATTTAGCAGCAGGAAAGGTTGATTTAGTAATTGGTACACACCGTCTTATTTCCGATGATGTTAAATTCAAGGATTTAGGGCTTGCCATAATTGATGAGGAGCAGCGCTTCGGTGTGGCGCAAAAGGAGAAGCTTAAACAGCTTTATCCGTCGGTAGATGTTTTAACGCTGTCCGCTACCCCTATTCCGCGCACTTTAAATATGGCGATGTCGGGACTTCGCGATATGTCAACTATTGATGAAGCTCCGGGCGAACGCCTGCCTGTGCAGTCTTATGTAATAGAATACAACCGCGCGGTGGTTATTGATGCGCTAAGAAAAGAGCTTCGCCGTTCGGGTCAGGCTTATTACCTTTATAACCGCACCGAGGATATTGAGCGCAAGGCGCTTATTTTAAAGGAGGCTCTGCCGGAAGCGAATATTGCCGTTGCCCACGGCAAAATGAGTGAGGATGAGCTTTCCCGTGTTTGGCAAAGATTGCTTGACCACGAAATTGATATACTTGTTTGCACCACCATTATTGAAACGGGTGTTGATGTTCAAAATGCCAACACCCTTATTATTGAGGACGCCGACCGTTTAGGGCTTTCACAGCTACATCAGCTAAGGGGCAGGGTAGGCAGGTCGGCTCGCCGAGCCTATGCTTATTTCTGCTTCAGGGGGAATAAGGTGCTTTCCGATATTGCCGAAAAGCGTTTAGAGGCAATTCGCGAGTTTACTGAATTCGGCGCAGGCTTTAAAATTGCAATGCGCGACCTTGAGCTTCGCGGCGCGGGTAACATTTTAGGCGGCGAACAGCACGGCAACATGGAGGCCGTCGGATACGATATGTATATTAAGCTTTTAAACGAGGCGGTTAACGAGGAAAACGGAATTGAGCCTATAGAGAATATTGAATGCACTGTTGACCTTAATATTTCGGCACATATACCCGAAAGGTATATTGAAAGCTTGCCTGCAAGACTCGGCGTTTACAAGCGTATAGCGGCAATTGAAAATGAAAATCAGAAAATGGATGTTCTTGATGAGCTTATCGACCGTTTTGGTGAGCCGCCAAAAGCGGTTATGGGTCTTATTGAAATAGCTCTTTTGCGCCGTAAGGCATCGGCACTCGGTATTTACGAAATAACCGAGCTTGGCGATTGCTTTGTTTTAAGGGTCAACGCAGTTACCGGCGAGCAGGTTGAAAGACTAATGCCTGCATTCGGCAAGCGTATTGTATTAAAGGCTGAGGAAAAGCCGTTTTATGAGGTCAAAGCCTTTAAGGGTCAGACAAAGGCACAGCTTATTGAAGAAATTGTTGCGGCGTTGTAAAATTTTAAAAAAATATAGACTTTTTTTACGGTTTAGTATATACTTGATGTGTATTTAATTTTTCGGAGGAAAATAATATGAAAAATATAATTAAAAGGGTAGTTGCATTATCGCTTTGCTTCCTTTTGGTTTTTGGACTTACCGCTTGCCATAAGGCGGGGGAAAAGGCTCTTATAATCGGTGAGGAGGAATACACCTCTGCTTTCTATTCCTGTGCGCTAATTTATGCTGATTTAGAGGGTCAGCAGCTGGTTTATGATACTTTAGGTGAAGAGGCTGCTATGGATTATCTTAATCAGACACTTGACGGTGTAAACTATACAACTTGGGTTAAAAACCGTGCAATCGCGGTCTGCAAAGAAATGACAGCATATAAGCAGATTTGCAATAATATAATGATTTACGATGAAGCTTTTATGGAATTGTTCAACGAGTATGCCGATGAGTTAATAGATACGGCTGACATTAATTGGGAAAACGCCTACTCCGCAATAATGGAGGAAAACGGTGTTGGCAGAGGCACTTTCCGTTGGTATAATAGTATGGCCGCTTATAAAGAGGCTTATTTTGATTATCTTTACTCTGAGGGCGGCGAAAAGGAAATTCCTGCAGCCGATATTGAAGCACAGCTTATCGAGAACTATACTATTTCAAATGTTATTTTAACCGATGTTACCGAAATGACTGAAAATGAGGTTAAAGAGCTTGAAACCAAGCTTGAAGCCTACGCTACCAGAATAAAGCAGGGCGAAAAGTTCGCTAAAATATATGCTGAGCATACCGAAACAGCTTATACCGAAAACACCGAGGTTACCGATACTTTCTCTTATGAGCTAGCATCACTTTTCGGTAGCGAAAATACTAAGGTACAGTATCAAAGCGAGTATTTTGAAGATGTTAAGGCAATGGCAAACGGTGAAATTGAGGTGATAAAAAAGGTTGACGATACCGACAGTGAAAATCCAAAAACCACCGTATTATTCGTTTATAAAGCCGACATTATGGGAGAAAATAATATTCATCTCGATGACCTTAAGGGCATTGTAAGACATTCTTTAAAGGACGAAGAATTTGAAAAAGGTATGCAGGAAACCATAAACGCTCTTACGGTTGAGGAAAACGAAAGGGCTACTAAGAGATTCAAGGTAGAAAAAATAAAATATCCTGTAGCATAATTGGAGTGATATTAATGGGTACATTAACGGTACCGAAGGATTATAAATCGGTATTGGATATACGCCGGACTGAAGTTGCCATTAAAAAGGTCAAAGACTTTTTTGAAAGAGATTTAGCAAAGCAGTTGAATCTTACCCGCGTGTCGGCGCCGCTTTTTGTTGAGCGTGACAGCGGTCTTAACGATAATCTGAACGGTCACGAAAGACCTGTCAGTTTCGATGTTAAGGATGGCGGTGCAGAGGCTGAGATAGTTCATTCGCTTGCCAAATGGAAGCGTATGGCGCTAAAGCGCTACGGCTTTTCTGCAGGAGAGGGTCTTTATACCGATATGAATGCCGTTCGCCGTGATGAAGACCTTGATAACATCCATTCCATTTTTGTTGACCAGTGGGATTGGGAAAAGGCTATCACTCGCGAAGAGCGTAATATGGAAACCTTAAAGGATACCGTCAGAAAAATTTATGCCGCGCTTAAAAATACCGAAAAATATATTTCGGGTGAATACAATTTCGTGCATAAGTTTTTAGCTGACGAAATTACCTTTGTGACCACCTCGGAGCTCGAAGCGATGTATCCCGAGCTGACCCCTAAGGATAGGGAAAGAGAGATAACCAAAAAGTACGGCTCGGTATTTTTAATGCAAATTGGTAAAACTCTGCCATCGGGCAGTATCCACGACGGTCGTGCACCCGATTATGACGATTGGGAACTTAATGGTGATATTTTAATTTATTACCCGCTTCTCGATATATCCTTGGAGCTTTCGAGTATGGGCATTCGTGTTGATGAAGAAGCGATGCTCCGCCAGCTTGAGGCTAAAAACTGTTTAGAGCGCAAAGAATTGCCCTTTCATAAGGCATTGCTTTCGGGTGAGTTACCTTACACTATCGGCGGCGGAATAGGTCAGTCGAGAATGTGTATGCTTTTTTTAGGCAAGGCGCACATTGGTGAGGTACAGGCAAGCTATTGGCCTGAGGATATGCATAAGAGTTGCGAAAAAAACGGAATAAATCTTTTATAAGTGCTGAAAAATCCCGATTTTATCGGGATTTTTGTTTTTTTAAGTGATTTTGCAAAAAAGCTCATAAAATTTGCAAAAAGGGGTAGAAAAAATCTTTTAAATATGTTAAACTATAAACAAACTATGTTGTAGTATATTAAACAAATAAAAAGCAAGAAATTTTTAGGGAGGAATTACCTTATGAAGAAGAAAATCAGTAGCTTACCTTTTAACGGCACACCCGAACAGGAAACTCGTTTAAAAGCTGTAATCGAGGCTAATAAGCACGATAAGAGCCGCTTAATGGGTGTTATGCAGGAGGCTCAGGAAATCTACGGCTATTTGCCGATAGAGGTGCAGAGTATGATAGCCGAGGGTATGGATATTCCGCTTGAGAAAATCTACGGCGTTGCAACATTCTATGCTCAGTTCTCACTCTCTCCCAAGGGTAAGTATAATATTTCGGTTTGCTTAGGTACTGCTTGCTATGTTAAGGGTGCAGGCGACCTTATGGATAAATTAAGCGAGCAGCTCGGCATCGGCGCTGAGGAATGCACTGCTGACGGTAAATTCTCTCTTACTGCCTGCCGCTGCATTGGTGCTTGCGGTCTTGCTCCCGTTCTTACCGTTAACGAAGAGGTTTACGGTAGACTCGTTGTAGATGATATCCCCGGTATCTTAGCAAAATATCAAGACTAATTAATCAGTTTTAATCGGAGAAACGCTATGAAAGCCATTGAAATAGCAACCATTTTAAACGCTCAGATAGTTTGTGGCGAGGATAAAAAGGACCTCGAAATTGCCTCCGCTTTCGGCAGCGATATGATGAGCGATGTTTTAGCATATGTTAACGATACTGCTGTGCTTCTTACCGGTCTTGTTAACGCACAGGTTATCCGCACAGCGGAAATGATGGATATGCCCTGTATAGTATTCGTTCGCGGCAAAAAGCCTACCGATGAAATGGTAAAGCTTGCGGGGGAGAGAGGTATTATCCTCATCGCAACCGAGCTTCGTATGTACGAGGCTTGCGGCAAGCTTTATATGGCAGGTCTGCCCGCAAGAAAAGATGCAGGTGAGCAAAATGCTTAACTTTCATTTTGTTGTTGACGGTAAGGATTTTACCTTAGCGGGTAATGCTTCGGGTCAGCTTAAGAAAAACCTACGCGAGTTGGGTCTTTCACCCGAAACGGTGCGCCGTGCTGCCATTGCTATGTACGAGGGCGAGATTAATATGGTTATCCACGCGGGCGGTGGAGAGGCTGATGTTACTGTTACAGAGGAGCTTATCGAAATCACCCTTACCGACCACGGTCCGGGCATTAAAGATATTAACGCCGCTATGCAGGAGGGCTTTTCAACCGCGCCTGATGATATTAGGTCCTTAGGTTTTGGCGCTGGTATGGGACTTCCCAATATGAAGCGTTATTCCGATGAAATGACGATAGAGTCCACTCTGGGTGAGGGCACCACTATCGTTATGAAAATTAAAATCTAAATTATTATCATTTATCTTTAGGTGTTTTAATGAGTACATACAAACATTCAGTTTATCTCGAAAAGGATAAATGTAAGGGCTGTACTACCTGCCTGCAGCATTGTCCGACAGAGGCTATCAGAATAAGGGACGGTCACGCCGTGATAGACGCTAACCGTTGTGTTGATTGCGGTGAATGTGTAAAGGTATGCCCTCACAAGGCTAAAAAAACGGTACTCGATAAATTTGAAGATATAAAGAAATTCAAGTACAAAATAGCCTTACCGGCACCGTCGCTTTATGCTCAGTTTGAAAATTTGGACGATGTTGATTATGTGCTTCAGGGCCTTTTGGACATTGGCTTTGATTATGTTTATGAGGTTTCCCGTGCAGCTGAGCTTGTATCAAGCTACACAAGAAATTATCTAAAGGCAGACGGTGTGCAAAAACCGGCAATCAGCTCAGCCTGCCCTGCAATAGTAAGGCTTATTGAACTGCGTTTTCCCTTTTTAAAGGATAATATTATAAAAATGCTGCCGCCTATGGAGATTGCGGCGTACCTCGCCGTAAAAGAGGCTAAACAAGCTCATCCCGAGCTTACAGATGATGACATAGGTGTCTGCTTTATTTCTCCGTGTCCTGCAAAGGTAAGCTATATTAAAAATGGCTTTGGAGAGTATAAAAGCCGTGTAAATGTTGTTGTTTCTATCAGTGATATTTACTTTTTACTGTTAAATGCTATGAAGCGTGATAAGGCGCCCGCCGCACTTTCTAAATCCGGTATAATCGGTATAAGCTGGGCGGTATCGGGCGGCGAATCGACTGCGGTGTTTAACGATAAGTATTTAGCGGCTGACGGTATTGAAAATGTAATAAGGGTATTAGACCAGATTGAGGACGGCAACATTCCGAATTTGGAGTTTGTCGAGCTCAACGCCTGTACGGGCGGCTGCGTCGGCGGGGTTATGACAATGCAAAACCCCTTTATTGCCAAAACCAAGCTTCAAAGCTTGCGCCGATATTTACCCGTTTCACAGAACTTCCTTAGTGAAGAGGAGCTTAAATATATACCTGAATATTACTTTTTCGATAAATTGCCTGAGTATTTACCCATTACAAAGCTCAGCTCTAATATGGCGGAATCTATGCGAATGCTTGCCGACATACGCAAAATTCGCGATGAGCTTCCGGGCGTTGACTGCGGCTCCTGCGGTGCGCCGACCTGCCGAGCCTTTGCTGAGGATGTTGTTAAAGGTCAAGCAAGCCTTGATGATTGTATAATAAAACACAAGGCGGAATTTAAAGAATTTTTAAAAAAGGGTGATAGCTAATGACCGTAAGTGATTTTGCAAATGCTAATTCATTAACCGTTATTGCCATGCCGTCACCCGACCGTGAAATTTGCGGCTGTTACATTGGCGACCTGCTTTCGTGGGTTATGGGCAGAGCCAAGGAAGACGACGCTTGGATAACAATAATGTCCAATGCAAATACCATAGCGGTAGCGTCACTTACAAATGTTGCGTGTGTTATTTTGGCTGAGAATGTGAGCTTAGATGGTGATATTGTTAAAACCGCCGAAGCTAACGGCATTAATGTGTTAAAAAGCCCGCTCTCTTCGTATGAAACGGCTTTACTTTTAAACGGTAAATTTTAATGCCGAAGTTCTATTACGATTTACACACACATTCCTGCCTATCCCCCTGCGGGGATACAGATAACACACCCTGCAATATTGCAGGTATTGCCGCACTCTCACAGCTTAATATTGTAGCCCTTACCGATCATAACACCGCTCGTAATTGTCCCGCTTTTTTTAAAGCGGCAGAGCATTATGGCATTATTCCAATAGCGGGTATGGAATTAACCACCGCTGAGGATATACATATTGTTTGCCTTTTCCCGACACTTGATAAGGCACTTAAATACAGCGACTATATTGATACGCGCCGAATTAAAATTAAAAACCGCCCCGATATTTTCGGTGAGCAGCTAATTTTAAGTGAAAACGATGAGGTAGTAGGTGAAGAGGAATTCCTCCTTTCGAATGCTACTACAGTCACTGTAGATGAGGTTAAGGATTTAGTCGAGTCTTTCGGTGGAGTTTGCTTTCCAGCACATATTGACAGGGCTGCAAACAGTATAATTTCTGTGTTGGGCACCCTGCCCGATACCCCCGATTTTAACTGTGTTGAATTTTACGGCAGTGAAAAAATCGAGGAATACAGGGCGAAATACCCAATAAAAAACAAAAAGATTATTATAGATTCCGATGCCCACTATCTGCACAGCGTTCGGGATAAGGAAAATTATATAGAACTGTCGGCGAGCCCTGAAAACCCGCAAGAGGTAGTAGAAAAGCTTTTTAATTACTTGAGGGATTAGTATGAAAGAATTATCACTCAACATTTTGGATATAACCGAAAATTCGTTAAAAGCGGGCTCTGTTTTTACCGAGATTTTGCTTACAGAAACCGATGAAACACTAAGTATTATAATTCGTGATAACGGCTGCGGAATGAGTGAGGAAATGTGCGCACGGGTTACTGACCCGTTTTGCACCAGCCGAACTACACGCAAGGTGGGGCTCGGTGTTCCGTTTTTTAAGCTACAAGCCGAGCAAACAGGCGGCAGTTTTAAAATTACATCAAAGCATATCGATAAGCATCCCGATAATCACGGAACAGTGGTTGAGGCACTTTTCTATAAAAACCATATCGACTTTACACCATTGGGTGAAATAGTTGAAACAATTATAACCTTAATTCAGGGGCACCCCGAAACCGATTTTTATTTCTCCCACAAAAAGGGCGAGGCACAGGTGCTGCTTGATACCCGCGAAATTCGCGCTCAGCTCGGCGAAATTCCGCTTTCAGAGTTTGAGATACTTTGCTGGATTAAGGATTATTTAAATGAGCAATATATAAATCTGTAAAAAGATATATTGATATATACTAAAAGGAGAGGAAAGTATTATGAAATCATTAGCTGAACTTCAGGCCATCAAAGACAAGATGCGCGACAAGGTAGTTCTTCGCGAAGGCTACGGTGAAAAGCGTGTAGTAGTTGGTATGGCAACCTGCGGTATTGCCGCAGGCGCTCGCCCCGTGCTTAACGCATTTGTTGCAGGCGTAAATGAGGCAGGTCTCGCTTCTAGCGTAACCGTTACTCAGACTGGCTGCATCGGCATCTGCGATTATGAGCCGGTTGTAGAGGTTTACGAGGCTGGCAAAGAAAAGGTAACCTATGTTAAAATGACTGCCGAGAAGGCTGCAGAGGTTATTGAAAAACATTTAAAGAACGGCAATGTAGTGTCAGAGTACACTATCGCCGCTAATAAATAATTGTGGAGGTTTAAGGAATGATTCGTACACACGTATTAGTTTGCGGCGGTACAGGCTGTACTTCTTCGGGTAGTACATCGATTCAGCAGGCTTTTGCTGAAAACATTGAGGCTATGGGCCTTTCCGATGAAGTTAAAATTGTTCAGACCGGTTGCTTCGGTTTGTGCGCAATGGGTCCGGTTGTTATCATCCATCCCGATGGCACATTCTACAGCCGCGTTGAGGTTGACGATGTTAAAGAAATTGTTGAGGAGCATCTTTTAAAGGGTCGTGTTGTAACACGCCTTGAATATAAGGATGATACCATTGCTGAAGAAATAGAAAATGTATCTCTTAACGATACTGCTTTCTACAAATCTCAGACCCGTGTAGCACTTCGCAACTGCGGTGTTATCAACCCTGAGGAAATTGATGAATATATCGCTATGGACGGTTATGCAGCACTCGGTAAGGTGCTTACCGAAATGACCCCTGAAGATGTAATTAAGTGCATCAGCGATTCAGGTCTTCGCGGTCGTGGAGGCGGCGGCTTCCCGACAGGCAGAAAATGGTCACTCACAGCTGCTAACCATGCCGATCAGAAGTATGTTGTTTGTAACGCCGACGAGGGCGACCCTGGTGCATTTATGGACCGTTCGGTACTTGAGGGCGACCCACATTGTATTATTGAGGCTATGGCAATCTGCGGTTACGCTACAGGTGCTACTCAGGGCTATGTTTATGTTCGTGCTGAGTACCCGATTGCAGTTTCCCGTTTAGCTATTGCTATTAAGCAGGCAAGAGAATACGGTCTGCTTGGCAAAAACATTTTTGGCTCAGGCTTCGATTTCGATTTAGATATTCGCCTAGGCGCTGGTGCTTTCGTTTGCGGTGAGGAAACCGCTCTTATGACCTCTATCGAGGGTAACCGCGGTGAGCCGCGTCCCCGTCCGCCTTATCCGGCAGTAAAGGGTCTTTTCGGCAAGCCCACCACCGAAAACAATGTTGAAACCTTTGCCAACATTCCGCAAATTATTCTCCGCGGTGCTGATTGGTTTGCTTCAATGGGTACTGAGAAATCTAAGGGTACTAAGGTATTCGCTTTAGGTGGTAAGATTAAAAACACAGGTCTTGTTGAAATCCCGATGGGTACAACTCTTCGTCACATCATCGAGGAAATCGGCGGCGGTATTCCTAACGGCAAGAAATTCAAAGCCGCTCAGACAGGTGGTCCCTCAGGCGGATGTATTCCTGCACACCTTATGGACACCGAGGTTGACTACGATAACCTTGTTGCTATGGGCTGTATGATGGGCTCAGGCGGTCTTATCGTAATGGATGAAGACAACTGTATGGTTGATATGGCTAAGTTCTTCTTAGAGATTACGGTTGATGAGTCTTGCGGTAAGTGTACACCCTGCCGTGTTGGTACTAAAAGACTTCTCGAACTCCTCGATAAAATCACCGAGGGCAAGGGAACTCTCGAGGATATCGACAGAATTGAAGAGCTTTCTAACTACATAAAGGCAAACTCACTTTGCGGACTCGGTCAGACAGCTCCAAACCCTGTACTTGCAACCCTTAAGTTCTTTAAGGATGAGTACATCACACACGTTACAGATAAGAAGTGCCCTGCAGGCGTATGTAAAGATCTTCTCACATTTACAATCGATAAGGATAAATGTATCGGTTGCGGAATGTGCGCAAGACAGTGCCCTGCAAATGCAATTCTCAAAACAGATTATATCGCTGAGGGTCATAAACTTCCGTCCTATACAATCGACGCTGATAAGTGCGTTAAGTGCGGCGCTTGTATCGGTACTTGTAAGTTTAAGGCTATCAGTAAACAGTAAGGGGGTCCAACACAATGGAAATGGTTAATGTAAAAGTAAACGGCATTGCCGTAAGTGTCGAAAAGGGCTCCACTATACTTGAGGCTGCCCGTAAGGCAGGCGTAGAAATTCCTACACTCTGCTATATGAAAGAGAAAAACGAGATTGGTGCTTGCCGTATCTGTGTTGTAGAGGCTACAGGTGCTCGCGGTCTTGTAACCGCATGTGTATACCCCGTAGCTGAGGGTATGGAAATTCAAACCAATACCGCTAAAATTCAAGAGGCTCGTAAAACCACACTCGAGCTTATCCTTTCAACACACGAGAAAAAGTGTCTTTCTTGCGTTCGTTCAACTAATTGCGAGCTCCAGAAGCTCTGCCTTGAGTATGGCGTAGAAGAGGATGCTTTCGGTGGCTACAAGCCAGAGTATAAGCTTGATGAGAGCACACCGCACTTAGTAAGAGATAACAATAAATGTATTCTTTGCCGTCGCTGCGTTGCTGTTTGTGAAGAACAGTATGTAAGTGTTATCGGCGCTAACGACCGTGGTATTGATACTAACATCGGCTCTGCTTTTAATAAAGAGCTCGGCGATGTTCCCTGTATCTCTTGCGGTCAGTGTACAGCAGTTTGCCCCACAGGCGCACTGACTGAAAAGGACGATACCGATAAGGTTTGGGCAGCTCTTGCTGACCCCACCAAGCATGTTGTTGTTCAAACAGCTCCGTCCATTCGCGCTACACTCGGTGAGTGCTTTGGTATGCCTGTTGGCACAAATGTAGAGGGTAAAATGGTTGCCGCTCTTCGTCGTCTTGGCTTCGATAAGGTGTTTGATACCGACTTTGCTGCCGACCTTACAATTGTTGAAGAGGCTAACGAGTTGGTTGAGAGAATCAAGAACGGCGGAACTCTGCCGATGATTACCTCCTGCTCGCCCGGTTGGGTTAAGTTCTGCGAGTTCTATTATCCCGATATGCTCGAGCATTTATCCTCCTGTAAGTCACCTCAGCAGATGGCAGGCGCAGTAATTAAGACCTATTACGCTGAAAAGATGGGTATTGATCCGAAAGACATCGTAAGCGTATCTGTAATGCCATGTACTGCTAAGAAGTTCGAAATTGGCAGAGCCGACCAGTCTGCAGCAGGTGTTCCGGATGTTGATATTGCTCTTACCACCCGCGAGCTTGCCCGTATGATTGACCGTGCAGGTCTTAAGTTTACAATGCTTCCCGATGAGGAATTTGATAACCCGCTCGGCGAGGACACAGGCGCAGCCGTTATCTTCGGTGCAACAGGCGGCGTTATGGAAGCAGCCGTTCGTACAGCTAATGCTTGGCTCAATGGCGCTACCGAGGCTATCGATTTAGAGGCCGTTCGTGGCACACAGGGTCTCAAAACTGCTTCTGTTAATGTTGGCGGAACCGAGCTTAAGGTAGCCGTAGCATCAGGCGCAGCAGCTGCCAAGGTTGTTATGGATAAGCTTAAAAACGGCAACCCCGATGGTTGGGGCTTTATCGAGATTATGGGATGTCCCGGCGGCTGTGTAAACGGCGGCGGTCAGCCCATCCAGCCGCAGTATGTTCGTGATACTGTAGACCTTAAGGCAGTTCGTGCTAAGGCTCTTTACGATCAGGACGCTGCAATGGAAATCCGTATGTCACACGAATCACCTGTTATCAAAACTCTTTACAGTGAGTGGTACGACGGTTTTGGCGGTCACAAGGCTCACCACGACCTCCACACAACCTATACTGCAAGAAAGAAATTCAACTAATATTAACCCCCCGAAGCTCAAAAACTTCGGGGGGTTCCTTTTATTTATTAAGTGCTTTAATTCGGCGAATGTCTTTGCCGTAAAATGGTATCAATTTATAGTTGCCAACAATTCTTGAAGAAACTCGCGCTGTGTAATACTCTTCAATTTGTGAAAAAGAAAGATTTGTGTTAATTATTGTAGGCAGTGAGTTATTTATTCGAGTATTAATTATGTTATTTACTAGATTTTTTGCGAAAGAGGACTGAATTTCTGCCCCTAAATCATCTATAACCAATAAGTCAATGTTAAGTATTGCATCAAGTTTGTCCATACTACCGGCGTTTAATAAATATTCGTTTTGTACTTGTAAAAATAAATTCTGTGCCGAGCCGTATATAACACCATAGCCTTTTTCAATTACAGATTTTATAATAGCCATTGTTAGGTGCGTTTTACCAAGTCCAACATTACCTATTAATATTAGGTTTTCGGAGTGTCGAGAAAAGCTGTCAGCATAGTTCTTTATTGTGTTAAAGATGTTGCCCATATGCTCTCGTGGATTTATACCGTCTTTGCCGGATACATCGGGATAGTATTTCAAATCAAAATTATGAAAGCCCTGTTCTTCAATAGGCATTTGCTCTGACATATCTTGCATAACTAATTTTTTAGCAATGAGCTTTACGCATTCGCAAAGTGAATTTCCTAAATACCCTGTATCGTTACATTTTTGACAAGAGGCAACAGGTGCTTGTATTTCAGTGCTTTTAAATATTTCTGCCTTTTTTGCTTGTAGCTCTGCTGATTTTAATTCATAAATTTTAACATCATCGGTTTTGCCCGCCATTGCCGCCATCATGGCTTTTGCGCCGATTGAAGAGAGTTCAGCATCAATGTCACCAAGTTCAGGCACAGAGTTATAAAGCTCGTTTAATCTTTGTTCGTATTGTTTTTGTCTTGCTTTTTTATCAGCAAGAATTATTTCGATTGCTTTTTTATAGTATCCATTATTATAAGCCAATTAAGATCACTCCTTATAACCGATATTTAGCATCGCATCTATTTCACTTATATCAGAACTTGCAAAAGTGGTATGCTTTTTCTTTTGGCTTTTGCGTGCGCTTTCTGCTTCTTCAATGTCCTTTATTGTAGTGTAACCATTAAGGTGCCAATTTTCAAGAATTCTTGCAGTGTATCGAATGTCGAATTTGGATTTTACATCTACGCATTTTTCATACGCCGCACGCAACATTTCACGCGAAAAGCCCCAATCCTTTACCCAGAGTCCCGCATATTCGAGCTCCTTTTTGCTTGCCATACGCGGCTCGATGCCAAAAGCGGCTTCAACAATTCTCCAAGCAGTTTTCTTTTCATACATTGCGGTTATGTATTTTTCGGCAGTGATTATACTGTCCACGCCGTTGTTAGTCCATTCAATAGCTGTACGTTCAATAAAGGACACATTTAATTTTGCTTCGGCCTTTGCATACTCTAGTAGCATAAGTATTAGGGATATATCCATTCCCAAATCATCAAACAGCCAGACTAAAGAGGATGTTTCATTAAATTTAAGAGATCTGCCGAACTTATTCTGTGCCTCCTGCAAAAGCTCGGCTATCTGCTCGTTTTCAGTGCCTCGGCGGATAATTTCTTCGCGGGAGGGCTTAACAACGGCAGATTTAACTACTTTTTTCGGCTCTCTGCTTTCGGCAACGGCAACACCGCCCGTTTTTGGTATAAAAATTTGTGCAGCTCCCCAATAACTCAGCGCGTCGGCAACATCGCTTTCGGGTAGAGATAGGGCAGAGGCAATTTCCCCGTCGGCTGGATCCTCCGACAGGTGGCTTAAAACATATAAAAGCACCCTTAGCTGTGTGGGAGTAGCTAATTTTAAATGCTTCTCAGCCACTACCGATGGTACATTAAAGTTTTTTTGAAACATTGCGGGATTTGCAAAATAATTCATAATCTTACCCCAAATTATAATTTAGATAAATTATACCATTATTTTTTTGAATTGTAAACCGAGCGATTTTTTGAAATTTCGCCCAAATCTACAATAAATTGAGCCCGAATTTAATTTTTCACGCAAAAAGCACCAAATATTGAATAAAAATAAATTTTATTTTATTATCTGCTTGACAAAGTTGGTAAATTGGTATTTAATTAAATTAGTACTTATTTGAGGTGATTATAAATGGCAATTTTGGTTACAGGCGGAGCAGGCTATATAGGTTCGCACACCTGCATAGAAATGATTAAGGCAGGTCATGAAGTTGTTGTAATTGATAACCTTGATAATTCTAACAGTGAGGCTTTAAAGCGCGCTGAGGAAATAGCGGGTAAAAAGATTAAATTTTACGAAAATGATGTTCGCGATATGGCGGCGCTTGAGAAAATATTTTCCGAGAATGAAATCGATGCCGTTATCCATTTCGCAGGCTTAAAGGCGGTTGGTGAATCGGTGGTAAAGCCGATTGAATATTACGATAACAACCTTATAAGCACTTTAATGCTTTTAGAAGTTATGCGCAACTTCGGTGTTAAGAAGTTTGTATTTTCTTCTTCTGCTACGGTTTACGGGCTTTCAAAGGAAATGCCACTTAAAGAGGGTATGCCCATAGGCGCAATTAATCCCTACGGCAGAACAAAGCTGTTTATTGAAGAAATTCTTCGCGACCTTTATGTGTCAGATAACAGCTGGGGTATTGCAATACTTCGCTACTTTAACCCAATTGGCGCTCATCCCTCAGGCAAAATAGGTGAAGACCCCAAGGGAATTCCAAATAACCTTATGCCCTATATATCTCAGGTTGCTGTTGGCAGACGCGAGGCACTGCACGTTTTCGGCAACGATTACAACACCGTTGACGGTACAGGCGTTCGCGACTATATTCATGTTTGCGATTTGGCTGTTGGTCATGTTAAGGCGGTTGAGTGGGCAATTAAGAATGAAAAGTGCGATGAATTCAACCTTGGCACAGGCAATGGAACGAGCGTGCTGCAGTTAAAGGATGCATTCCAAAAAGCCTCGGGCGTTGAAATACCGTATGTTATTGACCCTCGCCGTCCGGGTGACCCTGACGAGGTTTATGCCGATGCTTCAAAGGCTAAAGAAATACTCGGCTGGAAAGCCGAACTAGGTATTGAGGAGATGTGCCGCGATACTTGGAATTGGCAATCCAAAAATCCAAACGGATACAATAAATAAAAAATTCCCGACTTCGAAAGAAGTCGGGCTTTTTTGTTAGGTTAAAGAGGAAGGGGCTGTAGAGTGCGGACTTTAAGCGATAGGAATGTAGTAATATCGGTTTGTGTATAAATACTGCTCTCCGAGTGTTAAACCGTAGCCTTGTTCGGCAATATATGCACGAAACTCTGAACGCGGTGAGTAAATCTGTAAATCAATAAATTGGCTTAAATCCTCCGAATTAACTCCGCGATAGATGCAAAGATATTTGTCACCGTTCAGCATTACATGATCAACAATCGTTTTGAAGTTTTGAGGCAGGTCGGTGGTATTTGGCGGGGCTAATCCAAAATTATTGTAAAAAGCGGCATCGGTGGAATTACATTTCGGCACGCTCAGTTTGCCGTAATCTATTGTGTGATCGGCTTCGATTTCGTCGGTGGTGACATTGAAGAATTTATAATAATGAAGTCTGTCGGTCCCCGAGTCGTCCCAAGTAGCATCTGCCATATACCATTTGCCGTCAATAAGCACAGCATTCCACATATGGTTTGCCCCCAATATTCCATGTATCTGAGTGGCATTTATTCCTACGCGGTAGCAAAGGTATTGGAATAATTTTGTATAGCCCTCACAAACGGCTGAGCTCTCACACGCGGCGCCGTAGGCATCAAACGAGTGGGTAACAAGCTCATAACCCTGCTTTACCGCCTCAGCGGTTTTACTATCGTATACTACATTATCCAAAATATAATCGTATATCTTCTTTTCCTTTTCAAGGTCGCTGATGTTAGAGGGGATAGCGGAGAGAATCTCGCTGATTTTTTTATTGAACGCCGCTATTTGCGCATTTATTTTTGTGCGGTCGGCAGAAGCAATCATATTGTCGTCATCGTCGTAATTGTCCTCAGTAGTGCCATCGGAATAATATAGTGTAAATTCAAGCACTCTGCCGTCCTTAGAGCTTATAGTGTATGAATAATATTTTGATAGGTAGAAGAATTGCGGATTATCCGCTGTAAAAGCATTGTGAATTTTCTGTATGGTGTCTTTTGAAAGTGCATAATCCTCTAAATCAATATTACAAATTCCTTTTTGGGCGGCGGTGTAAAGCTTATTATAAACTTCTTTTTCGGTAGCATTTAAAAATGAATATTGATAATATTCGTTTTTTGAGAGTGGTGTATGCTTGGATGCTATTTCAGCAGGTGTAGAAATGGTAGGAGCCTCGGTTTTTTCGGAAACTTCGGGCGTTTCAGTAATCGAGGGTTGTTTTGCGGGCTCCTTAACCTTAGTGTCGCTCTGCTCGCCGTGTGACGGATTTGGAGGTGTTGGAGTTTCATCACTATTTTCGGTTTCGGTGTCGATGTCTTCTTTTGGTACAGATATATCTTTGCCGCTTTGGTATTGAGGCGAGGATATATCCGCATCTTTACAACTGCAGAGCATAAAAATAAGGAGGAACGCAAGCAAAACAGAAATTATCCGTTTCATAACTTTCCTCCTTTTCTTATTAAAAATCAGTCGTTTTCTTCTTCGGCTCTTTCAGGTTCAGGGAGCTTTTCGGCAACAATTCTCTCAATTCGGCGGTCATCAACCTCATCAACTCTAAAAGAATAACCCGCATATTCAATTATCGGTTTTTCGTCTTCACCCGGTATGCGTCCGAGCTCTGACATTATAAAGCCGCCAACGGTATCATAATCACCCTCGGGAAATTTAATATCAAGAATTTCCTCAACCTCTTCAATATCACTTGTACCGTCGAGGTGGTAGGTGGTATCGCTTACCTGTTCAATTTCCTCTTCTTCGTTGTCGTATTCGTCTTGCATATTACCAACAATTGATTCAAGCAGGTCTTCAATTGTAACAATACCCGAAATGCCACCGTATTCATCACACACAAATACAAGCTGCAGATGCTTTTCGGTCATCTCGTTAAACAGGTCGCCGCAACGCTTGGTTTCGGGGAAGAAGTGCGGGGTGCGCATAATATCCGAAATGCTAAGCGTTTTGGGTATTGATTTACCGACATATTTTAAAAGGTCCTTAATGTAGATAACGCCTTTAATGTTATCGAGGTCTTCTTCATATACGGGAATTCGCGAATATCCCGCGGTTATGGATTTTTCCACAACCTCGGAAAAATCATCGGTTATTTCAACCGCCTCAATATCGGTGCGGTGGGTCATAACATCCGAGGCCAAAATATCGTCAAACTCGAAAATGTTATTAATCATTTCTTTCTGACTTTCCTCGATAACTCCCTTTTCTTCGCCTGCATCAACAAGCATCAAAATTTCTTCCTCGGTAACATTTTCTTCACTGGCGTTGGGGTCGAAGCCTAAAAGGCGCACCACAATGTTGGTTGTAAAGGAAAGTATCTTTATAAACGGTTTGAACAACCCCATTACAAAGCTCAAAATTCCTGCTATTTTAAATGAAATCTGCTCGTACTTCTGCATTGCAATTCTTTTCGGTACTAATTCTCCTAGCACCAAAGAAAAGAAAGAGATTATAACCGTTACTAAGAAAAGAGAAAGTGTATCAAGCCAAACGGGAATACTTGCTAGTTCAAACCAGCCGGCGAGCACTGCAGATAACGGTCCTGCAAAGTTTTCAGCAGCCGCTGCAGAGGTTAAAAATCCCGCAAAGGTTATACCTATTTGTATGGACGATAAAAAGTTTGAGGGATTTTTAGTAAGCTTTAAAATTTTTTTAGCCTTTTTATCGCCGTCTTCAGCCATTTTCTGTAGCTTTAGGTCGTTGAGCGTTATAATTGCGATTTCGCTCATTGCGAAAAACGCATTGATCAAAATAAGCACAAATAATAAAATCAATTTGTAAGTTAAATTGGCAGGGTCGCCGTCCATTTTTTTAAACTCCGTTTCGTTATTTATGTATTTACAGTAGATATTCTGTATCAAGATAATAATATAAGTTTTTGAATGTTTTGTCAATAATTTATTAAAAAAATAATAATTTACCTATTTACTTATTGGGAAAAAAGTAGTATTATATATTATGTATGGAAAGCATTTTCCAATTAATTTAAGGAGGAATTCCACAAATGGCAAGAAAATTTAAAACCATGGACGGTAATAATGCCGCTGCTCACGTGTCCTATGCGTTCACGGAAGTTGCAGGTATTTATCCTATCACTCCGTCAAGCCCGATGGCCGACTATGTAGACCAGTGGTCTGCACAGGGACTTAAAAACATTTTCGGCACAACAGTTAACGTAGTAGAAATGCAGTCTGAAGCAGGTGCTTCCGGTACTGTACACGGCTCTTTAGCAGCAGGTGCTTTAACCACCACATACACTGCTTCTCAGGGCCTTTTACTTATGATTCCGAATATGTACAAAATCGCCGGTGAGTTACTGCCCTGCGTGTTCCACGTATCCGCTCGTTGCGTAGCTTCACACGCTCTTAACATTTTCGGTGACCATTCCGACGTTTATGCTTGCCGTCAGACAGGTTTTGCAATGCTCGCAGAAACTAATACTCAGGAAGTTATGGACTTAGGCGCTGTTGCTCACTTAGCATCAATCAAAAGCCGCGTTCCTTTCTTAAACTTCTTTGACGGTTTCCGTACCTCTCACGAACTTCAGAAAATTCAGGTTTGGGATTTTGAAGACCTTAAAGAGATGTGCGATATGGATGCTGTAGCTGCATTCCGCAAGCGTGCTCTTAACCCCGAGCATCCCGTAATGCGCGGTTCACACGAAAACGGCGATATCTTCTTCCAGCACAGAGAGGCCTGCAACAAGTACTATGATGCAGTTCCCGCTATTGTTGAAGAATATATGGACAAGGTTAACGCTAAAATCGGTACCGATTATAAACTCTTCAACTACTACGGCGCTCCCGATGCTGAGAAAATCATCATCGCTATGGGCTCTGTTTGCGATGTTGCAGAAGAGGTTATTGACTATATGACCGCTGCAGGCGAAAAGGTTGGTTTATTAAAGGTTCGCCTCTATAGACCTTTCTCTGCTAAGCATTTTGTAGACGCTATTCCCGAAACAGTTAAGAAAATTGCTGTTCTTGATAGAACTAAGGAGCCCGGCGCTCTTGGCGAGCCGCTTTACTTAGACGTTGTTGCTGCACTCGCTTCACAGGGTAGAAAGATTGACACCGTTATCGGCGGTCGTTACGGTCTTGGCTCTAAGGACACTCCGCCCAGCTCTATCTTCGCTGTATATGAAGAGCTCGGCAAGGCAGAGCCTAAGGCTCAGTTCACAATGGGTATCGTTGATGATGTTACAGGTCTTTCACTTGACGAGAAGCCCGCTCCGAACACCGCAGCTGAAGGCACAATCGAGTGTAAGTTCTGGGGCCTTGGCGGTGACGGTACCGTTGGTGCTAACAAAGACTCTATTAAAATTATCGGTGACCATACCGATAAGTATGTTCAGGCATACTTCCAGTATGACTCTAAGAAAACAGGCGGTATCACCATTTCTCACTTACGTTTTGGTGATAAGCCCATTAAGAGCCCTTACTACATAAATAAGGCTGACTTCGTTGCCTGCCATAACCCGTCCTATGTAATCAAGGGTTACAAGATGGTTAACGATGTAAAGCCCGGCGGTGTATTCCTTATTAACTGCCAGTGGACACCTGAAGAGTTAGATAAGCATATGCCCGCTGAAGCTAAGCAGTATATCGCTAAGAACAACGTTCAGCTTTATACCGTTAACGCTATCGATTTAGCGGCTCAGATTGGTTTAGGTAAGCGTACCAACACCGTTCTGCAGTCTGCGTTCTTCTCACTTTCTAAGGTGCTTCCCGAGGCTGAGGCTATCGGATATATGAAGGAAAAGGCCCAGAAGTTTATGAAGAAGGGTAAAGAAATCGTTGAAATGAACGAAAAGGCAATCGATGCAGGCGCTACCGCTTATGTTAAGATTGACGTTCCTGCCAGCTGGGCTACCGCTGCTGATGATGCTAAGGCTGAGGCTGCTAAGGGTGACGCTAAGCTCGTTAAGATGGTTGACGGCATTATGAAGCCGGTTGCTCTTATGGACGGTGACTCACTGCCTGTATCTGCATTCGTTGACCACGCTGACGGTACATTTGAGCAGGGTGCATCTGCTTACGAGAAGCGTGCAGTTGCAGTTCTCGTTCCCGAGTGGAATGCTGATACCTGTGCTAAGTGTAACAAGTGCGCATTCGTGTGCCCCCATGCTACAATCCGTCCGTTTGCACTTACTGCTGACGAGGTAGCTAATGCTCCCGAAAATCTTAAGGTTGCTGAAAAACCGATTATTAAGACCGAATATAAGTACACACTTGCTGTATCTCCTATGGATTGTATGGGCTGCGGCGTATGTATCGGCGTATGTCCCACCAATTCGCTTAAAATGGTATCCCGTGAATCTCAGGATGCTCAGCAGGCAGTATTTGATTATTGCGTAAGCTCAGTTACCGAAAAGGCTGAGGTTGCTACAAATGCTAACCTTATCTCTTCTCAGTACAAAAAGCCGCTTCTCGAGTTCTCAGGCTCATGCGCAGGCTGTGCTGAAACCGCTTATGCTCGTCTTGTTACCCAGCTCTTTGGTGACAGAATGTATATTTCTAATGCAACAGGTTGTTCGTCCATTTGGGGCGGCCCCGCTGCAACTTCACCCTACACCGTAAATGCTGAGGGTCACGGTCCTGCTTGGGCTAACTCACTGTTCGAAGACAACGCTGAGCACGGTCTTGGTATGTACCTCGGTCAGAAAGCTCTCCGTGATCAGCTTATCGCTCAGGTTAAGGAAATGGCTGAGTCTGACAAGGCTTCTGCTGAATTTAAGGCTGCTGCTGAGGAATACCTCGCAACCGTTAACGACGGTGACAAGAACACCGCCGCTACAAAGGCTCTAGTTGCTGAGCTCGAGAACGCTGCAAAGGCAGGCTGCCCGACAGCTCCCGCAGTGCTCGAGAAGAAAGAATACCTCTCCAAGAAGTCCGTTTGGATCTTCGGTGGTGACGGTTGGGCATATGATATCGGCTTCGGCGGTCTTGACCATGTACTCGCCTCCGGTAACGATGTAAACGTAATGGTATTCGATACCGAGGTTTACTCTAACACAGGCGGTCAGGCATCAAAAGCTTCTCAGATTGGTCAGGTTGCTCAGTTCGCAGCAGCAGGTAAGGCCATCGCTAAGAAGTCACTTGCCGAAATCGCTATGTCCTACGGTTATGTATATGTAGCACAGATTGCTATGGGTGCTGACCAGAACCAGACCTTAAAGGCTATTAAGGAAGCTGAGGCTTATCCGGGTCCGTCACTCGTAATCTGCTACTCACCCTGCGAAATGCACTCAATTAAGGGCGGTATGATCAACTGCCAGAGTGAAATGAAGAAGGCTGTTGAATGCGGTTATTGGAACATCTTCCGCTTCAACCCTGCTTTAAAGGCAGAAGGCAAGAACCCGCTTTCAATCGACTGCAAGCCTGCAGTTGCCGATTATAAGGAGTTCATCTTGGGCGAAGCTCGTTATGCTTCCCTCACACGTTCCTTCCCCGAGCGTGCTGAAGAACTCTTCGATAAGGCTGCTGAAAACTCCAAGAATGCACGTGCACATCTTGAGAAATTAGCTGAGCTTTACGGCAAATAAAAAATAAAAAAATCCCGACTTCGAAAGAAGTCGGGATTTTTTATTTAGAATAGTGCGCTGCGGCAAAGACTCTTCAGCCGAAAAATCGAAATGATTTATTTATTCGCAATATTTATAACCTTTTTGTTCTTCTTAATCGCCTTATCCATAAATTTTCCCGCACCTCCAAGATAATGGGTTACATAACAAATGACAAAATCGGACTTATTCAGCATATATTCGTTTCGCCTGTCAATAGCGTATTTTGGCGGAAATTTTTCAAAGCCTTCGGGTAAAATGCTGTTTTTCGGCGCGTAATTATCCCTTGGCAGATATGCCAAAACAACATAATATTTTATATCGTATTCACTCGATAGTTTTTCGAGCACGGATGCCACCGTACTATCATAAACGCCGTTATTACCTACTAAAAAACGGCTGACCTTTTCATTTTTTATAAGCTTAATTATTTCTTTTTCAATATCGCCCTTAATGTTTTCGGGTGGATTTCTGTGCCCGAAAAAAGTGCAGGTGTACATATTATCACCTCTATAACATTATAGGTCAATTTAACCCTAATTTCAATAGGGCAATTTGCCATAATAATTTTGGGTGATAAAATTATGAGCAGATTAAAGGAACTTAGAAAAAAGCGCGGCTTTACACAGATAAAGATGCAAATGCTTACGGGCATTGACCAAAGCGATTATTCAAAAATCGAAAGCGGTAAAAGATATTTAACCTTTGAGCAATGTCGAAAGGTAGCGGTAGCACTGGGAACGAGTATGGATTATTTAGCAGGGCTTACCGATGAGGAAAAACCTTATCCGAGGAATAAATGAAAAATCCCGACTTCGAAAGAAGTCGAGATTTTCTTCTTGTATACCGAAAACCACGCGATAGTCGCGTGGCAGGGGGAGAGGTTAACCGATGAACAAAAAATATCATCAGTTGTGTTTTGCCTCCCTCTGATGAGGGAGGTGGATTTTTGCGTAGCAAAAAGACGGAGGAAGAGAATAATGAAATAAAACACAAGTTAAATTTTCTCTCCCTCAGTTTCGCCAACGCTCAACAGCTCCCTCGTCAGAGGGAGCCAAAGTGTTTAATTGACCAGTTTACTGGTAACTAGTAAACTGTGCATAGCTGGCAGGTCAACTAAAAGCGCACTTGTGCACCGCCGTTTTATTCGGGTGAATTTCTATGCCCGAAAAAAGTGCAGGTGTACATATTATCACCTCATTGTTTTAACACCAACAACTGTTGGTATATTTTAAATTTTAATCACCTATACTTTAACTGTCAAGAACAAATGTAGGTGATACAATGAGAAGAATATTATCAGAACGATTAAAAAAGTTAAGACACGAAAAGGGATATTCGCAAAATGAGGTTGCCATTTATGCCGATATTACCGAAAAGACTTATCAGAATTATGAATTAATGACCCGCGAGCCTAAATTGGAAATACTAATAAGAATTGCAAAGGTGTATAATGTTTCGTTAGATTATTTAACGGGTCTTACCGATGAAGAAAAGCCTTATCCAATGGCAAAATAAAATACCTTGACATTTATTTTTTAAATGCTATAATTATATTGTAAAAGCGTTGACGGGAAGAGTAGTTTTATCTTTGCTTTTCAGAGAATGTGGCCTAGAGCTGTGAGCCGCTAAAGCAAACTAAAATGAAGACCACCCCTGAGTGCTCGACAAACCGAGCCGTAAATCCTGCGTTAAAGGAAAAGAGTGATACATTATATATAATGTATAATTTGGGTGGAACCACGGAAATTTTTCGTCCCTTGTGTAAAACAAGGGGCGTTTTTATTTTTTAAATCACCTTTCAGGAGGAAGCATTATGAAAATTATTTACAAAGACGGCACCGTTCGCGAGTGCCCCGAGGAATTAGAACTCGAGGTGCTGCGCCATTCAGCTGCGCACATTATGGCTCAGGCAATTAAGCGCCTTTATCCCGAGGCAGACTTCGGATACGGTCCTGCTACCGAAAAGGGCTTTTATTATGATGTTGATTTGGGCGACCGCAAACTGACCGACGAAGATTTAGTAAAAATCGAAAACGAAATGCGCAAAATCGTTAAGGAGAATATCCCGATTAAGCCGAGCATTTTACCTCGCGAGGAAGCTATTAAGTTTATGGAGGAGAGAGGCGCTAAATACAAGGTTGAGCATATCGGTGATTTAGACCCCGACGCCGAAATTAGCTTCTTTACTCAGGGTGATTATGTTGATATGTGTACAGGTCCTCACCTTTGCTACACCAAGGCACTCAAGGCTTTCAAGATTACGCAGCAATCGGGTGCTTATTGGAAGAACGACAAGGACAATAAGATGCTCACCCGCATTAACGGTATTGCATTCCGCACTCAGGCTGAGCTTGATGATTATTTGAAGCTGCTCGAAGAGGCTGAGCGCCGCGACCACCGTAAAATCGGTAAGGAAATGAAGTTGTTTATGCTTTGCGACGAAGGTCCCGGCTTCCCGTTCTTCCTGCCGCGCGGTATGGTGCTTAAGAATGCCCTCACAGAATATTGGCGCGAAATTCACACCCGCAGCGGTTATGTGGAGATTTCTACACCCATGATTATGAACCGCAAGCTTTGGGAAACCAGCGGACATTGGGATCACTACAAGGATAATATGTATTCAACTCAGATTGATGACGATACCTACTGCATCAAGCCGATGAACTGCCCCGGCGGCGTTATGGTTTATGCTAGCGAGCCGCACTCCTACCGCGAGTTGCCGATTCGCGCAGGCGAGCTCGGCACCGTTCACCGTCACGAGCTTAAGGGCGCGCTTCACGGACTCTTCCGCGTTCGCTGCTTTACTCAGGACGATGCACATATCTTTATGCGCCGTGACCAGATTACCGATGAGATTGTTGGCGTTGTAAATCTTATAAATGAAGTTTATTCCAAGTTTGGCTTTAAGTATTTCGTTGAGCTTTCCACCCGTCCCGAAGACAGTATGGGAAGTGATGCCGATTGGGAGGCAGCAACCGACGGACTCCGCAATGCCCTTGAGAAATTAGGTCTTCCTTATATTATAAATGAGGGCGACGGCGCGTTCTACGGACCTAAGATTGACTTCCATCTTGAAGACAGCCTCGGCAGAACTTGGCAGTGCGGCACCATTCAGCTCGACTTCCAGATGCCCATTAACTTCGGTCTTGAATATACCGACGAAAAGGGCGAGAAGCAGCAGCCGATTATGATTCACCGCGTATGCTTCGGCTCAATTGAACGCTTTATCGGTATTCTTACCGAGCATTTTGCCGGCAAGTTCCCCACATGGCTCGCACCTGTTCAGGCAAGAGTTATGACCCTCCCCGGCACCGACCATACCTTTGCAAATGAGGTTTATGCCCGTCTTAAAGCTGCAGGCGTTCGCGTAGAGCTTGATGACCGCAATGAGAAAATCGGCTATAAGATTCGTGAGGCTCGTCAGGAAGTTCGTGTTCCGCATATGGTTATTATCGGCGGCAAGGAGATTGAAACAGGTACTGTATCTGTTCGTAACCGCGATACCGACGCTACCACATCAATGAGCGTAGACGAACTCGTTTCAATGATTACCGCTGAAATCAAAGATAGAGTAACAAATATCTAAAAAACAAAATGACACTTCTTTTGGAAGTGTCATTTTGTTTTTCTTAATTATCCTGATTAGCCGCGAATACATCGGCAACCTCGCTGATTGTGATATATGCTGTCGGGTCTATTTTGTGAACAAGCTCTTTAAGTCTTACCACTTGGAAGCGGTTTACAACAAAATATATCATAGTTCTTTCGGTTCCCGAATAGCCACCCTCCGCCTTAATTTTGGTTGAGCCTGTTTCAAAGGTTTCAGAAAGCTTGCGACTTATTTCGTCGGGCTCGGTCGTGATAATCATAGCGCACTTTGCGCGGTCAAAGCCCTCAACGATAAAATCTACCGTCTTGAGCGCTGCCGCATATGCCACAATGGAATAGAGCGGCAATATCCAACTGCCCATTATAAAGCCGCAAATGATATATAGGATTACATTGTACACAAAAACAAAGGTGCCAACCGTAACGCCAAGGCGTTTGGCAAATATAACCGCCATAACCTCAATGCCATCCATCGCGCCGCCAAAGCGAATTGCCAAACCGCTGCCCACACCCGAGATTACACCGCCGAACAGCGCGCAAAGCAGCAGGTCGTCCTTGGCTATGGGGGACATAAAGCTTACATCAATGGGCAAAACATAGGTAATTAGGTAGGCGGTCAGGGAATATATGGCTACGGTGTAAATAGCGTAAAAAGTGAAAACCCCGCCCTGTTTTTTAAGACCGTATAGAAACAGCGGAATATTCAGCAGCAACAGGAACGCCGAAAGGGAGAGTGGTGTTATACTGCCAAGCAGCATTGAGGTGCCCGAAATTCCGCTATCGTATAAATTAACGGGGGAGAGGAACATTACAACTCCCACGGCATTGATAATACCCGCCAGAGTTAACATTAATATTCTGGTTAATTTAATTTCTCTTAAGATATTCAAAAATTTCATATAAAAAATCCTCCTAAAACATTTTAACATAAAATAAAAATTAAATGTTAAAAAAAGCGAAAAAATTTTTTATTTTTTTATAAAAAACACTTGATTTTTATAAAGATATGTGTTATTATACCTGAGTACGCTATGCGTACTGTCATGCGTTGATGCGGGAGGTGGCCGACCGTGAGTCGGGAAATTTCCGCGGAGTATGTCCGATTTTAAACCGGGCGATTGAAACTTAGTACCACGCACATCGGCATCTTGCGAGCCGAAAAGTGCAACGGCAGTCAGCTGCCGTACCCGGATTTTGCTGCAACCCCAGTAATCCGGTTTTATAATGGTCCGCGATGAAACACGCGGCAGGGTGTAAGTTTCGCCCGCCAACTAATTAAGGAGGCGACATCCAAATGGCAGTAAAAGAAAAGATTCGCATCAGAATCAAGGGTTATGACCATGCACTTGTAGACCAGTCCGCAGAGAAAATTGTGGAAACCGCTAAACGTACAGGCGCACGCGTTTCGGGACCTGTTCCGCTCCCGACCGAGAAAGAGGTTGTAACCATCCTGCGCGCTGTTCACAAGTATAAAGACAGCCGCGAGCAGTTCGAAACAAGAACTCACAAAAGGCTTATCGACATTCTCAGACCTTCCAACAAAACTGTTGAGGCTCTGACAGGTCTTGAGCTTCCCGCCGGTGTAGAGATCGAAATTAAGCTTTAATTTCCTTACATCTATATATAGGCGTGGTCATGTTGGAGAAATCCAACCAATAACCAAGGAGGATAAAAACAATGAAAAAGGCAATCGTTGGAAAAAAGCTTGGTATGACCCAGCTTTTTGACGCAAACGGTAACGTTGTTCCCGTAACTGTTATTGAAGCAGGCCCCTGTGTGGTTGCTCAGAAGAAAACAGTTGAAAACGACGGTTACGAGGCTGTTCAGGTTGGCTATGGCGACTTAAAGGCTTCGAAAGTAAATGGCCCTATGAAAGGTCACTTTGCAAAAGGCGATGTAGCTCCTAAAAAGGTTCTTCGCGAGTTCCGTCTTGATGACACATCTGCACTGAATGTTGGCGATTTAATTAAGGCTGACGTTTTCGCAGAGGGCGACGCTGTAGACGTACGCGGTACCTCAAAGGGTAAAGGCTATGCCGGCACAATTAAGCGCTGGAATTTCGGTCGTCTTAAAGAATCTCACGGTACAGGTCCTGTTCATCGCCACGGCGGTTCACTCGGTGCCTGCTCCAGCCCGTCGAGAGTATTTAAAGGTAAGAAAATGGCTGGTCACTTAGGTAATGAGCGCGTAACCGTTCAGAACTTAAGCGTAGTCAAGGTTGACGCAGAAAATAACATAATCGCTGTTAAGGGCGCCGTTCCCGGTCCCAAGGGCGGAATAGTTGTTCTTTTCGACAGCGTTAAAGCTTAATGGAAGGAGTGTTTTAAATGGCAAACGTAGCAGTAGTTGATATGACCGGCAAGAATGTCGGCGAAATCGCATTAAGCGATGCTATTTTCGGCATTAAGCCGAACGCAGTTGTTATGCATATGGCAGTTGTAAACTACCTTGCAAATCAGCGTCAGGGCACTCAGTCCACTTTAACCCGCACAGAAGTTTCCGGCGGCGGTAAAAAGCCTTGGAGACAAAAGGGTACAGGTCATGCCCGTCAGGGTTCGACCAGAGCTCCCCAGTGGAGACACGGTGGTATAGTTCACGCACCGAAGCCCAGAGATTATTCTTATTCTCTTAACAAAAAGGTACGTAAGCTTGCTATCAAATCGGCTCTTTCCGATAAATTACTTACAGGTTCAATCATCGTTCTTGATGAACTCGCGCTTGAAACCTATAAGACAAAGGTTGTTGCAGACTGCTTAAAGGCAATCGGTGCTGCAAAGAAAACTCTTATCGTGCTCGCGAATAACGATTCTGTAGCAGTTAAGAGCATTGCAAACATCGAAGGCGCTAAGTCAGCTCAGGTTAACACAATTAACGCTTACGACATTATTAATGCTGATACATTAGTAATCGTTAAGAGCGCTGTAGCTAAATTCGAGGAGGTGTATGCATAATGAAAATCGCACAGGATATCATTATCGCTCCGGTAATTACCGAAAAGAGTATGTCAGGCATTGCCGACAAGAAGTACACCTTTAAGGTAGCTAGCGATGCTAACAAAATTGAAATCGCTAACGCTGTTGAGCAGCTTTTCAAGGTAAAGGTTGCAAAGGTAAACACCATTTCAGTTCGCGGCAAGGCTCGCAGAATGGGTCGTTACGAGGGTTACACCTCTGCTTGGAAGAAAGCAATCGTAACACTCAAAGCTGATTCTAAGCCGATTGAGTTTTTTGACGGTTTAATGTAATCCGTCAAAGCCTTTGAAATTATTAAGTTAATTTCAGGTGATGTATGAAGTGTAGAACACTTCGCTAAGCCAAAATAGGAGAGTGAAACAAAATGGCAATTAAACATTATAAGCCTACTACTCCGGGTCGCCGCGGCATGACTACTATGGATTATTCCGAGTTATCCAAGGTAGCACCTGAGAGAAGTTTGCTTGAGCCCTTAAAGAAAAATGCAGGTCGTAACAGCTATGGCCGCATCACCGTTCGCCACAGAGGCGGCGGAAACCGCAGAAAGTACAGAGTAATCGACTTCAAGCGTGACCGTTTTGGCGTAAACGCCACAGTTATGACACTTGAGTACGATCCTAACCGTTCTGCATTCATCGCCCTCGTTCAGTATGAGGACGGCGAGAAACGTTATATCATCGCACCTATCGGCCTTAAGGTAGGCGATACAGTTGTAAGCGGTCCCGACGCTGATATTAAGCCGGGTAACGCATTACCGCTTAACAATATTCCGGTAGGTACTTTCGTTCATAACATCGAGCTTTACCCCGGTAAGGGCGCGCAGCTTGCACGTTCAGCCGGCAATATGGCTCAGCTTATGGCTAAAGAAAACGGCATGGCACTTCTTCGTCTGCCGTCTAGCGAGCTTCGCAATGTTCCTGCTAACTGTATGGCTACTGTTGGTCAGGTAAGCAATCCTGAGCACAGCAACGTAAACTACGGTAAAGCAGGTCGTAAGCGTCACATGGGTTGGCGTCCGACAGTACGCGGTTCTGTAATGAACCCGTGCGACCACCCGCACGGTGGTGGTGAGGGTAAATCCCCCATCGGTCGTCCCGGTCCTGTAACACCGTGGGGCAAGCCTGCTCTCGGTTATAAGACCAGAAACAAGAAGAACCGCTCTGACAAGTACATTGTAAAGCGTCGTTCTAAGTAGTCTACGGTAAAGGAGAATAATAATGGGTAGAAGCATTAAAAAAGGACCTTTCGTGCAACCTGTGTTGCTGAAAAGAATCCAAGAAATGAACGAAGCCGGTGAGAAGAGAGTTCTCAAAACTTGGTCACGTTCCTCAACCATATTCCCTGATTTCGTTGGACACACAATTGCAGTTCATGACGGTCGTAAACACGTTCCGGTATATGTAACTGAGGATATGGTTGGTCACAAGCTCGGCGAATTTGCTCCCACAAGAACATTTAAGGGACACGCCGGTGCAAAAACCACAAAATAAGCAGAGAGGAGAGAATAAACAATGGAAGCAAGAGCTATTCTTAAATATGCTCGTATTTCACCCCGTAAGGTGAAGATTGTTATGGATTTAATCCGTAATCAAGATGCTGACAAGGCTATGGCTATTCTCAAATTCACTCCAAAATCTGCTTGTGAGTATTTAGAAAAGTTATTAGCGTCAGCAATCGCTAACGCTCAGAACAATCACAATATGGATGTTAACAAGCTCTATGTTGCTGAATGTTTCGTTTGCCCCGGACCGACTCTTAAAAGAATCCGTCCGAAGGATCATGGCCGTGCTCATCGCATTTTGAAGAGAACAAGCCATATGACCATCGTTCTTAAAGAACGTGAAGACTAATTAAGGAGGTTAAATTATGGGCCAGAAGGTTAATCCGCACGGTATGCGTGTGGGCGTAATTAAAAACTGGGATTCCCGTTGGTTCGTAGGTGACAATGTCTTCGGAGATACTTTGGTTGAGGACTATAACCTCCGTAAGTATTTAAAGAAAACTCTTCAGAGCGCTGGCGTGCCTAAGATTGAGATTGAGCGTACAGCTTCTAAAATCCGTCTTAACATCCATTGCGCTAAGCCCGGTATCGTAATCGGTCGTAACGGCTCGGAAATCGAGAAGTTAAGAGCTAATTGCGAAAAAATGCTGGGCAAGAGTGTTAACATCAACATTGTTGAGGTTAAGAATCCCGACGTTAACTCTACTTTAGTAGCAGAGAACGTTGCAGAACAGCTTGAAAAGCGTGTATCCTTCCGCCGCGCAATGAAAATGGCCATCGGTCGTGCAATGAAGAGCGGTGCTAAGGGTATCAAGATTATGGTTTCAGGCCGTTTAGGCGGTGCTGAAATTGCTCGTTCAGAGCAGTATCATGAGGGTACCATTCCGCTTCAGACCATTCGTGCAGACATCGACTACGGCTTTGCAGAGGCTGATACAACCTACGGCAAGCTCGGTGTTAAAGTATGGATCTATAAGGGCGAGGTTCTTCACGATAGCAGAAACAACACTCGTAAGGAAGGGGGAGCCCGCTAATGTTATTACCGAAGCGTGTTAAATACCGTAGAGTACAGCGTGGCCGTTTAACCGGTAAAGCTTCTCGCGGTACAACCGTATCTCATGGCGATTTCGGTCTTCAGGCTTTAGAGCCTGCGTGGATTACCTCTAACCAGATAGAGGCAGCACGTATCGCTATGACACGTTACATTAAACGTGGCGGTCAGGTTTGGATTAAGATTTTTCCGGATAAGCCTATAACCGAAAAGCCGGCTGAAACCCGAATGGGTTCAGGTAAAGGCTCACCCGAATATTGGGTAGCGGTTGTAAAGCCCGGCAGAATTATGTTTGAAATCGGCGGTGTTAGCGAGGAATTAGCCAGAGAGGCTATGCGTCTTGCAGCTAATAAGCTTCCGATTAAGTGCAAATTCGTAACAAAACAGGAAATGGGTGGTGAGCAGTAATGAATGCAAAAGAAATCAGAGAATCATCTTTACCCGAGCTTAATGAAAAGCTGGCAAAGCTTAAGGAAGAACTCTTCAATCTCCGTTTTCAGCTTGCCATTAACCAGCTCGACAACCCGACAAGAATAAACGCTGTTAAAAAAGACATCGCGCGTGTAAAAACAGTTATCCGCGAGTTAGAGCTTAAAGACAGCGCTAACGCTTAATGGGAGGTAGACACATGGAAAGAAACCTTCGTAAAACAAGAACAGGTCGCGTTGTTAGCGATAAGATGGATAAAACCGTTGTAGTTGCTATTGAAGACAACGTTAAGCACCCGCTCTATAAGAAGATTATCAAAAACACTATTAGGCTTAAGGCTCATGATGAGAATAACACCTGTGGCGTTGGCGACAGAGTTCTTATTATGGAAACACGTCCGCTCTCTAAAGATAAGAATTGGCGTGTAGTTGAAATCATCGAGAAAGCTAAATAGTTTAAGGAGGAAAACACTGTGATACAACAACAGAGTTACCTCAAGGTTGCTGACAATACCGGTGCAAAAGAAATTATGTGCATCCGCGTTTTAGGAGGCTCCAAAAGGAGGTATGCCAACATTGGCGATGTAATCGTTGCTTCTGTTAAGAAAGCCACCCCCGGTGGTACAGTTAAGAAGGGCGATGTAGTTAAGGCAGTTGTAGTTCGTTCTGCAAAGGGTCTTCGTCGCAATGACGGCACATACATCAGATTTGACGAGAACGCTGCAGTAATTATCCGTGAGGATAAGAACCCGCGCGGTACCCGTATTTTTGGACCAGTAGCCCGTGAGCTCAGAGATAAAGATTACACTAAGATTCTTTCTCTCGCTCCGGAAGTGCTTTAATGGGAGGTAGAAAAGATGAAAAAGCTTCACGTTAAAACAGGCGATACTGTAATCCTTCTCACAGGAGACGATAAAGACTGCGGCAAGACCGGTAAGGTACTTGAGGTTAGTCCGGAAGAAGGTAAGTTTATTGTTGAGGGTCTTAACAAGGTTAAGAAGCATGTTAAACCCCGCAAGGCCGGCGACCCGTCCGGTATAATTGAAACCGAAAGCCCGATTTACGCTTCTAAAGTTCAGGTTGTTTGCCCCAAGTGCAACAAGCCCACCCGCGTAGGTCACAAGATTTATGCTGACGGTAAAAAAGACCGCATGTGCAAAAAGTGCGGCGAAACCTTTTAAGAGATAAGGAGGACATGACATGTCAAGGCTTAAGGACGCATATAAACAGAATATTGCTCCTGCATTGATGGAAAAGTACAACTACAAGAGCGTCATGCAGATTCCGAAGCTCGATAAGGTTGTAATCAATGTAGGTTGCGGTGATGCTAAGGATAACAGCAAAATGATTGATGCTATTATCAATGACTTAGGCATCATCACAGGTCAGAAAGCAATTGCTTGTAAGGCCAAGAAGTCGGTAGCAAACTTCAAACTCCGTGAGGGTATGGCAATCGGTGCCAAGGTTACTCTCAGAGGCGAGAAGATGTACGAGTTTGTAGACCGTCTTTTCAACGCAGCTCTTCCGAGAGTTCGCGACTTCAGAGGTATTAACCCCAACTCATTTGACGGCCGCGGCAACTATGCCATGGGCGTTAAGGAACAGTTAATTTTCCCTGAAATTGAGTACGATAAGATTGATAAGGTTCGCGGTATGGACATTATTTTTGTAACAACCGCAACTAACGACGAAGAAGCACGTGAGTTACTTACTCTCATGGGCGCTCCGTTTGCGAAGTAAGGAGAAGGAATTATGGCTAAAACATTTATGAAAGTTAAGCAGGCAAGACCCGCTAAGTTTTCAACTAGAGAGTATAGCAGATGCAAAATCTGCGGCCGCCCGCACGCTTATCTTCGCAAATACGGCATCTGCCGTATCTGCTTCAGGGAGTTAGCCTATAAGGGCGAGATTCCGGGCGTAAAGAAGGCAAGCTGGTAATAAGTAAGGCTTAAAGGAGGTTGACGTCATGCAAATCACCGATACTATCGCTGATATGCTTACAAGAATTCGTAATGCTTCATCAGCAAAACACGATTCGGTTGATATACCTGCATCTAATGTAAAAAAGGCTATTGCCCAGATTTTACTGGATGAAGGTTACATTACAAGCTTTCAGGTCATTGATGACGGAAAGCAGGGCGTAATTCATATTGTATTGAAGTACGGTCCTAATAAGTCACAGGTTATTACAGGAATTCGCAGAGTTTCCAAGCCTGGACTTCGCATTTACACCAATGTAGAGGATATGCCTAAGGTTATGAAAGGCCTCGGCATTGCAATCCTTTCCACCTCTAAGGGAATAATTACAGATAAGCAGGCACGCATTGCCAATGTTGGCGGCGAAGTTCTTGCTTTCGTCTGGTAAGGAGGTGCATTGGAATGTCAAGAATAGGAAATAAACCTATTGCAATTCCTGCCGGTGTAGAGGTTAAAATCGACGGCTGTGAGGTTACCGTTAAGGGACCTAAGGCTGAACTTAAAAACACTTTCAAACCCGAGATTTCGATCAAGGTTGAAAACAATGAGGTAATCGTTACAAGACCCAGTGATGCTAAAGAGCATCGTTCACTTCACGGTCTTACCCGTACTCTCATTGCTAATATGATTGAGGGTGTAACAAACGGTTTTAAAAAGGAATTAGAGGTTAACGGTGTTGGTTACCGTGTACAGAAGCAGGGTAAAGACCTCGTTATGAACCTCGGTTACTCACATCAGGTAGTAATGTCAGAAATTCCGGGTATCACAATTGAAGTTCCCAATCCGAACTTAATCATTGTGTCCGGTCCTGATAAACAAAAAGTTGGCCAGTTTGCTGCAGAAATTCGCATTAAACGTCCGCCGGAGCCGTATAAGGGCAAAGGTATCAGATACGTTGGCGAGTATGTACGCCGCAAAGAAGGTAAGGCCGCTAAGGGCGGAAAGAAATAATTTAAGGAGTGTATTAAAATGGTTAATAAGCCTGATTCAAACAAGGCACGTATCCGCAGACATACCCGTGTACGCGGTAAAATCAGCGGTACAGCAGAGTGTCCTCGTCTTGACGTATTTCGCTCCAACAGCAACATTTACGCCCAGCTTATAGACGATGTAAAGGGTGTTACTTTGGTTTCGGCTTCATCGGTTGAAAAAGACTTTGGTGAAACTAAGGGAAACAAAGAGGAAGCCCGCAAGGTTGGACAGTTAATTGCTAAACGCGCACTTGAGAAGAAGATCACCGAGGTTGTTTTTGACCGCGGCGGCTATGTTTATCACGGACGCGTTAAGGAGCTTGCCGAAGGTGCCCGCGAGGGTGGCCTCAAGTTCTAAGAAGAAGGAGGAATACTTTTGGCTACAAAATTTGATATATCATTAATTGATGACCCCAAGGCTTTAAAAGAAAAAGTTGTAGCTATCAACCGCGTATCTAAAACAGTTAAGGGCGGACGCATTATGAAGTTCTCGGCTTTAGTTGTTGTAGGTAACGGTGAGGGCGTTGTAGGCTTTGGTCTTGGTAAAGCCGGAGAAGTTCCGGAAGCTATCCGCAAGGGTATTGAAGATGCTAAGAAGAACCTTATTAAGGTATCTCTCAAAGGCACAACAATTCCGCACGAGGTTATGGGTGAGTTCGGTGCAGGCCGCGTTCTTATGAAGCCGGCTGCCCCCGGTACCGGTGTTATCGCCGGCGGCCCTGTTCGTGCCGTACTTGAAACTGTTGGTATCACTGATATTCGTACTAAAACACTACGTTCTAAGAACCCGTGCAATGTAGTACGCGCAACCGTTGCAGGTCTTGCATCTCTTAGAGATGCTGCTGAGGTTGCAGCTATCCGTGGCAAATCAGTTAAAGAGATTTTAGGTTAAGGAGGAAAGCCTTATGGCAAGAGCAAAAAAGGCTGCCGGCCTTAAAATTAAATTAGTTAAAAGCGTTATCGGTTCCAAGCAGGACCAGATCGCTACAGTTAAATCCTTAGGATTGAAGAAAATCGGTGATGTAGTTACACAGCCCGACAATGCTCAAACTAAGGGTAAGATTGCAAAGGTTATCCACCTCGTAGAGGTAAGCGAGGCTTAATGCTTCGAAATTCAACTGTTTTAAACAGTGCTACTAAAGCAAGGAGGTGCGAAAAATGAAACTGCATGAACTAACACCCGCTTATGGCTCAACAAAAGAGGCTAAGCGTATAGGCAGAGGTCATGGTTCCGGCAACGGTAAAACTGCCGGTAAAGGTCACAAGGGTCAGAAAGCTCGTGCCGGTCGCGGTATGCATCCCGGTTTTGAAGGCGGTCAGATGCCTTTACAGAGAAGAATCCCGAAGCGTGGCTTCAATAACATTTTTGCCGAGGAGTCAGTTGCTATTAACATTGCTGCTCTCGAAGTATTTGAGGATGGAGCTGTTGTAGATGCAGCTGCTTTACAGGCAAAAGGTATTATCAAAAAGGCTGATATTCCGGTAAAGGTTCTCGGCAACGGCAAGCTCACCAAAAAGCTTACCGTTAAGCTCAACGCCTACTCGGAATCAGCTAAAGAGAAAATCACCGCTGCAGGCGGAACTGCTGAGGTGAATGAATAATGATTGAAACGATTAGAAATGCTTGGAAGGTTACAGACCTGAGAAAAAAAATCTTTTTCACATTCTTCATAATTCTCATTTTCCGTATAGGACTAAGAATTCCTGTTCCGTTTATTAATACCGGTGCTTTAAAAGCGGGAATGGATCAGGCAAATCAGTTCTTTAGCTATCTGTCGGTATTAACCGGCGGTGGACTTGAATACGGCGCTATCTTCGCAATGTCGGTAACCCCGTATATCAACTCTTCAATTATCATTCAGCTTTTAACCGTTGCTATCCCGCCGCTTGAGCGTCTTGCTAAGCAGGGCGAGGAGGGACAGAAGAAATTAGCACAGATTACCCGTTACACTACCATTATCTTAGGTCTTATTCAGGGTGTCGCTTATTTCCTCTATCTCAGAGGCAACCGTTGGCTCAACGTAACAGGTACTGGGGCGATAATTTTCGCCGGATTTGTAATTACTCTGTGTCTTACAGCCGGCTCCGCACTTGTAATGTGGTTGGGTGAGCAGATTGATGTTAAGGGAATAGGAAACGGTATTTCCATTCTCCTGTTCGCGGGTATCATTTCACAGGCTCCGCAGGCTGCACGTGTTCTCTGGGCTTACCTTACAGGCGGTCAGTACATTGCAGTAATCGGTATACTTGTTGGCTTCTTGCTCGTTATTGCGTTCATCGTTTGGATGACAAATGCAGAGCGTAGAATTCCTGTACAGTATGCAAAGAGAGTTGTTGGCAACAAAATGTATGGCGGTCAGAATTCACATATTCCGATTAAGGTTAATATGTCGGGTGTTATGCCGGTAATTTTTGCGTCATCCATTCTTATGTTACCTACTATGATACTTTCGTTTATGAACAATACCCAGTCTTCTTGGTATAAGTTCTTATCACTTTTTAGCGTGAGCGGTGCTTTATACGCTGTACTTTATTTAGTTCTCATTATCGGATTTGCTTATTTCTATACAACAATTCAGTTTAATCCGGTTGAGATGGCAAATAATCTTCGCAAGAACGGCGGCTCTATCCCCGGTATCAGACCCGGTAAACCGACCTCTGATTTCATTTCGAAGATTTTGTCAAGAATTACCTTAATGGGTGCTATCTTCTTAGGTATTATCGCTATTCTTCCGATATTTATCGGAAATGTTGGCGGAATTCCGATTTCGCTCGGCGGTACCTCGGTACTCATTCTCGTAGGTGTAGCATTAGATACCGTTCAAAATCTTGAATCTCAGATGATGATGCGTCATTATAAGGGCTTTCTTGATTAATTAATTAAGGAGTATTATCTATGAAATTAATTCTTCTCGGTGCGCCCGGTGCCGGTAAAGGTACTCAGGCAGAGATAATTTGTGAAAAGTTTAATATTCCCGCCATTTCTACCGGTAATATCCTTCGTGAGGCTATTAAAAACGGTACCGAAATGGGAATCAAGGCAAAGAGCTATATTGATAACGGTGACCTCGTTCCTGATGAGGTTGTAATCGGAATAATCAAAGACAGACTCGCAAAGCCTGACTGCGAAAACGGTTTTATCCTTGATGGCTTCCCGCGTACTATTCCGCAGGCTGAAGCGCTGGATAATATGGGAATTGCGGTTGACTGTGCACTCTCGATTGAGGTTGCCGATGAAAAGATTATGCGCAGGCTCTCGGGCAGACGTGTTTGCCCTGCTTGCGGCGCAAGTTATCATATAGACTATAAAAAACCTGCAAAGGACGGCGTTTGCAATGCTTGCGGCGAGGCGCTTGTACAGCGTAACGACGATAAGCCTGAAACAATAGCCGACCGTTTGGATGTTTACCATAAACAGACCGAGCCCTTAAAGGATTATTACAGGGCAGCAGGTAAGCTTATAACCGTTGAGGGTCAAGAAGAGGTAGCTGATACTACCGCACTTGTCCTTAAAGCGTTGGAGTTTTAATTATGGTAGTTCTAAAAACCGGCCGAGAGCTTTCTATAATGCGTGAAGCATGTAGAATATCGGCAGGAGCATTAGATTTAATAGGTAAAGCAGTAGAGCCGGGGGTTACTACCGCCGAGCTTGACAGGATAGCCGAGCAATATATTTTAAGTCAGGGTGGAACACCCAACTTTAAAAACTATCAAGGCTATCCGGCAACTGCTTGTATATCTATAAACCATGAGGTTATTCATGGCATACCGAACAAAAACCGAATAATCAAGGCGGGCGATATTGTAAGCGTTGATTTAGGGGCAAAGTTCGGCGGTTATCACGGCGATAACGCCGCCACTTTTGCAGCGGGGGATATAACTCCTGAGGCAAAGCGGCTGATAGACACGACCAGTCAGAGCCTTTACGAAGGAATCAAAATGGCGCGTGCAGGCGGCAGGATCGGTGATATAAGCTACGCTGTGCAGCGGTATGTTGAAGCCCGTGGTTACTCCGTAGTCCGAGATTTTGTCGGACACGGAATCGGCACAAATCTTCACGAAGCACCCGAAGTTCCGAATTTTGGCACCCCAGGTAGGGGAATCCGCCTAATGCCTGGAATGACTATTGCTATTGAGCCCATGGTAAATATAGGCAAGCCTGATGTTAAGGTTATGCCGGATGGTTGGACAGTTCTTACACGGGACGGTTCGCTGTCAGCCCACTTTGAGCATACTGTGGCTATTACGCCTGACGGACCTCTTATTATGACTAAGCTCTAACGGAGGAAGTTTATGGAAATAGGCAATATAGTGTGTTCTATAGCGGGGCACGATAAAGGTGAGTATTCGGTGGTTGTGGGAATACACAATAACGGATTTCTTGTAAGTGACGGTAAACATCACCGACTTATGAGTCCGAAGTTAAAAAATCCGAAGCACCTTAAATTTACAGGACACTCGGTAGCAGCCGAACAGTTAACATCCGATAAAGCCATTAGACGTGGTATTTTCGCTGTGTTTTCAGCATATAAGGAGGAAAAGTAATGTCAAAAGAAGATATGATAGAACTTGAGGGTACCGTTGTGGAGGCTATGCCGAACGCAATGTTCAAGGTTGAAATTCAGGGTGGACATCAAATCCTTGCTCACATCTCGGGAAAACTTAGAATGAACTATATTCGCATTCTCCCCGGCGATAAGGTAACGGTTGAAATGTCACCGTACGACCTGTCTAAGGGACGAATAACTTGGCGTTCCAAATAAGACATAAAGAAATTTAGGAGGTATAATCCAAATGAAAGTCAGACCTTCTGTAAAAAAGATTTGCGAAAAGTGCAAAGTAATCAAGCGCAAGGGTAAAATCATGGTTATCTGTGAAAACCCGAAGCACAAACAGCGTCAGGGTTAACCCCTTACGCCACAACTTTAATGGAGGTGCATTGAATAATGGCCCGTATTAGCGGTGTAGACCTTCCGAACGAAAAGCGAGTTGAAATCGGACTCACTTATATCTACGGAATCGGTCTTACTACATCAAAAGAAATCCTTTCTAAAACCGGCATCAATCCCGATACCCGTTGTAAGGATTTAACAGAAGATGAAATTTCAAAATTGCGTGAGTACATCGAACACAACCTTCAGGTAGAGGGTGACCTTCGCCGTACCGTTGCATTTGACATCAAAAGACTTATTGAAATTGGAAGCTATCGTGGACTTCGTCATCGCAAGAGCCTTCCTGTACGCGGACAGCGTTCAAAGACTAATGCAAGAACCAGAAAAGGTCCGAAGAAGACCATAGCTAACAAGAAGAAATAAGTAGGAGGAAGATAATATGGCTACTAAGACTACTGCAACACGCCGTAGACGTGAAAAGAAAAATATTGAACGTGGTGCTGCCCATATCCAGTCGACCTTCAACAATACTATTATCACTATTACCGATACTCAGGGTAATGCTCTTTCTTGGGCATCTGCCGGTGAGCTCGGTTTTAGAGGCTCAAGAAAATCTACTCCCTTTGCTGCACAGTCTGCAGCTGAGACCGCAGCTAAGGCTGCTATGGAGCACGGCCTCAAAACAGTAGAAGTATATGTTAAGGGTCCGGGTGCAGGCCGTGAGGCTGCTATCCGTGCATTACAGTCCGCTGGACTCGAGGTTACTATGATTAAAGACGTAACTCCGATTCCGCACAATGGTTGCCGTCCTCCGAAGAGAAGACGCGTATAACCTAAATTATTGGAGGTGTAAAGAATGGCTAGATATACCGGAGCAGTATGCAAGCTTTGCCGTAGAGAGGGTCAGAAACTCTTTTTAAAGGGCGAGCGTTGCTATTCCGATAAGTGTTCTGTTGGTATCCGTGCATATGCACCGGGTCAGCATGGACAGGGCCGTAAAAAATCTTCAGAATATGGTATTCAGCTTCGTGCTAAGCAGAGAGCCAGAAGATTTTACGGTGTACAGGAGGCTCAGTTCCATCACTATTTTGAAATAGCTGAGAGAAAGCAGGGAATCACCGGTGAAAACCTTTTACAGATTCTCGAGAGCCGTCTTGACAATGTAGTTTACAGAGCAGGCTTTGCTTCATCTCGTGCAGAAGCCAGACAGCTTGTTGGCCACGGTCATTTCGAGGTTAACGGCAAGCGTGTTGATATCGCTTCTTACCTTACAAAGGCAGGCGAGGTTGTTTCTATTTGCGAGAAGAGCAAGTCGAGCGAAAAGATTAAGGCTGTTATTGAAGCTAACGGTGCAAAACCCGTTCCGGAGTGGCTCGATGTTGATAAAACCGCCCTCACCGCAAAGGTTGTAAACCTTCCTGAGCGCGCACAGATTGAGGCTCCCGTTGAAGAGCAGCTTATCGTTGAATTCTATTCTAAGTAATAAAATTCTGTTTATTTGGTATTTGCCGCACAGAATACCGAATTTACAAATCATTTGTGCGGAGAAATGGAGCTTTTAAATGATAGAGATTGAAAAGCCCAGAATTGAAACGCTGGAATTATCAGAAGATGGCACCTATGGTAAATTCGTAATGGAGCCCCTTGAGCGTGGTTATGCTATTACACTCGGTAATAGTATGCGCAGAGTTCTTTTATCAACACTTCCGGGTGTTGCTGTAACAACCATCAAAATTGATGGCGTTGTTCACGAGTTTTCAACCATCCCCGGTGTCAAAGAAGATGTAACTGAAATAGTTCTTAACATTAAAGGTCTTATTGCAAAGCTTCACAGTGACGAGTCTAAAACCGTTTATATTGAGGCTGAGGGTCCCTGTGTTATCACAGGTGCCGACATTAAGGCTGACAGCGAGGTAGAAATTCTTAACCCCGAGCTTCACATTGCAACCTTAGATAAGGGTGCAAAGCTCAATATGGAAATGACACTTGGAAGAGGTCGCGGCTATGTTCCGTCAGAGCTCAATAAGCCGGCACAGTCGGTTATCGGTGTAATTCCGGTTGACTCAATTTTTACCCCTGTATTAAAAGCAAACTTTACAGTTGATAATACCCGTGTAGGTCAGGTTACCGATAAGGGTAAGCTTACCTTAGAGGTATGGACTGACGGTTCCATTAGAGCTAATGAAGCCGTTTCTATGTCCGCAAAAATCCTTATTGAGCATTTCGAACTTTTCTTAAATCTTTCCGAGACCGCCGCTGAAACCGCCAGCTTTATGGCTGAAAAGGGCACCAGCGACAAGGAAAAGGTACTCGATATGACTATTGAGGAGCTTGATTTATCTGTTCGTAGCTTTAACTGCTTAAAGCGTGCAGGAATCAATACGGTTGAAGACCTCATCGATAAAACCGAAGAGGATATGATGAAGGTAAGAAACCTCGGCCGCAAGTCTTTAGAAGAGGTTATTGCAAAGCTAGATTCATTTGGCTTTACCCTCAAAAAGGAAGAAGAATAATCGGTCATAACACAAACCTTAAAAAGGAGTGAGTATAATGCCAGGTACAAGAAAACTTGGAAGAACCAGCGATCACAGAACTGCAATGCTCAGAGCTATGGTTACTTTCCTTTTTGAAAACGGAAAGATCGAAACCACAGTTACCCGCGCTAAAGAAGTTCGTTCGATGGCAGAGAAATATATTACACTCGCAAAGGATAATAGCCTTCACAGCAAGCGTCAGGCTTTAGCTTTCATTACTAAGGAAGATGTTGTAAAGAAGCTTTACAGCGAAATCGCTCCTAAGTATGCTGATAAAAACGGTGGTTACTGCCGCATTACTAAGACCGGCCCCCGCCGTGGCGATGCCGCTGAAATGGCAATTATCGAGTTAATCTAATTTCTCAATAATTTAAAATTTTGGTCCTCACATTGCAAGTCTGTAAAACCAGCCTTATGATGTGGGGACTAAATTTATGCCCGTCGGGTGAATTTTCGGAAAAGGGAATAGGAAAAGTCTTCCCATACGAGCGGGTTTCTTAAGGACAGTTGTCTATTAAGAAAATGGAATTTGGTACACAAATTCCCTGCTTGTAACAGTATAAGACAAAACTACCCGAAGAAGAGAAAGTAAAACTCTTTTTCGGGTAGTGATTTTTTATATTGATATTTTATTCGCTAAACTGCCGAAGGCAATATCACTCGCCGTTAGGCGAATAAAATTGCCCAAGTGCTTTTGAGAACACTTGGGCTACGGGAAGGCTCTTTAGATATGTGTGAAAAAATCGTTAATTTCCTTAACTGCATTGCGGAGTGATTGCGGGTCGGGCAGCATAACTATTCTAAAATGGTCGGGTGTTTCGTGCGAGAAACCGCTTCCCGCCACTACGAGAATTTGCTTTTCAAGCAAAAGCCGACGGACAAAGGTTTTATCGTCTATTGAATCAAGCAGCTCGGGTTTGATTTTTGGGAAAATATAAAACCCAGCTTTGTTTTTAACAAAAGATAGAGAATCAATTTTATCAAGCTCTTCAAAGGTGGCTTTTCTTTGCTCATAAAGTCTGCCACCGGGGCGTGTAAGACTATTTGTATATTCGGTATCATTCAGAGC
>JAZNXU010000018.1:0-5756 GCA_045594065.1 Acutalibacteraceae bacterium
TTTGTCAGCACCTTTTTCTGCCAAGATTTCTTGCGGCATTTAGGGCACTTCATATATCGGGTGCGATTATAATGCATTGCCCATAGCACACTGCTGTAGGTTGGCACATATCTGTGACCGCATTTCCTGCATTCATAGTAGCCTGCAACCTGCTCAATTTTAATGGCAAAGCCAATACCGATAATGAAAAGCGCAAACCCCACAATCACGAGAACAACCCTTAACCAATCTGCCATTTGCACAAAGGCGGCAATAAAAACAACTCCAAAAACAATAACCGAAGCGAACACACCGATTAAAATTTCCAGCGAGAGCAGTCTTTTGTCTGCATCCTGCTTTTGCTTTATCATTTCAATTAGCAACTGCTCGGTTTTTTCGTTGTAGTTTTCCATAATTATCCTCTCTCCATTCAGTAAATCATTTACGGTGATTCCGAGAAGTTCGCACAGCTCAAGCATAAGTGAAGAATCAGGCATTGCCCGCCCGTTTTCCCATTTTGACACAGCCCTGTCAGTAATACCCAATTTTTCCGCCAACTGCATTTGGGTTAAATTCACCCCTTTTCTGCACTCGGCTATAAATCTTCCAATCTTTACTTGATCCATCAGAACTCCTCCTTTCAAGTTCAGTGTATCCGCAAAATCACCAAATGTCTACATACCAAAGGTTGAGTGAAGCAGCATAGTGAATACTCCGTAGGTTTTCTCTTTACGCCAAACCAAAACGATAACCCGCCAAAAAGGCGAACTATCGTTTTTTGGGCAATGATTCCATTGTCCCCTGTCATCTAGTTTTTAAGCTTTTCTCCTAAAAGAGATTACCGCTGTCCGTCTACACCGTTTTCATTAGGGCTGCCATCGCCACGCGCGGCGTATACTTCTGCCCAAGTATCCTGATCGCCGTAGTTATGTTCGCCAAGACCTATACAGTTATAGAATACAGCTTCCTCTTGTTCAAGTTCGTGCCTGTTATCGCATTTTGTCAAGTTGCGGCAGTTTCCAAACGCATTAAGTCCAAGCTCTTTTGTGCCGGAAGAAAAGACAACCTCTTTAAGCGACGCACATTCCCAGAACGCCCGCATAGGAACTCTCGCCATTTTGTCGGGAAGCACGACCTTTTCAAGCGACTCACAGTAAGCAAAGGCGGCGCGACCCATTTTGCTGACATTCTTGCCGAAGTTAACGGTCTTCAAAGACGTACAACCGTTAAATGCTCTGTATCCGATGGTCTTTACCTTATCGGGGATATCTATACTCTTAAGAGAGGAGCAATCACTAAAGGATTCTGCGCCTATTCTTTCAAGATTTTCGTTCAGCTTGACGCTTTCGAGAGCAATACAGTTGCGGAATGCTCCAACATCTATCTCGCGCAGGGCTTTGGGCATCTCTACGCTCGTTAAACTATTACAGAATGTAAACGCGTCCTCCCCGATCGCCACTACTGCATCGGGAAGATTTATAGTCTCAAGGGCTTCGCAGCCCGAGAAGGCGCTGTTGCTGATCTCGGTGACCGTGCTTGGCAATACGACCTCCTTAAGACCCGACAGGGATGCAAACGCTCCCGCGCCGATACGGGTGATTCCTTCCTCGACAACGACCTTCTTAATCTCAACATTAACAGGGTTAGGGTCACCATCTTCGAGGAACTTATTGGTCTGAGTTTCTCTGTACCAAGGGGGAAGGGGTTGGCTTGTGGCTTCACCCATATAATCGGGTATCGCTCCGCCGCCCGATACGGTTAGAACGCCGTCCTTAAAGTTCCAGCTCATAGGTTTCACCTTAATAAGCTGGAATTCCTTGGTATAGGTAAGGGGGCATTTCCAGATTCCGCCGTTGTTATCTATAATGGCAAGGTCCATCTTTTCATCGCTTTTAGTAAATGCTTCTCGCGCTTTAGAAAGAAGGGTATCTTCATTTTCGCCTATGCCGATATGGAGGGTAGGCAGATAAATGCTGGCGGTAATAACGTCGGGCTTTTGAGTGGTATAGCTACAGGAAGCACCTACGCCGATATAAACATAAACATCAGCAAATTCAACGAAGTCACACCAGCTCAGGGTAACATCGGGGCCTACGGATACATTAAGATCACCATTAACATTGACCTCGGTATCGGTAGAAGTGCTGCCGGAGCCACGTATACTATAGCTATAATTATCCTTTGTCGCAGAAGCTTTGCAATGAATAGTGGGCTCAACAGAAATTTCTCCGTTGACGGAAATAACAAGATTTATATCTATATCAGCCGCAAAGCCGTAGCCAATATTACAGGGAATGTAACCTATCCTAATGGTTTTAGAGGCATTTCCTCTTATTGCGAAATAGGGTGTAACATCTACGGAGGCGTTTACAGTAAATGCTGAAGAATGGATTAATACCCTATAATCGACAGAACCGTATAGTTTGAAGTTGCTGAGCTTAAGTCCAAGCTCTACTTCATATCCTGAGTCGTACTTACTTTTGCGGTTTCCGTTTTTATCGATGTAGAAGCTGTCGGCATAGTTGTCGTTGTTGTTGGAGAGTTTGCTTCCCGGAAACTCAGAATTTAGTTTGAGTAGGTCGGAAGAGCAGGTTATACTCTTATCGAAAAATGTTCCGGATTTCCCGTAACTAAAATCTTTGTCAAGGAGAACAACATTAGGTTTGCTGGTTGCTTTATTAACAAGCGGTGTTACTTGTGCCCCGCCGCCGAAAAGCGTGGGATCGATGCTCAGCTCTACCTCTCCGCTTTCTTCCTCACTTTCAGACTCTCTGTTTTCTACGACCGTAATTCCCTCTGCGGGAACAAATTCACCAGTTTCAAGTATCTTAGAAAACTCAAAGTCCATTTCTTCTATTACTTCTTCAACCTCGGGTTCGGATACAGTAAGGGTATAATCCTCGCCGTTATGCGCTACAACCTCATCAACCTTGCGAACGATACCCGATATATGCTCCGTGTTCCCACCGAGGATAAGTATTTCGCCCTTTGCGATATCCTTATCGGTTTTGAGCATTAAAGTGTTATCAGTAACGGTATATTCGGTCTCGTTGAACATTTCGCGAACGTTCTCTTTATATGTAGCCGCATAGCTGTTACCGAATTCGCGGTCTAAATATTTTTCGTGAATGGCGTTCATCCACTCAGTAGCCTGCTCAACCGTTAAAACTGTAGAATCGGCGTAAGCATCGGAAACAGTAGTCTGCTTACGGATGTAGCCCTTAAGCTCCTCCTCGGTTGCGTTTTCCTTTTCCAAACGTTTTTCGATGTATTTTACACCATAAAGCTTGGAAACGTGAGACAGCATTTCACCAAAATTAACCTTTTTATTATGGTCAAAGGTTTTTTCGTAGTCAATGATTTGCCGCTCTTTGAGAGCCTGCACAGGCGCAAAAAGTGCATCATCCTTGCTAACATCAGAGAAGAAAGGCTCCTCGGTGTCGTGTTCAACTACACCGAAGTTGCTTTTAAGCATCTCGGCCCAATCGGCTCTTGTAAGACTGCTATTAAGACTGCTGTTTGTGCTTAAAAACGGCATGTTCGGCAGGAAAATGCCCGCTAGAATGGATAGGACAAGAACTCCTGCAATGACCAAGCTCCACACCTTATGATTCACGATGAAATTTTTGATCTTTGCAAAAAAAGCTTTCATATCACCTTACACCTTTCGAGATTTTTATTTTTTAGCCAGCTCTCGTTCGCGGATGGTTTCTTTCATCTCGTTGAGAGCATCGTTACTGGTTTTATTTACAAAAGCGATAAACGCTTCGATTACCTGCTTGCTCACAGCTTGGTAATCCAAATGCATTACCTTGTCAATTTCTCGCTTTCGTGTCTCTTCGTCCACTTGGAAAATATACAGCACTTTGTCCAATGCTCCGGATATTTTTTCCTTAAGCGGAATATTTGCATCATTTGCAGCAACGGTAGCGTATTGCAGTCCCATTACCATCAGCTCAGCTTGCTCGAAGTCTTTGTCTTTCCAACCTTGGCATTCCTTGGCGAAAATGACCTTTGACCGCTTAACATGATTACCTCTTAAATAATTGCGGCACATCTCGCTTTCAAACACGGCTGAAAAGAAATCTCTCGACACCTCGCTCTGCTCACAGCCGGTGGCTACCGTCATCATCTCCATACAGATAGAGCCGATAGAGCCAAAGCCCTTTTCCGTGCTGCCTTCAAACATTCGCCATTGGAACTCACATAGCATTTTCACAATATTGCATAGCAGATGCTCCTTTGACGGAAAGTAGTGGGTGATGTTACCCGTACTCATATTCATTTTTTTAGCAATCATTTGGGGAGATGTTTTAGAATAACCAACACTAAAGATAAATTCCGTAGCCGTTTTGATAATCTCAAACTTTCTCGTTGTCTGTGGTCTGGACATATTTCACCTCTTTTTTTACAAGATAATAACGGCGAGAATATCCTCACCATTATTGCACTAATGCAATTATAACAAATGATGTCGAATAATGCAATAGGTTTTGGAAAAATAATTGTATTTGTGCAATAAAGTTTACAAATCAAAAGAGGTCGCCAAGTAAAAATACTCAAGCGACCTTATAATTAGTCAAGCTAAATATTGAATTTTTTATAGGTTAGATTATATCACAAAATATATTTATAATAAACACTTTGCGAAGCAAAGCACCTTTCTTTTATCTCTTCTCTCTTATCTTTTATTTGGAAACGACAATTCAAGAGAAGAGAGAAAAACGAAAAGAGAAAAGTTAAGAGAAAAAAAGAAACGACAACTTATCAGTCGATAAATTGTCGTTTCTTTTTGAAAAGGGTGTACAAATTCAATGCCCTTTGATTTTTTGACCTATATGTTCGAACCCCTACATATTTTTGTTAGTGTATTTTAACACATTTATTAGATGTTTTTGGGGTTATTATTTTGGGGTTTAATCAGTTCTCCGATCATTGCACCACCGATAATGCACACTGCACCAACTATTTGTATTATAGTCATTTTTTCACCAAGCAAAAGAGCTGCAAAAACAACCGCCGACAACGGTTCTAAATAACCGCACACTGCCACAGTTTGTACAGGGAGTTTTGCAAGTGGGGAAAAATAAAGATAACAACCGATGCCTGTATTTACAATACCAAGTATCAAAATCCACACCCAAGCGGACTGTGGTACATTGATAATAAATCCTTGTTTTATCCCTGTAAATACTGCAACGGTCAAGAAACTGACCGCAAGTTGTATTACCGAGTTTTCCATTCCGCTGATATTTTTAGATTGCTTGTTGAGTGTCACCATAAAGAAATACATTACAGCAGACATTGCACCACAGAACAATCCCCAAGTATTGCTATTCTCACCAGTCGCATTTCCATTTACAAGAAAAATACCAACAAGCACTGTTGCAAACCCTAACAGTTTAGGTGCAGTTAGCTTTTCACGGAAGATAATGGGCGATAAAATCATCACAATCACCGGGCCGCAATAATAAAGCAATGATGATAAACTTACACCAATTTGTTGATATGCTTCATAAAGAAACATCCAACTCGTTCCCATTGCAATACCGGACAGAATAATGAAAACGGTATCTTTCTTATATGCTTTTATGTGAAATTTTCCTTTTCCTATCAAAAATAAGAGAATCAAAAGAATACTGCCGATTAGTGTTCGTAAAAATACAATTTCATAACTGTTCAGAGGTATATGGCTTGCTACTATGCCATTTAAACCGAACAACAGTAATGCAGATATATATTTAAAAAATGCTTTTCTATCCATATTATACTCCTTG
>JAZNXU010000019.1:0-13760 GCA_045594065.1 Acutalibacteraceae bacterium
AGCAATACGGGCATTGAGAAATCTACGCCGCCCGCCTTTTCAATTTCGGTTACAAGCAGGTTGTTACCCTGCTTAGAGCCGCGCGCCTTGCCTAGCATTATAATCTCACCCTCGGCTACCGCTAAAACAGGCTTGATATTAAGAAGTCCGCCAGCAAATGCAACCGTCGCCGACACTCTGCCGCCCTTTTTTAAATATTCGAGGGTATCAACCATTGCTATAATACGGATTTTATTTTTCTTTTCCTCAAGCATTTCAGCAACTGTCTTAGCATCTGTACCGTTTTCTGCAAGCTCTAAGGCATACTCTGCTAAAATTGCCGAGCCAATTGCAACCGAGCCGCTGTCTATAACATAGATATTATCATAATCGGCGGCGGCTATCATAGCGCTTTGGTATGTGCCCGAAAGCTTTGAAGATAGGGTAATAACCACAGCGCTGTCTCCGCTCGCTGCCACCTTTTCGAATTCATCCGCAAAGGCAGCGGGCGTTGCTTGAGATGTATGCGGCATAACATCGGTTTCAATTAACTTCTCGTAAAACTGCTTGTGGGTAATAGTAACGCCGTCGATAAACTCCTCAGACCCAAAATGAACGGTAAGCGGAACAACGCTCACCTTACTTTTAAGCTCGGGTACTAAATCGGCTGTTGAATCTACTATAATTTTTACACTCATTGCTTACACCTCTATAATATACTTTGGCTAAATACTCAGTTTATTCTTGCGGCAGACCGTCGGTGCTTAATTTTTTAAGATTTGCCGCAATCAATTCGAGCGCATCGTAAAAAATTGCACGGTTTTCTGAGGTTAAATCTCTACCCGCAATTTCAACCGCAAGCGCAGCGCGACGGTTAACAAATTCTACCGCCTCTCTGCCCTTTTCGGTAAGCTTAAATACGCCCCTGTAAAGATTTTGATAAACGCCCTCTTTAGTTACAAGTCCGTTTTTCTCCATTATCGACATCATTCGCGATACATCTGATTTATCCTTACCGCAAAGCTCGCAGAGCTTTGGCGCGGTAATGCCCTCAGGGTAACGATGCATTGCCAAAAGGTAGACCGAGTGTGTACCTTTAAGACCGTATTTCTCCATTTCTTCCGATGTTAATTTATGCCAATATCGGGATATTTCCGAAATGCTAAGTGAAAATTTTTCAAATCTATCAACCACATTAATTCTCCTTTCAAGCGGAAGTTGAACTTTCAACATCTCGAAGTATAGCACAAAGAAGTTGAAAAGTCAACATCTTGCGGTGCATTTCAAATACAGCTGACACAAAAAACAAAAAGCCTTGAATTTTCAAGGCTTTTTAGTACAGATATTTACTTAAATCAACGGTGTAATTTTCTACCTTTATTCCGTCAGATACAAGCAACGCCTTTTGCGCCTCAATTCCGCCGAAAGCGAAATTGACCGTGAGCTCACCCTTGGCATTCACCACGCGAAAACACGGGTATTTGGCAGGGTCAGGGTTATTATGCAGAATAGTACCCACCGCACGGGAAGCACGCGGATGACCTACAGCCGCGGCAATTCTGCCATAGGTTGTAACTCTGCCCTTTGGAATTGTCAGTAAAAATTCCAATACTTTTTCTTTCATTTTAACCTATTTTAATTACTCCGCACGCAATTTTTTCGCCCGCATTTCCCGCAGGCTGGGTAGTAAAATCATCGGGGCGCGAATGTATAATAACCGTTTTTCCTATTATTTCACGCACCGTAAATCTATCGGTAAGCACCGCAGAAAAGGCTCTACCGTTTGCACCGAAAAGCGACGGCAGGTCACCTGCGTGATACGGATGTGCACAGCCATTCGGATTATAATGCCCGTCGGCATTCGCAAAGGGGTCGGTATCGTTTCCGATGCATTCATCACCGACGTGAATATGAAAAGCAAAGACAGGCTTTTGACACTGCCCGCCTCTGGGCAATCCCGTAATTTCACTCACAACTGTAACGCCACAGGTTGAGCCATAAAACAACACTCTGCCACGAATGTTAGGAAAACTTTCACTTCCACTTACCACCGCCACGGCATCCGGTCTTTTACGAAACAAAAAATTCAAACTGTTAAAGCATTTCTCCATTTTCCACACTCCAAACTGTAATCCGTACAGTATATGCAGTGCGGCACAAGCTGTTACTTATCTGATAAAATGTGTAGGGGTCCACGGCTCTTTTTCGGGAATGCCGAACTGCTCGCGACCGAGCGCAATGCTTTTAATTAAAAAGGACATATTCTCGGCTAAAAACCGCATTGTCTGCATTCCCTCTGCATCAGCATCGGCTTCTCCCACACGCCTGCCGTGAACGCTGTTCCAATACTGACTTGAGGCTACGGGCATACCCGAAATGGTGAAATATTTATTTAATTGATCGAATGTTGCCGAGCATCCACCGCGGCGTGCAACCGCAACACAAGCGCCCACTTTCATAGTTTTATTAAAAGAGGTGCTATAGAAAAGTCGGTCTAAAAAGCTTATAAGGGTGCCGTTAGCCGAGGCATAGTAAACGGGACTGCCGATAACAACTCCGTGCGCCTGCTCGAATTTCTGAGCAGTTTCGTTGACGATATCATCTATCGTGCATTTTCCGTTTTTAAAGCAGTAGCCGCAACCAAGGCAACCGCGAATATCCATAGCGCCTATCTGCACGGTTTCGGTTTCAATTCCGTTTTTGTGGAACACCTTTTCCATTTCGGATAGCGCAACGCCTGTGTTACTACCCTTTCGGGGGCTACCGTTTATCATTAACACTTTCATAATATCACCTTTAGACTAATTAAAACCTATTTGAATCTCACCAACGCCGCCGTTGATATCTATTTTGTTATTACCGCTGCCGTAGGTTCCGTTCAGCGAATTTCCCTCTACGGTTACCGCACCAAGCCCCTTATCAACATCAATTTGATAATCGTCTTCGCTGCCCTCTAGAACAAGCTCGGTTTTGCCAACGCCGAAATCTAAATCGGCATTACCTTTAAGGCTGCTTTGCAGATATAGTGCACCAACGCCCATATCAAGGTCAAGATTATTAAGCTCGCCGCCGTTTATTTGAAGCTTGCCTGCACCTCCGTCAATATCGGCAGATTTCGAGGCGCTTAAGTTTTCGATTATAAATTCACCTGCGCCAAGTACAAGCCTTAAATTCTCACTGATAACGGTGCCTGCTTTCACTCTGCCCGCACCCGCTACAATCTCGGCATTTTTAAACACCGTACCGTCGGGGATATACAGTATAAGCTTTGCCTTATTATCGCCAACGCGCCAAGCGCGATTATCCTCGCTAATAACTAAAGTGCCGCTTTCGTTTTCAACTTTCAGCTTTTTAATATTGCTCTCGGCCTTAAACTCATCGCCCGAACAAATTTCAAAATCTGCCGCCGCAATGTCTATTTTAAGTGAGAGTACCTCACCCGAAATATCATAGGCTTTCATATTCTCCAATACTCCGTCACCGTCAAAAAACAGCGACACAGCACCTACAGCGCTGAGTATTCCGCCTATAATTCCAACCGTTAAAAGCAGCGCAAGCGCTATAGCGCAATATTTTATAACCTTTTGAAATTCGGTCATTTAATATCAACCCCTCCAAACATACAGGTGGCATTAATGTAAACCGTGGGCGCATTTTCAATACTGCCGAACGGCTTTTTGTTGGAAACACCGCCGAAAAGCGAGGTTGACTGCACCTTTACATTAACATTGTCGGGAAGTTTTAAATCAATTCCGCCAAAAATTGCCGAGGCATTAATAACGCAATCGGAATTTATTACGGCTCTTGAAGCGTCCAAATCGATGCCGCCGAAAATGGCATTTAGCTCGGCACCGCAAAACTCTTTGGTGCCATCAAAATCTACCTCACTACCCGAAAATACGGCTGTTGCGTTATAGCGGTCGCCACCGGCAGAATTAAGCCTTTTAATAGCTTCAGCAGTTTTCTTGCCCGTTACCCCGCCGAAAACAAGCTTTACACCTATAATTATAATAATTGCGGGTAACAGCAGCTTCCAAACAAGCCCAAAGCTTACAATATCAAGGCAGGCAAGCAGTAAAAATACGCCAATTAAAAGGGCGATTATGTTGCCTGTTTTATCACGCTCGGTAAATAAGCCTATAGCCGACGGAACGATAATAAAGAGTGTCCACCAGCCGTCAAAGAAAATATCTATGTTAGTAATTTTAAGTGTATTAAATGCGATAATTACACCTAAAACAATAAGCACTATGCCCCATAAAATTCTGTTGGATTTTTTCATTTTATATCCCCTTAAGATTTAAATATAGATTTAATAATTGCGGATAATTTAGGCGGGTTACCATAGAGCAGAACTCCCACGCGATAAATTTTAGCCGAGAGCACACCCACCCCGATAACCGAGCCTATTAATACGGCTATCGAAATAATAATTTCGTACATAGGTACAGTGCTCATAGCAATTCTTGTGAACATTGCCATGGGGGAAGTGAACGGAATATAAGAGCAAACCACCATAAGCGTGTTATCCACCGAGCCGCTCGCCATACTGAACATTACGAGTATAAAGGCGAAGATAAAAATATATGTAAGCGGCATAACGGCGGTGTTAATATCCTCAAGCTTTGATACCGTAGAGCCCATTGCACCGTAAAGAAAAGCATAGATAAGAAAGCCCAACACAAAGAAGATAAGCATATACACAAGCAACATCGGAGGCATATCAAACATTGAATTAATTATCATATTGCCGCCCCAAGCATCGCTGTTAATGTTATAGAAAAGCAGTGCCGAGCCGAAAATGCAGGCGAGCTGTATAAAGCCCGCAAGGCAGGAGGCAAGCACCTTGCCGAACATCATAGAAACAGGATTTGCGCTGGTTATCAGCACCTCCATAGCGCGGGAGCTTTTTTCGGTGGCAACATTTGTAGCAACCATTTGACCGTACAGTATAATTACCATATAAAGCGCGAAAATCATTATATAGGTGTACCAATAGTTCTCCATTTGGTCTACACCCAAGCTTTCTGTCTTGCCCGAAATCTGCATTGACATAATGCTTGCGGCGTCCTCAGCCGAAAGTCCACCCTCGACCATAGCGCCCATACGGTAGACCTCTTTTAACACTTCACCGGCAATTTCGGTGTTGGCATCATATATTGAAAGATTGTTTACATAGTATGTATACTCATTTGCACTTTCCATAACAAAGGCGCATTCAGCGTCTCCCTCGGTTATCTGCGTTTTTACAGTATTTAAATCGGCATCGGTCACCTGAATATCATATTCGGGGAAAGCGGCGCTGAATTGCTGCTTTACCGCCTCGGATAATTCGGTTGACTCCGATTTTATAAGCATTACCGAGCCTTGCACTGAATCGTTCGATTCGCCGCCGCTGATAGCTTCGGCTATATTGGGAATAAACATTACCACGGCTATTGCAATTACCAAAAACAGCGTAGTTCCTACGAAGGCTTTGTTTTTGAAATAGTTTTTAAGCTCAAATTTAAGGATTTTTCCAAACTGTTTCATACGGCTTCCTCCTCGCTATCTCCTGCAAAGTGGACGAAAATATCATTGAGTGAGGGCTCATACACCTTAATTTCGTCGATATCATAGCTATCCACAATTTTTTGCATTACTTCTTTTTTAGTGCCCTCAGATGAAAGCTTAATTATAAGCTCTCCCCTTTCTCCTACAGAGCAAGCATCGCCAAAATCCTTAGCAATTTCCTCACCTTTTTCAGCACGCACAAGAAGACGGTCGCGCGCAAAGCTGCGCTTTATTTCGCTAAGGTCACCCGTTACGGCAACCTTACCGTCTTTAAGAATTGCAATGCTGTCGCAAAACTCCTCAATATAGTTCATCTGATGACTTGAAAACAGCACTATCTTACCCTTTGCAATCTGTTCTTTAACAACATCCTTTAAAAGCATTGCATTAACGGGGTCAAGACCCGAAAAGGGCTCATCGAGAATAATTATGTGCGGGTCGTGCGCGAGAGCGGTTATAAGCTGAATTTTTTGCTGATTACCTTTTGAAAGGGTATCAAGCTTTTTGTTACGGTATTCGGTCATTCCGAGTCTGGCAAGCCAATAATCAACCGCCTCCAGAGCGTCCCTGCGGCTCATTCCTTTAAGCTCGGCAAAATATGTAAGTTGATCGATAATCAGCTTTTTCGGATAAAGTCCGCGCTCCTCGGGCAGGTAGCCGAGTCCGATTTTATTATAATTTATAGGCTTGCCGTCTATTAAAACACTGCCCTTATCGGCAGAAAATACATTCATTAAAATTCTGATAGAGGTAGTTTTTCCCGCGCCGTTTCTGCCGAGCAATCCGAAAGCCTTGCCGCCCTCGGCTTTAAAGCAAACATCGGTTAAAACTCTTTTTTCACCGAACGATTTTTCAATATTTTTAAATTCGAGTAACACTTTCTATCCTCTCCTTTGAATTAAATTTTAACATATCGATTTTTCGTTGTAAATAGCATTTACACTTAATTTTTAAATTCTATTGGGTTTGCAAGAACGGTGTTAAAATACTCCGCCACCGTTTCTGCCGACTGCCTGCACTTGTTATCCGCCCACCAAATAACCGTTTCGACGAACACGCCCGAGATATAGTTCACAAGATAATCCTGCGGCAGGTCCATTTTTAAAATCAGGTTATCTTCAGCGATACTTCGCTTGACCATATCCCTTAAATTTTCCTTGAAATACTTTAAGAAGAGTTCATTATTTCTGCCGGAAAGCAGGCGAAGAATGTTATCATCATTGTTTTTCAGATGGCGAAGCAGATGCAACCAAAACGAGCCACTCATATCACATTCGTAGTGCGTTTCGGTATCCCCCAAAATATGGCTGAAAAATTCCTCGCACAATGCCTTTAAAAGGTAGTCCTTCGTTTCAAAATGAGCATAAAATGTCGCCCTGCCGACATCGGCTTCATCTATAATCTCCTGAACGGTGATTGAATTAAAATCGCGTTTGTTGAGTAGCTTTATGAATGCCGAAAATATTGCATTTCTTGTCTTTTTCTGCCGTCTGTCCATAATTCCTCCCGAACAAATTTAAATTTTTGTTCCGTAATTAATAGTTACCGCTTTTTGTTTGTTGTAATTAAACCCCTATAACAATATAATGAACATAGTGTTCGGTAACGAATATATTATACACTATATTTTTCAGGTTTTCAAGCGGAGGTATTTATGAGAAGTGACAAAAAGATATTAGTGGCTTTTTTGCTTAATTTATTCTTCTCGGTTTTCGAATTTATAGGCGGTATTTTTACGGGAAGCGTGGCGATAGCATCCGACGCTCTGCACGATTTAGGCGACAGTATAAGCATTGGCATTTCCTATTTTCTAGAGCGATGCAGCCGCAAAAGCCCCGATGAAAAATACACCTATGGCTACATTCGCTATTCCTTGCTCGGCTCGGTTATAACGAATATAATACTGCTTACGGGCTCTTTTATGGTTGTCTACAATGCAATACTTCGCCTTATAGACCCCACCCCGATTAACTATAACGGAATGATAATTTTCGCGGTAATAGGCTTTACAATAAACCTTGCAGCGGCATTTTTAACACGAGATAACTCCTCGCTCAATCAAAAGGCGGTTAACCTGCATATGCTAGAAGACTCGCTCGGTTGGGCGGTGGTGCTGCTTGGTGCCGTTGTTATGCGGTTTACAGATATAAGCATTTTAGACCCGATAATGTCGATTATACTTGCCCTGTTTATATTAATAAATGCCGCTAAAAACCTAAAAGAGGTGCTGGAGATTTTCCTTGAAAAGGTGCCCGACGGCATTGACCCCGCCGAACTTACCCACCACTTAAGTGAAATAGAGGGTATTGAGGAGATTCACCACCTGCATTTGCGCAGTCTTGACGGCTACCGCCACGCCGCAACGCTGCATATAGTCATTTTCGGCGACTCCGCAAAAATCAAAGCGGCGGTGAGAAGTGAGCTTGCCGAGCACGGCATTATTCACGCCGTTATTGAAACCGAAAATGTTGGCGAAGAATGTACCGACAAGAATTGCCACGCGGCACACACCGAAGTGCACCACAATCATCACCACCATCATTAAAAAACCGACCTTAACGAAATGTTAAGGTCGGTTTCATTATTTTATAATATCTAAAATTTCTTTGCCCGAGGATAACACAATATCCGGCTTATCGGGCGAGGCGGCTAAAATCTCTTCGGTGGTTTCACCGCTCATTACAAGAACGCTTACGCACCCCGCATTAATTCCACTTTTAATATCGGTATAAATGCGGTCGCCTATAACGGCGGTCTCGTTTTTTTCGTAGCCCGTTTTCTCCATTGCCAGAAGCGGCATTAAGGCTTCGGGTTTCCCGATAAATTTCGGTCTTTTACCCGCCACATTAAAAATCATATCACAAACACTTCCGCAATCGGGCACCGAGCCGAACTCGGTAGGACAAACATAATCGGGATTGGTTGCAATATAAGGCAAATCTCTCGTACACAGCATAAAGGATACATCGTGCAGCTTTTTAAAGGTAAGCTCGGTATCAAAGCCCATTACAATGCAGTCGGTATCATCAGTATTTTCGGTAACGGTAAAGCCTTCCCCCATAAGCTCGTTCTTTAACGACTGCGTACCGCAAACATAAAGGCGAGCATTAGGGTGATTGTTCTTTAAATAATGCACCGTTGCCTGAGAGGAGGTTATAAAATCCTCAAATTCTGCGTGAATGCCCAAACTTTCCAGCTTCTTTATATAGTCAGCAACACTTTTAGACGAATTGTTGGTCATAAACATATATCTTCCGCCGTTTGCCTTAATAGTCTTTAACAGCTCTACAGTAAAATCAAACAGCGTATTGCCCAAATAAATGGTGCCGTCCATATCGAAAAGGAACAGTTTTATATTTTTAAGTAATTCTTTCATAATTATTAAATCCTAGCTACTCCCGTTTCCTTTGCAACCTTAGCTACCGCCTCAGCTACAACCTGTGCTACCCTCTTATCGAGCGCAGAAGCAATAATGTTTTCCTCGGTAATTTCATTATCGGGGATAAGAGATGCCAAAGCATAAGAGGTGGCTACTTTCATTTCCTCATTTATACAGGTGGCTCTGCAGTCGAGCGCGCCGCGGAAAATGCCGGGGAATGCAAGAACATTGTTTATTTGATTTGGAAAATCCGAACGGCCTGTTCCTACTATTCTGGCGCCTGCTTTTTTGGCGATATCAGGCATAATTTCGGGGGTGGGATTAGCCATGGGGAACATAATAGCATCATTCGCCATGGATTTCACCATTTCTTCGGTTACAAGATTCGGAGCAGACACGCCTATGAATACATCGGCGCCGACAAGAGCATCTTTAAGAGTTCCCTTTTTATGCTCGAGATTTGTAACCTTTGAAATTTCTTCCTGTGCCGAGTTGTTATTCTCTTCCCCCTCACAGATAATGCCGAAGCGGTCACAAAAGGTAAGATTTTTTACACCAATATTCATAAGGTGCTTGCCTATTGCAATACCTGCCGAGCCTGCGCCGTTAATAACCACCCTTACTTCGCCAATCTGCTTTTTAACAAGCTTTAGCGCATTTATTAAAGCGGCGGCAACAACAATTGCGGTGCCGTGCTGGTCATCATGGAAGACGGGAATATCGCAAATTTCTTTCAATTTTTTCTCAATCTCGAAGCAACGGGGTGCTGAAATATCCTCAAGATTAATTCCACCGAAGCTACCTGAAAGCAGATAGATTGTACGAACGATTTCATCGACATCCTTACTCTTTATGCAAAGTGGGAATGCATCAACATCGGCAAAAGCTTTAAAAAGAGCGCATTTGCCCTCCATTACGGGCATACCCGCTTCAGGTCCGATATCGCCAAGCCCTAAAATAGCCGTACCGTCGGTAATTACGGCAACAAGATTTGAACGCCTAGTTAATTCGTAAGACTTAAGTATGTCTTTATTAATTTCAAGGCAGGGCTCCGCAACACCGGGGGTGTAGGCTAAAGAAAGATCTTCTCTTGTATTAATCGGCGCACGGGAAATTACCTCGATTTTACCGTTCCATTCATAGTGCTTTTTTAAAGATTCTTTTCTTATATCCATTTTAAGCCTCCCAAGGGAATTTATACTGCGTAAGACCCAAGGCATCTCGCACCTCGGTAATTTCTTTCTGAACAGACTCATTTATCGGAACACCGTTTTTACGGGCAAGCCGTATTTCATACTCTTTTTCGCCTGCTGTGTATATCCTCTCAGCACCGGGTGCTTTTTTGGAGGCGCGCATACTGCGGCAAATGTCGCCCGCCTTTTTGCGTGCGATTTCCTCGCCCATAAAATGCTCGGTGTCGATTGCTATAAAGAAGTGTCCTAACTGATAGGGGCGGATGTTTCCGTTTTCATCCTTACCGTCAAGCGCCTTACCATAGGCACCGTCCTGCAAAATGGAGGAGAAAAACTCAACCGCTAAGGCAAAGCCATAGCCCTTATAGCCTGCCAAATCCTCACCGATACCGCCTAAAGTGGTAAGAGCCGCTGTGCCGCTGCGGATTTTCTTGAGTGCAACGCCTGCATCGCCCTCAACAGCCGAGCCGTCGTCGGCGATAATGGTGCCGGGATGAACCTCCTCGCCTATTCTCTCATAATACTCCACCTTACCGTTTTGGGTGATGGATGTAGCGCAGTCAAAATTGAAATCGAATGCTTCATCTGTCGGAACGCCTATAGTGAAAGGGTTAGTACCGAACATACCCTCTACGCCATGTGTAGGGGCTACAGAGGGGCGGGCATTAGTACCCGTCATACCAATACAGCCTGCCTTTGTAGCCATAGAGGTGTAGTAGCCTGCAATACCGTAGTGGCAGGAGTTGCGGACAACCACCATACCCATACCGTATTCCTTTGCCTTATTAATTGCCATACTCATTGCCCTATGACCTATAACCTGACCCATACCGTTGTGCCCATCAATAACGGCTGTTGTGGGTGTTTCTTTTATAATCTCAATTTCGGTAACGGGCTGTTGAATTCCCGCCTTAATTCTGTCAAGATAAATCGGCTTAAAGCGGTTTACACCGTGAGATTCAATGCCGCGTTTGTCCGACTCCAAAAGAACATCAGCACAAATTTCGGCATCCGCCCTTGGAATTCCGTAGCCAACGAACGCATCAACCACGAAATCAGTAATTGTTTTCCAATCAACAATGTTTGTCTTTGCCATTATTCTTCCTCCAAATTAATTAAAATAAAAAGAGCACACTAACCCCTTAGGAATAATGTGCTCTCTAGTCTCTAAGCATTATTATAACACGCTTTTAAAATTTTGCAATAGTTTTTTAATTTGTAATCCTTATTCTTCCTCAACGAAAACCACATTTTGTATATCCCTAAGGTTTTCAACATCGAAATTAATTCTTTGTTCAATTATTACATTTATCCCGAGATGCCCCTGACATTCGCTTTTAGGTGCCTGCGTTTTGCAGTTGCACTCGGTTTTAATCATTTTTTTAACCTCGGCGCAAATATCATTTGCCCTATACATATCGTCAATTTCGAGATAAATTACCTCGGTGGATTTTTTGCGGCGCTCGAGCTTTGAAAAAAGCACAATCGCTATAAGGAAAAGTGCCGCCACAATTACCGCGCCTGAATAAAAGCCGTAGCCAATGGCGATTCCTATAATACTTGTGGTCCACACGCCTGCGGCGGTTGTAAGACCCGTTATAACATTGTTATTTTTAAGTATTATCATTCCCGCACCCAGGAAACCTATGCCTGAGATTACCTGCGCGGGAATTCTCAGCACATCTCCGCTGCCTGTAACCGCTGCCACATAAATACTTAACATCGAAGTAAGTGCGGCACCAAGGCAGACAAGGATATGGGTGCGCATTCCCGCAGCTCTGCCGTGACGCGCACGCTCACTTCCAATAAAGCCGCCTATAACCACAGCCAGCACTGATTTAATTAATACTTCGGTAACCGTCTGCCACTCAAAGGTTTTTATTAAATCATTCAGAAAAGCCATATTACTCTCCTACATATACCAAAGTTCTTTTTTACCGGTTGACACTGCCAGCGCTCCGAGACTCAGTGCCGAGGTTACTTCGCCTTTCTCATCAATAAGCCCTCCCGCAATAAGCGGAATATCTGTACGCGCGAAGCGCTCAATAATCTTTCCTATAACACCCGGCATAATCTCAATTATATCGGGTGACGCGCCCGCCGCCATATCGGCAATGCCCTCAATCCCGTGGGAATCATACGCGAAAAAGCGCTGAACGGTTAGTAATCCTTGGTCACGCGCCATACGGATAAGTGCTGATTTGGTGCTGAGTATTCCATCTACACCGAGCTTAGCTAAATACTCAATACCCGTTCTGTCTTTACCTATGCCCTCTGCTAAATCTATATGCACGAAAATTAATTTATTTCTCTCATGCGCCGCAATAATTCTCTTTTCAGCAGTTAAAAGATTGCCTCCGAGCAGGAATATTACTTCGGCCGGAGACTCCAGCGCCTCAGCGAAAAGATTATCACGCACTGCGGCGATAATCGGAGATCTCTCGAGTGTATTTAAAAGTCTTTCTTTCATTCCTCTACCCCCGTAATTAAAATAAAAACAGCAAAAGAATGCAAGGGACCACACTCTTTTGCTTCACTCTAAATCTCTGTAAATATTATATAATAAAGCCTAAAAAATGTCAATAGCGCAGATTAAAACACGCTATGCATATTAATGCCGGAATCTTTCTTTATATAATCGAGCTTAAGTTTAATTACGGCGCATTCCGATAAAAAATCCTCGTCGGACTCGTGAGATAGCGCATCAAGTCGCGCAATAGATGTTCCTATTTCATCGAGTATATCGTGATTTACGAAAATTGACAGCACGCCCTCGCGCTTTTCCCAATTTTCCTTAATATTTGCAGTAGTGTCCTTTACATTCTCCTGCCCTGCAGCCGCTTCACACGCCGTAATATCCTCATACATAGCGTCATAGGTTTTATTAACAACAACTCGGTCAGCAATACAGAGCCCTGCCAGCGCAAGGATTAATACCACCGCCGCTATAATTCGGCTCATATAGTTTCCCCTTTTTTAACAATATTTTCGTTGCCGTCACGGTCGAGCGTCATTAAAAAGACATCGTCGACGGTACATTTTTTATATTTCAGTTTTTTGTAAATATCCTCCTGCGTGAGCTTGAGTGCCTGCAGGCTGTCGTCTATTATCTTGCCGTCGGTAATAACGGGCAGATGAATTGCCGATTCTTGCGGTTTTATTTTCGCAGTTTTTGGGGTTATGGGCTGATGCTCGGGCTTTAGCATAACGCTTAAAGAGCCGTTAACTTCAAGCACCGCAAAGGCAACGGTAGATAAATCAAACACATCTCGGTCGCGAAGCAGCTCTACTAAATCTATAACCGTCATTCTCACTTTACGCATTGCCTTTTCGTCTACTCTGCCGTTTTTAATTATAACGATACTTCTGCCGTTCATTAGTCGGCGCAGTCTTATGCTTTTAAGGCTTAAAATAGATATTATTATTTCTATTATAACAAGCGTGAAAATCGCCACCACGCCGTTGAGCAGTGGTTGGGTTGTGTCCTGAAGCGGTATTGCCGCAATTTCGGATATAAGCAAAGTAACCACAAGCTCGTTGGGCTGCATATCGCCAATTTGGCGCTTGCCCATAACACGAATGCCTATGGTTACAAATACATACATTATTGCTGTGCGAATGAGCGTTACTGACATATTTATCACCGCACATATTAT
>JAZNXU010000020.1:0-3070 GCA_045594065.1 Acutalibacteraceae bacterium
ATCCGTTAGGATTAACTGCGTTTTGTGCCTTGTCTGAATAAAAATCCGCTCTTTTTAAAATCTTTGACCTCAAAGAGAGAATATTTTGAGTGATTTTTATTCAATACGGGTGCAGTAAGGCTGTCGCCTTACAAGAACGGAATGGGTAAAAAGCGCCGAAATAAGCCACTTTGAGGCGGGTTCGGATTATTCGCTCTACCCTAGAGAAACAACCAAATCCCATAAAGCTTATTTAGCTATTTTTTCGGGGGGGTAAACTTATTTGCTATGTATTCGCGAGGGGACACCCCAAAGAATTTTTTGAATATGCGGTTAAAGTTAGAAAGACCTGTGAAGCCTGCCTCATACGCTGCTTGGGAAATTGAATGACCGTTATTCTCAATTAACTCAAGCACCTCAGTAATGCGTAACGAACTTATATAATCACTGAAGCTGATTTTCAGTTTCTTATTAAATATATAAGACAAATAGCTACGGCTAATATATAAGTCGGTTGAAATTTTATCGAGTGAAATATTCTCTTTAAAATGTGTTTGGCAATAAGCTAAAACTTCTGAAATTTTACTTCCCGAAGCGTTGGAACTAACAAGCTCGTAATAGCTGAGCAGTTTTCCGAAAAAGGCGGTGATAAGGATATTTGTAACTTTTTCATCGGTACCGTTGTTAAATTCTTCAAGTGCAAATTTAAGCAACCAAATAAGCCGCTCGTCATTTGGGCAACAAATAGGTGAAACGGGCTTTTTTTCGGCAAAAAGCTTTTTGTAATGGCTAAGCTGTGAGGGATGTATTATTATGCTGATATTTAAGGTATCGTGAGAGATATTTTCGTAAGAGTGCACCTGATTCGGAAAAACCAAAAAGAAACTTCCGGGAGTTAAATGAACATTTTGACCGTCACAGTAAGCGTCTAATTCACCCTTTATTAAATACCACATTTCAATTCGCTCGTGCGAGTGTGGCGGATAAGAAGAATAGTTGCTGTGGCTTTCCACAAAATCGGTATCTGTAGTAATGAATTCGCGGTAAATTAAATTGGGTTGTCCCATAATATCGCACCTTTCATATGGTTTTGGATTTGAATACCTTAGTTAGTGCAAGATATAACCCTGTCACACAGAAGTATAACAATTATTTTTGAAATTTTCAAGTGTAAATATTTACAAGTGTGTTATATTACCATCGAAATAGATAATATTGTTAACATTACAAATAATTGGGAGTGTTTAACTCAAAGCATCGATAATATTAGATTATTTTGGTACTTTTCAGAATAATACTGTTAGAAGCGAAAAGCACATTTAGATATAATTATAATGAACAATGGTACAGTGTATCATTTTGATTTTTAAAAGGAGTGAATTTCATGAAGCACAGCATTCCACAAAAAGTCATAGCCTTTATAATGGCTTTGGCACTAATACTAACGGCAATTCCCGTTGGAATTGCGTTAGCGGCAGAGGAAAAGATTGTTGTAACAACCGATTCCTCTTTCTCGGCAGCTTCGAATGAGGTTGTTTTTTCAACCATTAAAGAAGCTATCAATCATTTGGATGGTGTGGCAGGCACTATCTATGTTCACGGCACGGTTATGTCTACAGCAGCCAACTTTGAGGGTGACATAGACAACCGCGGCAAGGTTACCATTGTAGGTTATACAGGTAACACAACCGATTCCTTTATTCACAATATCAACAGCTGTCTTACCCTTAAGGGCGAGCTTGAATTTGATAATATTGGTATCGGCGTTGAAAATTCAAGCTACAAGGGCTTCGCCTTTGACGGCGCAACCGTAACCTACGGTGAAAACGTTGCAAAAACCTCCGATGCTACATATAGCTCTCAAAGTTTAATCATCGGCACAAGCTCTACAGGGCTTAGCAGCATTAATAATGTAGTTAAAGGCGGTAACTGGGATAGGATATACATCACTAACCAGAATTTAGCAAATAGCGAAACAAGCGGAAACAACATTAATTATGACTTAGGCGACCTTGATGTTAATTTAGAGGTTAACGGAGGTAATATTACCGATATTGGTCTACATTACGGACAGGGTAATAAAGGTTTCTTTAATATTAATGGTGATGTAAACTACACCGTTAACGGCGGTACTATCAAAAACCTTTATATTGGTAACCATGCTTATGAAAGCTCAATGAACATTAAGGGTGATGTTATATACACCGTTAATGGCGGTAATATAACAAACATTCAGTTCAGAGAAAGCAGCACAATGGCATATACCAGAACTACCAGTACCCTTACGTTAAATCAGACCTATAAAAACGGTAATATGGCATTAATTATTAACTCTAAGGGTTTGAGCAGCAAAGCAACATTTGCTGTTCCTGAGCAGTTTAAGTACGCAGGCAAATATAGCGAGGATAAAAAATTTATTGCCGTTATTAATAACTGGGAAACCGGCAATGTAGGATTCTCCAATTATTATTACCCTGAATATCTTGACTATGTTATTAAGGTAACAAACGGTAATGCAACACCTGTGTTTGAGGATGCTACTGTAGGCGATCATACTACCAGCACACTTAAAGGCTTCCGTATTGGCTTTGACGGCACAAGCGAAAACTACAAGGTGCTTGCCGACGGTACAACAATAACCCCCGATGCTGATGGTATTTACGATTTATCTGCCTTCATATCAGATGATAGTCCTGATGTTGCTATAACCTTTGAGGAGATTTTAACACCTGTTGTAACAAGCGTAGCTGAATCCGAGTGGGCAACACCTGCAGGCTACAAGCGCTTCACCACCTTTAAAGAGGCGATAAGCTCTTTAGGTGCTCAGGGCGGTACCGTTTATGTTTACGGCACAAAACTCGCCGCAACAGCAAACGCATACCCGAGAGATTTCGAGGGTGACTTAGCTGCACGCGGTAAAGTAACCATCACAAGCTACCCCGGCACCACCGCTTCCTTTATCAATAACTTTGAGGGCGCGGTAAAGCTTTCAGGTGAGCTTGAATTTAACAATATCGCTCTTGGTATGAACGATAAATCATATCGCGGATACGCTTTCGATGGCGCCAAGGTTACATACGGAGAGGGTATT
>JAZNXU010000021.1:0-2411 GCA_045594065.1 Acutalibacteraceae bacterium
CTCCAAGCAGAAATAAATTTCGGGCACCGCAAGAGGGTTACCGAAACACAATGCACTTTACTCTGATGAGTTCTATTACAATTTAATATTTCGAGGTGTGGCGCAGTTGGTAGCGCACTAGTTTTGGGAACTAGATGCCGCAGGTTCGAGCCCTGTCACCTCGACCAAAATGACCGAAAGTTAGGATATACTTTCGGTCATTTTATTTTTCTATTATTGATTAATATTTGCTTTAATGCTAAACTAAAAAATATATATTTTGTACGGTGAAAATATGGATTCAATAAGTGATATAATAATTAAATGCATGGATTGCGGAACAGATTTCACTTTTACCAAAGAGGAACAGCAGTATTATAAAGAAAGAAATTTTTGTTTACCCAAAAGATGCAAAAGTTGTCGTAAAAAACGCAAGGCAACAATTGAAAATGAAAAGCAACATCGTGAGGATATAATATGGCAAATCAAAGAGCAAGAAAAAATCAATGCACTATTAAAGGATTTACCATATAATAAACTTTCATGTATTGATGCACAAATTACAGAGCCTCAAACCACGTTGTATGTAATTGGAAACGGTTTTGATATCACACACGGAGTGCTATCAAGATATAGTAATTTTAGAGATTCAATGGGTAAAAACAATTCTCTTAGATGGACACTTGAAACTTATCTGAAATCAGACAGTTTATGGTGTGATTTTGAGGAAGCTTTAGCACACATAGACGCTAGTGCAATGTTAGGCACGGTTGATATGTGGATGGATATTATGGGCGCATATGAACCTGATGCTTCAGCTGCAGATTTTTGTTTAGCTTACGATACAGCCACATCACCCGCACAAGAAATCACATACAAACTTCCAAAGAGATTTCGTACATGGGTGGAAACGTTAAAACCAACAAAAGAAGCCATGTATAAGGAATTACTACATAAAGACGGCACGTATCTTAATTTTAATTACACAGAATTTATTGAAACCCTATATAATATTCCTGCTGATAGGATTACGTATATTCATGGTTGTAGAAAGAATAAAAAAGATATCGCTCGTCTACATTTTCGGAAAGCACCTCAATAATCTGTGCGCCGTCATATCCTGGGTCGCCATCGGGGTCAATGATTTTATTAGATTTCCAACCGAGCTTACCTTTGGTATCAAAGGCTATAGCATAAAAGCCCGACATATACTCTTCATCTAGCATAAAATCCATTCTGACAGGGTCAGGTTTTACAGGCTTGTATTTAGTTAAATCAGGATACCAACCCTCTGTGAAACTGCTCTCCATAGTATGGACAGATATAGTATAGCCTACTGCGCTTTAAAAGGCAACAGCTTTTTCGTATGAAGACTTATATAAAACAACAGGCTCGGTTGGGTTTTGCCCGCCGAGTCTGCTGTTTTTACAATTATTCAGCTACACTGAAGTTATCTTTATCTACGCCGCAAAGCGGGCATACGAAATCGTCGGGTAAATCCTCGAATTTAGTACCTGCCTCAATGCCGTTATCGGGATCCCCTAAAGCCTCGTCATACTCCCAACCGCATACATCGCATACATATTTCATTTCTGTTTCCTCCTATTTTGATAATTCATCTGCCAAGGCGTTTAGCTGAGCGATAGAATCCTCATTAAGCGCCGACAGAATTTTAACATTGTTTTCGGTATAGGTAATGTTCTTAGATTTTTCAAGCATCGCTTTCATCACCTTTGCCGCCATTGGCGCCCAAGAGCCGTTTTCAATAAAGGCTACCGTTTTGTTTTGGAAATTGCGCTCGGTGAGGTTGCTTATAAACTCGCGCATAAACGGGAAAATCTCGCCGTTATAGGTGGTGGTTGCAAGCACGATTTTATTATAACGGAAAGCGTCCTCAACCGCCTCTGCCATATCGGAGCGTGCAAGGTCGCTTACAGCCACCTTAACGCCGTTTTTCTCGAGCTTTTCTGCAAGCATTAACGCCGCCTTTTTAGTATTCCCATAAACCGAGGTATATGCAATAACCACGCCCTCGGTTTCGGTTTTATAAGACGACCAAATATCATACAGGTTTACATAATACTCAACATTCTCGGTGAGGACAGGACCGTGAAGCGGACAGATAATCTTAATATCAAGCGCCGCCGCTTTTTTAAGCAGAGCCTGCACCTGCGCACCGTATTTTCCAACAATACCGATATAATAGCGCCTTGCCTCGCACGCCCAGTCTTCGTCAGTATCGAGCGCGCCGAACTTGCCAAAGCCATCGGCTGAAAACAGCACCTTATCGAAGCTGTCATAGCTTACAATAACCTCGGGCCAATGCACCATTGGTGCTGTAACAAATGTAAGAGTGTGTTTACCGAGGCTTAGGGTATCACCCTCACCCACTACAATCTGCCTATCAGCAAAATCGGTGCCGAAAAAGTTTT
>JAZNXU010000022.1:0-48520 GCA_045594065.1 Acutalibacteraceae bacterium
CGGTCGACGATTGTGCCGCGCCCCAAGCGTGCACAGAGTCGGACACCGCAAAAGGGAGAACCCGTAGGGTTCAAGTCCTATTATCAAGAATAAAAAAATTACCGAACCAAACCCAACGGTCCGATTCGGTAATTTTGGTGCGAGTGACGGGACTTGAACCCGTACGCCAATGACACACGCCCCTCAAACGTGCCTGTCTGCCTATTCCAGCACACTCGCGAGAACGCTATATATTATATCACCGCGTATCCCCTTTGTCAACTAAAACTTTTAAAAAAAGCGGGAAAATTTCTTTTCCCACTTTTTTGCTACTTTACAGGTATTAAAAGAGTCTTTTTAGATGGCAAAACATCATCCTGCAGGCTATTTATTTCGCTGATTTCATCGGGATTGCTGTTGTATTTACGGGCAATATCCCAAAGTTCCTCGCCGGCATCTGCGTAATAAATAATCAGCGCGCTATCGGACTGCCGTGATTTTAAATTGCTCTCGTCAATACAAACATCGGTAACTAAGCTTACCCTGTCTTTAGCGTAAATATCGGCATTAACGCAAAGCTCTGCACTTATTTCAATAGCGCTACCGCTAATTAGAGTAAAGCTTACATTATTTGTAATAACATCTGCTTTAGCGTACAAGCCTTTACCGTTATCCTCAATCGGGCTTACATACTCAAACTCCACAGGGCGCTCAATGTATTGCGGAATATCCTTTGAATTCATTGCAAGTATGCAAACCTGCAGAGTGCCGCAGATTTTAAGCTTACAGTCGTTTATGGAGGTATCGGTTACATTCGTATCGCACCAAATATCGATAACCGAATTAATATCTCCTAAATTTTCAAGAGTTTTTTTGCAAATAAAGCTTTCTGTGATATTCTTATGTATTTTTTCAACACAAATCTCTTGTGTTTTTACATCGGCATTGTATTTGGTGGAATAGGCATCAAGCACCACGGGCAAATCGTCCTCGCAGCAGGCAGTTGCACGGAAGTTAAGCTTTGAAGACAGCATAAAGCTCCGTGTTTCCCCCACTGCAGAAGTACGAGGCTTAATTTCAAGATTAGCAACCTGAGTTTTAGCAGAGCACACACAGGTATCGGTTATCCCATCAATATCGATAATTTGGCTGTAAGGAATAGAATTACGGTAAATTTGGGGGTACGGTGTATGCTCGGCACAGTAAAGCACAAACACACAAAGCTCACCTTTAGTAACGACCTTACCACTGATAATTTTACACTCTTTATTAACTGTTTTAGCATCGCATTTTAATATGCACCTTATAGACGGTTGACCTTGACCGAGCTCAAGCTCCTCTTCAATAAGCAACGATTTCTCTCCTGTGCCTATTGGAGAGGTTGCGGGAAGAAGTCCTCGGCGCACAATAACATCGCGGCTGTCAATGTCGGTAATTATGCCTGTGGTATTCTTTTTAAACACGCTTACATATATACCGACTGCGCCGTGAATATCAATTTTGCGCTCATTAACGGCACGGCAATTCACATACTCGCTTTTAACCGAGCATTCTGGCACACCGTCGGAGCACTCGCAACCGATTTCAAATGCCTTACTGAAATTCATAATCTGCTCAAAGCCGAAAATCTCGTTATCGGGAGAGCAGTAAATTAAATTAATTGTTATATTACCGTCAACCGTTAAAGTCTGTCCGCTGATAGAAGCCGCCGATACGCGAGGTGTTACCCTGCACTTTAAAATTTTGGATATTTCGGGATAATAATCAGGTAAAGTAAAGTCATTATCAATACTATGCTCTGCCGAACTGTTGAAAATTTTATCGTTATATGCCGCGTCGCTGTTAAAAATATTTAATTCCATACTGCTTTCTCCTTATTATTCGTTTTGTACATCTATATGAACAAATAATAGGAAATATGCAATATGGAATTAATTTAATATCTTATAATTGTGTTACGGTTTCCATTAAGTAATCAGAAAATTCTTTGGTGGTGGCACCGTCGGTATTACCTGTAACGATAACCTTTTTCTCAGTTTCTGTGCAGATTGACATTGCTTTATTTAAAAGGTTAGCCTTATCTATAAAACCAATGTGTCTGAGTAACATTTCGGTGGCTTTGAAAATACTCGACGGGTTGGCGTAATGGCCTATGCCCTCCTCAATCATACGCGGAGCCGAGCCGTGGATAGCCTCGAACATAGCGTAGCGGTCGCCGATATTGGCACTTCCCGCTGTTCCTACGCCGCCCTGAATTTGAGCCGCCTCATCGGTGATAATATCGCCATACAGGTTGGGCATAACAAACACTTGGAAGTTACTGCGTATAGCAGGGTTTACAAGGTTAGCTGTCATAATATCGATGTACCAGTCGTCCGCTGTAATTTCGGGGTATTCCTCGGCTATTTTATGGCAGATTTCGGTAAACTTACCGTCGGTCTTTTTCATAATATTAGCCTTGGTTACAATTGCTACATTGGTTTTACCGTTGAGCCTTGCATACTCAAATGCGGCGCGGGCGATACGCTCAGTACCCGGATTAGTGGTAACCTTAAAGTCAACGGCAAGCTTTTCCGGAAGCTCTACACCGCGGCTGCCTAGGACATACTCACCCTCGGTATTCTCGCGGTAGAATATCCAATCAATACCCTCTTCGGGAACAGACACGGGGCGAACATTGGCGTACAAATCGAGCTCGCGACGAAGTGCTACATTGGCGCTTTCCATCGTGCCACCCTTTGGAGTGGTTGTGGGGCCTTTAAGCAGTACATCGCATTTTTTAATTTCAGCTAACACATCATCGGGAACGGCTTTGCCGAGGGCAAGTCGGTTTTCGATGGTTAAACCGTCAATCACATTGAACTCTACCCTACCCGACTTTACTTCATCGGCTAATAAAAACTCAATCAGTCGCTTTGCCTCATCAACGATAATCGGGCCAATGCCGTCGCCACCGACAATACCGATAACTATTTTCTCGGCTGTGGCGAAATCCTTTTTGGTGGCGCCCTTTTCCATAAGCTCGGTACGGGCTAACTGCTCGGTTAAAAGCTTGCGAAACTGCTCGCAAGCGTTATTAATATACTGCTCCATTATGCGTTTGCCTCCTTGGTGTACTTTAACAAACTTCCTGCCTTTAAGATTGCCTTCTGGCGGTCGGTGAACGAACACTCTAGCGGAATTTCCTCACCTGTAGTTTTATTGGTGAGAATAATCTCGCCGCTATCCATACCCGCGTATACATTATTAAGCGCTAACTCGTCACCCTGAGTGAGTTTATCGTAATCCTCAGGATTTTTAAAGGTAAGCGGCATAATGCCCGCGTTTATTAGGTTTGCTATGTGAATGCGAGCGAAGCTCTTAGTTATAACCGCACGAACGCCTAAGTATAGCGGTACTAACGCCGCGTGCTCACGCGAAGAGCCCTGACCGTAGTTAGAGCCGCCGACGATAATGCTCTGACCCGCTGCCTTAGCGCGCTCGGGGAATGTCGTATCGCAAACGCCGAAGCAGAACTGCGAAAGGTGTGGAATATTAGAGCGGTAGGGCAGAATTTTGGCGCCTGCCGGCATAATATGGTCGGTAGTGATATTATCACCAACCTTTAAAATAAGCGGTGCCGAAAGGCTATCCTCCTGCGGGAATGCATCGGGGAACTTCTTTATATTAGGTCCGCGCAGAATTTCGAGTTCTTTTGCCTCTTCAATGCTTGCGGGTTCGATTATTGCGCTGTCGTCAATTTTAAACGCATCGGGCATTTCTATTTTCGGCATATCACCGAATATAGTCGGGTCGGTAATATAGCCTGTAAGCGCGGCGGCAACGGCGGTTTCGGGAGAAACTAAGTAAACCTGACCGTCGCGTGTTCCGCTTCTGCCCTCGAAATTACGGTTAAAGGTACGAAGTGACACACCTGCTGAATTTGGTGAAAATCCCATACCGATACACGGTCCGCACGCACATTCAAGCAGGCGCGCACCTGAGGCTAAGATATCGGAAAGAGCGCCGCAGTCGGAAAGCATTGTAAGCACCTGCTTAGAGCCTGGGGATACTGAAAGGCTGACCGACGGCTGAATAACCTTGCCTTTAAGCATTGCCGCTACTTTAAGCATATCTAAAAGCGAGGAGTTGGTGCAAGAGCCGATACAAACCTGATCTACCTTTACGCCCTTAAGACTTTCAACCGTTACAACATTATCGGGGCTGTGCGGACAGGCAATTAAAGGTTTAAGCTCAGATAAATTAATATCAATTACCTTATCATAAACGGCATCTGGGTCGCTTGCGAGCTCAACATAGTCCTGAGCTCTGCCCTGCGCCTTTAAAAATTCATAGGTGATTTCGTCCGACGGGAAAATCGAGGTTGTGGCGCCAAGCTCGGTGCCCATATTGGTAATGGTTGCACGCTCGGGTACCGACAGAGTTTTAACACCCTCGCCGCCCCACTCGATAATAGCGCCGACGCCGCCCTTAACCGATAAAATTCTAAGAATTTCAAGGCTTACATCCTTAGCGGTAACATAAGGGCGAAGCTTGCCTGTTAAATTCACCTTATACATTTTGGGCATTGTTATATAGTATGCACCGCCGCCCATTGCAACGGCAACATCAAGACCGCCCGCACCCATTGCCAGCATTCCTATACCGCCGCCTGTGGGGGTGTGGCTATCAGAGCCGATAAGGGTTTTACCTGGGATGCCGAAGCGCTCTAAATGCACCTGATGACATATACCATTACCGGGGCGCGAGAAATAAAGACCGTGCTTTTTGGCAACGCTTTGAATATAACGGTGGTCATCGGCATTCTCGAAACCCGACTGTAATGTGTTATGGTCGATATAAGCAACACTGCGCTCTGTTCTTACGCGGTCGATGCCCATTGTTTCAAACTCTAAATATGCCATAGTACCTGTGGCATCCTGAGTTAAGGTCTGGTCAATTCTAAGGGCAATTTCGGTACCAACCGTCATTTCTCCCTCGAGTAAATGTGCTTTAATTATTTTTTGTGCAATTGTTAAACCCATCTTTTATTCCTCACTTAAAATACTCTGTTTTGCATTGTTTGCGTGTCGTGTTACTAATTCAATAGCTTTATTAACATCTTTGACTTCTATAGCCTTTAAAATTTCCTTATGCTCTTCTATTGACTTTTCGGCTCTGCCCGTGTGCTCAATAGATGCTTTACGGAATTTAACCACCTTGCGGTGCAGAGGAATTAATGTTTCCTCTAAAATATGACTGCCGCAGTTGTGGTAGATAGCCTCGTGAAACTCACTGTCCTTATCGCTTATGTGTGAAAAGTCCCTGCGTGAGCCGTAAAACTCCTGAACATCCACAATATCGCGAAGAATTTTAATTGTATCCTCGGTCATATTCTCAATAAAACGGGTCACAGCCATAGCCTCAAGCGGCATACGAATAGCGTAGATATCCACTAAATCCTCTTTGGAAATACCGAGCACTACGGTGCCTTTTTGGGTATCTTTAATAAGCTTTTCTTGACCGAGGCGGCGGAGTGCTTCACGCACGGGTGTGCGGCTAACACCAAGCTCTTCTGAGAGCTTAGTTTCGGTCAATACTTCACCGTATGCGTATTTACCCGTTAAAATATCCTTTTCTAACCTTTCAAAAATCTGGTCTGCAAGGGAAATACTTCTATGCTGATACATACATTTTCTCCTTTTTAGAACATTCCGCCCGAAAGCTCGCTGATTTTATTTTCAAGCTCGGCGGTTGTAAGTGCGGTCTGACGGCCGTCCTCATACTCTTTATCAATCCATTCCTTTAAGGTGAGCACAATCGGGTCGCGCTTGGATAGCTGGTCATCACCCTTTAGGTTGTAATTCTGATTTATCCAATAAGCAATACCTGCAAGTCCGCTTGTTTTACTTACCATAACCGACGCGGGCTTACCGAGCAGCTTATCGGTATCGAAAATATTGTAAATTTCCTCGTCCTTTAAAAGTCCGTCAGCGTGGATACCGGCTTTGGTAACATTAAAGTTTTTACCTACAAAGGGTGTCATAGGCGGTATTGTATAGCCGATTTCATTCTTAAAGTAATCGGCAATTTCGGTTATAACGGTGGGGTCCATACCGTCCATTGAGCCACGCAAAGACGCATACTCAAACACCATAGCCTCAAGCGGTACATTACCTGTGCGCTCGCCTATGCCGAGTAGCGAGCAGTTAACGGCACTCGCGCCATAAAGCCACGCAGTTGAAGCATTAGCAACGGCTTTATAAAAATCGTTATGACCGTGCCACTCGAGCATTTCACTTGGAACATCGGAATAGTGCTGAAGTCCGTAAATAATACCCGGTACACTTCTGGGCAGTGCTACCTCTGTATAGGGTACGCCGTAGCCCATCGTATCACAAGCGCGGATTTTAACGGGGATACCCGCATCTCTCGACATCTTCATAAGCTCATTTACAAATGGCACTACAAAGCCGTAAAAATCAGCTCTGGTAATATCCTCTAAGTGACAGCGTGGCATAACGCCTGCCTCAAAAGCATCGGCAACGGCGGACAGATAAATATCCATCGCTTGCTTACGGGTTTTACCGAGCTTTTTAAAAATATGATAGTCACTGCAGGAAACGAGTATGCCCGTTTCTCTTATACCTAAATCGCGAACAAGCTTAAAGTCCTCTTTACTCGCTCTTATCCAAGTGGTGATTTCGGGGAATTTAAGACCTAAATCCATACATCTTTCTATAGCTTCCCTATCTTTTTTACTATATACAAAGAATTCGGTCTGACGGATAATACCGTAAGGTCCTCCGAGTTTAGAGAGTAACTTGTAGATATTAACAATCTGCTCTACACTGTATGGCTCTACCGACTGCTGACCGTCGCGAAGAGATGTATCGGTTATCCATATTTCCTCCGGCATACCCATAGGCACGCGGCGATGGTTAAAGGCTACCTTTGGAACATCGGTATACGGATAGATTTCACGGTACAGGTTAGGGTCAGGAATATCCTGCAAATTATATTTATAGGATTTCTGCTCAAGTAGATTCGATTTCTTTGAAATTTCAAGCATATGTAATCCTCCTTTTAGCATTTTTGTATTATTGTATACAATTATACAAGTGTGCTCATAAAAAGTCAATAGAAATAAGAAAAAATCCGCTTTTCAGCGGATTTTATTTTAGCTTTAACAGCTTCGCTATTTGTTTATGCAGGCGGTAAAGATAAAGGTTTGCTACCCGCACAAGCACGATATCATAAAGATAAAAGGTTATATTCGCAAGAGTGAGCAGCCCTATTAAAAACGGTTTACCCGAAGATTCAATATCTGCGATATAAATTCCAAACAGGTGTGCGAGCAGTCCATAAACGACTAATACCGCGACATTGAAAACGGCAAATTTTATTAGATACTGCGCTAACCTGTTTTTTACCCTCTCGATATACGATTTTAAAATCGGGTAATAACCCAAGAATAAAACGAACATTAGCTTAGCCTCGGGCTCGGCAAAAAGGAAAACAAGAACCGTAGTTACAGCATATGTTCCCCACGCCCATTTTGCGCCGACTTCAATAAGCACTATCAGCATTATAAGCCCTGATATTGCGGGAACGGCATAGGTAAAATACGGAAAGTAGGATAGCAGCATAAACGCCGTACCGAGTGCCGCCATAAGTGCGCAAAAGGTAATTTTTACGGTGTTTTTCATATTACTATACCACTAACAACAAGGCACCAAATCGCCGCCGCACATTTCGCAGCAGCAGTCGGCAACACAGAGTGTAGTGCAGGGGTCACAGCTTACACATCCGCCCATATTAGGGTTGCTGCTATAGGGGCTGTACTGTCTGCCCGATTGACGGGAAATACGGTTGAAAGCCTCACGGTATTCGGCGTTATTCGGGTCCATTCGGCAGGCAGTTGAAAAGCTTGAATACGCACCCTCGAACCAACCGCGCTTATAAAGCACCGAGCCGTTAAGGAAATACCATTCGGCGCTACGATTAGCTACGGGAATACCGTCAAGCAGCTCTTGAGCCTCTTCAAGGCGACCCGAGAAAACAAGCTGACGAATGTGAGCAAACTCACCGCTGCCCGCATTATATCCGCCCTTTGCGCCGCCCTTAGCTCCCGAACGGCGGGAATTCATAATAGCATCGTAGGCTTCATTAATTTCCTGCATTTTCTCGTGTGCTAGGTCTGAAAGCGGATTATCGGCATAATTATCGGGGTGATACTTACGTGCAAGCTCGCGATACGCTTTTTTAATTTCATCATCGGTGGCGTCTTTGCTGACGCCAAGTACTGCATAGGGGTCTGTCATTTATTTAACTCCTTTTTGAAAGTATCTTCTAAGCCTAAGGTAATAATATTACCGAGAATATTTTTGAATTTGCAAATATTTAAAAGCTCAAACGCCATAACTGCCTCGTTAACCGAGAAATAAAGCTGCCTTTCGGCGAGCGCCATAGCGTCCTTTCTATCCTTAATAGGGTTATACGCGCCGCTTTTTTTATCCTTTTCTAAATCTGCGGCGGCATCTAATATATAAATGTATCTGCCCATACAATAGCCTAACCGCTCTAAAATGCGCTGTTGCGTTGCATCTTGCGAGCACATTTTAAATAGCTTACCAAGCATTTTAGCCGTTGGCTCTGCGGCAGCATCTATATCGCTAATACCCGATTTTTCAACCGCCAGCTGGGCGGAATCATATTCCGAAAACAGCGTATCAAGTTGCGGATATTTTGCTTTTGCCTTTTTGTAATTAGATTTAAACATTGGTTTAAGCGGTAGATATTTAAGCCTTTTTAAGCCCTTTTCATCCCTTAAATTATCGAGCAATTTATAGTAGAGCAGCATTATGGCGGCGGAGGACGAAAACTCGAATTCCTCGCCCATATTTTTGCAGTAATTGCACTTTTTTGCAGGATTAAATGGGCAACGCTTCTGCACTGTAGGGCAATCATCGGCATTTAGAGATGAATAAAGAAGCGCTAAGAAAACAAATTCATAATTTAATGTAAAGCGGGTAAAAAGACCGTAGCTTTTGCCAAGCTTTTTACACATTGTACAGTAAAAAGAGCGATATAATTCGTATTCTTTCATACGCATTTCGGGTTTATAAGGCTGTATATATCCGAACAAAACATCACTCCCCTTACTATCATTCTAATTATTTAAAACAAAAATTGATGAATATAGTGTGAATTATTTTAAAATATCCTTTAAAAATCTGCCTGTGTGAGATTTTTTATTCTTGGCTACCTGCTCGGGTGTACCCGTTGCCACTATCTGACCGCCTTTATTGCCGCCCTCGGGGCCTAAATCGATAATATAGTCGGCAGTTTTGATAACATCTAAATTGTGCTCGATTACAACCACGGTGTTACCCGCATCAACAAGGCGCTGAAGCACCTCTATTAGCATATGAACATCATATGAATGAAGTCCCGTAGTGGGCTCATCGAGAATATAGATAGTTTTGCCCGTGCCGCGTTTAGAAAGCTCTGTTGCAAGCTTTACGCGCTGTGCCTCGCCGCCCGAAAGAGTTGTGGCGGGCTGACCAATCTTAATATAGCCTAGTCCCACATCGAAAAGGGTTTGTAATTTACGCTGAATTTTCGGTACAGCCGAGAAAAACTCAAGCCCCTCTTCAACCGTCATTTCAAGAACTTCATATATATTCTTGCCCTTATAGCGAACATCAAGTGTTTCGCGGTTATAGCGCTTGCCCTCGCAAACCTCACAGGGTACATAAATATCGGGCAGGAAGTGCATTTCAATCTTTAAAATACCGTCACCCTCGCAGGCTTCACAGCGACCACCCTTAACATTAAAGGAAAATCTGCCCGCAGTAAAACCCTTGGATTTTGCATCTTTAGTAGATGCGAAAAGCTCGCGGATATCATTAAAAACACCCGTATAGGTTGCGGGGTTAGAGCGCGGTGTTCTGCCGATGGGCGACTGGTCAATATCTATAATTTTATCTAGATTTTCATATCCCGTAATCTCTTTAAACTTGCCGGGGAAAGTTTTTGCGCGGTTAAGCTCGTGGGATAAAAACTTCTGCAAAATCTCGTTAATAAGCGAAGATTTGCCCGAGCCCGAAACACCCGTAACGCAGGTGAAGGTGCCGAGTGGGAGCTTTACATTAATATTTTTAAGGTTGTTTTCGGCAGCGCCCTTAATTTCAAGGAAATTACCGTTGCCCGCACGGCGTTCACTTGGTACGGGAATTTTGCGCCTGCCTGAAAGATAATCGGCAGTTAAAGAATTTTTGCAGCCTTTAAGCTTGTCTACAGTGCCCGAGAACACAACCTCGCCACCGTGTATACCCGCCCCCGGTCCTATATCGGCAACATAGTCGGCAGAGCGAATAGTATCCTCATCGTGCTCTACAACTATCAGGGTGTTTCCGAGGTCACGCAGGTGTTTAAGCGTTTCAATAAGCTTCTCGTTATCGCGCTGATGCAGTCCTATGCTTGGCTCATCAAGGATATAAAGTACTCCCGTAAGTCCTGAGCCTATCTGAGTGGCTAGGCGTATACGCTGGCTCTCGCCACCTGAAAGCGTGCCCGATTCGCGACCAAGGGTTAAATACTCAAGACCCACACTCTTCAAAAAATTGAGTCGGGCATTAATTTCTTTTACTATGGGGTGGGCAATTTGTGCTTTAAAATCGCTAAACTGAAGCGCCGACATAAACTCAATTAAATCATCAACCGACAGCTCGCATATTTCATTAATATTCTTGCCACCCACCGTTACGGCGAGCGCCTCCGCCTTAAGTCGGGTGCCCTTGCAGTCGGGGCAGTTGCACTCGTTCATATAGCCCTCTATTTCGCGGCGGGCATAATCGCTTTTAGAATCACGGTAACGGCGTTCAAGATTATTAACTATACCCTCAAAATCGGAATAAAACTCTCCACCGCCCCAATTCTCGGTGCGATGAAGCTTTATTTTCTCGCCCTTAGTGCCGTAAAGTAGCATATCCTTGGCTTCATCAGATAAATCCCTATAAGGGGTGTTAATATCGAAGCCTAAATGCTCAGAAACGCCCTTATAATACATAGCTGCAATTGCGCCTTGATTGGGGTAAAACCACGAATTTACGCCCCAACCCGAAGCGTGAATGGCACCGTCGACAATTGACTTGTTTTCATCGGCAATAATAAGTCTTGGGTCTACTTTCATAAATTTGCCTATACCTGTGCAGGTTGGGCAAGCGCCGACAGGGCTATTAAAAGAAAAGAGCGTGGGAGTAATTTCGGGTAGAGATACATTATGCTCATCACAAGCATAGTTTTGAGAATATGTTACTGTTTCCTTGCCGAAAATATCAATGTTTATAATACCGCCCGTAAGATTTGCGGCGGTTTCAATACTGCCTGACAAGCGACTTTTAATATCGGGCTTAACGCTTAAGCGGTCAACAATAATATCTATATAATGCTTTTTGTTTTTTTCAAGCTTAATTTCCTCTGATAAATCGTAAAGATTACCGTCAATTCTCACCCTTACAAAGCCCGCTTTTCGAGCCGACTCAAGCTCCTTTTGATATTCGCCCTTTCTGCCGCGCACTATCGGTGCCATAACCTGAATTTTAGAGCCCTCGGGTAAAGCCATCACGCTGTCAACAATCTGATCGGTGGTCTGTTGGCTTATTTCCTTGCCGCATACAGGGCAATGCGGGACACCAACGCGTGCATATAAAAGGCGCAGGTAATCGTAAATCTCGGTGATTGTACCAACGGTTGAACGCGGGTTTTTTGAGGTGGTTTTTTGGTCGATAGATATGGCGGGAGAAAGCCCCTCAATAGACTCAACATCGGGCTTTTCCATCTGTCCTAAAAACATACGCGCGTAAGAAGACAGCGACTCTACATAGCGGCGCTGACCCTCGGCATAGATAGTATCAAAGGCGAGTGAAGATTTACCCGAGCCCGAAAGGCCTGTAAAAACCACAAGCTTATCACGCGGAATGGTTAAATCAATGCTTTTAAGGTTATTCGCCTTTGCACCTTTAATTTTAATTTCAGTTAAAGCCATTTAAAAACCCTCGCAAAAATATATTCCCTTATATTTTAACCGCTTTTATTTTAAATGTAAACAATTTTGTCGAAATACTGTTTATTTTATTTTTGATTTGCCCTAGTGCACTCATTGTTTTCACACTCAAGGCAAAGCTTTTTCCAATTATGCGCAGTACAACACTTTAAATAACTACACTCATCGCAGCAACATTCTACTTTGTTTCCGTTATTATCCTTAGGGTAGAGCGAATAATCCGAACTCCGTTTTAAAAAGGCGGATTTTCACTCATACTTTGTTAAAATACTCGTTAATCCGTTAGGATTAACTGCGTTTTGTGCCTTGTCTGAATAAAAATCCGCTCTTTTTAAAATTTTTGACCTCAAAGAGAGAATATTTTGAGTGATTTTTATTCAATACGGGTGCAGTAAGGCTGTCGCCTTACAAGAACGGATTGGGTAAAAAGCGCCGAAATAAGCCGCTTTGAGGCGGGTTCGGATTATTCGCTCTACCCTATGCTTTCCATTTCCTAAACAATCTTTTCCCTTATTGCCAGGCGTTAATTCAATTCCCGTAACATCAATAATCATAATTTACCCCAAAAAAATTATATAGTGTTTTAATTATATAATGCATTAGTCTATATGTAAAGTAAAAAATAGAGATATTATCTCATTATAAGATAAGTTATGGAGATGTATCGTATGATTAAATTAAATGCTTTAAAATTATTAGAGAAAAACGGCAAAACAAAATATTGGTTATATAAACAGCTTGGTATGAGTTATCAAAATTTCAATAAGATGATTAACAACCAGACAAAATCCATCCGCTATGAAAACATTGAAACGCTTTGTCTTTTGTTTGATTGTACACCAAATGAACTTTTTGAAATAACTGAAGAATAATTAAAAAATAAGAGCCGAATTTTCGGCTCTTATTTTTGTTCCTTGAGTTTTGCGATTTTATCGCGAAGATATGCGGCGTGTTCGAATTCGAGCATCTTTGCTGCCTCGCGCATTTCACTTGTGAGCGTTGCGATAAGCTTTTCACGCTCAAGTTTTGGCATTTTCTTGTAATTTTCTTCGCCGTCTTTAGACTTCGGCGTGATTTCAATAATGTCACGAACATCCTTAACAATGGTTTTGGGCGTTATGCCGTTTGCCTTGTTGTAGGCATCCTGAATGCTGCGGCGGCGCTCGGTTTCAACTATCGCGCTTTCCATAGAGCGGGTAACACTGTCAGCATACATAATAACCTGACCTCCCGCATTTCTAGCCGCTCTTCCGACCGTTTGGATGAGCGAAGTTTCGCTTCTGAGAAAGCCCTCTTTATCGGCATCGAGAATGGCTACAAGGGATACCTCGGGAATATCAAGACCCTCTCGCAGCAGGTTTATGCCGACAAGCACATCGAATTTACCGAGTCGCAAATCGCGAATAATCTCCATACGCTCAATGGTGTCGATGTCATAGTGCATATAGCGCACCTTTATATCAAGATTTTCAAGATATTCGGTTAAATCCTCCGCCATTTTCTTGGTGAGGGTGGTAACAAGCACCCTCTCGTTACGCTCGGTACGCATATTGATTTCGGACACAAGGTCGTCAATCTGACCGTCGGACGGGCGGACGGAAATTTTCGGGTCTAAAAGACCTGTCGGGCGGATAACCTGCTCAACCACCTGTGTCGCTTTTTCCTTTTCGAAGTCACCGGGGGTCGCTGATACAAATACCGCTTGGTTTAGGTGCTTATAAAATTCATCGAAATTAAGTGGGCGGTTATCGAAGGCTGAGGGCAAGCGGAATCCGAACTCAACAAGGTTTTCCTTTCTCGCCCTATCTCCCCCGTACATTCCACGCACCTGCGGCAGAGTTACATGAGATTCATCAACAAAAAGTAGAAAATCATCGGGGAAATAATCAAGCAGCGTAAAAGGCGTTGAGCCTGCGGGGCGACCTGAGAGCACGCGTGAATAATTTTCAACACCCTTGCAAGTGCCGATTTCCCTGAGCATTTCAACATCATACTCGGTGCGCTGACGAATACGCTGAGCCTCGATTAATTTACCCTCTGCCTCAAATTCCTTAACCCGCGCTTCCATTTCGTTCTCGATATTTTTAAGGGCATCTTCAAGCGTTTCGGGCGGCACGATATAGTGCGAGGCGGGATAAATTGCGATATGCGAAAGCATTGCCTTTACCTCACCCGTTACAGTGTTAATCTCGCATATGCGGTCGATTTCATCACCGAAAAATTCAATTCTTATAGCCGAGCCATAGGAATAAGCGGGATAAACCTCTACTGTGTCGCCGCGAACGCGGAACTTGTTGCGGGTAAAGTTAATATCGTTTCTTTCGTATTGCAGGTCAACAAGCTTGTGGATTAAATCATCACGGTTTTTCTCCATACCGACACGCAGTGATATTACCATATTTCTGTAATCAATCGGGTTGCCGAGCGAGTATATGCAGGAAACCGATGCCACGATTATAACATCACGGCGCTCTGAAAGCGCGCAGGTGGCAGAGTGGCGGAGCTTATCGATTTCATCATTTATTGCCGAGTCTTTTTCGATATAAGTGTCAGTTCCCGGTATATATGCCTCAGGCTGATAATAGTCGTAGTAACTAACGAAATATTCAACGGCATTATCGGGGAAAAACTCTTTAAATTCACTGCACAACTGCGCGGCAAGAGTTTTATTGTGAGCGAGAACGAGTGTCGGGCGGTTAACACGCTCGATAACATTCGCCATTGTAAAGGTTTTACCCGAACCGGTAACACCTAAGAGCACCTGCTCTTTATCTCCCCTATTTATACCCTCAACTAGCTTGTCAATGGCTTCGGGCTGGTCACCCGTGGGTTTATAGGGTGATACTAACTTAAATTTTTCCACTCGCTCACCGCCTTTCGTTTTAATTAGTATACCACAAAAATTTTTATAAGTAAATATAATACCCGAATTCGCGAGAAACGAATTCGGGTATTTGGTTTTAAACATTAAATTAATTCACATATGTTACTTTTTGGTTTTGTTGGAAATGACGATGGGAAAGTTTACATTAACGGTTTTGGTATTCTCTTCATTAAATACGGGTAATTCAACCACAATAAATCCCTTTTATCTGCGCCTTCTGCCCTGAGTAAGCAAAATTAATCTGAGCATTTGTGCGAGGGATACAAGTAAAGCCGCAACATAGGTAAGTGCCGCAGCTGAGAGCACGCGCCTTGCCCCCTTGGTTTCTTCTTCGTCATACATAATTCCGTTATCGGTAAGAGCCTTTATTGCTCTTCGCGAAGCATTGAACTCAACCGGAAGAGTGATAAGCTGAAACAGGACCACAAGACCGAATAAAAGTATACCGATATCAATTAAATATGAATAATTGAAAATTATTCCCATAAGCAAAAGCGGCCACGAAAGGTACGAGCCGAACTGAGTGATGGGAACGATTGCATTGCGGATTTTTATGGGGAAATAATGCTCTGCATACTGCGCGGCGTGACCTGCTTCGTGGCAAGCAACACCAACGGCAGCAATAGTTCTTGAATCGTAAACACTGTCAGAAAGTCTGATAACATTGGTCTTCGGGTCAAAATGGTCGGTAAGGTTTCCCGACACGCGCTCGATTCGCACATTATTTATACCTTTTGAATGAAGCAGCCGCTCGGCGGCCTCGGCGCCAGAGAAGCGTGTAGTGACCTTAGAATATTTCGAAAATGATGATTTTACCTTAATTTGCGCGTAAAGCGAAATTAATACTGCGGGTAAAACCAAAATAAGATAATAATAATCAAAGCCGTAATAATAACCAAACATAAAAACACCTCTGTTTTAGTGTGATGAAAATGCTTTTAGATTATACATTAAAAAGGAACTCTACAACATCGCCGTCTTTCATAACATACTCTTTACCCTCGGTACGAAGAAGTCCTTTATTTCGCGCATCGGCAATAGAGCCGCTTTGCTTTAAATCGTCAAATGCGATTACCTGTGCGCGGATAAAGCCGCGTTCAAAATCGCTATGAATTTTGCCCGCCGCTTGCGGCGCCTTAAGGCCGTTCTTAATAGTCCAAGCTCTTACTTCCTTTTCGCCTGCGGTAAGATATGAAATAAGACCTAAAAGGCTGTAGCTTTTTTGAATAAGGCGGTCAAGTCCCGAATTTTGTAATCCGAGTTCAGATAAAAACATTAATTTTTCTTCCTCGTCCATATCGGCAATATCGGCTTCAAGCTGAGCGCAGATAGGTAAAACCTCGCTGCCCTCGGCACGGGCGATTTCTTCAACAATTTTGAAATACGGGTTACTGCCCTCGCCGCCCGAGAAATCCTCTTCTGACATATTTGCGGCATAGATAATGGGCTTGGAAGTAAGCAGATTCATTTCATTTAAAAATGCTTCCTCGTCCTCACTAATACTCATACTGCGAGCAGATTTACCGCTTTCTAACACGGCATAGAGATTTTTAAGGAAATCGAGCTCGGCTTGCAAACTCTTATCGCCCTTTAAATCCTTAGTAACCTTTGCAATGCGGCGTTCAACCATTTCCATATCAGAAAAAATAAGCTCTAAATCAATGGTTTCAATATCACGCGCAGGGTCAACCGAGCCCTCAACATGAATAATATCGTCACTTTCAAAACAGCGCACAACATGAACAATTGCGTCAACCTCGCGGATATTGCCAAGGAATTTATTGCCGAGTCCCTCACCCTTTGAGGCACCCTTTACAAGGCCCGCAATATCAACAAACTCGATAACAGCAGGAACAATTGGCGGCACCTTATCACCGACGGTGTACATATCGGCGAGTACCTGTAAACGCTCATCCGGCACCGATACAACACCGACATTAGGGTCGATTGTGCAGAACGGATAATTTGCCGACTGCGCTCCCGCGTTTGTAATAGCATTAAAAAGGGTCGATTTACCGACATTCGGCAGACCCACGATACCGAGTTTCATATATTTTCCTCCTAAAAAATCGGGCATTTTATTTAATTATATATATTTGCACCGGCATAATCAAGAAAAATTAAAAAAAAATCTTTTATTTTTTCAAGTATTATTGTATAATAAAATAAAATATAATTTGGGAGGCTATGCTTATGGCACAGGAATTTACAGTGTCACTCGGGCGTATTATTAAAGAGCACAATTTAGAAGCCCTTTATTTACCCGAAAACGGCAAGGACATTCAGATTAACAGCTCCGAAGTAAACCGACCCGGACTTGAAATGGTTGGCTACTACGAATATTTCGATAATAAGCGTATTCAGATTATCGGCAAAAGTGAAGCTTCGTTTCTTGAAAAAATGGAAGATTTCGATGCGATTATCGATAAATTTTTTGCAGCTGCTCCATCGGCAGTAATTGTGACAAGAAATTTAGGTATTGCCGAAAGATTTTTACCCTTTGCACAAAAATATAACATTCCACTGCTTAGAACTCAGGACAGTACATCCTCCTTTATGTCAGCCCTAATTGCATTTCTTAATTTGCAATTAGCACCACGAATTACGCGCCACGGCGTTCTCGTAGAGGTTTATGGTGAAGGTATACTGCTACTGGGTGAGAGCGGTGTTGGTAAAAGTGAAACCGCTATTGAGCTTGTCAAAAGAGGTCACCGACTTATAGCCGACGATGCAGTTGAAATCCGTAAGGTGTCGAGCAAGTCGCTTGTAGGCTCGGCTCCCGACAATATCCGTCACTTTATAGAGCTTCGCGGTATAGGCATTATAAACGCCAGCCGAATTTTCGGCGTGGGTGCCGTAAAGCTTACTGAGAACATAAATCTTGTAATCAATTTAGAGCCTTGGGATATGAATAAGGTTTATGACCGAATGGGTCTTGACAGTCAGACCACAAATATTTTAGGTCTTGATATCCCCTCTCTTACTATCCCCGTAAAGCCCGGTAGAAACCTTGCTGTTATTATTGAGGTTGCTGCTATGAACAACCGCCAGAAAAAGCTTGGTTACAACGCGGCTGAAGATTTACTCGTACGCCTTGGAATGTCCGACGACGGTAATGTTGGCGTTGAGAAAAAGGTTGAAATTTTTTAAAAACAGGGCGCTGCCCCTTGGAGGTTAAACAATTATGAAATATTGGTTAGGAATTGATTTAGGCGGAACAAATATTGCAACTGGTGTTGTTGATGAAAACTACAACATTATCGGTCGCGGCAAGATAAAGACCGGTGCGAATCGCCCTGCCGAAGAAATCGCCGATGATATTGCAAAGGCCGCTTTTATGGCTATTGATGACGCTAAGATAGATAAAAACGATATTGTAGCGATGGGTATCGGCTCCCCCGGTGCAATTGTTCCTGAAACAGGTGTTGTTGCAACGGCAGAGAATCTAGGCTTTTTCAATACTCCTCTTTGCGCAATGCTTAAAGAGCGCACAGGTATTGACTTCTATATTGAAAACGATGCCAATGCTGCCGCTTACGGCGAGCTGCTTGCGGGTGCGGGCGTTGGTAAAAAGAATTTTGTTGCAGTAACCCTCGGTACGGGTGTTGGCGGCGGTGTTATTATCGACGGCAAAATTTTCTCGGGCTTCAACCACACAGGCGGAGAGCTCGGTCACACAGTAATTATCAAGGGCGGTCAGGTATGCGGCTGCGGCAGAATGGGATGCTTTGAAACCTATGCCTCTGCAACGGCACTTGTTCGCCAGACCAAAGCTGCTATGAACTGTGACCGAAACAGTATTATGTGGAAGCTTGTAGACGGAGATATAAACAAGGTAAGCGGCAGAACAGCATTTGACGGTATGCGCAAGGGTGACGCTACTGCAAAGCGAGTTGTTGACCGCTATATTGAATTTTTATCAATTGGTATTGTTAACATTGTTAACATCTTCCAGCCTGAAATGCTCTGCATTGGCGGCGGCATTTCCAAAGAGGGCGACAACCTTATTGTTCCGCTTATGGAATATGTAACACTTGAGAGATACTCAAAAAACATTGAAAAACAGACCGAAATTTGCGTAGCAAAGCTCGGCAACGATGCAGGCATTATAGGTGCCGCATTCCTCTGCAATCTTTACAAAAAGAACTAGCCACACCAAAGGAGTTTTTATGAGTCCTATTGCCGTTAAACAGTTTTTGACCGAAAACAGAATAGAATTTCGTGAAAATGAGCCAATGAAAAAGCATACCACCTTTAAAATAGGCGGTAATGCCGATTTTTGGGTTGCACCGAAAACTGTAGAGGATACTGCAAGAATATGCCAATTCTGCAAGCAGAGCGGTACTCCCCTCACCGTTATAGGCAAGGGCTCTAATCTGCTTGTGTCGGACTATGGCATTGAGGGTATAGTGCTTAGTCTTAACGCGCTTGACAGTATCAAACTTAAAAGCGAAAACACTATTTCCTGCGATGCGGGCGCGGCGCTTACAAATTTATGTAACTTTGCATATGCCTCGGGGCTTTCGGGGCTTGAGTTTGCCTACGGAATACCAGGGAGCGTTGGCGGTGCTGTATATATGAATGCGGGCGCCTACGGCGGTGAAATTAAAGACTGCATTGTGTCTGCCACTGTTTTAACGGCAGACGGTGAAATTAAAGCCGTACCAGCAGATAAAATGCAGCTCGGCTACAGAACAAGTATTTTTAAAACCGACGGCAGTATTATACTTTCTGCCGAATTTGCTTTAACTGCCGCACAAAAAGGCGATATTAAAGCCGCTATGGATGATTATATGACACGCAGGCGCGATAAACAGCCACTTGAATACCCGAGCGCAGGCAGTACATTTAAGCGGCCTCAAGGTAATTTTGCAGGCTCACTTATTGAAAAATCGGGGCTTAAGGGCTTTAGTATAGGTGACGCCGAAGTAAGCGTTAAACACGCAGGCTTTCTTATCAATAAGGGTAACGCTACCTGCAGTGAGGTGCGCTCTCTTATAAAATCGGTGCAGAAAACCGTTAAGCAGCTACACGGGGTAGAGTTAGACCCTGAAGTTATATTTATTGGAAGAGAAATGTAAGATTATGGAATTACTGATAGTTACAGGAATGTCGGGTGCGGGAAAATCACAGGCAGCCAATGTTTTAGAGGACATTGGTTTTTACTGCGTTGACAACATTCCCCCGCTTATAATCCCAACCTTTATTAATTTGTTAAGCTCCGAAAATTCCGATTTTAAAAAGCTTGCAATTATTACCGACATTCGCGGCGGCGAGCTTTTCAAGGATATTATTGATGTTTTAGAAAAGCTTAAAAACGAAGATATTTCATATAAAATCCTGTTTTTAACGGCAAAGGACGATGTTCTTATTCGCCGTTATAAGGAAAATCGACGCCTGCATCCGCTTTGCGGAAAAAACGGTGTCACGATATCTGAGGCTGTAGCCACAGAACGCAAAATGCTCGATACAATTCACACTGTTTCGGATTTTGTTATTGACACTTCGGCGCTTTCGGTATCACAATTCAAAGAACAGTTAACGGGACTTTTCACAAAAGAGCTTAAAAGCATAACGGTACAGTGTATGGCTTTCGGCTTCAAATACGGAATTCCAAGTGATGCTGATTTGGTTTTCGATGTGCGTTGCCTACCAAACCCGTTCTATATACCCGAATTGAAAAAGCTGACGGGTAAGGACAACGAGGTCAGAGATTTCGTTATGAACAGCGACGACAGCGTAGCGCTTTTCAACAAGGTATGTGATCTTGTTGAATTTCTCCTCCCCCTTTATTTAAAGGAAGGTAAAAGTCAGCTTGTTGTGGCATTCGGCTGCACCGGCGGCAAACATCGCTCGGTGACCTTTGCGGAGCTTTTAAACGAGCGGTTAAACGGTGAAAATCTTAACTCAATTACTGTGCACAGAGATATTTTGAAAAATTGACGGTGAAATAATATGTCTTTTTCACGCGACCTTAAAACTCAATTATGCGAAAATAAATCGTCCGAATGCTGCAGAAAAGCCGAATGCTACGGCTTTATGCTGTTCGGACAATCTTTTAGTGTGCAGAAAATTTCGTTACTCACCGATAATGAGGCTGTTGCCAAAAGATACGCATATTTAATTAGTCATTGCTTTGACATAACAGCTAAAACCGAAGTAAATAAAGCTAAAAAGACAAATTACAAGGTTTATATCGAAAAGGAAGCCGAGCGCAAAAGAATTTTAAATTTGTTGGGTTTAACCCCCGATAACGCCAATACATATATAAATACGGACATAATAAAAAAGGATTGCTGCAAAAACGCTTTTATTCGCGGTATGTTTTTAGGCTGTGGACAGGCTGCTGACCCTGAGCGCGAATACCGTGTTGATTTGAGAATTAAAAATGCCGAGCTATCCTACGCTGCCTTTGACCTTTTGTATAAGCGTGGGCTTGAGCCGCGTATCACCCTTAAAAACCTTACAAATGTGGTTTATTTAAAACGAAGTGAATGCGTTGAGGATTTTCTCACCCTTATAGGGGCTGCCGCACTCAGCCTGCAGGTTATGGATGCGCGGGTTATTAAGGACTTTCGCTCAAAGCTCAATCGCAAGGGTAATTTCGAAGATGCAAACACTTCAAAGGTTATCAACGCGTCAATCGAACAGCGCTCCGCTATTGAATTTTTAATTGAAACCGATAAATTCTCTCTACTTACAGAGGAATTGCAATACGCCGCAAAATTAAGGCTTGATAACCCCTATGCTCCCCTTTCCGAGCTATGCAAGATTTCGAGCATTCCCATTACGCGCTCGGGACTTAACCACCGCCTTAAAAAGATAATGGAAATTGCACAAGAGCAACGCAAAAAGGAGTAAATAAAACTATGAGTTTCGTACATTTGCATGTTCATACCGAATACAGTCTGCTTGACGGTTGCTGCCGTATAAGCAGGCTTATTGATGCTGCAAAGGCTAAGGGTCAAAATGCTATTGCCATTACCGACCACGGCGTTATGTACGGAGCTGTTGAGTTTTATAAAGCCGCTAAAAAAGCGGGAATTAAGCCTATAATAGGCTGTGAAGTATATGTTGCCCCTCGCTCAAGACTTCATAAAGAAAAATTTTATGATAGCTCATACTCGCATTTAGTTTTACTCTGCAAAAACGAAACAGGCTACAAGAATTTAATCAAAATGGTATCTCTCGGCTTTACAGAGGGATTTTACTCAAAGCCAAGAATTGACCGTGAGCTACTTGAGCAGTATTCCGAGGGTCTTATTGCCCTTTCCGCTTGCCTTGCGGGTGAAATACCGAAAAGCCTTTTAAAGGGCGATTATGCCGCCGCCAAAGAAACCGCGCTTTGGTATAAAAAGGTATTTAGAGAAAACAACTATTATTTAGAGCTTCAGGACCACGGAATTTATGAGCAAAAGCAGATAAACCCCGATATTATACGCCTCTCGCGTGACACAGGCATTGGACTTGTTGCCACCAACGACACGCATTATATTGAAAAAGATGATGCCGCCGCACATAAGGTGCTGTTATGCATTCAGACGGGTAAAAAGCTCGGCGATGAGGATGCGCTCGAATTTAAAACCGATGAGTTTTATTTAAAAGACGAGCAGGAAATGCGTGAAATTTTTAAAGCTATTCCCGAAGCTATAGAAAACACTCAAAAAATAGCCGAAATGTGCAGTTTTGAGTTCGAATTTGGCAACATAAAGCTCCCTTATTTTGATATAGGAGAGCGTGACCATTACGAATATTTAAAGGAATTATCCGTTAAAGGGCTTCACAAAAACTACGGTGAAAGCCCAAGCAAAGAGGCAGTAGACCGACTTGAATATGAGCTATCCGTTATAAATAAAATGGGATATGTTGACTACTTTTTGATAGTAGCCGACTTTGTTAATTATGCTAAAAATCACGGTATTCCCGTAGGTCCGGGGCGTGGCAGCGGAGCGGCGAGCCTTGTTGCCTACTGCATTGGTATTACAGGAATTGACCCTATAAAATACAATCTACTTTTTGAGCGATTCTTAAATCCCGAAAGAGTATCAATGCCCGACTTTGATGTTGACTTCTGCTTTGTTAACCGACAAAAGGTTATTGATTATGTAATTGATAAATATAAAGAAGACCATGTTGCGCAAATTGTCACCTTTGGTACAATGGCGGCAAGAGCGGCTATACGCGATGTAGGCAGGGTTATGAATTTGCCCGCAAATGTTTGTGACAAAGCGGCAAAGCTAGTGCCTCAGGAATTAAAAATCACCATACCCGCGGCGCTTAAAAAGGTGCCAGAGCTTAAAATGATGTATGATACCGATTTGGCACTTAAAGCAGTTATCGATATGGCAATTAAGCTTGAGGGAACACCGCGAAACGCCTCTACACACGCGGCGGGTGTCGTTATTTCTGATAAGCCTATAGCCGAATATGTACCGCTTTCTTTAAATGATGAATCGGTGGTAACACAATACACTATGACGGCGCTTGATGAATTGGGACTTCTGAAAATGGACTTTTTGGGACTGCGCAATATCACAATCATAGCCGATACTGAGCGGGAAATTAAAAAATACGAGCCTGATTTCGATATTGAAAAAATACCGCTTGATGACCCCGCTACAATGGCAGAAATGGCTAAGGGTTATACCGACGGTGTATTTCAGTTTGAATCGGAGGGTATGAAAAAGGTTTTACGCCAATTTGTACCAACAACTCTTGAGGACCTTATTGCTATTATTGCACTTTACCGACCCGGTCCTATGGATTCAATACCAAAATACATTCACAACAAACATAATCCACAGGATGTTACCTATCTGCATCCTGCCTTAGAGCCTATTTTAAAGGTAACCTACGGCTGTATTGTATATCAAGAGCAGGTTATGCAAATCTGCCGCACCCTTGCGGGATATTCGTTAGGCAGAGCCGATATCGTGCGCCGCGCTATGAGTAAAAAGAAGCTTGATGTAATGGAAAAGGAACGCCACGCCTTTATTTACGGTGAAACCGATAAGGACGGAAATGTTATTTGCACGGGTGCTGTTAACAACGGAGTTGACGAAAAAACAGCCGAAATGATTTTTAACGATATGTTATCATTCGCTTCTTATGCTTTTAATAAGGGGCACGCGGCAGCTTATTCAGTAGTATCCTACCGTACAGCTTATTTAAAATGCCACTACCCTGCCCAATATTTGGCGGCATTGTTTTCAAGTGTTATCGATACTGCCGGTAAGGTTGCAGAATATTCAGCCGAATGCAGACGTTTAGGGCTTACAATTCTGCCGCCTGATGTTAACGAAAGCTACGAAAACTTTGTATCGCAAGGCAATAATATTCGCTACGGGCTTTTAGCAATTAAAAATTTAGGCACGGGTGTTATTTCGAAAATTATTAACGAACGCGAGCAAAACGGAAAATACACCTCTCTTTATAACTTTGTTTCACGTTGTTTCTCGCGCGAGTTTAACCGAAAAGCGCTTGAATCGCTTATTAAAAGCGGCGCGCTCGACCGCCTTGAGAAAACCCGTAAAATGATGCTTTATTCCATAGACAGCGTTTTATCAGCCGCTGAAAATGAAAGAAAATTTACAGCGGGAGGTCAGTTTAACCTGTTCGGCGGTGATGATGAGAACAATGACTTTAAAATTCCATACATCCCAGAAATGACTAAAAGAGAAAAGCTGAGTCTTGAAAAGCAGGCTACAGGGCTGTATCTTAGCGGCCATATACTCGATGACTATAAAGAATTCGCAAAAACCGTTTCCAATATTCATACCTCAGATATAACGGCAGGTAGGCTCAAAGACGGTAGCAGAATTACAATGCTGGTGCTTTTAAGCTCGATCAAAACCCGCACACTTAAAAGCGGAAAAATAATGGCAAGCTGTTTAGCCGAAGACCAATACGGTGCTGTAGATGTAATGATATTTGACACGGCATACAACTTCTACCGTCATTTAATAACCGAGGAAAATGTAGTTGTTTTATCGGGCAAGGTATCTGAGCACGAGGACAGACCTACAGAAATTATCTGTGAGAAAATAACGGCTGTTCCAGAAAACGCGACTAGCACTACTGCCGTACCCGACTATTCAAAGGTGTACATTAAGGTATCTTCCATAAACTCGCTCGAATTAAATTCCGTTAAAAAAGTATTAGCCGAACATAGCGGAAGCTGTGAGGTTATAATATATTGCGAGGACACGGGAAAGCAGTTTAAGGCGCCCGACCACCTTAAAATTACCCCAACACAAGAAATTTTAAGGAAAATCTCGCAAATTGTGGGCAAAAATAATGTAAAACCTGTTGAAAAATAGTGGAAATTGTTGTATAATATTAATTCAAAAAATTATTTTGGAGTTGAATAATATGAGTATGAAAACCATTGGTGTGTTAACCAGCGGCGGTGATGCCCCCGGTATGAACGCGGTTGTTCGTTCGGTTGTAAGAACCGCTCTTTCAAACGGTCTTAATGTTAAAGGTATAATGCACGGATATAACGGTCTTATTGAGGGTGAGATTATTGATATGAATGTACGCTCGGTATCCGAGATAATCCACCGCGGCGGTACTGTTCTCTACACTGCACGCAGCCCCAAGTTCAAGACCGAGGAGGGCGTTCAGTTAGCAGTTGAAAACTGCAAAAAATTTGGAATTGACGGTATTGTTGTTATCGGCGGAGACGGATCTTTCAGAGGCGCACGCGATTTATCCTTACACGGCATTCCTTGCGTTGGCGTACCCGGAACTATCGATAACGATATTTCCTGCACAGAATATACTATCGGCTTTGATACCGCTATGAACACCGTTGTACAAATGGTAGACAGACTTCGCGATACTGCTCAATCACACGAGCGTTGCAGTGTTGTTGAGGTTATGGGCAGACATGCAGGCTGGATAGCTCTTCACACCGGTATTGCTGTTGGTGCTACCGCTGTATTGGTGCCTGAAATTAAATATGATTTACAAAAAGATATTATTAATAAAATAATAGCCACTAAGGCTACCGGAAAACAGCATTTTATTATTGTTGTAGCTGAAGGTGTTGGTAAAGTTACCGACATTGCTAGAGAAATTGAAGATACTACAGGCATTGAAAGCCGCGCTACAATTTTAGGACATGTTCAGCGTGGCGGCAGACCGTCGGTACGTGACCGTGTTATGGCAAGCCAGATGGGTCACGCTGCAGTTAATCTTTTATTACAGGGTAAGGGCAACCACGTTGTCGCTTTCCAAAACAACCATATTGTTGATTTTGACATTTACGAAGCTTTACAGATGACTAAGGAATTTGATGTACAGTCTTACGAAATGCTTAACGAAATATCAATCTAACAAAAAGAAAAGCGGGCTTAAAGCCCGCTTTAAAATTAATCTAAACCTTATTTATTCTCTTCGATGTACTTAACAAGGTCGCCTATTGTTTTTATGTTTTCAATTTCCTCATCGGGAATTTCTACATCAAATTCGTCCTCGATAGACATAAGAAGCTCAACTACATCAAGACTGTCAGCGCCTAAATCATTGGCAATATCGGTATCCATACTCATATCATCTGCCGATGCATCTAACTGGTCTGCCAAAAGTTCTTTAATCTTTTCAAAAATCATAATTAGTCCTCCGAAATATTTGCCGTGTTATAGACACGGGCAAATTTTTATGATATATTAGATATATCCTAATAAAATAATAGGCGTAAATACTCAATTTGTCAACTGATTTTTTAAAATTATTTCAAAAAGGTGATTTTTTTGGTATCAAGTATAGGCAACAAAATACATATTCAAATAGAGGGAACAAGTCACGGAGAATACCTAAAAGGTATTATTTCGGGGCTGCCAAAAGGTGAAATGATAGATGAAACCTTAATAGCTGAACAGATGGCTCGTCGCGCCCCAGGAAAGGACGCTACCGCCACTCCCCGCAAGGAAGCCGACAAGGTAGAGTTTATTTCGGGACTCAATAGCGGTGCCACTACGGGTGAGCCGCTCGAATTTATTATCCGAAACACCAACACCAATTCCTCCGACTATGATAATTTAAAATACACTCCCCGCCCCTCCCACGCGGATTACCCCGCCTTTGTAAAATATAATGGTGAGGCTGATATGCGAGGCAGTGGACATTTCTCTGGCAGACTGACAGCCCCTCTTACCGCTATTGGTGCTATTTGCAGGCAAATACTTGCACGCCGAGGAATCACTGTTGGCGGACACATTCTTAATATAGGCGAGGTTTTTGATATAAGCTTTGACCCCGTAACTATTGATGCTGATACTTTAAACAAATTATCTACCGAATATTTTTCGACACTCAGCGCTGATGCAAAAAATGAAATGCGAGAAATAATACTTGAAACCGGTAAAAACGGTGACAGCATAGGTGGTTGTGTCGAAATAGCTGTAACAGGTATGCCTGTAGGCATTGGTAACCATATGTTCGGAGGTGTCGAAAACGTAATATCCTCTGTGGTTTACGGTGTTCCCGCCGTTAAGGGTATATCGTTTGGCGCAGGCTTCGATTTCGGCTATCTCTTAGGCAGTGAAGCCAACGACCCCTACTATTTTAAGGATGAAAAAATTGTTACGGCTACAAATAATTGCGGCGGTATTGTAGGCGGTATGACAACGGGTATGCCGATAATCGTTAAGGCAGCACTGAAACCCACTCCGTCAATCTTTAAAGCACAGCCTACAGTTAATTTACAAACTAAGGAAACCACTATGCTTGAAATTAAAGGCAGACACGACCCCTGCATAGTGCCACGCGCCCTCCCCGCTGTTGAAGCGGCTGTAGCGATTGCCGTTACAATGCTACTGTGTGAAGATAACGCGCTTTAAATAAGAGTTGAAAAATAATATTAATTAATATATAATAGGCTATGGTGATAAAAAATGGCAAAAGAAAAATTAGTTAAAGAAATTACCTCTATGGATGAGGATTTTGCGAAATGGTATACCGATGTTGTATCAAAAGCAGAGCTTATGGATTATTCATCGGTTAAGGGTTGTATGATTATACGCCCCTACGGCTGGGCAATCTGGGAGAATATTCAGAAAATTTTAGACGGAATGTTTAAAGAAACAGGTCACGAAAATGTTTCTATGCCTATGTTCATTCCCGAAAGCCTGCTTCAGATAGAAAAGGACCATGTTGAGGGCTTTGCACCCGAGGCTGCTTGGGTAACCCACGGTGGCAGTGAAAAATTAGAGGAAAGACTTTGTGTAAGACCTACCTCCGAAACCCTTTTCTGTGACCATTATAAAAACATTATTCAGTCTTACAGAGATTTACCGAAGTTATATAATCAGTGGTGCAGTGTTGTGCGTTGGGAAAAGACCACCCGCCCGTTCTTACGCTCACGCGAGTTCCATTGGCAGGAGGGTCACACCATTCACGCAACGGCTGAGGAGGCTCAAGCAGAGACCATTCAGATGCTCAATGTTTATGCCGAATTTGCCGAAAAGCACCTTGCAATCCCCGTAATTAAGGGTGTTAAAACCGAAAAAGAACGCTTTGCAGGTGCTGAGGACACATACACTATTGAGGCTATGATGCACGACGGTAAGGCTTTGCAGAGCGGTACCTCACACTTCTTTGGTGACGGCTTTGCACGCGCTTTCGGTATTCAGTATACCGATAAGGAAAACAAGCTCACCTACCCATTCCAGACCTCTTGGGGTGTATCCACCCGCCTTATAGGCGCTATTATTATGACCCACGGTGACGACAGCGGCTTGGTTCTCCCGCCCGCTATTGCGCCCATACAGGTGGTTGTAATTCCCGTGGCTTCACATAAACCGGGCGTTACCGAAAAGGCAACCGAGGTATATGAATCACTTAAAAAGATTTGCCGCGCTAAGATAGATTTAGGCGAGCAATCCCCCGGTTGGAAGTTTGCTGAATACGAAATGAAAGGTGTACCGCTTAGACTTGAAATCGGTCCGAGAGATATTGAAAACGGTTGCTGCGTGATTGCACGCCGTGACAGCGGTGAAAAAATTACCGTAGCGCTCGATGAGCTTCAAACCAAAATTCCCGAGCTGCTCGATAGCGTTCGTGACGGACTCTATACGAAAGCCCTTAACCACCGCAACGAAATGATGTATACTGCAAAGACTCTCGATGAAATTATTGAGATTGCCGACACAAAGCCCGGCTTTATTAAGGCTATGTGGTGCGGTGACAGAGAGTGCGAGGATACTCTTAAAGAAAAAGCAGGCGTTTCCTCACGCTGCATCCCCTTTACTCAGGAGGAAATTTCCGATACCTGCGTTTGCTGCGGCAAAAAAGCTACAAAAATGCTCTATTGGGGCAAAGCGTATTAAATTAAAAAAAGCAAGGCTATTAAAAGCCTTGCTTTTTTTAGTTATATACTCACTTCGTTCGAGTTATATCTGCACAATGTACAGGTTATATCGCGCTGGGCGCGGTTATATTTTTTCTGACGGAAAAAGTTTCGGTGTGACTTTGTCACATTCATATCTGTGCCGCTCTGCGGCACTCCATAACCCGCGTGCAACGCGGATACAACTTGTATATATCCGTTTCTTCCACCCATACTAACTGAGGGTGATATTATGCAAAAATTCAAAACACTATCAATTTTCTTTACCCTTGGTGCTTTAGGCTACGGGCTCATAGAAATACTCTGGCGGGGGCACACCCACCCGAGTATGCTGGCGGCCGGCGGCATTTGCTTTACTGTGTTTGGAAAAATCAGCAGAGCGATGAAAAAGGTTAGTCTTTTATACAAGGCAATAATTGCAAGCGTTTTTGTAACCCTTGTTGAATTTGTTTTCGGAATAGTTTTCAATGTTATACTTAAGAAAAATGTATGGGACTACAGCGGTATTCCCTTTAACTTAAAGGGACAAATTTGCCTTTTGTACTCTGTGTTTTGGTGGATTTTAGGGCTTGTTTTCATTCCTCTTGCCGATATTTTAAACAATAGATTGAAAAATGAAAAAAAGATGTTATAATATATGTATAATTAATTAAGAGGTTGATTATGGACTTTTTACACAGAACTTGGGCTGAGATAAATATTCCTGCCCTGATACATAATTTAGGATTAATCAAAAAGCAATGCGAAGGCGCACACATAATGGCGGTTGTAAAGGCTGATGCCTATGGTCATTCAGCAAAAGCCATTGCCCCTGTTTTAGAGCGTGAGGGTGCAGACAGCTTTGCAGTTTCAAACATTGATGAAGCATTAGCACTTCGCGAATACGGCATACAAAAGCCAATTTTAATTTTGGGCTACACCCCTGCCGAATGTGCATATGTTCTCGCAAAAAACAACATTACACAAACGGTTTACTCGGCTGAATATGCAAAGAAGTTATCTTCTTTTGCTTCGAAAGTCGATGCAACAGTGAATGTGCATATTAAGCTTGATACAGGTATGGGTAGACTCGGCTTTGATGTAAGAAGAGAGGACTCTGAGGGGCTAAATGAAGCTTTAGCTGTATTTACTTTAAGCAATATTAAGGTAACAGGTACATTCACCCACTTCCCTGTTGCTGACAGCAGCGGTGCCGAGGCTGAAAGCTATACCAAAGCCCAGCTTGACCGTTTTATGGCTGCTATACAAAAAATCAAGGCTGCAGGCTTTAATGCGGGAATGCTGCACTGCTCTAACTCTGCAGGTGTGATACTTGGTGGAAGCTTTAAATTAGACATTTGCCGCCCAGGTATTATCCTTTACGGTCTTTCCCCCTCGAATGAAGTAAAGTTCGACGGCATTATACCCGTTATGACCGTAAAATCGGTTGTATCAATGGTTAAAACAATACATAAAGGCGAAGCTCTCAGCTATGGCAGAACTTTTAAAGCCCCGAAAGAAATGAAAATTGCCACCGTAACCGCAGGCTATGCAGACGGATATCCGAGGTTGCTGTCAAACAAGGGTGAGGTTATAATAGACGGCAAGCGTGCACCTATAGTCGGCAGGATTTGTATGGACCAATTTATTGCCGATGTTACCGATATTGAAAATGTAGCCGAGGGTGACGAGGTACTGCTTTTCGGTGCAGAACTGCCCGTTGAGGAAATTGCCGAGAAATGCAGCACAATTAATTACGAAATTATTTGCGGTGTGTCCCCAAGGGTACCGCGCGTAATAATCAAATAAAATAGGAATGAGGAAAAGAATATGAAGAAGTTTTTGAACGAGTTTAAGGATTTTATTACCAAAGGTAATGTGCTTGATATGGCTGTCGGCTCTATTATCGGTCTTTCCTTTAAAGACATTGTAACCAGCCTTACAAACGACATTATCTCCCCTATTTTGGGTATCTTCGGCGGTGTTGATTTCAGCGATATGAAATGGGTTATCGGCACCAAAGAGGTTGTTGATGCTACAACAGGGCTTCCAACTGTAGTTGAAAACACCATTAACTACGGTGCATTCATCACAGGAATTATCAACTTCCTTATAATGGCATTTATAATTTTTATGCTCGTTAAGGGTGTTATGACTATTGAAAAGCTCGCAACCAAGGCTTTAGTCAGAAAAAAAGAAGAGGAGGCTCCCGCCGCTCCCACTCAGAAAATTTGCCCGTTCTGCAAAACCGAAATTGCTATTGATGCAACACGCTGCCCGCACTGTACTTCGGAACTTAACGACTAATACATATAACTTAAAATTCCGTGCCTTGGTACGGAATTTTTTTATCTGCATAAGATACACTGTAGGAGTGAAATTTTATGCTTTTAACAGATTTAAGGGTCGGGCAAAGCGGAAAAATAGTTTCCGTATCCACCGATTCTCCAATATATACCCGCCTGCTGGACATCGGTTTTACGGCAGGCACAAGAATAGACTGTGTACTTAAAAGTCCGTTAGGTGACCCTACCGCCTACTTGATTAAAGGTACGGTAATTTCTTTGCGACAGGAAGATGCCGCTCTTATTAGAATTGGAGGGCGATAGCGTTGGGACTTACTAAAAATGCTACGGGAGCGGCAGTAATATCGGGCGATTTTTCGCGGCTTAAAAAGAATGATAACGATATTACTGTTTGCCTTGCGGGAAACCCAAATGTTGGCAAAAGCACGGTTTTTAACGCCCTAACGGGGCTACACCAGCATACCGGTAACTGGGCGGGAAAAACGGTAGAGACCGCCGTGGGTGCCTTTAACCACGCGGGTAGGCGCATTGTTTTAATAGATACCCCAGGCACCTATTCACTAAACGCCGTTTCAACTGAAGAAGAGGTTGCCCGCGATTTTATAATGTACGGCGGTGCTGAGGTTAATGTAACTGTATGTGACGCGACGGCGCTTGAAAGAAATCTTAATTTAGTATTGCAAATAACCGAAAAATTTAAAAATACAGTGCTTTGTCTTAATTTTATTGACGAGGCAGAGGCTAAACGGATTAAAATTGATACAAGGCTACTTTCAAAACAACTTGGAATTCCCGTAATAGCAGTATCTGCCCGAGAAAACGTCGGTCTTGATGCTCTCAAAGACGAAATAATAAAACTTGCGGACATCGGCAATATAGCAATAGCCGTTGATTCCACGCTTACTGCCGAAAGCATTAACGAAAAAGCGCACGATATTTCTAAAAAATGCGTTTCGGGCAACACCAAAAGCCGCGAACGAGACCAGAAAATTGATAAATTTTTGACAGGCAAAGTAACCGCTTTTCCGCTTATGCTCTTACTGTTAGCGCTTATTTTCTGGATAACCATTAAGGGTGCTAACTACCCTACCGAATTCTTAAGTAAAGTGCTGTTTTCCCTTGAGGACACCTTATATTCCACGCTCAAACAAATAGGTTTACCTACAGTGATTAACGACCTGCTTATTCACGGTGTATTTAGGGTGGTTGCATGGATAGTATCGGTAATGCTGCCGCCTATGGCGATATTTTTCCCGCTGTTTACGCTGCTTGAAGATTCGGGTTATCTACCGCGAATTGCTTTCTGCCTTGACCGCTGCTTTAAACGCTGTAATGCCTGCGGAAAGCAATCGCTTACAATGTGTATGGGCTTCGGTTGTAACGCCGCGGGAATAATCGGTTGCCGTATAATCGACTCCCCTCGCGAGCGGCTCATAGCCATTCTTACAAACTGCTTTGTACCCTGCAACGGAAGATTCCCCCTGCTTATAAGTATTATAACAATGTTTTTCGTAACGGGTATTGGTGGCTCGTTTTTATCGGCATTAATGCTCACGGGAATTATTTTAGCGGGCGTTTTAATGACGCTGCTTGCATCGTATATTCTCTCAAAAACTGTACTTCGCGGTATGCCCTCGGCTTTTACACTTGAGTTGCCACCATACCGCCGCCCGCAAATAGCAAAAACTCTGGTACGCTCGGTATTTGACCGAACACTGTTTGTGTTGGGTCGAGCAGTAGTGTCGGCAGTACCCGCGGGGCTTATAATCTGGCTTGCTGCCAACATAACGGTGGGAGAAACTTCAATTCTTACACACTGCGCCTCGCTTTTAGACCCTTTTGCGCGTGTTTTAGGGTTGGACGGCGTTATTTTGCTAGCCTTTATACTGGGACTTCCTGCAAACGAAATCGTGATACCGATAATAATAATGGCATATCTCGGCACCTCAACGCTAAGTGATATATCCGACCTTACAATGCTAAGGCAATTATTCATTGATAACGGTTGGACAATGCTGACAGCGCTTAATGTAATGCTATTTTCCCTATTTCATTGGCCTTGCGCCACATCTCTGCTAACAATGAAAAAGGAAACAGGCAGCGTTAAATGGACAGCGTTGGGATTTATACTGCCAACTGTAGTGGGAATTATCGTCTGTACAATCACAACAGTTGTGTATAATATGTTTATATAACAAAGAAGCACCTGGTAGGTGCTTCTTTTATCCATATATTTCCCAACAGTATCTGCGGTTTGAGGGTGGAAAATCCTCTAAAACACCGTATTCAGGGTCGTAAAAAATACCGTCAAAATAAAGTGACCAATGCCAGCATTTAGGTGTTTCAAGGCTTAGCATTGCTATTTTTGGGAGTTCTGATTTTTTAATCACAGCTTTTCTTTCGTGCGAATATTTGATGCCGAAGTTATCTAAAATTCTTTTCATATCTGCAAGGGTAGTTTCGCGCTCGGTACCGCAAAGTTCTATAATTTCATACACATCTGTGCCGCTTAGCATAGCAAGTACAGCCTGCCCGCAAGCAAGGGGATTAGGCTCGAAAATGTGATTGGGTTTAATAACGAGTGGCATAATTTTCACCTCAAATTAAATTATACAGATTATTAAATATTTTGCAATAGATGTGTTGACAAAAAAATAAAGTTGTGTTAAAATGATTTAGTCACGCACGGAGAGGTATCGAAGTGGTCATAACGAGGCGGTCTTGAAAACCGTTTGGGGGCAACCCCACAAGGGTTCGAATCCCTTCCTCTCCGCCATTTTTTATATGTAGCAAATTTTGTTACAGCTTGGAGTAGTACTCAAGTTGGTGACGAGGCACCCCTGCTAAGGGTGTAGGTCGGGTAACCGGCGCGAGAGTTCGAGTCTCTCCTACTCCGCCAAAATAGGAAGTATCATTATTAAATGGTGCTTCCTATTTTTTGTTAAATATAGCTCGAACTCGAGCGCCGGAGGCGCGGGCTTTGAGCACGAACGCTGCCGATGGCAGATACAGTGAGCGCGAAAAGGCGCAGCGGTCGACAAGCGAGATACGGCAGTATCGAGTCGTCGGGCACCGCAAGAGGGCATCGAGTCTCTCCTACTCCGCCAAAAAACAGCACCATCTTGTGATGGTGCTGTTTTATAATTGCTCAAAAACAAAATTAATAAACACAATATGTTTTTAGTTTTATTTTCTATAATATTTATAATAAGCGCTTATATTATCCTCGGCTCCTGTTACAGTATTGAAGCCACTTACCGTAACGCCGTCGCCTGACAGGTGGAGATAATATTCACAAGTATCGATATTTCCGTTAAAAACATCAGCTTCCCCGCAGATAATGCGAATATCATCGCCTATCACTGCAATTCTGCCGCTTTTACCGACAATCACCGATTCTCCGTTTTCTCGGCGGGTAACATATTTTACCTCCCTGCCGTCAAAGGTTTTAAGCAGTTCTTCATTTCTCTTTTTGCGTTTAAAAAATAATCCCATAGCTAATATATCCTTGAAAGCTCTTTAATTTTTTCGGCTATACGCTCACGCAGAGCCGCAGGCTTTACAACCTCGATATCCGAGCCAAACTGTAAAAGCCAACTTATAAGACCGTCACTTATAATAACATTTGTTGTGAACGAAAATGTATCGTCGGTTAGCTTATAAACCGAGATTTCTTCCGAAAAGCGGTCGATAATCTGCTCAAGTCTTGCCTTTTTACAGCGAAGCTCGATTTCCGCTGCTTCACCGCCGTACATATTAAAGGTTTTGGCGGCATAATCGGCAACATCGAAAATGTCGGTATACTCCGATACCTCTTTAAAGTGGCGCACAGGCTCGTCGGTTACCTCAATTTTCTTCATACGGTCGAGTCTTAAATGAATAAGGTTATCGTACTTTTCATTATTACCAACAAGGTAGTAGCGGTCACTCTCCCACAATGTTGCATAGGGGCTGATAAGCATTATTTTCTCGCTAACCCTTATCTTCTTATCGTCGGACAAATAACGCTGAGTATAGGTAACCTTAATTTTAACGCCCTTTTCTACAGCCTCGTTTATTTTATCGATATTATAATAAATAGCCTCGTTTTTGCACTTGTACTGTGAGGAAATATAGGTAGTTTTCTCGCGCTTTCTAGCTTGATGAATGCTTAAAAACGAATCAATTTTATTAAGCAGCTCGCGGGTCTTTTTAGGGGTGATAAATTCTGCCGAACGAACGGCATCGGCAAGCAGATATATTTCGGGCAGTTCAAACTCGCGAGAGGCTAAGAAATATCCTGCCTTTGGAATTCGGGTTTTAATAATATCGTAGCCGTAGGAAATAAGCATATCAATATCGTTATAAATCGCCTTACGCTCTGCCGATACACCGAATTCGGCTAGTCTGTCGCAAAGTTCGGCGGCATTCATTGGGTGGTCCTCATCGGTATGCTTTTTAAGAATATCGACAATATAAATCAGTTTTAATTTTTGTCCCCATCTTGCTGCCATTTTTCAACCATCTCCGTAAATTCAGTGTAGGTATAAAGCGAATTTAAAGCATCGAGTAATGCATTAGCCGTAAGGCTTTGCGGCAATTCCAAAAAAGAAAGCAGGCTTTCCCTCATTTTACGGCTGTCTGACGCACCCGAAAGTCCAAGGGAAAAAAGGTCAGATTTTTGTATTTTCCGCTCCTGCTTTTCACAGCGCGCACCCTCATACCGCTTTAGTGTGTTTATAATTATATCATCGGGCGTGCCCTCAACACCCAAAAAGCCCTCGGCGCTCATTTTACTTTTACGCCGTTCCTTGCCGCTAATCTGAGGCAGATATACATTAATAATATCCGCCGAGGGGGCTATGGACTTTATATGCGAGCGGATAACGCTACCTGCTTTATCACTATCGGTTATAATAATAAGTCCTTTTTTAAGGGCTATTTTGCGAATAAGCTCTCTTTTTTCACTGTCCTTAAAAATGCAGAAGCCGTTTGTTGGGATAATTACGGCATCAACTATATTCTCGAGCCTTATTTTATCGTATTTACCCTCTACAATTACAGCGCGGGAAAGTTTAATCAATGCTCTCACCCTTAGAAATAATGTATATAAGGCGAATAATAAGCTCTTCGAGCACTACCCTATCATCAGCAGAAAAGCTTTTAAGTCGGCGGTCGGCATCTACAAGTTCATTTAAGCAAAGACGCATTTTTTCATTTGTGAATTTAGAGGCTTGTCGGCTTGCCTTTTCAAGCACGAATTTGCGGTTACCGTAGCCGAAATCTGCCGCTAAAGCACCTATTGAAACACCGCTTTGCATACCGCTTAAGGCTCTATAAATATCAATAAAATTGGAAGAAACGGTGTGCAGAATTATCATCGGCTCTACCCGCATATCATAAAGGCTGTCAAGCAGCTTTAATGCGTTCGCGGTATTAAGTGAAATAATCTCCCCCACCAAATTATAAACCGATGCATCAACCGATTTTACGCATATTAAATCTACTGTTTCTTTTGAAATTGGAGCCCCGTTTACATAGGCGCAAAGCTTTTCAAGCTCTGACAAAAGCACATTTATATCCTCTGAGCAGGACTCAATTAAATAAGAGGCAACACCCTGCAAAAACTCTGTTCCGCGCTTTTTTGCACCCTCGCAAAGCACCCTAACTAAATCCTCGCGGGTGCGATGATTAAGGCTCACCGCCATACCGCCGCCCTGTTCGGTGGCAGTAATAAGCTTTTTAAGGCGGTCGCTTCGTTTTTCATCGACCGAGAAATTATTGCACCAAAGTATAAAAACAGTAGTGTCGGCAGGCTCACTCAACAGCTGAGTAAGCTTTTCAAAGTCTGCTTTTCCGCAGGCTTCAAAATCATAATCGGTAAGCACCACACACTTTTTTTCTGCCATCATCGGGTACTGCTCTTTGGCGTCATAAACCTGCTGCAAATCACAGTCGCTCTCAAAGCGGATAAAGTTGAATTCGTCGGATTTATCAACCGTACTGTCGATAATTTTATCAACATACAATTTTTTTAGGTATGTATCCTCTCCGAAAATTAAATATGTGTTTAAAATATTTTTATTCTTTATATTTGCCTTGAGAACCTGCTCTGATACAACCGGCACACCTGTTCACCACTCTTTTAATATTTTCTATATATTTTATTATAACAAAACTCAGAATAATTGCAAGATAGCTTATTATAAATAAATCTCTGTTTACCCCTACATACGCGAATGGAAGACTGCCGAAATATTCGATAATGAAATTAAAATATCGTGTTATGTATTCGGTTAAAAAGAAAAGTCCGTTGGCAATTACCGAAAAACTGCTCATCATTGCAAACGGCAAAGCCACAGCCGCCGTAATCAGCGCCAAAGTTACAGCCTCACCGATAAGCAGGTTTGTTATAACCGCAACGGTAGATACCGCACCGAAATAATAAACCGTGAACGGAAGCGTAGAAATCAATGCAGATAGTGTTACCGATACGGCATCGATTATAAGCGACAGCAGTTTAATTTTTATATTGAACCGATTTTTAATTTTATCGGCTATAGGACCGCTTAAAATTATAATACCCGCAGTAGACATAACCGAGAGCACAAACGCTATGCTTCCTACCGCAAACGGATTAATTATTAGAATAATGCTGACCGCTACGCACAGAGAGTTAAGCGCATCGGTACGCCGAATAAGGAAGAGCGCTGCAAGCATTATAAAATATGTAATTCCAGCCCGCATTACCGACATACTAAAGCCGCAAAGCGCCATAAAAAGGAAAACCGAAACAGCGGTTATTACACAGGCTATACGCTTGCCGAGCCGTAGTTTTTCAAGTGCTTTTAAAAGAGTTCCGCAAATTATTGCCATATGCATTCCCGAAACCACCATTATATGGCTTACTCCGCTACGCCTTACGAGTTCCTCAAACTCACCCGAAAGATAATATTTATCGCCAACCGTCAGTGCATTAACCGATGCCGCAGACTGTGGTGTAAGATAAGAAAACAGTTTATTTGTTACATTGTCACGAAAAGCTGCAAGCGTGCTTCTTAAATTTACTGGTCTTGAACGCTCAAGCACATTTTTTATATTTGCCGACGCATACACACCGTTTGAATAATATTTCGCCGTATTCTCTGTTGTCACGGGCTGAACATACATTTCACACTTGATTTTCTCGCCCTCGGTGAGTGCGGCAAATTTTGAATAAACATTTATATTTATATTTGCAGGTAGCATTGTATTACTGCTATCGGTTTTAATTACATATGCCGCTTTTCCGTCAAAATAATTTTCACTTATAACCGTACCCGATACGGCTACAGGAACATTTTCCGGAATATTCTCAACCCTTGAAATTTTATATTCAAGCACAAAAAACGCATTTAATAAAACAGCCAGAGCTACAACGAAAACTGCTATAAAATCTCTAAAACGCCTTACTGCTACGCAAAATATCAAAAGAGCAACGGTTATTATGATAACAGCCAAAAGAGCAAAAAATGATGCATTCAAGACAAAAGCCGACAACAGCACCGAAGCAATTGCCGCCGCTATCATTGGTCGCTTCATAGTTTTTCGCCCCTTTTTTCTTTAATTCAACAATAATTTACCATAAAAACCGTTTTTTATCAAGTTGTATTCCCGATTGACTTAAATAACAAAAAAAGTTATACTGTAAATAGAAAATAATGTTAAGGAGTTTTTTTATGAAATGGTTTATAGCATCTGATATACATGGCTCGGCATACTATTTTGAAAAAATGCTGGAGGCTTATAAAAATGAAAACGCCGACCGAATGATACTTCTCGGTGATATTCTGTATCACGGACCGAGAAATGATTTACCAAAGGATTATAATCCAAAAAAAATTATACCTGAGCTAAATAAGATTAAGGATGATATACTCTGCGTGCGAGGCAACTGTGAAGCAGAGGTTGACAATATGGTGTTAGATTTTGACTGTATGGCAGATTATGCGTTGCTCGCATATAAAAATCACACAATATTCATAACCCACGGTCACAAATACAACACCTCCACTCCGCCCTCGCTTAAAAAGGGTGATATTCTGCTACACGGTCACACCCATGTGCCCGCACTTGAAAATCGCGGAAATTACACCTACATTAATCCGGGGTCGGTTTCAATTCCAAAAGAAAACTCATGGCACGGCTATATGACATTCGAGAACGGAGTTTTTAAATGGATTTCATTTGACGGTGAAATTAAACAAACTTTTGATATCAACGAGTAAAAAGCAATTAAAATGTTGAAATATGTGTCTATTTGTGGTATCATATTATGAGCAATATTTTAACACATTAATTAAGTTTGATATATTTCAAGTTCAGTTAGGAGTAACGCCATGAATTGGACAAACAGGAATGTTGATATAAAGGACACCTCTGCTGCCAAGTTTAACCGCGTTAGAAATTTGATAGTTCTGTTTTTGTTAGATGCAGTTTCTATTGCTGGCTCGTTTTTTGCAGCGCTTTGGCTTAGATTTGAATTTAGCTTTGATGAAATAGACACTATATATTTTCACAACTACTTCAAATCAATTGGCATTTGGATAGTTCTTTCCATTGCCGTATTTTTAATGTTCAGGTTATATAGCACAATACTCTCCTTTGCGGGTATAGAGGACCTTTTCAGAATAACCGAAGCATATGTTGTTATTGCCATTGTAGGAGTAGCACTCGCTTATATAATCGGCTTTGATATGCCGCGCTCATATTATGTTATGGGTGTTGTATTTAGCTATGTTTGCACCATTGGTATCCGTTTTGGAAGAAGAATTGCAAACAGCATCTATGCTACTATTTACAAAAAGCACACCACAGCTGCTGTTGGCGAGCGCATTATGATAGTCGGTGCGGGCTTTGCAGGTAAAATGCTTGTGCGCGAATATGCTGAGAGCGATAAGCTTGAGGGTACTGTTATCTGTTTAATTGATGATAACTACTATAAAAAGGGTCGCCTTTTAGACGGCGTTCCGGTTGTTGGCGGACGCGATAGCATCATTACAACTGCTAAAGAATACAATATTGATAAAATTATTTATGCTATACCGAGCGGCAGCGGTAAAGACCGCAAAGATATACTTGAAATCTGCAGTAAAACAGGTTGCAAGGTTGAAATTATCCCCGGTATTTATCAGTTGGTAACGGGTCAGGTAACTATGGGCAAGCTCCGCCGTGTTGAGCTGCAGGACCTTTTGGGTCGCGACCCTATCAAGGTTAACCTTGATGAAATTTACAACTATATCGGCGGTAAAGTTGTTATGGTTACAGGTGGCGGTGGCTCTATAGGCAGTGAGCTGTGCCGTCAAATAGCAATGAGTCAACCGAAGACTCTAATTATTTTTGACATTTATGAAAACAACGCCTATGACATTCAAATGGAGCTTAAAAAGCAATATCCCGAGCTTGATTTGGTTGTTTTAATAGGCTCTGTAAGAAACACCGCAAGACTTGACGATATTCTCGGTCATTACCGCCCCGATATAGTTTTCCATGCCGCGGCTCATAAGCATGTACCGCTTATGGAAGACAGCCCAAATGAGGCTATAAAAAACAATGTTTTCGGAACCTACAAAATGGCTAAGGCGGCGGCTAAATACGGCGTTAAGAAATTCGTTCTCATCTCAACCGATAAGGCAGTTAACCCCACAAACATTATGGGTGCATCAAAACGCCTTTGCGAAATGGTTGTTCAGATGATGAACCGTGAATCTAAAAACACAGAATTTGTAGCAGTGCGTTTTGGCAATGTACTCGGCAGTAACGGCAGCGTTATTCCGCTTTTTGAAAAGCAGATATCCGAGGGTGGTCCTGTAACGGTTACACACCCTGAAATCACACGCTTCTTTATGACCATACCTGAGGCTGTATCATTAGTGCTTCAGGCAGGCTATTACGCAAGCGGCGGCGAAATCTACATTCTTGATATGGGTCAGCCCGTAAAAATAGCCGATATGGCGCGAAATCTTATAAGACTTTCAGGCTATGACCCCGATGTTGATATGAAAATTGTTTACACCGGTCTTCGCCCAGGAGAAAAACTGTATGAAGAAATCCTTATGGATGAAGAGGGTCTTCAGGGTACCGAAAACAATCTTATCCATGTTGGTAAACCTATTGTTATGGACGATGAAAAGTTCAAAAAACAACTCGAAGAGCTTTATCACGCCTGCCAAAACGAGTCAGTTAATATGAAAGAGCTTGTAGCCGAGATTGTTCCCACCTACAAAAAGCAAGATTAGTTAATTTATAATTAATAAAAAGAAGGTATTGTTTTGAAACACGGAAAACACAGTAAGACCACATCAAAACCGAGGGCCGCACGCAAGCCTAAAAAAGAGAGCATTGATATTAAAAGCAGCAGTGTAAATCCCTCAATGCTTTTAGCAACCCGAATTGTAGGCGCTGTTCAGCTTTTGGTAATGCTTGCAGGATTAATTTATGTATCTTTCCTGCACCTGCTCCCCATTAAGTTTCTTATAATCTTAGCGGTACTTATATTATTTATAACTGCGCTTCATATTTTACTTATTGAAACAAAAACAAGAAAAATTGTGCTAAAGGTTATAAGTATTGTGCTGAGTGTCGCTGTATCGGTGGTTGCCATTTACGGCGGCTTGATGCTTGGTACTGTACACAACTCTATAGTAAATCTGCCATCCGACCCCGATATATTAGTAGAAAAGCCAAAGGCAGATGTTACAAATCAACCGTTCCTTGTTTACCTTTCGGGTCTGGATACTAAAAACGCCGGTGAAATAGCCGAAAAAGGTCTTTCGGATGTAAATATGGTGGTTGCAATCAACCCCACCACAAAGAAGATTTTAATGGTAAACATACCGCGCGACTATTATGTAGGCCTTGAGGGCGATCCCGATAAGCTAGATAAGCTCACCCACGCCGGTAATTACGGTATTGCTTGCTCAATGAAAACAGTAGAGGCTATTTTCGATATAGAATTCAACTACTATGTTAAGGTTAACTTTAAATCGGTAGTAGATATTGTTGACGCTTTAGGCGGAGTTACGGTTAATTCCGATTTCAATTTCTCAAGTATGCATTCTCTATCAGGAAAAAACTATTCCTTTAAAGTTGGCGAAAATACTCTAAAAGGTGATGCCGCTCTCGCTTTTGCAAGAGAACGTCACAGCTTCCCCAACGGTGACAGACAAAGGGGTATTCACCAACAGAAGATAATCAGCGCTATTTTTGATAAGGCTATATCCCCCGCAATTTTAAGCCCTGCAAAGCTTGACAGCGTACTCAAGGCAATAACAAGCAATATGAAAACCAATATATCATCTAACGATATTTCTGCTTTAGTTCGTATGCAGCTTAACGATATGGCTTCTTGGGATATTCAGAGTATTTCGGTTGACGGTAAAGGTGCTTCAAAACCAACCTATTCTGCAGGCAGTCAGTTACTGTCAGTAATGATACCCGATGAGGAAACCATCAATACAGCAAAACAGCAAATTGCTGCTATTATAAATTCTGATTCGGCAAAAAAATAAAAAAATAAGGTCAGCCGCATTCGACTGACCTTATTTTATAATTATTATCAGGATACAAAAGTTTATGAAAAACAGGAAACTACGTAATGATATATTTTTAATTGCAGCTATACTGTGCTTAATTATCTTAGGATTTGCCTTTTTAACCCCAAAAAACACAGGTAAATTTGCTGCAGTTATTATTGACGGCACCGAAACCGCTCGCTATCCGCTTAATGAAGATTTGGAAATTGATATAAAAACAAGCGGTGTCAATCACCTTGTAATTAAAGACGGCGCCGCCACAATATCCTCTGCCGACTGTAAAACACAAGTGTGTGTGAAAACGGGCTCTATTAAAAATGCGGGCGAAACAATTGTTTGCCTACCTCACAACCTAATCATTGAAATTATTTCGGAGTAAGAATATGAAGACATACACCAAAAAGATAGCATTATTAGGGCTTTTCACCTGTCTTGCCTTAATTCTTTCTTTTTTAGAAACACTCCTACCTCCTATAACTGCATATGCACCCGCCATTAAAATTGGATTGCCGAATGTTATTATAATATTTTTACTTTTTAAATTTGACCTTAAAAGTGCCGCGGCGGTGTCGTTCATACGAATAGTACTTACAGCATTGCTTTTCGGCTCATTCCTTTCGTTTTCATACAGCCTTGCAGGCGCAGTGCTCAGTCTTGCGGTTATGTATATTTTAAAACGGTTAGATTTATTTTCGCTTCCCGTTTTAAGTGTTGCAGGGGCGCTCAGCCACAATATAGCTCAGGTGTCGGTTGCCGCTATAATGATGGGTACAAAAGAAATATTATACTACCTGCCCGTCCTTTGCCTCTCAGCGCTTATCTCAGGCGTGCTTGTGGGGCTAACCGCAACATTGCTAATTAAGACACTTAAAAATGTTAAAATGTAAAAACCTGTGTGTTCCCACACAGGTTTTTGTTTTATTTCCCGCAGTTTTTATCGAAACTCGGATTGCAGGCATAGAAGTTTTTGCTGTTTAATCGGTCAGTGGCGAGGCGGAGTCCCTCACCGAAGCGCTGATAGTGTACTATCTCGCGCTGGCGCAAGAACTTAAGCGGGTCGCGGATATCGGGGTCGTCGATAAGGCGAAGCAGGTTATCATAGGTTGTTCTCGCCTTTTGCTCGGCGCCTAAATCTTCGTGTAGGTCGGTGATAACATCGCCCTTAACACCGATATAGGCGGCGGTAAATGGAACGCCCGATGCCGCTATTGGGTAGACTCCTGCGGTATGATCAACAAAATAAGTGTCGAACCCTGCAGCAATAATTTCCTCAGGGGTCATCTTACGGGTTAGCTGTTGTACCATTGCCCCCACCATTTCCATATGGGCAAGCTCCTCAGTACCTATTGAAGTTTTATTTTGGATATGTTATAATAAACCATACAAGGAGGTTTATTACCTATGAAAAGATATGATTTAAACGAATTACATTACGAAGAAATTGAACAATTAAAGGCACAGGACACAAAAGAAGATTTTGAGTTCTTTGCCAAAAAGAAAACCACAATAAAACAAAAGCGAGAGATTGCAAAAATAGAAGACCTTGACAAGTTATTTATATATCTTGTCTGCTCATATAATTGCTATGCAATAACACATAGCAAGGGGCAAATGTCTTTGATACATAATCCAGAAGCATTGTTTTTTAAGGAAGAAGAAAAAATAGAATTTGCAAAGCAGATTTTACAATATGCAAAGGATTATCTAAAAACCAACAGAAAGGAAGTTGGAGTATATGCCGTTAGCACAGACAACACCACCGAGAGAGAAACCAACCAGAATTGAAGATGATAAACCGCATAATGTCTGTGCCTATTGCCGTGTTTCTACCGATGAAACAGACCAAAGAAACTCACTTGAAGCACAAAAGCAATTTTTTGAATACTATTTTGAAGATAACCCAAATTGGACTAATGTGGGCATTTTTGCAGACGAAGGCTTGAGCGGCACTTCCCTTAATAAAAGAACTGCATTTCAACAAATGTATGACCTTGCGATGATGGGGAAAATAGATATTATTATAACAAAAGAAGTTTCCCGATTTTCTCGTAATGTTCAAGATTTATTAAATACTGTTGAAGAACTACGAAAAAATAAAGTGTATGTTTGGTTTCTGTCAGATAATATATACACGGAAAACAAAGGATACAGAGAACCACTTAATGTAGCGGGTAATAGTGCAGAAAACGAAAGTCGCAAAACTTCCAATCGTGTTAAATGGGGACAAATGCAAAAAATGAAACAAGGTGTTGTATTTGGTCGCCGTGAAATGTATGGTTATAATATCGTAAGAGAACCAAATGGAAAACAACACTTTGTCATCATTGAAGAAGAAGCAAAAATCATAAAACAGATATTTGAATGGTATGCCGCAGGTGATGGCACTTTCACAATAGCGAGAAAATTAAAAGATATGGGTGTCAAAACAAAACGATATAAAAACGGTTGGTCAAATACTGTTATACTTCGATTGCTCCGAAACGAGAAATATGTAGGCGATTTGTTGCAAGGCAAAACCTATACTGATGATGAACTTGAACATAAGAAAAAATATAATCGTGGTGATTATTACACCCATTTTATAAAAGACCACCATCCAGAAAGTGCCATTATTGATAGAGAACTTTGGGACAAGGTTCAAGCAATATTAAAAGAAAAAGAACCAAGCGAAGAAGTAAAACAAAAACATAATAATAAATACTGGACTTCTGGAAAGGTATTCTGTGGTCTTTGTGGTGGCAGATATGTCAGTTTGCAAAAGAAACAAAAAAATGGAAAATACAAAGCATGGACTTGCTTTAATAATCATCAAAGCGGTTTGCCAAAGCAAAAAATTGATGCTAATGGTGAAGTTTTTGAAGTTGGTTGTAATGGTAAAAGGGTAAATGACAGAGTTTTAAAAACCGCCCTTTATGATATTATAACACAAGTCATAAAACCGCAAAAGGAAGAAATTAAAAAAACTATCCTTGAAGAAATGCAAAAGGCACACAAACCCAAAGACAACCGAAAACAAATATCTTCACTTGAACACAAACTTAATGCATTAAGCGAAGAACAACAAGAACTAACAAGAAATTTTATCAAAAAATTAGTTTTTGAGAGTGATTATATTCCAATAAGAGATGAAAACCATAAGCAAATGGAATTGTTAAGAAAACAAATTGAAGAACTAAAAAACCAAGACAATTCCACCGCTATTGCGACCAAAATATACGATGAATGTATCCACCAATTAGACCAGATAGTTTCCCTTGCAGATAGCGAAATAAACGAAGGACTATTTGAACGAATCACAAAGAAAATCGTTGTATATCCTCTCAACATTTTGGAGTTGCATTTATCGTTTATGGTTTCGCCTATATATTTGCAATATACCACTTCTGGTAGGGGTGATTTTTACAAAGTGGAGTTTGATGTTCTTAATACTGAACAGTTTGCAGAACTGCTCAAAAATGCTCCTAAAAACGATTTTAAACCTATACCAACCACAGATATTACTAAACCCACAAACACACCTTAAACAAGCAAAAAAGATATGCAGAACTTCTCAATCATTCTGCATATCTTTTTTGCTTTTCTCGGCATTATAGATTTTTTCTGCTTTCTCATAAGTGCAATGTTTCTCTGCTCGTATCTCTGCTATACGGAGTGCTTTTTTCCATTTCTCAACATTATAAATCTTGTGCAGTTTCTCAATAGTGTAATCTTTGTCCATACATTTACCACCTACCTCAATTCATCAAAAATATCACTTTCAAGGGATTGTGGTGCAATTTTCTTTTCATTTGCTAAAACATTGTTTGCCATTTCAATAAGTTCTTTTTCTAACCTTTCACTTTCTGCCTTGTGCCATTCGTGTAAGGTTTGGTGTCTTGCTCCTGTCTGCTCTTTGCTTTCGCCACGAACAAGACCGAATTGTGCCATTGATTCAGCATAACTGTCTTGTAATTCAATTATTTGAGATTTCTTTCCAAAATATTTACTCGCATTAAACTTTCCATTGTGATAGGTGGAAATGTAGGCATGGATATGAAAAGTTTTTTCATCTGCATTGGTGAATAATTTTAATAATTTTTCTTTTCCAAAGGTCTTACACAACCATTTAACATTTGCCTTTATCCACTCATTTTTATCAATCGAATCTTCCATTTCGGGCGAAAAAGTTAAAACAAATTCTGTTAACACAACGGCATCTTTTCGCACCTTTTTGCCTGTTGCTTTCTCTTGGGCTTTAATTGCTTTTTTTAAAGTTTTTCTCATTGTTTCATTATACTGACTATATGAAATGTTTTCTTTTTCTCTTTCGGGGTGTGCTCGGTTGAGTAATCTCTCCCTGTATTTTTGGTGTCGCTCTATGTTTGCAACAGACCCTAACTTGTATTTTTGAAATCGCATTATTGCATAGTTGCTCATATCAAAAACCCCTTTACTCTTAATATGCGAGAGCAAAGGGACGGCAACACACACGAAAGGAAAGGTGTCGCCGTTTTTCCTTCCTTAAAAATTTGTGGTAGCCTTCGGAAATTTTTAAGGAAGGTCATATTTCTGCTCTACAAAATCAGTATGTGAAATCTGGTTTTATTTCGCAGAAATATGACTTACTACGGATTGTACCAATCCTGTAAGGTCTTGCAGACGGCATTTGCAAAAAATATCTCTCATATTTATTGCAAAGAAAACGGAAAGGAGCAAACGAAAATGAACGAAACACTTTACGATTTAGAGCAAAAAAGAAAAGCGGTTGAACAAGATATACAGGCATTATATGAAACCTTGCAAAAGGAAATAAAAACTGCTCACACTTGAATAGTGTGAGCAGTTTTAGAGTTTTAGCAACCAGGACAATCTTTCTTTTGAAAGTATCCAGAGCCACCACATATGGGGCAATCATCTTCGCCACATGAGGTTAAACAAAGTGTGCAAGATAAAATTGAAAGCACAACTAAAATCATACAAATAATTTTCTTCATTTTTTCTCCTTAAAAATTATTAAGCATTGTATTCATGGTTAAAACCACATTTACCGCAATAGTAAAAAACTTTTTTCTTACCTAATGCTCCGCCGACTAAACCGACTGGACCAAACAAAACTGCACCTACTGCCGCTTTGCCAACACTAAACCCTTTCTTCTGTGCATCAACTTGTTTCCAGTTCAAACTTTCTCCGCACATTGGACACTTATTTGGTGCTGCCATTTTAATATCCCCCTAACAAAAAGTGAGTGCAACCGAAGTTGCACACATAAAATATGAAACTCCGTTTTGCTATCACACAATAACCCTCTTAACATTTGCAAAAATTATTGAGTTTATGTATGATATTTATATTATACCACAAAAAAATTCCACTGTAAAGATAAAGAAAAAACTTATGTAAAAAAATTGATTTTCAAATAGATTAGTGTTATAATTATG
>JAZNXU010000023.1:0-1797 GCA_045594065.1 Acutalibacteraceae bacterium
TAATATCAAGCCTGTTTTAGCGGTAGCCGAGGGTGAGATTATAATGCTAGGCAAGGCGCGCGGCTCTAAGCAGGGTAACAACCTGCTTGTAACCGAAATTGAAAAGGCGGGCGGCGTAGATTTCTCAATGCCCGTATTGCTGGGCTTCACAGGACTTAGCGATGCGCTTTTGAATAAGTATATTGAAGATAGCGCGGTGCTTTGGAAAGAGGGAACGCAGCATCTGCGGTATACTACCGTTGGCAGTGTTATCGGCACCCACGCGGGGCCGGGTGCCATAGCGGTTGCTTTCTTTAAAAATTAAGACTAACACATAAGCGACACGGATATTCCGTGCCGTTTACCGTTTATGGAATAAAATTTACCGAATAGCTTAAAACGCTTGCAAAGTGTGTTTTATAAAAGTATTATAATTTTGCAAGGAGGAATTTCATGAAACTCAGAATTGTGATTGATAAAACCCGTGATGAAGAGGTGACCGTTTTTGCCCACGAGCACTCGCCGTTAGTAACAGCTATACAGCGGCTTGTTGAGGAAAATAATACCGAGCTTATAGGCTTCGTTGAGCGCGAGGCGGTGAGGCTGACGCTATCTGAGATTTACTGCTTTACGGTAGAGGAAGGCAAGGTTTATGCCATAACCGACGGCGGCAGATTGCAAATGCGGTGCAGGCTTTACAACCTTGAAGAGGTTTTGACTGATGGCTTTGTGAAAATAAATCAGTCCTGCATTGCGAATTTCGATAAAATCGAGCGCTTTAATGCCTCAATTTCAGGCACATTGCAGGTGGTTTTCAAAAATGGCTACACCGATTATGTATCACGCCGAAATGTTAAAAAAATTAAAGAAAGGTTAGGTTTGTAGTATGAATAGGTATTTAAAAGCGTTTTTACACCGCGGTCTTATGTTTGGCGGCTTCGGTCCGATTGTGCTGGCTATAGTTTATTTTGCGCTATCCCGCGCCTTGACCGATTTTTCCCTTAGCGGGGCGGAGGTGCTGCTTGGAACGGTGTCGGTATATCTGCTTGCCTTTGTGCAGGCGGGGGCTACCGTCTTTAATCAAATTGAGGATTGGTCGGTGCCAAAGGCTCTGCTTTGCCACTTTTCGGTGCTCTATGCGGCGTATGCGCAGTGCTATATTCTAAACAGCTGGATTCCCTTTAAAGCCGAGGTGCTGCTTATCTTCACTGCTATATTTGTGGGTTTATATTTCGTAATATGGGTAACAGTTTATCTGTCGGTAAAGGCTACCAGCCGAAAGTTTAATGCTAATTTGTAGCAGCCTATTGAAAATCACTTCTTTTAATGGTATACTACTAAAAGAGGTGATTTTTATGTTTATTACAAGCGATATTAAATATATCGGTGTTGACGATAAGAAGATTGATTTATTTGAGGGTATGTACGAGGTGCCTAACGGCATTTCTTATAATTCCTATGTGATAGTGGACAAAAAAATTGCCGTTATGGATACTGTCGATGCCGAATTCGGTGATGAGTGGCTCTGCAAACTCGAAAATGTATTAAACGGCAGAGAGCCCGATTATCTTATAGTTCACCATATGGAGCCCGACCATTCGGCGAATATTTTCGAATTTAGTAAAAGATATTCGGGGGCTCAAATTGTCGCTTCGAAAAAGGCTTTCGATATGATGAAAAACTTTTTCGGCACCGATTTTGCTGATAGGCAGATTGTAGTGGGTGAGGGTGATACCCTAAGCCTCGGTAAACACACTCTTACATTTGTTACAGCACCAATGGTGCATTGGCCCGAGGTTATTGTAAGCTATGACAGCT
>JAZNXU010000024.1:0-1911 GCA_045594065.1 Acutalibacteraceae bacterium
AATGTATTGTTAGAGTCCTGACTGTTTCATTTTCCTAAAAGGAAATTGACAGATAAATACTACACTTTTCTCTCAATATAAAAAACCAGTAAATCAAAGAACCATTTTCAAACACTTTACCGTCTCAATTTTTCAGAGCGGAAAGTGGTGCAAAGGTAAGGCAAATTTTTTGAACCACCAAATTTTTGATGAACTTTTTTCAAAAAACTTTTCTAAGAACCTTTTTTACTTATCGCCGTTTTAGAGGCGAAAGCGGGTACAAAGATAAATCATATTTTTGAAACCACCAAATTTTTGATGAACTTTTTTTCAAAAAACTTTTTCTAAGAACCTCTGCGCTTTCGAGTCATACGCTGTATCTCTCGATTGCGGGTGCAAAGGTAGTGCTTTATTTTTATTCTCCAAACATTTTTCGCACTTTTTTACAACTATTTTTTAGCGATATTACACACACTCCACACTATCAGCGAGTTACGTGAAATTAAATTTTAGGCCGCGATTTTCCCCTTTTATTATATATATAGGTATAGGAAAAATGGGGCCCTGAAGCCCCATATCTCAATAAATGCAAAAGAACTATTTCGTGCGCCTAATTTCGTGAAATTACTTTCTAATACACTTCTGCTCGAGCTGCACAAAACGAGGGAAAAGAATATTATTCTCTATATGTATATGCTCAAACAAGCCGTCCATAAATGTCTCGAGGTCGGTCAGCATCAGGCGATAACTTGCGCAAGCATCCTCAGGAGCAGCAAACCCATTCATTAGATTTCTTATATATTTATAGCGTGTACCCTCGTCGTTATGTTCGCGAAGCATAACACGGATGGGGTTGGCAACCGTGCCACAGTGCATTGGTTCCCCGCAGGCGCCCTGCTCCGAGGAGTCGAAAAGCTCGTAGCAGTATGGGAACAATACCTGTTCCTCTTTTTGTAGATGACTCTCCAAATCCTCAAGTGATTCTGCGAAGAGTCGGCGCAGCTGAAAGAGTTCGGGGTGAGCCACTCCATGCACCGAAGCGATGTGCTCAATATCAGCGAGGAGACGGGGGCCCTTAGCACGGATGCCACGATGATGAATTTTGAGCACATAGTCGATAAGCAGGTCGGTAGGCCAGCTGTCAAACGGAATAGAGGTCGCCTCATTAGCAGCATCTTCAACAAGCGACTCCACTACCCTATCAAAGTCCACCCCCGCCATGCGGCAAGCCTCCACCAGCGACGCGCTACCCCCACAGCAGAAATCAATACCATAAGACTTAAATACGCGCGCAGCGGCAAAATTTTCGTTAACTATAGAACCCACACTCCTGTGAGCATAATGAGAACCATTTGTAGTCATATATTTTTCGTTGTTTTGTTTATCTTTTTCGTTGCAAATATAATACAAAACATCGAGCCGGCAAATCGGAAATTCTTATCAGCGAATAGAATAAAACTATAGTACATGAATCTATTAGTATAAAGCATGTGTCATTGAGAGCACAAAGGCGTCACCCTACCCTTTCACCACCCTAAAAAACCCATCAGAGCGACTCCCCGATGGGTACTATCATGTAGATGACAACTCAATATAGAGAGTCTAATGCCCACAACTAAACTATTTTTTAGCCAAAGATGTTGTTTTTATACTTTTTTTACTAAATTTGCTGCAGCGAATAGAACTATCTGTGTATGGTGTTAATCGGGTCCTCGCCATATACAGAGATAGAAACAACCTGGACCTAAGATTGTTATGAAACGTTACCTTTATTTATCACTACTTTTGGGAATCCTATTCATAGCAGGTTGCACAAAGGATGACCCCACACCTACCCCACCAGAGTGGGAGCCCAACACCCCCGCAGTAGATAAGGTAGTAAGTCGCTATAACGGCGAGGTGGCCATACTGTCGAACAACGACCACTTAATT
>JAZNXU010000025.1:0-8477 GCA_045594065.1 Acutalibacteraceae bacterium
GAGAATACAGGAACCTTAACATAGTAGCGGTTCTTCTCATCGGGATAGATATCGAAAATACCCTGCTCTTTAAGACTCTTGCCTAAAATTACTTCGGTTGCAATATCAGCAAGGCTGTAGCCTGTAGCTTTTGAAAGGAAAGGTACGGTACGTGAAGAACGTGGGTTAACCTCGATTATAAACACATTATCGTCCTTATCAACGATAAACTGAATATTGTAAAGACCGATAATGCCGATACCAAGACCTAACTTCTTGGCATACTGAAGAATGGTGCCGCGAACCTTGTCGGAAATACTGAAGGTGGGATAAACGCTGATAGAGTCACCCGAGTGGATACCAGTACGCTCTACAAGCTCCATAATACCGGGAACGAAAACATCTCTGCCGTCGCAGATAGCGTCAACCTCAACCTCTTTACCCTGAATGTATTTATCTACAAGTACGGGCTTGTCCTCATCAATTTCAACAGCGGTTTTGAGATAGTGGCGTAATTGCTCTTCGTTAGCTACAATCTGCATTGCTCTGCCGCCTAAAACGAAGCTCGGGCGAACAAGCACGGGGTAGCCGATTTCAGCCGCCGCGGCAATACCGTCCTCAATTTTTGTAACTGCCTTGCCCTTAGGCTGAGGAATGTTAAGGTCGTGAAGAATTTTCTCAAAGCTATCGCGGTTTTCTGCGCGCTCAATTGCGGCGCAGTCGGTACCGATAATCTTAACACCGCGCTTCATAAGCGGCTCAGCAAGATTAATTGCGGTCTGACCGCCGAGTGACGCAATAACGCCCACGGGCTTTTCAAACTCGATAATGTTCATAACATCCTCGGGTGTGAGCGGCTCGAAATAAAGCTTATCAGCGGTTGTATAGTCGGTAGAAACGGTTTCGGGGTTGTTGTTGATTATGATTGCTTCATAACCCGAATTTTTAATAGTAGTTACGGCGTGAACGGTAGAATAGTCGAACTCTACACCCTGACCGATACGGATAGGACCTGCGCCGAGCACAACAATCTTTTTCTTATCTGTAAGGCGTGAAGCATTCTCGCCTGTATAAGAAGAATAGAAATACGGGATATATGCATTTGTATGGCAGGTGTCTACCATTTTGAATACGGGGAACATATTGTTGGCTTTTCTAAGATTGAAAATATCAATTTCGTTTTTACCCCACAGCTTAGCAATGTATTTATCGCCAAAGCCCATTTTCTTAGCGGCAAGTAAAACATCAAGATTATCAGCATTCGCCTTTAAGGTGTTTTCCATATCAACGATATTCTTAAACGCCTCTAAGAAATATTCGGTAATCATTGTGATTTTGTGAAGCTTTTCAATAGTTTCACCGCGGCGTAAAAGCTCGGTAACGGCAAAAGCGTTATCGTCCTTAAACTCGCTGATATACTCGAGTATATCAGCTGTTTCCATCTTCTCAAACTTAGGTAAATAGAAGTGGTCTGCACCAATTTCGAGTGAACGAACAGATTTAAGCAAGCACTCCTCAAGGTTAGAGCCTATTCCCATAACTTCACCCGTAGCTTTCATCTGTGTGCCGAGTGTATTGGCGGCAGATGTAAACTTATCGAACGGGAAACGCGGCAGTTTAGCAATTACATAATCAAGACTCGGCTCGAAAGCTGCCGTTGTGTTGGCAATCTGAATATCCTCAAGATTCATACCGAGTGCGATTTTTGCAGTAACGCGGGCAATCGGGTAGCCGCTTGCCTTAGAAGCAAGTGCGGAGGAACGCGATACACGCGGGTTAACCTCTATAAGATAGTATTCGCTGGTTTCGGGATTAAGCGCAAACTGAACATTACAGCCGCCGCAAATTTTAAGCTCACGAATAAGCTTAATAGCGCTGTCGTTAAGCATTTTCTCGTCTTCTTTAGAAAGCGTCATAATCGGAGCAACAACGAGCGAGTCGCCTGTGTGAACACCAACGGGGTCAATGTTTTCCATACCGCAAATGGTGATGGCGTGGTCGGAAGAGTCGCGCATAACCTCAAACTCAATTTCCTTGTAGCCCTTAACACTCTTTTCAATAAGCACCTGCGAAACGGGAGAAAGCTTAAATGCATTAATGCCAATTTCAACAAGCTCTTCTTCCGTGTTTGCAAAGCCGCCGCCTGTACCGCCTAAAGTAAACGCAGGGCGGAGAACTACAGGGTAGCCGATTCTTTTAGCTGCAGCCTTAGCCTCTTCAATATTGTATGTGATTTCGGAGGGGATTGTCGGCTCGCCGATAGACTCGCACAGCTCTTTGAAAAGCTCGCGGTCCTCAGCGCGCTCAATACTTTCACTGCTTGTGCCTAAAAGCTCTACGCCACACTCCTTTAAAATGCCCTTTTTCTCGAGCTGCATTGCAATGTTAAGACCTGTCTGACCGCCGATGCCCGGAACAATTGCATCAGGGCGCTCGTAACGGAGAATTTTTGCGATATACTCAAGTGTAAGCGGCTCCATATAAACCTTATCTGCAATTGTAGTGTCGGTCATAATGGTAGCGGGGTTGGAGTTTACGAGTACTACCTCATAACCCTCCTCCTTAAGCGATAAGCATGCCTGAGTTCCTGCATAGTCAAACTCTGCCGCCTGACCGATTACAATAGGACCTGAGCCTATAATTAATACCTTTTTAATGTCTGTTCTCTTTGCCATAACTATTCCTCCGTTTATTTTTTATATACTAACTTTTCGTTTGCAAATGTTAACATATTTTCACCGTAAAGCGTGTAGCCCTCAAAAGGTGTCGCGCGCCCCAAAGACAGAAAATCGTCGGGACTTACGGTGAATTTTTTATCCAAATTCCACACGCTGAAGCCGTTGGGTTTAAGCCCAAAACGGTTATACGGATTTGTAACCAGCAAATCTACAAGTTTTTCTATTGTTATTATGCCCTGTTTTACAAAATAGGTGTTCATAAGCGGTAACGCCGTTTCAAGACCCACTATACCGAATGCGCTCTTTTCAAGCCCTTTCGATTTTTCTTCTGCCGAGTGAGGTGCGTGGTCGGTGGCAATCATATCAATTGTACCGTCACAAATGCCCTCAATTAAAGCCTCTTTATCGGTCTTATCGCGAAGTGGCGGATTCATTTTAAATCTGCCGTGCTCTTCTAAATTACTGTCGTCAAGTATCAAATAGTGCGGACCTGTTTCACAGGTGATGTTTACACCGCTTTTCTTAGCCTCACGGATAAGCTCTACACTCTCTTTACACGATATATGACAAACATGATATGCCGCGCCCGTTTTTGCGGCAAGCTCAATATCGCGCTCAATAGGCTTCCATTCACTTTCTGAGCAGATACCCTTATGCCCATGCTCGGCGGCGTATCTGCCTTTGTGAATATAACCGCCGAAAAGCAGCGAATTATCCTCACAGTGCGCAACAATCATTTTACCGAGCGACTTGGCAATTTGCATCGCCTCTTCCATCATAGAAGCATCTTGCACTCCCCTGCCGTCATCTGAAAAGGCAATTACATTCGGCGCCATACCAATAAGGTCAGCAAGCTTTTCGCCCTTTTGACCGACTGTTATTGCACCATATGGCAGAATATTTATAAGCCCAGCATTATTTATTAAATCAAGCTGCAGTTTTAAATTCTCTATACTGTCAGGCACAGGATTTAAATTAGGCATCGTGCAAACCGTAGTGTAGCCGCCGCGCGCTGCTGATGCTGAGCCTGACTTTATTGTTTCTTTATAAGAAAAGCCCGGCTCACGAAAATGCACATGCACATCGCAAAAGCCGGGAAGAACAGTAAAATCGCTTGTATTAAGAAAAGATAAATCGCCCGACAAAACGCGGGTTACGGCAGAAACACTTATTCCTGCTTTTTCGAGTCCTACCTGCTTTGCCATAAGCTCTGACATTTTTATCTTCCTTTCTTACTGCTAATTATCTATAAAAAAAGCCTTGCCAACACGGCAAGGCGGTGAATACACTCGGGCAACGGGTACAGCTATATCCTGCCCCTTACCGGTTTCTTTATACCAATCTTGCCGATATCTCGTATCGTCTTAAAGATTTCACTTAAAATATTATACTACTAACGCAAAGTTTTGTCAACGGAAAAACCTTAATTTTCGATATTTTTTTCGGCTATGTAAACCCCTGTTTCGCCATCAATTTCCTCTACGCGTACCAGCACCTTTTCGCTATGCGCTGTGGGCAGATTTTTACATACATAATCAGCCCTTATAGGCAATTCGCGATGCCCGCGGTCAACAAGCACTGCAAGCTGCAACGCCTTGGGTCTGCCGAACGCAAATACCGACTCTATCGCCGCGCGTGCAGTCCTGCCCGTATATAGCACATCATCAACAATAATAACCGTTTTATCGGTAATATCACAGGGGAAATGGCATTCACCTGCAAGACTTAATTTATCGGCCTCGGTTAAATCATCTCGATGCTTTGTAATATCAAGATAACCAACAGGCACCCTAATATTTTCAAATTTTTCAATGTTTTGCGAAAGGATTTTGGAAAGCGGCACGCCACGGCGCTTAACGCCTAAGAGAATTACATTCTCTACACCGCTGTTTTTCTCGATTATTTCGTGGGTAATACGCGCCATTGCGCGAGTTATCGCAATTTCATCCATAATTTTGGATTTTATTTTCATAATACCTCTCCCAAAAATTACTTCTGCGTTTATTGTAACACAGTGCTTAAAATAAGTCAATTAAAAAGGGCCCGCAACCCTGCGAGCCCCCTGCCGACATAAAGTATATTATTTTGCTAATCTTTTCAAAACATTCGCTTTATAAAGAAGCGCAACACCTAAAGGTGTAATAATCATTTCGGGAATCATATAGAGTCCGTTGTGTGTAATTGAGAACCATACTGCACCCCAGAAATCGGCAATTTCGCGCCATACGGTAAAGCCTGTGATAATATGGCACACATAGCGCAAGAATACCGCTAAAAGCACGCCTAAAATGCAGGCAAGAAACTCGTTTTTGATTTTGTTCTTGAAAATTCCCGAAAAGCCGAGAACACCGTAAGCTATAACATAATCAAGCAGAACAATCGCCACGGCGGCACCCCACCAAGTAGCGTAGCTTAAATTTCCAAGACCGAACATTAATTGAATTACACCATAAATGAGGTTGACAAAAATTCCCCATTTCAAACCGAACATAATGCCGAGCAAGCACATTGGCACCATTGAAAATACCGTAATCGAGCCGCCCATAGGCAACGATATGCTTGGTACAACCTCACTGAGCACCGTTGAGAGCGCAATAAAGAGCGCTGAAACCGTTAATTTTTTTAAATTATTTTTCATCTTTTTACCCCTTTCGCAAACAAAAAATGCCGCAGTTTAACTGCGGCATAACAAGACGGGTATATATTATTCCTACGTCGGCATTATCCGCATCAGGTTTTAGGGTCGAAACGAAATGGTTTCCTCTCAGCCTGAGTTCACAAGCTCCCCTTTTTTGTTTGCTGTTTTAAATGTAATCTCGAGATTAGGTTTATTTTAACACCATTATTGCTCGCTGTCAATAGGAGTTTTTCCATTTTCTGCAGAAATATCGGTAACTATGTTAAATCCACCTTTAAATTCATCGGGGTCATAGTTTACAGGATATTCCATTTGAAGCGACTCAGCAATACTATCGAGCGAAAATTCCGACTCGTCATCATCAAGATAACCGTCGCTTTCCTCCTCGTCATACCTTTGCCAAATTTCAATCAACTCTTCACCCTCGGGATATTCACACTCTGCCTCGCGGCGCTTTTTGCGGGTTGCAATACAGATAATAAGATATACAAGCATAGCACCCAAAGCCGCAATTGAAACCAACATTGAATAGTAAACAAGCTTATCAGGTGAAACCTTTTCGAGTGATAATAAGTCGGCATTAGTGCCGCTAACCGAAGATAGCAGGCTCTTCTTAAAGAATGTAACCTCTGTTGCGATATAAAGCCAGAGTGTCACTGCAGAAAGCACTCCTGTAGATAATGCCAGCGTATTAAACATAGTTTTATCGCGTGAATCTGCCGCCTTTAAAATCACAGCAAGAATTATAATACCGATAAGCGCTACTCCACCGTAAATTCCCATTCTTATAAGACCGGCTTTGCTCAAAGCGCCGTTATAAAGTCCGATAATCAAGCCGTTTTCACCCATTTGCGGGAAAGCTAAAACTATCAAGCTTAAAATAACGGTTAATGCCGCCGACCATTTAATGCCGCTTGTAAATGCTATATCGCGGTTTTCAAGTGCCATAACCGATACAAGAGCGAAAATGAGCGTGGGCATATAAAACCACATATATCCTACCGCAGGGTTAGCAACCGAGAATAAATTATTTAACACAGGTATTGCAGAAATTACAACACTTGCAATAACTATGCGCTTAAACGAAGAATATTTTTTAGCGCCGCAAAATGCTATTACTCCCGATAGCGAAACAAGCGGAAGATAGGCGCCGAAAAGCCCCTTGCTGGCGGTAAGCTCATTGACCATTACGGCGTTATTTACCGATTCCGCAGGCATTAAAAAGCTACGAAGCAGGCTAAGATACATCTGTCCACTCTCATAAAAAAGTGCATCCATACCTATGTAACCCGTAAAATCAAATGTGCTTAAAACACTGATAACTGCTATTGGAACAAGCAAAATCGCCGCCGATAATGCACCTGCTATAATCTCAAAAAATACGGCAAACACACGAAGAAAATCCACCTTTGTATCGCGGTTTGTCATTCGTAGAACAATGTAAACAATAAGGAAAATCAACATATTGAAAAGCGCATATCCGCTAATGATTGCTGCGCAGAAAACCGTTATCGCCAACCACATACGGCGGTTTTCTGTTAGCAATTTCTCGGCCGCTAAAAGCAACAGCGGGAACACAACAACCGCATTTTGAAATGCGTTATTGACCGTAATTCCAATAACTGCCGATGAAAAAGCATATAAAAATGCGCCCAGTCTTGCCGCGGCGGGAGTGCGAGTAAAGCGACGAATAAAAAAGTAGGAGGTCAGCGCCGCAAGGGCAATACGCAATGCCATTACACCGCCACTTATGTAGGGTAAAATACCGCTCGGTATAAGCTGTACCAAAAGCGCTACGGGAGCACCTATAACCATTCCTAAACTACCGATAATCGGAAAATAATAATCCCCTAAATCCTGAGAGGTTAGAAAAAATGCTCCGAGCTGTTGACTGCCGAGCTCTGCACCTGCCGCAAAAAACTCAACCTCCGATACGATATAAGGCGTTAAAACTGCCGCGGAAATTAAAAATGCAAACAAGAATGTGCTTAAGCCCTTTCCTTTTTGCGGGCGAAGCAACATAGCCTTGTTGTAAGAGAAACCCATATTATTACACCCCTTTTTTGTCGAATTATTTGTTTTATATTGATATTATAACAAATTATGTTATAATATTCAATAGAAAGGAAGTACATTTATGAGCTACCATTTTTATGCAATGCTCTCGCGTATGAAAAACATCTACCGCTGGGGGCTTATGAGGAATACCAAGCAGGAAAATTTAAGCGAGCATTCACTTGAGGTTGCTTTTATTGCCCACGCGCTAAGTATTATTAATAACAGGAAGCTCGGTGGCGATATAAACCCCGAAAAAACCGCGCTTATAGCAATGTTTCACGATACAAGCGAGATCATAACCGGTGATATGCCCACTCCCATTAAATACTATAACCCCGAAATTAAATCGGTTTATAAGCAGATTGAAACAGTAGCTGAAGATAAACTGATTTCCTACCTGCCCGATTATATGAAAGAGGATATATCGGCTGTGTATAAAGACATTCCCGCTAATATTCAAAAGCTCATTAAGGCGGCTGATAAAATTTCGGCATATATAAAATGTGTCGAGGAGCTTAAAATGGGCAATCGCGAGTTTGCTGTTGCGGCAGAAAGCACAAAAAAAGCCATTGAGGAAATGAACTGCCCCGAAGCAGAAGTTTTTATGGAGGAATTTATCCCCTCGTTCAATTTAAGTCTTGACGAGCAGAATTAATAATCTATTTTCTATTATCTTAAAAAGCCGTGCGTTGCACGGCTTTTTTGTTATTTATTTTCAGTTTTCATTTTGCTCTTTTTTATACCTCTGATTTTTATGGCGGCTTCCTCAAGCAGCAATAAGATTATATCTAATTCCCTCATATCGATTTCCCTTTCTGCTTCGGGTTTTGGAAGACCGATTTCTAAATTCGCTTTCTCACTTAAATCGATATTCAAAAGCTCATCAATGGTAAAGCAAAATTCTTTCAAAATAACCTTTTGTAAAAGCGGAGTAATTTTAACAGTAACACCATACTTTTCCATATACGCATAGGTAGAGCGTTGCATTCCAAGCATTTTACCCATTTCTTCCTGCGTTATGCGTTTTTTCTTTCTTAAGTAACGAAGATTTTTATAAAAAAGCCTGCTCTCCATAATTTCACCCAAAATAAAAAAGTGCGCAAGCAAAGCCTGCGCACGAAAAA
>JAZNXU010000026.1:0-33268 GCA_045594065.1 Acutalibacteraceae bacterium
CCCTGCATCTGCCACAGGCAGCGGTCGGGTTCAATGCTACCAAACTGAGCCACACCTCGAAATATTTAATTTTACAGTATATTGATTTACCAATACAATCTTCAAGAGCACTGCTAAGCAGCTTACTCTTGCGGTACCCGAAAATTTTTAGGTCGCATTGTTATGCGACCTAAAAATTATATTAAATTTTGAACGAAAAGTCAATAGTTTTTTTGGTTTTTCTTGAGTTTTATAAAATTTACTGTCAAGAGCAAAAGTACTACTATACCAATGTAGCCAAAAATAGGATATACAGTACCTACCAAGTCACCAAAGCCGAAGATACTACCTATGAAAGCTAGCACAGCGGTTGTGATAACGGCAAGCTTATGGGCTTTTATGTTAAGCGCGAACTTTACCTTAAAATAATTTGTAAGTGCCATCATACAGGATAGCGCTGCTCCGAACATACCGAGCAATAAAAGAATGGCATAAACAGCGCCGAAAACGGTACCTAAATGCATAGCCGATGAGAGCATTGGAAGCTCCGCACTCATAGCATCGGGCACAGCATAAACAGCACCGATAATGGCAAAAGCCACTGCCGCCATTACTACGGCGCCGAGGAGTGCCCCATACCACAAGGTATTCTTATTCTTCATTTTACCGCTAACGGCGGCAAAAACACCTACCGATGAAAAAATACTGTACGAAAGATAAGATATGGCGGACAGCGCCCAATTATTAAGCAGAGGGTTGCCCGAGCCGCTAAGCTCGGGTATTGAGAAACTCCAACCGTTTTTGGCTACAAGTGCAATGCTAATAATTACCGAAGCCGCCACAACTATAGGTACCATAACCGAAAAGGCGCGTACAATACTATCGGTGCCCAAAACTACAAGTACCGCTAAAGCAACACCGAAAAGCACACCAAAAATATGGCGGTTTAGTCCCGTTAAATTGCTCACCAATGTACCCGAGCCCGAAATCATAATTACAACAACTGCAAAAACAAGCACCGCCTGCAGAATGCCGAAAACAATTGAACTTTTGTGAAAACGCGTAGGCAACAACACCGTTTCGGGGTTTTCGGTTTTTTTAGCTGCGGCGACATAAATAATAAAGGCACAAAAAACACCTATAGCAAACACAGAAAGTGCGCAGCCAATAAGCCCATTTATTCCAAATGCACCGAAAAATTGCCACAGCTCGTTGCCAGACAAAAAACCGGCACCCAAAAAGCATCCGCAAAACATTACTGCCAACTGAAAAGTGCCGATTTTATTCATAATATTATCACCTAAATGTTTTTAATTAATACTATGCAAGGAAGAGCTTTCTGATAACAAGTATTCCACCGTTTTTATTCAAAAGAACAATGTGATGCTTTTTATTTTCAAGACCGTGTACGATAGGTCTATGAACGGTACTGCTCGACCAGCTTTTAACCGATATTGTATTTAGAAGTTCGCCATCTACCCAACACTCAACAGCATCAGCGCCGCCCTCTACCCTGTTCTCACCGCCAAGAGATACCCAAGCGCTGAAATGCGTACCTATGAAATCAAATTCAATGCTATCCCCTGCATTCTCGCTTTTCAGAATAAAGCTATTTTCCGCCGGCTCCTCAATTTTAAAGCCATTGTTTGCGGTGGGCTCAAGTTCATTCGGGAAAAGCGCGGTTGTATCACCAAGAATAAGTGCTTCCGACTCAGCTGATGGAAGACTGTGCGCAGCAATTTCACCGAAAGAGGCATTAACGATGTTTTCATCAATAAATTTATTAGCTACCGTTGCATAAAAGGCATATCCAGCGTCGTTTGGATGCGCCCAGTCCGTAAGATAATAATCTTCATCGCGATTATTTATCTTCATATCCTCTGCTACCGCGTCAACTATATTGATTACGGGTAGGTTATAATAACGGGCAATGTCGAAATGTGTATTGACTATACTTGTATGACCGTTACGCATATTTCCCCTATCGGTTATAATCACAATAACAATATCTATGTAAGGATTAGACTTATTAATGGTATGAATAAGGCTCTCGTAGTAAAGCTTTGAAGTTTCCGGCGAATAGCTCTCGTAAGCATCGTTAATAGAAAATTCTATAAATACTAAATCGGGATTCTTATCGAGCACATCGGTTTTAAGACGAAAGCGCGCAAAACCTGTACCTGTGCCACCCACACCGGCATTAAAAAGATTAATTTCAGCGTCAGGAAACTGCTCTTGTAAGTGTTTACCGGAAAGCGCACGCCAAGAAAGCTCCGCAGCGTTCGAACTACCAAAGCCATTCGTTACCGAGCCGCCTAAGTAGACAACATTTAGTTTCTTATCAGTTTTTAATTTTCTTACGGTATTGTTTAACATTATTATCTCTTCCTTTAAACAAAATAGAAATTTGTGTCCCACGCGGGAATGTATGGGTGATGCCGCATGAACACATTATAATCGGGATTTAGCTTTTTTACAAGTAGCGGGATGGAAAAAATATCAGAATTTTTGTGGTATGCCGCGATATTAAGCTTAGGTTTAATATTATTTATTGTATCAGCTGCACCTTTTATTGCTGAGATTTCAGCACCCTCAACATCAAACTTAATATAAATGTTCCCCTGCACCGCCAAGCCGTCAACACAAATTTGCGGAATTTCGGTGCCATCATCTGATTTTGCCGAATTTCTGCCACCCGACATTTTAAAGTGGGTTTTACCGTCCTTTTCCCCCACCGCCGCATTTAGGCAGGTTATGTTTTTTATATTTTCAGTATTAGCGGCAAGCTTTCGGAAATTTTTAAAGTCGGGCTCAACAGCAATAATTTTCTTATAATCCTCGGCATACTCGATGAATTCGGCAACGGTATCACCGTTATACGCACCAAGGTCAATAAATGCTTCGGCAGCCTTAATATCCATAATCTCGAAAATCTCTTTTTGATCGGTTTCGCATTCAAACAAATAATCGATTTTACCCGTCAATTTAAACATTATGGTGCTTTTAAACACCTTTCTTGACTGCTCATCAGATAGATAAGAATATGCCTTTTCTAGTTCTTCTCTATGCTCTCTTGCATATTCAAGATTAAAGATTGTACCATCGGGTATAACGGGAACATCAGGTGCATAAAGTTCGGTTTCGCTCGCTAAATTCTTAATATTAGCTATAACATCAGGCAAATATGTTCCGAACGACACAAGCGCGATAATATCGCCATACTGTGTCTTTACCGCACTGTAGCTTTGCACAGGATAGCCGCGAAAGGTGCGGTTGCGTACAAAGCCGTCAGAGGCAAAAACACCGCTGACGCGAATATTAAGACGATTCAGCTCGTCAAGAATTTTGTCGGCACCATTACCAGTACCATAAAGGAAAATAGGTTTTCTAGTTTCACTCAAATATGACCATAAATCTTTCATACATTTCACCAACACAATTATATCACGAAAGACAAGTTTGTCAATAAACCGTTACATCAAATTTATTCAAAAATACAATAAGAAAGCACTGTAAAGATGAACTTTACAGTGCTTTGGCTATATAATACGCTTTAGGTTAGACCACTTTGATTTTATCCGACTTATTAACCCCTAAAATGCCGCCGATGAGCGATGCTAAAAAGGTAACAATAAAATGTATAAAACTCATAAGCGTAATATCTCGGCTTAAAATCAGTCCGACAGCCACCACGAGAAAAAATATTATAGCAGCATTTACAGCGCCACTTATAAAACCCTTTGATTTGTTTTTATAAGCCCCGATATATCCGCCTACCCCACTACCGAGTGCCAACGCAACGCTTGAAAGGGGTGACGCCATAGTGGAATTTATATTAAATATAAGCATTACAAGAGCAAAAATAAGCAATACCGCAAGGGTTACCGCAAGGCCCACAAGTGCCCCGATGAGAATATTGAGATAAAACTGCTTTGTTGTTATTTCTTTTTTATAAGCACACATAAAAAATCCCTCCGAGTAATTATACTCGAAGGGTTGTTTTTTTATTACTTCTTAGCAGGCTCGGCATCCTCATGAACGGTTAAATTCTGCTGAATTGCCCAACGCGCAAGTTTTTGCTTAGTATGGTCAAGCTGAGATTCAATTACAACAGCATCATCTTTAATGGAAATAATCTTTCCGTAAAAACCGCCGATTGTTAAAATCTCATCACCAATCTGTAAAGAATCGCGAAGCTTTTGCTCTTCCTTTTGCTTTTTTCTCTGAGGACGGATAAGCATAAAGTAAAACAGCGCACCGATTACCACTACATAAATAATAATTCCCCAAGCGTCCATTAATTTGACCTCCAATATTTTGTATTAACTCAATTATACAATTATTATATACTTTTTTCAAGGAAAAATTTGTGAATTTTCTGTGTTCACACTCTATTGCCGTAAATTTGCTCCTTTTCACGCTTGAATTCTGCAAAATTCCCTTGCTCAAGAGCGTTTCGAATATCCTCCATAAGGTGATTATAAAACCAAAGATTATGAAGCACCATAAGTCTGCCTGAAAGCATCTCGCCTGCTTTTAACAGGTGGCGAATATATGCCTTGGAATAGCGGCGGCATGCAGGACAATCGCAATTTTCATCTATAGGTGTCATATCGCGCTCATACTTTTTATTGTTTATATTGATGATACCATAGGAAGTGAACAGATGTCCGTGACGGGCATTTCGGCTGGGCATAACGCAATCGAACAAATCGACACCGCGCTCAACGCCGTTTAAGATATTAAGTGGTGTGCCAACACCCATTAAATAACGGATTTTGTCCTTAGGCGCCTCGGGCATAACATGGTCAAGAACATCATACATTACTTCTGTAGGCTCACCAACGGCGAGACCGCCTATGGCATATCCGTCAAGGTCTAACTCTCGAATCTGCTTCATATGCTCAATTCTTAAATCATTAAAGGTGCAGCCCTGATTTATACCAAACAGCATCTGCTCGCGGTTTACAGTAGTATCAAGACTGTTTAAGCGCGCCATTTCATTTTTACAGCGAACAAGCCAGCGGGTAGTTCTTTCACACGACTGCTTTGAATAACTGTGCTGTGCAGGATTTTCCACACATTCATCGAAAGCCATTGCAATTGTAGAGCCTAAATTCGACTGAATTTGCATACTTTCTTCAGGTCCCATAAAGATTTTGCGACCATCTACATGTGAAGAAAACTGCACGCCCTCTTCGGTAATTTTGCGAAGCGAAGCGAGCGAAAACACCTGAAAGCCGCCGCTATCAGTAAGAATGGGACCATCCCAAGTTGAAAACTTATGTAGTCCACCGCAATCTCTTATTACCTCATCACCAGGCCGCACATGGAGGTGGTAAGTATTCGAAAGCATAACCTGACAGCCAACTGTTTTTAAATCTTCTGCCGATACACCACCCTTTATAGCGCCCTGCGTTGCAACATTCATAAATGCGGGTGTTTTAACTACACCGCGATTAGTATGAAATTCGCCGAGGCGTGCATCGTTTTCGGTTTTTAATAATTTGTACATTCTATTCTCCTAAATAATCAGCATTGCGTCATCGAAGTTTATAGCATATAATATGCAAAACTTCGATGAGTGAAAAGATAAAAGTGAAGAGTGAAAAGAAATGGTTGCTTTTTGCGAAGCAAAAAGCTTCATTTTCTCTTATCTATTCTCTCTTATCTCTTATCTGCTGATAGTATAAATCTTTTATACTATCAGCATCGCGTCACCGAAACTAAAGAATCGGTATTTTTCATCAACCGCCGTTTTATAAGCATTCATAGTATTTTCGTACCCTGCAAAGGCAGAAACCAGCATTATAAGGGTGCTTTCAGGCAAATGGAAATTGGTAATAAGCGCGTCCATCACCTTAAATTCATAGCCGGGGTAAATAAAAATGTCGGTATCATCGCTGCATTCTTTGATTTCACCGAATTTAGTTGCCGCCGATTCAAGTGTTCTGCAGGAGGTGGTTCCCACACAAATTACTCTGCCGCCATTTTTCTTGGTTTCATTTATAAGCTCGGCGGTATCAGCGGAAATAGAATAATGCTCAGAGTGCATTTTGTGCTCTGTTATTTCGTCGACCTTAACAGGGCGGAAAGTGCCAAGCCCCACATGGAGTGTTACATAGCCTATATTAACGCCTTTTTCCTTTAATTCCTTTAGCATTTCGGTTGTAAAATGAAGTCCCGCTGTAGGTGCAGCGGCTGAGCCGAGCTCCTTGGAATAAACGGTTTGATAACGCTCCTTATCTTTGAGCTCTGCCTTAATATAATGCGGCAAGGGCATTTGACCGACTTTATCAAGCACCGAGAAAAACTCGCCATTAGCAGTGAATTCGATAATACGGTTACCGTCAGGCAGAACATCGATTACCTTTGCTGATAAATCCTCACTGAAAGTAAATTCGTTACCCGCCTTGGCTTTTTTACCGGGACCCGCAATACATTCCCAAACAAGGGTGGATTTTTGCTTTAAAAGCACAAATTCAACGACGGCGCCCGTGTCACGACGCGTGCCGAAAATGCGGGCGGGCAAAACTCTTGTATTATTAAGTATAAGGGTATCACCCTTTTTTAAATAGTCAAAAAGATTATAAAAATTGTTATGCTCTACCTCTCCTCTGTTCTTTCTTAAAACCATCATTCGTGAAGAATTTCGCGGCTCAATAGGGGTTTGAGCTATTAATTCCTCAGGTAAATTGTAGAAAAAGTCACTTTTTTTCATTATTTCGTTCCTTTTGTTATGTATTTGATTTGACAAATAACGCTTTTAATGCTATATTTATATATTATAATTAATAAAGATGAATAAGGCAATACTTATTTTTCGAAAGGCAGTGTTTTCAATGAAAAAATATAAAGTTGGTATTATAGGTGCCACAGGTATGGTGGGTCAGCGCTTTGTGCTGCTTAACTCGAATCACCCGTGGTTTGAAATTAGTTGTTTGGCGGCTTCCGCCCGCTCGGCAGGCAAATCCTACGAGGAGGCTGTAGGTACACGCTGGGCAATGACCGACCCGATGCCTGAGGCTGTAAAGAATATGCCTGTTTTCGACGCTACTGCAGATATGGAAAAAATTGCAGGAATGGTTGATTTCGTTTTCTGTGCAGTTGATATGAAAAAGGATGAAATTAAAGCCCTTGAAGAGGCATATGCAAAGCTTGAGTGCCCTGTTATTTCAAACAACAGCGCACACCGTGGCACACCCGATGTTCCGATGATTATTCCTGAAATAAATGCCGACCATGCAAAGGTTATTATAGACCAACGCAAGCGACTCGGCACTAAAAAAGGCTTTATTGCTGTAAAATCCAACTGTTCACTCCAAAGCTATGTTCCCGCGCTCTATCCGCTTGACGGCTACGGCATAAAGCAGGGTCTTGTTTGTACATATCAGGCAATCTCGGGTGCGGGCAAAACCTTTGAGCGTTGGCCCGAAATGGTGGATAATGTTATCCCCTATATTGGCGGAGAGGAAGAAAAGTCCGAGCAAGAGCCGCTTAAAATTTGGGGTAAGGTTGAAAATGGTGTTATCGTCAATTCCGAAACCCCCAAGCTTACCGCTCAGTGCTTAAGAGTTCCCGTATCAGACGGACATATGGCGGCAGTATTTGTAAGCTTCGATAACAAGCCTACAAAAGAGGAAATTCTCGAAAAATGGCATAGCTTCTCGGGTCGTGCGCAGGAGTTAGATTTACCGAGCGCTCCCAAACAGTTCTTACACTATTTCACTGAGGACAATATGCCGCAGACAAAGCTTAACCGTAACCTTGAAAACGGTATGGCAATATCTATCGGTAGACTTCGTGAAGACAGCCAATATGACTACAAATTTGTTTGCCTTTCACACAACACTCTTCGCGGAGCTGCAGGCGGCGCCGTACTTTTAGCCGAGTTGCTTTGTGCTGAGGGTTATATTTACTAATTTTTGAGGGGTTATTCTTATGAAAAAGACTATTTTCACAGGCGCGGCTACAGCGCTTGTAACACCTATGAACGCTGACACCACCGTTAACTATGATATGTTAAAAGCTCTTGTTAATGAGCAGATTGAAGCAGGCATTGATGCTCTTGTTATCTGCGGTACAACAGGTGAAAAATCAACTCTTAGTTATAAAGAACATGTAAAGGTTATTGAGGAAGCTATAAAGACTGCAGACGGCAGAGTACCGATTATAGCGGGTGCCGGCAGTAACGATACAGTTTACTCGGTAGGTCTCTGCAAAGAGGCTATATCGCTTGGCGCAGATGCTCTTTTATCGGTTACACCCTATTATAACAAGGCGTCGCAAGCAGGTCTTATCGCGCATTACAACTATATTGCCGACCGTATTGATAAGCCGCTTATTGTTTATAATGTACCCTCCCGTACTGGTGTGAACATTCAGCCCGAAACCTATTTAGAGCTTTCAAAGCACGAAAACATTGTGGCTATTAAAGAGGCTAACGGCGATATTTCAAGCGTTGCAAAAACAAAGCAGTTGGTTGGCGATGCACTTGATATATATTCCGGTAACGATGACCAGATTATTCCTATGATGTCACTCGGCGGCAAGGGCGTTATTTCGGTGCTTTCGAATGTTATCCCAAAAGAAACACACGATATGTGTATGGCTTATTTAAAGGGTGACACTAAAACTGCTATGGAAATGCAGTTAAAATACATTCCCTTTATTAACGCGCTTTTCAGCGATGTTAACCCCATTCCTGTTAAAGAAGCGATGAACATAATGGGTAAAAACATCGGCCCTGTTCGCCTACCGCTTGTTCCCATGAACGACAGTAAGCGTGAGGCTATGAAGCAAATTATGACAGGGCTTGGATTAATTAAATAAGAGGTACAAACTGATGTTAAAAATAATACTCAGCGGTTGCTGCGGTAAAATGGGCAGGGTTATAGACTCGATAATTGCAGAGGATGAAAACTGCGAAATTATTGCGGGTGTTGACCCATACGGCGAAAAGTACAGCACATTCCCTGTTTACCCCGATTTTTCAGACCTACCGAACGCCGATGTTATAATTGACTTTTCTAATCCCGCGGCTCTTGATGCGCTTATTACATACGCCGCAAAAACCAAGACCCCTATAGTTATTGCAACAACGGGATATAACGAGCAGGAAACCGAAAAAATTAAAGCGGCGGCAGGAATTATACCTATATTCTTTACCTTTAATTTATCACTAGGGGTTAACCTACTTGTTTCTCTTGCTAAAAAGGCTACCGCGTTTTTGGGTAATGATTTCGATATTGAAATTGTGGAAAAACACCATAATCAAAAAATCGATGCACCCTCTGGCACAGCGATAATGCTTGCAAATGCCGTTAATGAAACGCTTGAGAATAAAATGATTTACGAATATGACCGCCACTCTAAAAGGCAAAAAAGAAGCAAGACTGAAATCGGGATTCACTCTGTTCGCGGCGGAACAATTGTTGGCGAACACGAGGTTATTTTTGCAGGCAATCAAGAGGTTGTAACGCTAAAGCACGAGGCGTTTTCAAAAACTGTTTTTGCCAACGGCTCGGTAACAGCAGCTAAGTTCTTAGCCGGCAAAGCACCAAGACTTTACAATATGAATGATGTTTTAGATTTCTAAATAAAAACTCGCAAACTATTGTTTGCGAGTTTTTATTATATATTTTTGATATAGCATCTTCTGCGCTTATGGAGTTCCTTATCGAAAGTTTTCCACTGGGCGAGAATTTTAGCATTTGTTTCTAGCTGAGGTCCTGTTTCGGCATAGGTTATACCGTTTTTAGTTGCATTTTGTATAAGGTGGTCAAGCACTACCGCATTAAGACCAGAGCCCTGAAGCTCGGGGCGAACGGCAATTAAGAACATATCAAGTGCATTGTTCTTGCTGAAAGCTTTTAGCACTCCTACCCAACCGAACGGGAAAAGTCTGCCGTTTGATTTCTTTATTGCGGCAGCAATAGACGGTGCGCTGATTCCGAGTGCTACAATATCCTCGTTTTCATCTAAAATGAAACAGCAGAATTTCGGGTTAAGAAGCGGTATAAACTTATTTGCGTATTTCTTAATTTGACCGTCGTTAAACTCAACAACTCCGTAAAGCGGAGCGTAAGCCTCGTTAAGAAGCTTAAACGCCTTATTTATATAGGGCTTAAAGCCGAATCTTGTCTTTACAACGGCTTTATGATATTTACCTCTTGCTAAAATGCGCTCGGAAATTCGGTGCATTTTTGCCGCAACGGCGCTATCCTTTTCGGGGGCATAAATTTTATACTCTACCCAATCAACATCCTTTGCATAGCCGAGTTTTTCAAGGTGCTCATTATAATACGGGAAGTTATAATATGTAATAAACATATTGCGCTTATCAAAGCCGTCAACAAGCATTCCCTCTCTGTCCATATCACTAAAGCCGAGCGGACCGTGAACTTGGTCACAGTTTTTCTCCTTTGCCCAAGCTTCAACCGCCGCAAACAGTGCTGAAGACACCTCAATATCGTCTATAAAATCTACCTGAGAAAAGCGCATACGGTGAGTATTCCATTTCTCATTTGCCTTATGGCTTAAAATTGCGCCTATTCTGCCTACAATTTCGCCATCACGGTAAGCTAAAAAGGTTTTGCCCTCGCAATACTCAAATGCGGGGTTTTTATCTTTATCCCAATCCTCTAAGTCGTCACCGTAAAATGCGGGAACAAACTGCTCTACATCACGGTAAAGCTTATTCGGAAAATCAACGAATTCACGCAGCTCAGATTTTGTGGTAACCTCTTTCACCACAACTGTGCTAATCTTTTCTTTGGTCATTTCTCTTTCCATTACTGTACTCATATTTTTCACTCCCCTAAATTGAAAGTTGGTATATATTCTTTTTTGGCACTTAGCCTATCTTGAATATACACATTTTCTGTATTCTTACTGCACACATAATCTAAAACCTTATCATACTCGCGGCGGGTTATTCGGCGGTTAATCTCCGAATACTGCTCTGCCTTTCCGCACGGCAGATACTGTGCCATAAGGCTTAGGTGAGCGTTTGGCACATTCGCCGCGACCCAATCGATAACCTTTAGCGCCTCATTAGTGTTCTGCGGCAAAACCAAATGGCGGACTATAACACCGCTTTGCATAATGCCGTCTTCATTAAAAATCGGTTTCCCTTTTAATTTATATGCAGTTTTTATGGCATTAGAAGCATATTGGAAATAGTCTTTAACGCCTGAATATCTTAATGATTTTTCACTTGACACATACTTTAAATCAAGCAAATATATATCGAAAATATCCTCTTTTATAACGCTTTCCAAATCATATCCACCCGAATTATATACAAGCGGTATGGTTGGCTTATAAATATCCAATGCCGCGCGTATAGCCCATATATAATGTGTAGGATTTACAAAATTTATATTGTGCGCTCCCCTATTTTCAAGCTCGCGCATAATCTCTGCTAAATCCTCAATGGATTTAAGCTCTCCGCCACCTAAATGGCTTATATCATAATTTTGACAATAGACACATCTAAGGCTGCAACCGCTAAAAAACACCGTTCCCGAGCCATTTTTACCGCTAATGCATGGCTCCTCCCAAAAATGCAGGTCTGCCCTTGCGATTTTAGGAAGCAACGGCATTTGGCAGAAACCTCCGATATTCTCTTTCTCAGTTCGTATAGCTGAGCACTGCCTTGGGCAATCGTTACACAGGTACTTCATTTTTCTCTGCCACTTTCGGTTTGCGCAAAATTCGGCGGGTTACGCGAACTTCTGAATAGGTCTTTTTAAACATCAGCCTGCCGATAAATTTTTCATTGCAGCTTTCGCAGAAAAATTCCGAGGTAAACCAATGGTTACGGTAGCTCCACTTTTTGCGCCGCTCAGCCTTTTCGCCGCAAATATCACAATAAAAATCAAGCTGAGCCTTATCAACATTCTTATCATTAAGATTGCTGATGTAATAATTTTTAAAGGCAAGGCGCGCAAAAAACTCGGGGTTTTCGGCATCCTTAATATGCTTTTGAAACTCTTCGGGACTATAAGTCTTTTTTAAGAGCGCCGCCGTTACAAGGCTATCGTCAACAGCAGTATGTAAATCGAAATTATCTACCGAAATACCAAAATGCTCAGCGGCGTCAGCAAGGGAAATTTGATTCTTGCTGCCCTCTCCCTCGCGATGCATTTGCGATTGCACATATTTCTGCAAATCTACATAACGCTGAAATTTCAGTATCTTCCCACCTGAAAAAAGCCTTGCATTCTCAACAATAACATATAAGTCGGAATTACTCCATGTGATAGATACGGTATCGTCGCCTATCCAATCATTATAACGGTCAACAGCCTCAGCAAAAGGAATACCCTGTTTCATATCATCGGTAGTAATACCCGTAAGCTCGGTAAAGCGCTTGCTTAGCTTTTTAGAAAGGCAGGACTTAACCAAAATTTCAAGGCGATCAATAACATTAAAAGCGCTATCAAGCTTTACGGCACCTATCTGTATTATCTGATTTGCAAAGTCGTTTTTCTTATGGCAATATGCGTTATCCCACTCTAAATCAAGAATAATATAATTCATTACTTATTTTTAGACTCATATTTCATACGAGCTTCCTTATTAAGTATTTTCTTGCGAAGTCTTATGTTGTTTGGGGTTACTTCAACGAGCTCATCGCCCTTAATAAACTCTAACGATTGCTCTAGGCTTAATACCGAGTGAGGTGTCAGTCTAAGAGCATCATCACTGCCCGAAGCGCGGGTATTGGTCATCTGCTTTTTCTTGCAAACATTACATACAATATCCTCATTTTTCGGGTTTTCGCCTACAATCATACCCTCATAAACGGGAGTACCGGGACCGATGAAAAGACGACCTCTGCTTTGGGTATTGAAAAGTCCGTAGCCTGTAGCCTCGCCATCCTCATGAACAACAATTGAACCCGTTGTACGGGATTCAATGTCACCCTTATATTGCTCATAGCTTGAGAAAATATGATTCATTATTCCGTTACCGTTGGTGTCGGTTAAAAACTGTGAACGGTAGCCGAGAAGGCCGCGGGCGGGTATGAGAAACTCGAGATGAGATGAGCCACCCTCGCGAACACCCATATTTTTAAGCTCTGCCTTGCGGGTACCAAGGCGCTCCATAACGGCGCCAACATATTCCTCAGGCACCTCTATCATAAGAAGCTCAATTGGCTCAAGCAAAGTACCGTCGGGTGCTTTTTTGTAAATAACCGCGGGTGGTGACACCTGAAATTCATATCCCTGACGGCGCATAGTTTCAATTAAAATTGATAAGTGAAGCTCACCTCTTCCCGAAACCTTAAAAGTATCAGCAGAATCGGTTTCCTCAACACGAAGACTTACATTAGTTTCTACTTCTTTGAAAAGGCGCTCGCGAAGATTTCGCGAGGTTACAAACTTACCGTCCTTACCTGCAAAGGGTGAGTTATTAACCATAAAGTTCATAGAGAGTGTAGGCTCATCAATTTTAACAAACGGCAATGGGTCAATGCAGTCTACAGCACAAGCAGTTTCGCCTATGTTAAGTTCAGAAATACCTGCAACCTGAACAAGGTCACCTACGGTAGCGGTTTCACACTCAACACGTTTTAAACCATTTATCTGAAATAACTTTACGATTTTAACATTACTGTGGGTGCCGTCTCTGCGACAAAGAGCAACACTCTGCCCCACCTTAACTGTACCGCGCTCAACACGACCTACGCCTATTCTACCTAAATAATCGTCATATTCAATATTGGAGAAAAGAATTTGCAACGGCGCCTCAAGATCACCCTTAGGTGGCTCAATTTCATTCACAATAACCTCGAAAAGAGGCTCTAAATTCTCACTTAATTTATCGGGGTTTAGCGAAGCATAGCCATCTCTACCAGATGCAAAAACAACGGGATATTCAATTTGGCTCTCATCAGCACCAAGTTCGATAAACAAATCAAGCACCTCATCGACAACCTCGTGCGGGCGAGCCATTGGTCTATCAACCTTATTTACTACAACTATTGCCTTTTTACCGAGGTTTAGTGCCTTTTTAAGCACGAAGCGGGTTTGCGGCATACAGCCCTCAAACGCATCAACAAGCAGTAAAACACCGTCTACCATCATTAAAATTCGTTCAACCTCGCCACCAAAATCGGCGTGCCCGGGGGTATCAACAATATTGATTTTAGTATCCTTATAATAAACACTTGTGGTTTTAGAAAGTATTGTAATGCCGCGCTCCCGCTCTAAGTCATTAGAGTCCATAACACGGTCATTAACCTGTTCGTTAGTACGAAAGGTACCGCTCTGCTTTAAAAGCTGGTCAACAAGCGTAGTTTTACCGTGGTCAACATGAGCAATAATTGCAATATTTCTTAAATTCTCTCTTTTAATTTCCGCCATAGAACAACGACCTTTAAATAATGATTTTAACTTAATTATTATACCTTTTTTTCTGTGTATTGTCAACAAGTGACATAATTCGACAATTGATTTAGCGAAATCTTATATACAAAAAAGCGCGTTGTGTTTCCACAACGCGTTTTTTACTCTAATATTAATTAGCCTGCGAAAGCCACTACATTGGCGGCTAATGCTAAAACGAAGAATACAATTGCGATAACCTTTGTCCAACGAGCTAAGAAAGATTCAAAATCTCTTGCCTTATTTCTGGAAAGGAAAGTATCTGCACCGCCGGAAATAGCGCCGTTTATACCGCTTCTGTGACCCGGCTGTAAAATAACAACGCCAATTACTACAAGAGAAACTAAAATAATTACTGCGCCGATGATATATTCAATAGCTGACATTTAGAGCACCTCCGAATAAATTTAGTGAACAGTAACATATTACCACAAAGGAAATCATTTTGCAAGGATTATTTATTATTTTTTTTACAATTACACGCACTTTCGTGTAGCTTTTCTATTTTTAGGCTCTTTTCTTCCCTATTTTTTATAAAATCAAGAGTACAAAGTAGGTCTAAAGGAGCAGTATCGGAATAATACGCTTCTGAAATCCCTCTATAATCCGCAATATGCAGGGCTGAACGTAGAATACCGTCAGCAAGCATAATATCATTTACAGGCTCAAGTGCAGTAATCACTATTTTTTCAGTATCAATATCGAAAAGGCAGCAACCTAGCACATCATCCCCTGCACGAGCCACGGTGGCACCCGAGTTAACATTCAGCGGCATATGGTACTGATTATATATTGCCTCCAACTCCTCGGCATTATTAACAGGTAAAACAGTTATCATACTTTATACCTCTTTTTTCGATGCACTTATATTTTCTAATCTATGTAGCTCTTTTTCATTAAGATTACGCCATTTGCCCTGACCGAGCATTCCAAGCTTTACGCCCGCAATTTCGGTACGCTTCAAGCGTATAACCTCTAATTTTACAGCCTCACACATTTTGCGAATCTGACGGTTTCTGCCCTCGTGGATAATAAAGATAAGAACAGTTCTGTCCTCTTTCTTCTCGGCAATGAAAACCTCCGCAGGCAGAGTTTTTGTGCCGTCGATAATAACACCGGTGCAGAGCTTGTCCAGCTTTTCTGCTGTTACCTCGCCCTTAACCGTCACGCGGTAGGTTTTATTCACATGACTGCTCGGATGAGTAAGACGGTTGGCAAAATCACCGTCGTTCGTCATTAATAAAAGACCCTCTGAATCCTTATCAAGTCTGCCCACGGGGAAAACCTTTGCGGGAACATCCTTAACCAAATCGGCAACACATTTACGGGAAAATTCATCGCTTAATGTTGTAACAAAGCCACGTGGTTTATGCAACATTATGTAAACCTTTTCATTAACTGCCACAACCGTTTTACCCGATACGGTTATTTTATCTCTCTTGGGGTCAACACTGTCGCCGATGTGTGCAATATGACCGTTGACCTTTACCTTTCCCGCGGCTATTAATTCCTCGGCTTTTCTTCGCGAAGCCACTCCGCACGCCGATAGATGCTTTTGAAGTCTTACCTTTACAGTTCTCATTAAATACTCCTAAATAATAACAAATACATTTTATATAATTTTTCAAACCAACTAATCCTGACTACCGTTTGTGAGTAATCTTGCTTTGCGGTTATATTTTTGGTTGCAATTAGCCTATTCCCCGAATAAAACTCGGTGTAGCCCAGCTTTTCCCCCGCGGCAACAGGTGCAGATACAACGCTAGGCAAGAAGACCTTATATGTAATGTCATCCTGAGCGGTGGTACCGACAGTTAGCGGCTCATATTCTATTTCAATATATTCCCTATCGCTCGATAATAGGGGGAGTTTATTGCTGCTTTTAGGAAAAATTACGCTCTCATTAATTAAGCCAAAACCATAACTGAGCATAGAGATATGGTCTTGCCAATCGTTCCCGTCGTTAAGGGTTACTGCAATAAGAGTAGTATTTCCACGCTTTGCTGCTGATACTAAACACCTGCCTGACTTTTTAGTAAAGCCTGTTTTAACACCGATTGCGCCATCATACAACTTAAGCAGCTTATTATGATTGCTTAAGGTCACCTGCTGTCCGCTTATAGTAACTGTTTTTGTCTTGGCGGCTGCAGCCTCGGCGAACATTTCATTTCTCAGCGCATAGGCGGTGATAATCGCTAAATCGTATGCTGTAGTGTAGTGGCTTTCGGCGTCAAGTCCTGACGGTGTTACGAAATTGGTGTTATGTAAACCAAGCTCGAGTACCTTATTATTCATTTTAGCTGCAAATTTCTCTACACTGCCCGATATTGCTATTGCGGCTGTATTGGCGGCATCATTACCCGACGGCAGAAGTATACCGTAAAGCAAATCGCGATACGACACGGTATCACCGACCTTAAGCCCCATTGACGAGCCCTCGACATATACCATTTCCTTAGTAGTAGTAACCATTTTTTCAGGTGTATTTTCTTCTGCGAGCAAAAGTGCTGTCATAATTTTGGTGGTGCTTGCCATAGACAAGCGCTGTTCGGCATTCTCAGCATAAATAACGCTGAAAGTATCGGCATTTATAACTATTGCAGATTTTGCCGAGGTATCAAGCGCGGCTGCACTTGCAGAAAACACAGATACCGCTATTAAAAGGCAGAAAAATATTTTTAGAATTTTCATATACAGCACACCTCTTTAAAATATTATTAGAGAATATGCTGCTGTATGATTAGTTATTATCTTTCTTAAACAGCTCTTTAACCTTTTCTATAAGCTCGGGTGCCATAGTTATAGCACGTTCAACGCCCGAGGGCTCGTTATATACGGGAAGCATTTTAACATTTTCACCACTTATAGCAATAAATGCTATAGGTGAAATTGAAACGCCTGCACCGCCGCCGCCACCGAAAAGACCGCTATGGTTTTTAGTAGCAAAATCGGAACCACCTGATGCCACACCGAAAGATACCTTTGATACAGGAACTAATGTGATATCTCCTACAATAACGGGTGTACCTATAATTGTATCGGCATCAACTACAGCGCGTAGTTTTTCCATTGTTACATCCATAATACCCTTAATGTTACTTTCGCTCATTTGATACACTTCCCTCTATATTAGTTATTTGAATATATTTTTTAATAATTACCGCTGCGGCGATTATAAGATACAGCGGTGAAATCATAATCACAGTGCTAAAGCTAAAGCTCGTCTTTTTAGCCTCAAAATCTGCATTTACATCTATTTTTTTCAGTTCTACATTCATAGCGCTTTCCAAAATCTCTAAGAAAGTATAGAGCACTGAACAGACAATTCCGTAATTAATGCCGGTGGTTGCGGCATCATCTGATGCAATGATTACATTTAAGCAAAGCTTACGTATTTTTATGTGTTTTAAAATATATTTAAGCTTAGCAAAAACCGTTTTTAAAAAGTCCAACACTATTTTTAAAAAGGTTGAAAAATCATTTTCACGGTATAGCTTCTTTATTAAATTTTCCTGCTTTTGTTCGGTCTGCTCAGGTTGAATTTCATTTTTTTGTTCTTCAGGCTTCCCTTTTTTAGGCAGAAGCTTTATACCTGCATAGCTTACTTTATGATCAAACGCTTCCGAAAAACTGAGCCTCAATTTCAAAGGGATAAGTAGTATTATCAGCAATAGCGCAAGAATTGCGGCTATAATTATCAGCGCCGTCAAAATACCACCCCTTTAAATCTTTTGCTGAAATTTTCCTTTTATTCTTCTGTATCTGTTCCCTCAACCGGCATCTGCTCGGCGATATCGGGAGCAACAACGCCCTCAACCTTTGGAAGCTCGGGCAGATCATCTAAAGAGCTTAAGTTAAAGCAACGCAAGAAGTTCTTAGTTGTTCCGTATAAAAGCGGACGACCCGGTAATTCAAGTCTGCCACGCTCCTCTACAAGTTCCTTTTCAATAAGTGTAGTAACAACACCTGAGCAATCAACTCCGCGCACCTGCTCAATAAACGATTTTGTGACCGGCTGATTATACGCTATAACCGCCAAAACCTCAAATGCTGCTTGAGAAAGCGGAGTTTTGCGTTTAATATCAAAAGCTTTCTTTACATATTCGGCATAGTCCTTTTTAGTGGAAAGCTGATAGGTGTTATCAAGAGTTAATAATTCAAGTGCAGAATCTTTAAGGCTTTGTGCCAACAAATCGGCAGCCTTTGTTATAACCTCGGGCTCGGCATCAAAGGTTTCACACAATCGCCTGATACTTATCGGCTCGCCGCTTGAGAAAATAACCGCAAAAAGCGGATTAATTAAATTTTCGGGTTTCACTGTCTTTCCCTCTCCTTAATCAGTTTAATCTCAGTATTTTCACCGTCACCGTTTACCTCTACACGGTTTGCCTTGCAAAGCTCTAATACCGCCAAAAATGTGGCTACAAGTTCGGAACGGCTTTTTGAGCTTCCATATAACGCAGAAAGCTTTTGAGGACCTCTTCTAAAAAGATTTCGCATAACAAACACGATTTTTGTTGATACCGAAACAATTTTTTTAGCGACAATTTTTACAAAAGCATTTGTAGGCGGCGGGAGCTTACGCTGACCCCTGCCCACAGCCGATATGTATGAATCGAAAATAAGCTGTTTATCGTGTGTCAGAACATAGGTTTTAGGTAGTTCTACTTCTGACGGACCTTTAATGAATTTATCAAATCCGTCCGACCGCTCGCCCAGCATTGCGGCAATTTGGCGGCAGACCTGATATTCAATAAGCTGACCTGAAAGCTCGTCCTTTAACTGCTCGTATTCCTCGTGTTTTGGCAAAAGCTTAGCGGTTTTCATATAAATAAGGCGAGATGCCATTTCTAAAAACTCGCTCTCAATATCAGGATTTTGTTGTTGCATAAGCTCTACCTGCTCTAAATACTGGTCGATTAGAACAGATAGTTGAATATCGTAAATATCAAGTTTATTGCGCGCTATAAGCTGTAAGAGCAAATCGAGAGGTCCCTCAAAATTCTCAAGCCTATAAACATAAGCTGATTCCATACTATCACCAAAAATTAAAATATCAATGCAAAGGGTAAGTTGGCAAGCCAACTAATACCGTAATATACATAACCTGCAACCAAGCCCAACGGTCTTGATAAAATTTCAGTATACAGCAGCAATAAGAGTATTAGAGATATATAGCGTTCATACTGCATTATTTTAAAATAAATGCGGTTGGGTAATACCGCCCCTAACACCTTAAAGCCGTCAAGCGGTGGCACAGGAATTAAATTGAATACCGCAAGTCCTACATTTATTTGAGCAAAAGATGTTAAAAACAAAAACAGAAACAATACAATACCAACCGAAAAATTAGCAAAAATAAGCGCAAGTATATTAAGTAATATTAAAGCTATAAGAGCCATTATGAGATTGGCAAATGGACCTGCAAATGCAGTCTGAGCCATACCCCATTTTGGATTTTTAAAATATCTTGGATTTACACCTACAGGTTTTGCCCAGCCTAACCCGAAAACGAGAATGGCTATGGCTCCAAAATAATCTATATGAGCAAAGGGATTAAGTGTTAATCTGCCGGTATATCTAGGCGTTGGGTCACCTAGCTTTGTGGCGGCATAACCGTGAGCAAACTCGTGCAACGGCAAAGCTAAAAATATAACTACCAAAGCCGAAAATGCGCTTGCTATAAATTCTGTTAAACTTAAATTACCTCTTAGTGCGTCTAATAGCAAAATACAACACCCCAATCTAACATATCAATTATATACTAAAATTAATAAAAAAACAAGCAAAAAAGTTAAAACCACAAAGCAGAGCCTTGTGGTTTTAATATTACTGCGAATTATTTGAGCCTACCTTAAGCGAAGTTGAATAATACCTACCGCTGCGATAGATTTTAACCGCTACGGTATTACCCGGACTGCTATTGCTGATAGCTTCGGTAAGAACTGTATAATCAGTTATTTCTATAGAATCATACTCAACAATTATATCGCCGCTTCGAATGCCTGATTTTTCAGCAGGTCCGCCGCCAATTACGCTTTTAACTACAGCGCCTGTAGGATAACCAAGCTGAGTTAATACTTCGGCGGTATAGCGCTCACTGATGGTTATTCCAATATAAGGATTGGGATCATTTTCTTTAGCAATTATATTATCGCAGATTTCCTTTACGATATTCGATGGAATAGCAAAGCCCATACCCTCATAAGCGGTAGCTGCTATTTTAGAGCTGTTAACACCTACAAGCTCACCCTTTGTATTTACGAGCGCGCCACCCGAGTTGCCTGGGTTAATGGCAGCATCGGTCTGAATAAGCTGAACAGATGCACCTGTAGAGCTATCAGAAATAACACGGTTAAGTCCGCTGATTATTCCGTAGGTCACCGAGCCCATAAATTGAAGTCCACCCGGACTTCCAACAGCCGCCACATACTGACCTACTTTAAGCTCAGAGGAGTTTGCAAAGTTAATAGCGCTGAGCCCCGATGCGTTTATTTTAATAACCGCTAAATCGTAAGAAATATTATAACCCACAACCGTTGCATCATATCCGGTTTCGGAATTGGTAGAAAGGTAAACCTCTATACCGGAATTTGACGAAGTAAGAGCACTTTCAATTACATGATAGTTAGTAATAATATAGCCGTCGGCGGTGTATATAATACCCGAGCCCTCACCTGTAGTTTCGGTGCTACCGCCGAAAAAGCTTGCGGCGGCTTCGGTAGTGACAATACCAACAACGCTCGGATTTACCTTTTGTGCCACTGCTTCAATTACCGATTCGGTAACACCCGTTATTTCGATAGTAGCCGAAGAGCCGGATGATGCTCCGCTGCCGTTGTTTTCGGCAGCATTATTACTCAGTTGGTTAGTATTTGTTTCGTATTTATTTGAAACAAGTAATGTGCTTACCGACGATGCGACAACCGCTGCAACAAGAGCCGCCGCTACAGAACAAACCAAAACCGAGGCAAAGCTGAATTTTCTTTTCTCTTTTTTGGGCTTCACAGGCCTATAACCCGATGTAACGGGTTGAGACTCCTGAGGTGCTGTATAATTTTCTTTTGGCGGAACAAAATGATATTCTGTTTCGGAAAAATCACGCTTTTCTCCAAATTCATTATTATTAAAATCGTCCATATAAACTCTCCTTTGTGCATTTTACTTATAGTATTTTAAAACACTATTTTTTCGTAAGTTTACACAAATTATTAATAAACCGTTAATTATTTAAAACGACGGCGTTTGATTTTTACATAGGGCGCAACATCACTTGTGTTACGATTTCGTACGATGTCTGAAATAACCGTGTATATGATATACACGATTACAACAGCAAGTGCTACAATTACAACAACTAATATAACATAGGTAGCAATATTCTGCACGCCGTTTAAGGTTATTTTTTCCTTAGCCTTGGAAACGGTAAAAGTTTGCATTAAGCTCCCCGCATACGCTGCCCCTTCGGGAATACTTTCATCAAATGATAATGTAACGGTATATAAATTTTGATTTTTAACCGTAACATACTGTAAATAATAAAACTCTCCCGCTTTATCGTTCCCAAAATTTTCGGTTATTACGAATTTACTGCCGTTTAATACATCTATTTTCTTTAAGGAAGCTTCCCCAGAAATCAGCTCAGGCAGCAGTCGTTCAATATGCTCGTTATCTAAATAATCAAAATCCTCGGTTTCCTTACTAAAATCGGTTGAAACAACATTGACCGCTATCTGACAGCTTTTATTGGGCAGACTCGCAAAAAGCACTATATTATTGTTGTTTATATAGCTTTTAAAGGAAGACTCGGTAAAGCCCATTGATTTTAAAGTATCAATGTTCTTTCCTGCATTTTTCTCGGTTAAAACAATAAATTCATTCGGTAATGAAAAATCAATGTTATAATCAGCGATTTTTTCAGCAGAAGCCGAAAAAGTAAAAAGCATTATAAGCACTGAAATTACCGAAATAAAGCTAATTAGCTTTGCTTTCAAAACCTTTACCCCTTTATCTTGTTTTTTGCTGCTGTTAAGGTATTTTTCATCAGTACCGCGATAGTCATAGGTCCAACACCGCCCGGTACGGGGGTGATAGCCGATGTCTTATCCTTAACATTTTCAAAATCAACATCTCCGCACAGCTTGCCGTTTTCATCCCTGTTCATACCGACATCGATAACAACGGCACCCTCTTTGACCATATCTGCAGTTATAAATTTCGCTCTGCCTATTGCTACCACAAGAATATCGGCAGAAGCGCATATTTCTTTAAGATTTTTGGTTTTAGAATGGCATACCGTTACTGTTGCGTTATTATGCAACAGCAGCATAGCCATAGGCTTGCCCACTATATTCGACCGACCCACTACAACACAGTTTTTCGATGTAATATCGATATTTTCGTATTTGAGCATCTCAATTACTCCCGCGGGGGTGCATGGCAGAAAATCATAGTCGCCTATCATAATCTTACCTACATTTTGCGGGTGAAATGCATCAACATCCTTTTCGGGTGAAATGCGGTTGATTACTACTTTCTCATCTAAATGGCTCGGCAACGGTAACTGACAAAGAATTCCGTCAACCTCACGGTCATTATTCAGTTTATCAATAAGACTTAAAAGCTCCTCGTTAGTAGTGCTCTCAGGCAGAGCATATTTAAAGGATTTAATACCCAAAGCCTCGCAAGCCTTTTCCTTGTTTGCAACATAAACCTTAGAAGCCGGATTATCACCGACTATAATAACTGCAAGTCCTACACTTACACCCTGACTGCTAAGCTTTGCAACCTCAGCCTTTACACCGTTTTTTATGTAATCGGAAATTTCTTTTCCGTTAATCAACCTTGTCATCTGTTAACTCTTCCTCTGCTTCCAAAATAATTTCTTTATTGGCATCTTTTTGGGGTTCCCCCACGGTATCTTCCGACAGCTCAGCTAAATTAGATGCAGCCTCTTCAGCAAATAAAGGCTGATATTCGCTATCTGCAACCTGAGTTTTTTGCTTTCTTAAGACACAAATCATAGTGACAATACCTGCAATGCAAAGAACAAAAGAAAGTAAAGAAGATATACGAACCGGTCCGAGCATTAAGCTGTCTGTTCTTATAAGCTCTAAAAAGCCGCGCTGGAACCCGTACCAAATGCAGTATGCGAGTACAGTTTGACCCTTGAATTTTCGGTGACGGATAACATAATGCAACACGAAAAATCCTAGAATACACCAAACCGATTCATATAAAAAGCAGGGATGCACTAAATCTGTACCCATTTTTTGGGCAATAACATTACCTGTCATTCCCCACCATGTGCTGCCTGTTGCGATACCGTACGCTTCTTGATTGAAGAAGTTGCCCCAACGGCCTATACCCTGAGCTAAAATAAAGCCAACTGCCGCTAAATCAAACATATCAAGCACATTAAGCTTTCTAAGCTTGCACATTAAAAATCCGCAAGCAAATGCGCCGATAACTCCGCCATAAATTGCAAGGCCTGCAAAGCCAGAGCCGCCAAAGCCGAAAAATTCTTTTATACTGTTAATTTTATAATCATCGAAAATAATGTAATACGCTCTCGCGCAAAGAATTGCAACAGGAGTGGTTACGAGAATTACATCGAGCATACGGTCTATGTCGATATCTAATTTTTTAGCCATAAAATAGCCATAAACAACTGCCGCTAAAAATCCTACTGCAATTATTATACCATACCAGTAAACACTCCAGCCGCTGCCTATAGGCAAAGTAAAGGCAACGGGATTAATATTAAACCTGATTCCGAAAAGTATTACATAATTTGTCATTACTGCACCTTCTTATTTATTACGGATAAAACAGCCTTATCTTTATCGAAAATCGGGAGTAAAGAAATAAGGTCATCCTCCGTAAGATTTTTAATGATATTTAGCTCATCCGAATAATTATAACCGAACACAGCAGAATCTACAAGCATTAAAGCTACAGCATCAACACTGTTATAACGCTTTATCGCCTGACCGTACATATCACGCTTTACAGCCTCAAAAAGCTTCTTATCAATTCCGTCACGCTTAATGTTTTCAATTTCACGACTGATTTCAGCCGCTACTGCATGAGGATTTGCAGATTCTCCCTCAAAAATTACTGCCGCAAAGGATCTGCCTGTAAAATACTCAGCATCAAATTCATCGTTAATCAGCTTTAACTCGGTAAGACGCTTATAAAGTGGTGAAGCATTGTCGGCAAGCAACTTAATAAAGGCGTTCATAGCAATCATTTCGCGAAAGGTAGGATCGCCGCCCGATACATTCTGTTTATAACCGTAACAGAAAAGCGGAATAGCAACTTCCAGCGCCTTTTCAGCGTAATTTGATACTGTTTCAGCCGGCTCTTGGAACTTTGCCCGCTCTAAACTAATTTTCGGAACATCCTTTACTGAGGCTTCTATTTTCTCTAAAACTTCAGCGGTGTTAACATTACCCGCAATGCAAATAAACATATTCGAGGGATTATAAAAGGTGTTATAGCAGGTATAAAGCACCTTGTCATCTATTTGCGCAATGGAATCGGTTGTTCCTGCAATGTCGATTTTTACAGGATTGTTATGATACATAGCCTCCAGCATACCGAAAAGCACGCTCCAATTAGGAGAATCATCATACATTCTTATTTCCTGACCGATTATTCCCTGCTCCTTTTTAACTGTTTCGGCAGTGAAATACGGATTTTGAACAAAGCCTAAAAGAATATCTAAATTCTCATAAAAGCGTTCTGTACAGGAAAAAATATAACAGGTACGGTCAAAAGAGGTGAATGCATTAGCGTACGCACCTGTTTGAGCATATTTAGAAAAGGCGTCACCGTCCTCACTCTCAAATAGCTTATGCTCTAAAAAATGAGCGATACCGTCAGGAACATTTATCTGCTTACCGTCTACTGTAAAGCTTGAGTCAATAGAGCCGTATTTAGTACCGTACGCGGCATAAACCGAATTAAACTCAGACTTTTCGCAAATATACACCTCAAGCCCGTTGGGGAGCTTTGTTACCGAATAACTGTTGCCTAAAATATCATTAGAAAAAATTTCGGTTTTCATTATTTTTCCTCCCCTTTCGGCATAAGTTTATAAACAGCATTAAGCTTTATGCCGTTTGCCGCTTTAATAACATCCTCGCGTGTAATGGCAGCAATCTGACCGATTGCATATTCGGGGGTTTTCAGTTCTTTTCGCATTATTGCAGAGGAATACCAGCGATCAAGCGCATAAAGACTGTCATTATAAGATTTCAATGAGCCTATAATCGCCTTTTTGGAAGCTTCAAATGCAAAATCTGTAAACCTACCTTGGCGGACAAGGTCTAATTGATTTAGAATCTCCTTTTGAGCTTTTTCAGCATTTTCCGCCTCTACTCCCGACTGTACAAGCATTAATCCCTTGCTTCTATAAGCAGCCGCCGAGCAATAGTAGCAGAGGCTCATTTTTTCACGCACATTCTCAAAAAGATGTGAATAGGGACCTCCGCCGAAAATATCACACATTACCGAAAATGCAAAGGCATCCTCGCCGTAAAGCTCACTTGAAAAGCCCATAACAAGCTTACCTTGAGCGACATCGTAGTACTCTGTAACACTTTTAACACTATCGGCTGCCTTTACCGATTCGCAATAGGTATAATCGGTAATATCCTTTCGCTCATAATTATTAAGCATTTCGGCAACCCTCTGGAAAAGACCATCAGGCAGACTCTTGCCAATTACCTGAACTCTTATATAGGCAGTACTAAGCATATTAAGCCACGCTCTGTAAAGGTCGGCAGGTGTAATACGCTCAGCCGCCTCGTAAGTACCGTATTTCGATATGCCGTAGGCAGAATCCTCGAACATAACAGACATTAACCTGTTTTTTGCAAAGGTGCGTTTATCGTTAATTTCACCCGCAATATGTTCGAGCAATTTACGCTTCTCTCGCTCAGTGTCGTCTAAAGAAAGAGCATTGTTCTCGATAATAGGATTAAATACGAGCGACAAAATTAAATCCATTGCCTCGCCGATAATAGACTTGCCTTTCTCGATCGAATATTCATCATTAATAACCGAGATTGCTATTTTTATGTGCTGAACATCACGCATTTTATCTACAGTTACAGAAATATCAGCGCCGTAAAGCATATTAAGCTTTAAATTAAGCTCGGAATAATCGCGGTACTCATTCGAGCACGAGGTTAAAACATAAGGCAGAAGCGCATTTTCAGTAATGGTATCAGCTTTAAGTGGCAGATAGAAATTAAGTGATATTACGGTTGTATTAAAACGGGTGTTTTCGATAAAAATACCGTCTGCGCCGTTTGATATTTTAAAGTTTTTGTACGACAAAATATAAGCCCCCAATTTATTATTGAAAATATTATAGCATAGTTATTAATTTTTCTCTACACTATTTTGTAAATTTTTGATTAATTTATGGCTTTAAATATAGAAATTTATTTTAAATATGATAAAATTGTGATGACGGAGGTGTCTAAAATGCCTAAAGAAAAGTCTGCACGCGGTATAAGAATTCAAACCCGAACAATTATAAGCATTGCAATAATATTGCTCGAAATTTTTTTAATTGTCAACTCGGTTATCACCTTTACGGACAAGGCTTTATGGATATATTCAGCCGCCGAAATTATTGGTATTATAACCGTAATTCACATCATTACCGAGCGCGGAAACCAAAGCTACAAAATAATGTGGATAGTTTTTATTATGCTTATTCCTATTTTCGGGGTTTTAGCATATCTTCTTTGGGGCGGAGGCAGAATGTTCCCACACCTTAAAAAGAGAATGCAGGAATGCAATGAAAAATACTTCACTGTTTTAAACCGTAAAGACGCTGAAAATTCACTTAACTACAGCGATATGCTACATTTTCGGCAGGCATCATACCTTAAAAAGGAGGCGGGCTTTCCTATTTACGATGATACGAGCAGTGAATTTCTAGCCTGCGGAGAAAGCTTTTTTGAAGCAGTTTTAGATGAGCTAAAAAAAGCTCAAAAATATATTTTCATTGAATTTTTCATCCTTGCTGAGGGCTATATGTGGGATGAAATCTTTAAAATATTAAAGCTTAAAAGCAGCGAGGGTGTTGAAATCAAGGTAATCTTCGATGATTTCGGCTCTATAAAACGACAGCGTAAAACTTTTATTACTGACCTTAAGAAAGCCGGTATTGAGGTATCGGCTTTCAACCCGATACGCCCATCAATTGATATATTTATGAATAACCGAAACCATCGTAAAATAATAGTAATAGACGGCAAGGTTGCTTTTACGGGCGGAATAAATATAGGTGACGAATACATCAACAAGATTGAGCGCTTCGGGCACTGGCTTGATTCCGGTATTATGCTTAAGGGAAAGGCGGTACGCAGCTTTGTTGCTATGTTCTGCAGTATGTGGGAATTTACGACAAGATGCGAAATAGATATTAATTCGCACATTCCCCCCAACGAAAAATTCAGTGACGGATTTTATATTCCATACTGTGATGACCCGTTAGGAAATAACAATCCCGCACAGGGTATTTATATGCAGATTATAGGAACAGCTCAAAAATATGTTTACATTACAAGTCCCTATCTTATACTGGACAGCGCTATGACCGCATCACTTTGCCTCGCGGCAAAATCAGGAGTAGATGTCAGAATAATCACACCTCACAAGCCCGATAAAAAGTATGTTCACCCCGTAACTCAATATTACTATTCAGAGCTTATGGACGCCGGTGTCAGGATATATGAATACACACCTGGATTTATTCACTCGAAGCTGTTTGTTTCCGACGACAGCGTTGCAACTGTAGGCACAGTAAATATGGACTACCGTAGTTTTAATTTCCATTTTGAATGCGGAGTTTGGTGCTCGGGTTCGGAATCGGTCAAAAGCATTAAGGAAAGCTTTTTGGAAACTCTAGAAAAATCTCAGGAAATTTCCAAAGAGGAATGGAAAAGACGCTCGATATTTAAGAAACTAAAACAAACTATTTTACATCTATTTGCACCGCTAATGTAATTGACAAGTGAGAAAAAATGTGTTATACTTTTATTAAGAAAGGTGGTACTTTTATGAAAATGAAGAATATTTTAGTTGCCATTTCAATAATTATAGGTGTTATTTCCTTGGCTGCCGGTGTTGCAGTAATAGTTGATAGAATTCTTAAAAAGAAAGAATGCTATGAGGGCTATATTGAATGTGATTGCACCGAGGATGAAATTGCTGAATAATCTTTTTTAACGGATACTTAAGTGTTAGTATCCGTTAATTTTTGGCTATTTTTAGGCACAATGCACAAAAATTGCTTTCAAAAAGTATAGTTTTAAAATTGTTTTGTTTATTTTTTATAAATTATCATAAATCTTTCGCTGTAAGCACTTGAAAAATGCGTCTGAATATAGTATTATAAAAAACACATAATAATTATATACAATATTTTTTAGGAGAGATTTACAATGTCAAAAAAATATACGGCAGAAGCTATTGCCAATTTAATAGAAAAAAAGCTTCTCCATAATTTCGGCATTCCCACCTCTCAGGCATCAGACGAGGCTTTTTACAAAGCTACCGTTTTAGTGTTGCTTGATATAATGAGAGAGCGTAGAACTGCATTTAAAAAAGCAACTGCTGAGCAAGGTGCTAAAACTGTTTACTATCTTAGTATGGAATTTCTTATGGGGCGTTCGCTTAAAAACAACCTTTTTAATCTCGAGCTTGAGGGTGTTGTTTCTAAGGCGCTCTCAAAATTCAAGGTAAAGCTTGATAATCTTTATGAATTAGAGCCCGATGCAGGTCTTGGCAACGGAGGTCTTGGCCGACTTGCAGCCTGCTTCTTAGACGGACTCTCCAGCGGTGGATACCCTGCTATGGGCTACTGCATTAAATATGAATTTGGTATTTTCCGCCAAAAAATTGTTGACGGTTGGCAGACCGAAATGCCTGATTTCTGGTTGCCCGGCGGCGGAGTATGGTTAGAGCCGCGTCCTGCATCAGCCGTTGATGTTAAGTTTGACGGTAAAATTAACGAATGGTGGGACGGTGAGCACCACAACATTGCACACGAGAATTATACTGTTGTTCGCGCCATGCCTTACGACCTTATGGTTGCAGGTAAAGACGGAAAAACCGTTAACGCTTTAAGACTTTGGAGTGCTGAATATCAAGACATTAATATGTCGGCTTTCAATCAGGGTGACTATGTAAAGGCGCTTGAACAGAAAGCTAACACCGAGGTAATCAGCAAGGTTTTATACCCCGAGGATAATCATATGGAGGGAAAATCACTCCGTTTGCGTCAGCAGTATTTCTTAGTTTCTGCATCGATTCAAGATATTCTCAACCGCCACCTACGCACCTACAACACACTTGAAAATCTACCCGAAAAGGTAGCTATTCATATTAACGATACCCACCCCACCCTCTGCATTCCCGAGCTTATGCGATTTTTACTCGATGAATGCGGTTATACTTGGGAAAAGGCTTGGAGCATTGTTAAGGGAACGGTTGCATACACTAACCACACCGTTATGAAAGAAGCTCTTGAGTGTTGGCAGGAGAGCCTTGTTAAACACAGAATCCCGCGTATTTATCAGATAATCAAGGAAATCGACAAGCGTTTCCGCGAGGAAATTTGGAATGCAACCCACGATGCCGCTACGGTTGAACGCACCGCTATTGTTAAAGGCGGTATGATTCATATGGCAAATCTCTGCGTTGCCGCTTCCCACACTGTTAACGGTGTATCGAAACTTCACAGTGAAATTTTAAAGGATTCCCTCTTTAACGATTTCTATAAAATCACACCTGATAAGTTTACCAATGTTACGAACGGTATTGCACACCGTAGATGGCTCTGCCAAGCAAACCCGATGCTTACAAAATATTTAACCGAACTTATCGGCGATGGTTTTGTTAAAGACGCTGCTGAGCTCTCCAAACTTGAAAAGTTTGCAGACGACAAGGACGTTTTAATGCGCCTTGATGAAATTAAGCATGCGAATAAGGTTCGCCTTTCAAATTATGTTAAAAATAATTACGGCGTTGCGCTTAACCCCGATTCAATCTTCGATATGCAGATTAAGCGTTTACACGAATATAAGCGTCAGCACTTAAACGCTCTGCACATTATTTCGGATTATCTTTATTTAAAGAACAACCCGAATGCAGACTTTGTTCCCAAAACCTATATTTTTGGCGCTAAAGCAGCCCCCGGTTACCTGCTTGCTAAGCAAATTATTCATATGATTAATAAGCTTTCTCAGGTAATTGAAAATGACCGCACCATAAATGATAAGTTAAAGGTATTATTCTTAGAGGACTACCGTGTAACACTCGCAGAGCTTATGATTCCTGCTGCAAATATCAGTGAGCAGATTTCATTAGCGTCTACAGAGGCCAGCGGTACAGGTAATATGAAGCTGATGATGAACGGCGCTGTAACGCTTGGTACTGAAGACGGCGCTAATGTTGAAATACACAAAGCTGTGGGTGATGATAATATCATTATTTTCGGTATGGAAACACCTGATGTTATGCGTATTCAGAAAAACGGCTATAATCCCCGCCCCTATTATGATAACAACCCTGTTCTTCGCGAGGCTGTTGACTTTATAGGTGCAGGTATTGGAGGTCAGAATTTCGAGGCAGTTTACAGAGCACTCACAAATGCCGATAGTTATATGGCTATGGCAGATTTTGCCGATTATTGCCGTGCACAGGATACCGCATCTAAGCTTTATAGCGATAAACTAACTTTCAACAAGATGTCACTTATGAACATCGCAAAATCGGGTATATTCTCTGCCGACCGTTCAATTGACGATTACGCAAAAAACATTTGGAATATTACCCCCTTAAAGTAATATGCAATACTATCCGTTTAACTCACAACAGGCAATTTACAAACCGCATTTTGGAGCCGTAGCTTCTGGTGTTAGCCAGAGGCTACGGCTAATGCTTCATAAAGATGCACAGTGCCATAATGCGTATTTGCGCATCCGACACGATGACGAGCCTGATTTTAAAGAAATTAAGTTATCACCTGCCGAACGGTTAGAGGATTATCAGTTTTTCGATTGTGAAATAGCGCTCGCAACAGGAATTTACTGGTACTGCTTCCGATATGAAAGCGCATACGGTGAATTTTATGTTACGAGATGCGATGGCGCAGTCGGTCATGTATCGCGTGACGGCGATTATTGGCAGCAGACGGTATATGATGCAGATTTCAAAACACCCGATTGGCTTAAAGGCGGTATAATTTATCAGATTTTCCCCGACCGTTTTTATAATTCAGGAAGTCCTAAAAAAGATGTACCAACCTCCCGCTTTTTAACAGAAGATTGGGAAAAACAACCTGAATATCGCCAAAACAACGGCAAATGCTGCCTAGGTAACGATTACTACGGTGGCGACCTTAAAGGCATTACCGAGAAACTCCCATACCTAAGCGAACTCGGTATCACCTGTATTTACTTAAACCCCATTTTCGAATCCGACTCAAACCACCGCTACAATACGGCAGATTATCTTAAAATCGACCCTCTGCTGGGCTCTGAGCGTGACCTTGAGAATTTATGTAAAAAGGCTAAAAAGCTCGGTATAGCGGTAATTTTAGATGGCGTTTTCTCGCACACAGGTGATGACAGCATTTACTTTAACAAATACTGCAATTACAACTCGATAGGCGCTTATAATTCTAAAGAATCGCCATTTTACAATTGGTTTAAATTCAATAATTGGCCCGACGATTACGAAGCCTGGTGGGGTGTTAAAACCTTACCAGAAGTGAATGAAGACAACGAGGAATTCACCGAGTTTATCACCGGCAAAAACGGCGTGCTCCGCCATTGGCTTCGCAAAGGCATTAACGGTTGGCGGCTTGATGTTGCCGATGAGCTTCCTGATAAATTCTTAGAAAATATTCGCGCGGCAATTAAGGCAGAAAACAGCGATGCATACCTCTTAGGTGAAGTTTGGGAGGACGCCTCAAACAAGATAAGCTACGGTGCTCGCCGTAAATTCCTGCAGGGCAAACAGCTTGACTCCGTAATGAATTATCCCTTTGCCAATGCCATTATCGACTTTTTGAAAAGCGGAAACAGCAAAAACTTTATGAATACCGTTATGTCGGTTTGTGAAAACTATCCGCCCGAGAGCATTAAAACGCTTATGAATCATGTTGGCACCCACGATACCGCGCGCATTTTAACGGTGCTTGGCAAGCCAGATGCATACAAGGGCGACAGAGTATGGCAATCGACACAAAAGCTATCAAGCGGCGAATATGAAATAGCGGTAAGAAAACTAAAACTTGCGGCGCTGCTTCAATATACCCTACCCGGAGTGCCCTCGCTTTATTACGGTGACGAGGCGGGACTTCAGGGTTATAGTGACCCGTTCTGCCGCGGTACATACCCTTGGGGCAAGGAAAGTGCAGAGCTTCTTACCCACTATAAATATCTGGGTGAAATGCGTAAAAATACCCACTGCCTTAAAACCGCTACATTTATTCCCCACCACACCGAAAACGGTGTGCTCAGCTACATTCGTGAATGTGAAAAGGATGCTTTACTTTTAGCGGTTAACACAAATTATTACGATATTTGGATAGAGGTGCCCGATAATTTTAAAATATCTCCCACCGTACTTTACGGTGACGCACCCAACTCTAACGGTTGGATATGTATAAAGCCGCTGTCAGCGGTAATGCTGAAGATACAATAAAAAACCACCATTTAGTGAAGTGAACCCCTTTTGTTAGATAAAAGAGTCTAATGAAAGGGGTTAATTCTATGTCAAAAAAGAAGTATAGTGATGAACTGAAACTTGAAATAGTAGAGAGATATTTTAAAGAAGATATCAGCGCAAAACAATTAGCA
>JAZNXU010000027.1:0-4831 GCA_045594065.1 Acutalibacteraceae bacterium
GAAAATGATTTGAAAAAAGCACGCTAATAGCATGCTTTTTTTGTTTTGGTGGGTGAGTGTTTAAAAGCAAATTCATATATACATATCTCTGTATATATATTACTCAGTATATCTAATTTAGTCTGTATTTTGCCACTTCAAAAGCTCAGCTTTTGCATACTCTCGGGTCGTGTTTCGCAATCTCTTGGGTGTCAGTCTGCCGACACATGCGTCGCCTTTATGCAGACGCTTTACAAGGTCCCTCCCCGCTTCAAAATAGAATACGAAGATTATGTCGGGCTTGCCTTGTCCCTGCTTTTTACGAATTATAAGAAAATCCCTCTCAAGCTCTCGCATCAGCCGCATTATCGTTTCCTTGCTTACATTCATAATTTCAGCAAGCTCTCTTATTGGGTAATAGATGTACGGATTGCCGTCTTCAGATACCCAACCGTTTTTCGCGGACAGATAGTGACGCTCGAGTAAAAGGCCGTACAAAACCCTTGAAGCGATTGATAAATGTCGGTAGTCCTCACTGAACAGTAATTTAGGTATTCGCAGGAATTGGAATTTTTCTTTTGGCATAGTGTTTTCTCCTTATCAGTTATTGTAATTAATTATACCAAATCATTTTGCGACATTCACCGACTTCTTCGGGCAAAGAAATTCATATAATACCGCCTAAAAAACAAACAGACACATTTAGTTAATACCAAATGAGTCTGTTTATTTCTTGTTGCCGCTAAACGAGTGTCGGCGGCAGGCATATTTAGATAATAGATAATAGTTGCGGTGTTCGCCTTTGGCGAACGGAATTTTTAGCTTTTAGTTATTATCTTAGGCGAGTTCACCTCGCCGCACTATTCCATATTCATAGTGCCGAGCGGAGATACGGCTTTGCCGTCCTTATACATTTCAAAATGCAGGTGTGCGCTGTCGGCGCTTTCTATCGGGATACTGCCGATTAGTCCGATTTCGGTGCCTGCACTGACAGCATCTCCGCTGGATACGGGAATACTGCTGTCAAGTCCGCAATATTTCGCCACAATACCGTTGCCGTGGTCGATAACTACGGTATAGCCGTAGGCTGTGTCTTCATATATTTCGGTTACGGTGCCGTCGCCTGCCGCTCTGACGGCGGTAGCGGCTGCTGCCTCAATATCAATTCCCTCGTGCAGGCGCATATCGCCGAGTGTAGCTGAGTACTGCAGTGTTACGCTGTCAAAGGTCTTTATAATGTTGCCCTCAATCGGCATTATGAAATATTCGGCTGTGGGTACGGTAGGGGCGGGGGTTGGCTCTGGCTCGGTTGGTGCTTCGTATTCAACCTCGGGCAGTTCGTTTTGCGCCGGCTCCTCAATGTTCGGTGTGATGTTGCCATATGAGTTCTCAGGGGTTTCGGGCTGTGAGTTTTCTGATTGTGTTTTAAAATCGCTGAAAGCCGATACCGCACTCCACGCGGCAACGCCTACAGCTATCAAGCATAGAGATAGCACAATGTAAAAGCCGTTACTGCCCGATTTACGGCTTTTTTGTTTTGATGTTTTGTTTTCCATAATATTAACGCCTCCGCAAATATTATTGGAAACGGTAATTTAAAATATACAATTATTTAAAATTTACTTCATAGTTTTTTAATAAAATAGCAGTAAAATGTAATTAGTGAAAGGGAAGCCGCAATCTCTTTCATTCCCAAGGGTTTAACCTTTGGGTTTCTCCTCAATCCCCTAAAAGAGAATAAGCCGTGCTTTGCACGGCTTATTTTCGTATTATCGTTTTTAAATTTTAATGCTTTCGGTTTTTTCGATTAAAACCGAATCGAGAATTGAAAAACCGAATGAGCTGTTCTCATTTTCAATAAACTTTGTTTGAGCAGTGAACTTAAGTGTATCGCCCTCGTGGGTGTGCACCGAAACATCTGAGGTTACAAGTATATAACCGTCACAGGTTTGAACATTTGTTACGGTGTGCTTATAAATCGAGTAGCCGCGGGGGATAAGAAGCACATGACCGTCCTTTTGCGGAAGTCCCTCATTGATTTTTTCATTGATATCAACATTGATGTCGTACATATCCTTAATGTACGCGCTTACAATTGAGCTTTCAACAAAGCCCTCATCATCGGCATAGTCCTTTAAAACTATCATTGCGGCGTTAACTAGCTTTTGGTTATCTAAAAAGTCCTCACCGTAAACGGTGTTGATGTTAAGCATATTCTGAAATCTAGCCGATTTTACTGCATTTACATCGGCTTTTGGCGCAACTGCGGGTGCCACACTGATAAAGCCGTTTAAAAACAAACAGCAACAAAGTAACAAAGCTAAAATACTGAACTTTTTCATTATGGACACCTCACTTTCTTTTGCTAATATTATTATATCAGTAAAGATTGTAAAAGTCCTTTCTTTTTAGTTACAGTTTGATGTCAAAATAATTACAAAAATTCTTAAAATATTTCAAAGTTGTTACACTTTTTGCGGATTTTGTGGCTCTAGTGCGCGTTTATCAAAAGTTAACAAAATTATTTTACAAATTAGTAAAAAATTAGTTGAAACGCATAAAAATATGTGATATACTTATAACATACAATTTAGAGGGGTGACACCATGAAAGAATATAGTATAAACAAGATTAAAAATATTGCTCTGCTAGGTCACGGCTCTTCGGGTAAGACCACCCTTAACGACGCGGTAATTTTCTACGGCGGCGGTATTGAGCGTATCGGCAAAACGCCCGACGGTACAACCGTTTCCGATTTTGAGGCAGAGGAAAGAAAGCGCAAAATTTCAATTTCAATGTCACTTTATCCGCTTGAAATCGGCGGCAATAAGATAAATCTACTCGATGCCCCCGGTCTTTTCGATTTTGAGGCAGGCGCCACAGAGGCTATCTCGGCTGCCGACAGCGCTGTAATAGTATTATCCGGTAAATCCGGCTTTACGGTAGGCGCACAGAAGAATTTTGAAAGCATACGCGCAAAGGGTATGCCCGCTGCATTCTTTATAGGCAAGCTCGATTCTGTTCACGCGCATTTTTACCGCGTAATTTCCCGTTTAACCGGTCTTTACGGTGCAATTATCTGCCCCGTAGTGGTGCCGTATTTAGAGGGTGAAACGGTTAAATGCTTTGTTGACCTTGTTGCCGATAAGGCATACACCTTTGACGGCATTAAGGCTACCGAATGCTATATGCCGCATTCCGATGAAATTGACCGTATGCGCGATATTATGTTAGAGGCTGTTGCCGCTACTGATGACGCGCTTATGGAAAAATATTTCGAGGGCGAGCCCTTTACATACGAGGAAAAGCTCGGCGCCTTAAAGAATGGTATGAAATCGGGTGAGATATGCCCCGTATTCTCGGGAATTCAGCAGACGGGCGAGGGTGTTTCCCTTTTTGCCGACCTACTCTTTGCTATAGCACCGTCAGCTAATGAGGCTACCGTAAAGGTGGTTAAGGACGGCGAGGAAGCCGAAATCACCCCCGATGCGGCTATCCCCGCAGCGGCATATATATTCAAAACCGTTGCCGACCCGTTTGTGGGTAAGCTTTCCTACTTTAAGGTTGTGGGCGGCACGATAAAGTCAGATTCCAAGCTTCGCAATCTGCGTACCGATGAGGAAATTCGCCTTAACAAAATTATGTGGCAAAAGGGCGGCAAAAACGAGGATGCCGCGGCAGTAGGCGCGGGCGACATCGGTGTTGCCTCAAAGCTGGGCGATGTGCTCACAGGCGACACTATTGCCGAAAAGGGCGGAATGACTGTAGTTCCCGCAGTTTTCCCGAATCCGACGCTTTCCCAAGCCGTATTCCCCGAAAATAAGGGTGACGAAGAGAAGATTGCGAACGGTCTTGCCCGCCTTGCCGAAGAGGATTTAACCTTAAAGGTGCAGTATAACAAGGAAACTAAAGAACAGGTAATTTCGGGACTGGGTGAACAGCATATTGATGTTGTTGTGTCGCGCCTAAAGCAGAAATTCGGCGTAGCTGTTCGGCTTGAAACCCCGTCGGTTGCCTACCGCGAGACAATTCGTAAGTCTGTTCAGTGTCAGGGCAGATATAAAAAGCAGTCGGGCGGTCACGGTCAGTTCGGTGATGTTTGGATAGAGTTTGAGCCTACAGACAGCGAAGAGCTTGTATTCGCCGAGCGCGTTGTTGGCGGTGCGGTGCCCAAAAACTTCTTCCCTGCAGTTGAAAAGGGACTAAGGGACAGCGTAAAACAGGGCGTGCTGGCAGGCTACCCAATGGTTGGCATTAAGGCAACCCTTTATGACGGCTCGTATCACCCCGTAGACTCTTCCGAAATGTCCTTTAAAACCGCCGCTTCACTCGCGTTTAAAGACGGTATTCCAAAGGCGTCGCCCGTACTTCTCGAGCCTATCGGTACACTAAAGGTTTATACTAACGAAGAAAGCCTTGGCGATGTTATCGGTGAAATCAACAAGCGTCGCGGTAGGGTAATCGGTATGAATCCGCTTGATAAGGGAATTCAGGAGATTGTGAGTGAAATCCCGATTAGCGAAACACACGATTTCTCAACCGCTATGCGTTCTATCACTCAGGGTCGCGCCTCGTTCACACTCGATTTCGAGCGCTATGAGCCCGTTCCCGATATGATTGCAAAAGATATAATTGAAAAGCGCAATGCATAGGGTAGAGCGAATAATCCGAACCCGCCTCAAAGTGGCTTATTTCGGCGCTTTTTACCCAATCCGTTCTTGTAAGGCGACAGCCTTACTGCACCCGTATTGAATAAAAATCACTCAAAATATTCTCTCTTTGAGGTCAAAGATTTTAAAAAGAGCGGATTTTTATTCAGACAAGGCACAAAACGCAGTTAATCCTAACGGAT
>JAZNXU010000028.1:0-2771 GCA_045594065.1 Acutalibacteraceae bacterium
AGTTATGCGTTGTGTACAACGCCCCATTCGTAGTCTCCGCCGTTGCCTTCACCGCCGCCGTCTACAAGGCTTGTGGTTATGATGTCTTCATCGCTGAATTTTACAATCTCCAACTCGGGAGACATATATTCATTTTTCATCGCTATATTTCTCCTTTCTGTTTATTGGAAATCTTCATTAATGTAAATATCGCGTGTATCACCGCTTACAAGCGTTCCGTCCTTAGTAAGCCATGATGCATAAACGCTAATCGGCTTATCGAAGTGTGACTGTGGAACACCTTTTACATTGCAGGTCATAAAACGGTATGATGAATTTGAGATTACAGTAGGAGCATAAAGCTCTGTAGAACCATCTGCCTGATAGCCTGTAATTGATGCATAAACCGTGGTGGTTGGCATAACCATTTCATCAATGCCCTCAGCATTCAGTGTAAAGCTAACTTCAGAATACTTTAACGAATCTACGGTTGAAATTAATCTGAGTACAGTGCTTTCGCTAGCAGCTGTTGAACCTCTTCAAATCTGCCAAGCAACAGAAAGAACTGATTTCGGTACGAATTTAGCGTAAAGTGCGGTGCCTGCTGCGGCTGCCTCATTTACAGCTGCTTCATTTAATACATAATTATCGCCCTTATCGCTGTACCAGCCGCCGAATACATAGCCGTCCTTAGTGGGTGCTGTGTAATTACCCGCTGTACGGTACTGCGAAACATTTTCAACAGGCTCGTATACAACCGTTAATTCCTTATTATCAATGAATGTAATATTAATTTGGCCGCCGATAAATCCACTTAAATCGTAAATACCGCCTTGAGCAGTTATAACATCTGTGCCATTTACTACAACATCTTTACCGATATTTCCTGCATCAGGTGTGATGGTGAAGCCGGTAAGTATATCACTTTCGAAGTTCGGCTCGGCTTTACCGCCTGTTACGGTAACAACATACTCAACAAAATCAAGCTGCTCTGTACTTAATGAGATTTTACCGCTCTCAAAGTTGTTAACAACTATTGTATCAACCTTACCTGTAACATTCTTTAAATACTCATCTGTAACATCATTAGCTATAATCTGTGTAGTGTTGGGTAGGTTTTTAGAGTTAACAATCATGGTGCGGTTGCCGTTCGCTGTAGCGGCATAATTGCCACTTGTGTAGGCGTTGTAGCCACTGTCACCAAAGGTAATTCTACTGGGAAGTGCAGCAGTTCCGCCTAAAATGTAAGTAACATTGCCTAAGGTGGTTAAGGTTCCGTTTTGAGCAAAGCTACCTAAAACAACCTCGCTTATATCACCGCCGTTTACGGTATATGTAATATCACCGCTTATAGTGTGCGCACCGTTGGTGCCGCCGTTGAAATCTGCAAGCTCAATGGTATTTATAACACCGTTGTTAATTACATAATTAAAGCTTAAGTTGCCCCAATTATTATCGGTTATAGATGCATAATCGGTTAAAACATTAATTCTGTTAATTACACCGCTGTTAATAACAACATTCATACTCTGCGGAGCGGTAGTAGTGTTTACATAGTCATACGCTTTGCTGAAGCGTGTACCAAGATTTACCTTATTACCACTATAAGAAGAATCGGTGGTTAATGTAACATTTTCACCATAGGTAACGGTTGCACCGTCAAAACCGTATGCTCGGTACATAGAGCTATTCATACCAAGAGCGATATTGTTAAATTCAAGCTCGCCTGAAAGCTTCGCCACGCCCTCAAAATTATTAATGAAAGAGGCTGTGGTGCCGGGGAAGCTTGTAATGGTTACTTTACCGCGTGCAGCTAAGTCACCCTCGAAATCTCTCGGGTATGCGTTTGCTGTTGCGGCGAGTTTTGTGCCGTAAACATAAACGGTACCGCCCTCGGTGCCCAAGAAGCTGATAGCCTCTTTAAAGGTTGTGAAACGCTTGTAGCCTGCAGGTGTTGCCCACTCGGACTCTGTAGCGCTTGTTACAACAGGAACTAAAATCTCCTCAAAGGTTATAGCAACCTCGGTACTATCCGTTACAAAGGAAGATAAATCGTAAATGCCCTCTGAATCGGGAGTTATTGTTGTACCGTTAGCAAGAACCTTATAATCAATATTTTCAACATCATAATTGATTTTAAAGCCTTTAAGTGTGCTGGTAGTATGGTCGCCAGCAGTAGTGTCCTCGAACACAGGTGTTGCATTACCGTTTGTTACCTTAACAACATAGTCAAGATATTCAGGGTAATAATACTGGGAGAATCCTACCTTGCCGGATTCCAAGTTATTAATAACGGCAATAAACTTTTTATCTTCGCTATATTTGCCTGCGTACTTAAACTCACTAGGAACAGCGAAAGTTGCTTTGCTGCTCAAACCCTTAGAATTAATAATTAACGCCATATTACCGTTTTTGTAGGTCTGACCTACAGTAAGGGTGCTGGTAGCTCTGGTATATGCCATTGTGCTGGTTTCATTGAACTGAATGTTTGTTATATCACCACCGTTAACGGTGTATATAACATCGCCCTTAATGTTCATAGAGCTTTCGTAAGCATAGTTACCAATAATAAGGTTTTTGATAGTACCGCCGTTAACGGTATAATTTACGTCACCGTCAATATTAAGGAAGCCTTTATTACTCTGTCCATGATGTAGACCGATTGTACCAATAGTACCGCCGTTAACCTCTAAATTAACGTTCATCTTGCCAAAGTCGTAGGAATCTGTCATATACTGTGAAGTAATGAAAATACGATCCCAGGTACCACTGTTTACAACATTGTTAATATT
>JAZNXU010000029.1:0-3617 GCA_045594065.1 Acutalibacteraceae bacterium
GGAACAGGCAACAAACTTGACCCCACTCAAATACAGATAAGCGATATTTTCTCCACCCGCGAGTGCCCGCTATGCCGAGTTATGAGGGCAGAGCTTAAAAAACGCGGAATAAAAAAACTTACCTGTGTATGGTCGCCCGAAGCACCCATAAAGCCCAACGAATTGGCTGAACAAAAGGCAGATGGCAGAACTGCTCCTGCGAGTATGCCGTTTGTGCCCATCGCGGCAGGTGTTGCCGCCGCGGCACATATAGTGAAAGAAATAATAAAACCGAGATAGCCTAAGTTATCTCGGTTTTTAATTTGTTATTTAACGGTTACGGTAGCACCCTCCGACACAATCTTAAGAAGGTCGCCAACGGCGAAATGTCCGTTCTGCTCGTTAATTATTTCAAGCTTAATTTGGCCATCCGTAGTGAGTGAAAACTCCATAGATTCGCCACCGCTTAAAATTATTCTCTCAGTCGTGGTGGTATAGGTGCCGCCGCTACCTGCGCCGCCACCTGCAACATAATACTTGTTACCGTTATAAATATAATATTCACCCTCGCCATACGGGTCGTTAAGAAGTGGAGCGAGGCCGATAGAATACGTACCGTTATCTCTGAAAATTATGCTGATTATTGTCATTGTTTCATCGGTTTCGCCAAGCTCAAACATACAATATTCCACATTCTTTTTAAGGTTCTTCTGCGGATTTTTAAGCTCCTTTTCTTTTGCGGCTTTATCTGCGGCGGCTTTATCTGCCGCTGCCTTGTCTGCTGCTGCTTTGTCTGCGGCTGCCTTGTCTGCGGCTGCTTTGTCTGCCGCTGCTTTGTCTGCTGCTGCCTTATCGGCTGCAGCTTTATCGGCGGCCGCCTTATCGTCAACTACCTTTTGAGAGGCCTCGCTAAGCTTTACCTCTGCCTCTATTTTCTTCTCGGTTAAAACGGCCTTGGCAGATGCTGTGGCTATGTTTAAAATCTCGGCCTTTACCTCTTCATTCTTAGCTTCAACCAAATCGATGGTAACTGCCTTGTTTTCGGCGAAATAGCCATCCTGCTCGGCGGTGGAAACAACCACATTAACGGCCGCTTCAAGCTTCTTGCCAACGATTTCGTTTTCAACCTTTTGGTAGCATTCCGCGGCATCGGTATTCACATATTCAACCGCTAAAACCACATCCTCGGCATCGAGATATAAATTTGCTGTGGGGTTAATTGTAATCTGAACAACCGAAACATAGTTTTCGGGCGGTGTGAAGGGCTGCTCGGGCTCTACCGCCTTGCCGCAACCGCTAAGCAGCATAGTGCCTAAAAGGCAGATAATTAAAACGCTTGCTATTAATTTTTTCATAACTTTCCCCTCTTTTGCTTTTTTACACGGGTTTCCCCGTTAATTTTATTATAGCACTTTTAAAAATTTTTGCAAGAGAAAAACCGCGCCGAAAATTTCGGCGCGGTTTTATTAAAATTTAAGTTACGCGATTACATCCTCTGCGCCGCTTCTAACAGCCTCGAAGTCCTCCTCGATTTCAGCCGAGGGCTTCTTAGTAAGGAGCGATACGGCAACAATTACAATGCTTGAGAAGATAAAGGCGGGTAATAATTCATAGATAGCGAACACACCGCCGAGTTCACTTATAACAAGCTTCCAGAGGAATACCATTCCTGCACCACTTACCATACCTGCGATAGCACCCGCACGGGTTGTTCTCTTCCAGAAGAGTGAGAACAACATAAGCGGTCCGAAGGTGGCTCCGAAGCCTGCCCAAGCGAACGATACAATTTTGAAAATAACGCTATCCTTATCAAGCGCAATAAAGATTGCGATAAGGGTGATTACTAAAAGGGTAATTCTTGTAACCCACATTACCTGCTTATCGGTAGCCTTGCGTTTGATAACTCCCTGGAAGATGTTCTTAGCAACCGAGGAGGCGGCGATAAGCAGATAAGAGTCGGAAGAAGAAATTGTTGCGGCGAGAATACCTGCCATCACAAAGCCTGCAATAATGGGCGGCAGGAAGCTGGTTGACATTGTGATAAAGATACTTTCTGCGGCCGATGCGGTGAGGTGCTCGGTCGGGAAAATGTGACGGCCCATAATACCGATAAATACTGCAACAGCAAGAGAAATTACAACCCAAACCATTGCAATTCTTCTTGACATTTTGAGCTCCTTTTCCTTGCGGATAGCCATAAAGCGTAAGAGTACCTGCGGCATACCGAAATAGCCAAGGCCCCAAGCCATGCAGGAGGCAACGCTGAGCGCGGTGTATTTCTTGGCTTCACCGAACTGAGCAACTCCGCCGATAACCTGCTGAACGCCATCAGCATCAACGGTGGGATTGGCAAGACCAAAGAACTCTAAGAAGCCGGGGATGTTCTGAGCATTCTGAATAATAGCTGAAATTCCGCCTGCCTCAACAACACCTATTATAACAATAACCGTGAGGGCCACTATCATAACGATAGCCTGCATAAAGTCGGATGCACTCTCGGCCAAGAAGCCGCCAACTATTGTGTAGATAAGCACGAAAGCGGCACCTAAAATCATCATATATTCATATTTCTGATTGAAGAGTGTTGAGAAAAGCTTACCAACGGTTACAAAGCAGCTCGATGCATAAACTGTGAAGAATATGAGAATGAAGAGCGCAGCAATAATCATAATAACCTTTTTCTTCTCGCGGAAGCGGTTGGAGAAGAACTCGGGCAGAGTTATTGCGTTATTTGCTCTAATGCTGTAACGGCGGAGCCTTTTTGACACAATAAGCCAGTTGAAATATGTTCCGATTGCAAGACCGATTGCAGTCCAGGCGGCATCGGCAAGTCCACACCAATAGGCAACACCGGGAAGTCCCATCAAAAGCCAACCGCTCATATCCGAGGCCTCGGCACTCATTGCGGTTACCCACGGGCCTAAAGAACGGCCGCCTAAAAAGTAGTTTTCTGAATTTGAGTTTGCTTTCTTTGCAAACACGATACCAATTACTACAACGCTTAACATATAAACCGCCATAGCAACTATAATCTGTACGGTATCCATTTTATTTCCCCCTAATGAAAAATTTGCTAATAGTATACCACATTTTTCTATAGAATGCAATACAGAATTAAGTTAATACTAAAATTATACTAAAAATATAAAAGCCCTCTAAAATAGAGGGTTTTTCAGTAGACCTTATTCTATACTAAAAATAATACAAAAAATAAACTTTAATTATTTTTCATTTTTTCCATAAAAAACGGCATTATTTTCTCAGCATTATCAAGAAGCGAATAATCGCCGCCGCACAGGCACCAATCATATATAAGGGCGCGCTCTAAAAAGGCATAATAGCGCACAAGGGCATTTGCCGACTGCTCTTTAGTGAGCTGCCCCGAGGCCTGACCTGCCGAAATAATTCTGCGAAGCAGCTTATAATAAACTCGGTTATTATCGAGCAACTGTTTTTCGGTTTTGGTGGTAAGCTGGGTTGAATAAAGTCGCTTTATGAGCTCCAAATCAATGGTGTTTTCAATCATTTTGAACAGCTCGCGGTTAAGGTGCAGCAAAATTTCTATACTGTTGCCGTTTATATCAATATCCTCTTCCAACTCCTCGTACTTTTCATCAAAAAGGTAGGCAAGCGAGCCG